>NZ_JABUEC010000003.1:0-877744 GCF_019836065.1 Rhodococcus sp. BP-332
ACCCCGGACCCCGTCCCCCCAGGACTTCGTCGACATGCAGGCCACGCCCGAGTTCCAGGAACTCAAGAAGCGCCTGCGCGGCTTCGTCTTCCCGATGGCCGCCTTCTTCCTCATCTGGTACACGACGTACGTGCTCCTCGGGGCGTACGCACACGACTTCATGGCCACCCGCGTCTTCGGCAACATCAACGTCGGACTGTTGCTCGGACTCGGACAGTTCGTGACGACGTTCGCCATCACCGGCATCTACGTGAAGTTCGCGAACCGTGAGCTCGACCCCCGTGCCGCGAAGATCCGCGACGAACTCGAAGGACCCCTCCAGTGACCACCTACTCTGCCGCGCAGCAGTTCCTGGCCCAGCAGACGATCGAGGCCGAGACCGTCGGCAGCCCGCTCGTCAACATCTCGATCTTCGCGGTCTTCGTCATCGTGACCATGGCCGTGGTGATCAAGGCCAGCAAGAAGAACGCCACCTCCGCGGAGTTCTTCACCGCGGGCGGCGGCTTCTCCGGACCGCAGAACGGTGTCGCCATCGCCGGTGACTACCTCTCCGCGGCGAGCTTCCTCGGCATCGCGGGCGCCATCGCCGTCTACGGTTACGACGGCTTCCTGTACTCCATCGGCTTCCTCGTCGCGTGGCTCGTCGCCCTGCTTCTCGTCGCCGAGATGTTGCGCAACACCGGCAAGTTCACGATGGCCGACGTGCTGAGCTTCCGCCTCAAGCAGGGCCCGGTGCGTACCGCCGCCGCGTTGTCGACACTCACGGTGTCGTTCTTCTACCTGCTCGCGCAGATGGCCGGAGCCGGCGGCCTCGTCGCACTGCTCCTCGACATCTCGGATCGCACGGGACAGTCCATCGTCATCGCGGTCGTCGGCGTCCTCATGATCGTCTACGTCCTCGTCGGCGGTATGAAGGGCACCACCTGGGTGCAGATCATCAAGGCCGCGCTGCTCATCGCCGGTGCCGGTCTCATGACGGTGATGGTGCTGGCCAAGTTCGGCTTCAACCTGTCCGAGATCCTCGGCAGCGCGCAGACCATGGTCGGCGACTCGGTCTCCGAGACCGTCGCCGCGCGTGACGTTCTCGCCCCCGGCGCCCAGTACGGCGGCTCGGCCACGTCGCAGCTGAACTTCGTCTCGCTCGGTATCGCCCTGGTGCTCGGCACGGCCGGCCTGCCGCACGTGCTCATGCGCTTCTACACGGTGCCCACCGCCAAGGAAGCCCGTCGCAGCGTCGTCTGGGCGATCGCGCTGATCGGTGCGTTCTACCTCTTCACGCTGGTGCTCGGCTACGGCGCCGCCGCCATCGTCGGACCGGACCGCATCCTCGCCGCGGCCGGCGGACAGAACGCTGCCGCACCGCTTCTCGCCTTCGAACTCGGCGGCGTGATCCTGCTGGGCGTCATCTCGGCGGTCGCCTTCGCGACGATCCTCGCGGTCGTCGCCGGCCTCACCATCACCGCGTCCGCGTCCTTCGCTCACGACATCTACGCCGGTGTCATCAAGAAGGGCAAGGTCGACGACAAGAAGCAGGTCCAGGTCTCTCGCATCACCGCCGTCGTCATCGGCATCCTCGCCATCGGTGGCGGCATCCTGGCCAACGGACAGAACATCGCCTTCCTCGTGGCGCTGGCCTTCGCGGTCGCCGCGGCGGCCAACCTGCCGACCATCCTGTACTCGCTCTTCTGGCGACGTTTCACCACGCGCGGCGCGCTGTGGAGCATGTACGGCGGTCTGATCTCCACCATCGTGCTCATCATCTTCTCCCCGGCCGTGTCCGGCTCGGCGACGGCGATGATCAAGGGCTCGGACTTCGCCTGGTTCCCCCTGTCGAACCCGGGCATCGTCTCGATCCCGCTCGCCTTCATCCTCGGCATCGTGGGAACGCTGACGAGCAAGGACAACGAGAGCACCGACAAGGCAGCGGAGATGGAGGTGCGATCCCTCACCGGCGTCGGCGCCGAGAAGCCGGTCGCTCACTAGGATTCGTCCTGGAAGTTCGGACACGATGCGGGCCACCGCGGGTGTCGTCACGCGCTAGTGTTCACGGCGTGGCGAAACTCGAGGTGGTCCGCATCGTTCCTCTGTCCGCGGAGGATGCCTGGAACGGCGCATCCGATCTGACGCGGTACGAGGAATGGCTCAGCATTCACGACGGGTGGCGCGGCGACCTGCCCGCCGAACTGTCCGAGGGCACGCAGATGGCGTCCGTGGTGTCGGTCAAGGGCATGCGGAACCGGGTGCAGTGGACCGTGAAGAAGTACTCCCCGCCGCGCGAGCTCGAACTGAAGGGCGCGGGCAAGGGCGGGGTCAAGGTCTCGCTGAAGCTCACCGTCGCGGAGAAGAAGGACGGCTCCGAGCTGAAGATGACGATCGATCTCGGCGGCGCGCCCCTGTTCGGTCCCGTGGGATCCGGTGTGGCGCGGGCGCTCAAGGGCGACATCGAGAAGTCCGTCGACACGTTCGTCACCGTCTTCTCCTGAGCGTCAGGACAGTACGACCCCCGTCGCGCACGCGGCGATCACCAGCACCAGGGCGACCGCGTCGGATCCGTGCGGGCGACGTCGGCCCGACGTGATGCTGCCGCTGCCGCCGCGCACCGCGATCGCCTCGCCCATGTCGGCCGACCGCCGGATGGCCACCGACATGATGGCGGCCATGATGTCGATGAGGAATGTGTCCTGCGTCTTGCCGCTGCGCGTGCTCTTGCGGGGTCGGAGCTTGCGTGCGGCCACCAGCGTGTAGACGTCGTCGACCAACATCGGCAGCGACCGCAGCAGCAGAGCCATCGAGACGGCCCACTCGTCCACGGGCGCACCGACTCTGCGCAGGGGCGACAACAGAGTCGCGATGGCCGGTGCGATGTCCGCCATCGACGTCGTCCAGGCCACGGTGAGCGTCGCCCACAGCAGCACGACGCCGAACAGGATGCCGCGGAAGTAGATCCACACGGCGTCGACGCCGACCACCACGTTCACCGCGGCACCGAACGCGACCAGTCCCCAGAGCCACCACGGCGGAACGGGGATCGCGAACACCGGGACCCGCGCGGCGATCGCCGCGAGCAGCAGGACGACGGACACCGCGGCGAGCATCGGCCAGGTCGGGTAGACCACCAGCGACCCGCCCAGCAGCGTGACCGCCACGAGTTTCGTTCCCGCCCAGAGTCGGTGGACCGACGTCTCCCGCGGAAGTTCGCGGAGCAGTGTGCCTCTCACCGGGTCGCTCCTCGTTCGATGGTGTCGTTCGTGGACTCGGGCGCCACGGTGCCGTGGTCGAGCACGACGGTGCGCGAGCGGACGGACGCCAGGGTGTCGACGTCGTGCGAGATGATGACGAGGGTGAGCCCCGTGCGGCGCAGATGGGTGAGCAGGGCGGTGATCTCCCGTCGACCCGGCGGATCGAGTCCGGCGAGCGGTTCGTCGAGCACCAGGACGTCCGGCTTGCCCACCAGAAGTCCGGCCAGCGCGACGCGCCGCATCTGCCCGCCACTCAGTTCGTCGACACGCGCGCCCGCGATGCGGCGATCGAGTCCCACCTGATCGAGAACACGGCTGACGTCGATGGTGCCCACGTCGGTTCCTCCCGCGGCCTCGATGTCCTCGGACACGGTGCGGCGCTGCAGTTGCAATCGAGCGTGCTGGAACGAGAGCGCGACGGTGCCGACGGACGACGACGTGGCCTTGCCCGAGAGCTCGCACGTGCCCTCCGAGGGCTTCGTCAGGCCGGCCATGATCCAGGCCAGCGTGGATTTGCCGGAGCCGTTGCCGCCGATGACGAGCAACCCCTCGCCGCGATGCACCGTGAGGTCGATTCCCTCGAGCGCGCGGGTGGCCCACGGACCGCGTCGGTCGTACACGTGACCGACGCCGCGCAGCACCAGTAACGGTGGTCCGGGCGGCGGGAGCGGATCCGTCCGTAGCGGAGTCGACGACATCCAGTTCGGGTCGTGCATCACCCGGCGGCCGCGGTGCAGCCGTACGACGTCGTCGGCCAGCGCTGCCTCGGTCGCGCGATGGGTGATGAGGACGACAGCCATGCCGTGGCGACGGGGGAGCCGGGCGAGCAGTTCGACGAGATCGCGCTGACCCTCCGGGTCGATCATCGCGGTGGCCTCGTCGGCGACCAGCAGCCGTGGTTCGCGAGCCAGCGCCGCGGCGACGGCGAGGCGCTGCAGTTCGCCACCGGACAGGCTGCCGGTGTCGCGCAGCCCGTACCCGGCCAGGCCCACTTCGGCGAGCAGGGCCTCGACACGGTCCGGTGTCGGCCGCGCCGCCGCCGGCAGGCCCCACACGACGTCGTCGGCCACGCGGGTACCGAGGATCTGGGACTCGGGATGCTGCAGAATCATCGCGGTTCCGCCGATCAGGCCGAGCCCGGTGGAACCCGTCCGGTCGATCCGGCCGCCCGTCGGCTCGGTGCCCACCAGGATGCGAGCGAGGGTCGACTTGCCGGATCCGTTGGCGCCGACGACGGCCACGAAACGGCCGGGCACAATCTCGAGATCGAGTGGGCCCAGCGCGTCGTCGTGACCGCCCCGGTAGCGGTAGGTCACGCCCGTCAACCGCACGGGCACGGGGTGCGGTGCGGCCGCGTCGTCGGGGGTGACCACGACGTCGGGCAACTCGCCCCGCGACTCCAGCTCGCCGAGGCGGGACAGGGTGGCGCGCAGCACCCACCACGCGACGACGCCGCTGACGGCCGTCGACATCAGCGCCGAGACGAAGACGAGCACCCACCAGTACCCCAGGGCGAAGGAGGCGTAGTCGGCCACGGCGGTGGCGACGTCCTCGGCGGGTGCGATCCTGCCGACGATGTCCGCACTGCCGCGGATCGAGTTGTCGAGGACGGTGAGGAACAGCTCGCGTAGTCCGCTGAGGATCAGCAGCATCAGCACGGAGAGGGCGCCCACCACGGCGCCGGTGAACAGCGAGAGGGTGAGCACCGACGTGAACCCACGTCCGCGTCGGACGCTCACTCCGACGATCCCGGCCAGCACTCCGGAGATCGTCATGGTCAGCGCGGTGCCGAACCCGCCCGCGACGAACGACACGAGCATGCCGGCGGTACCGGCGACGGCCAGTGCCCGCAGGCGGTGGCGGTGGGCGATGACGGCCAACGGGACGATGGCGACGATCTGCAGCGCACCCGCCACGGGAATGAGGGCGCCGATCACCGAGAACGCGACGGCGAGGGCGGTCATCACCGATCCGGTCGCGAGTTCGTCCGGGTGTAGCGTCTTCGTACCGCGACCTGTGGCCGTCCTGGATCTCACCCCTCGAGTGTGCCACCGGCGTGTCCGGTTCCCGTTCCGACGGAGACCCGCGGAACGAGAAAGTGAGCCATGACGTCCGACTCCGACGCCGCCGTGCAGATCACGCGCCCGAGAAGCGTGCACCGGGCCTGGATCGTCGCCGCCGTGGCGTTCCTCGCACTCCTCGGGGCCGCGGGGTTCCGCGCCGCTCCGCCGGTGCTGATGGTGCCGATCACCGACGAGTTCGGCTGGTCGCGCGGCGTGCTGTCCGCGGCGGTGGGTGTCAACCTGCTGCTCTTCGGGCTGACCGCACCGTTCGCGGCGGCACTGATGGACCGCTTCGGCATCCGGACGGTGACGTCCGTCGCCCTCACCGTCGTGGCCCTGGGCAGCGCCCTCACCGTGTTCGTCACCGCGCCGTGGCAGATCCTGCTGACGTGGGGACTGCTCATCGGCCTGGGTACCGGATCGATGGCACTCGTCTTCGCCGCCATGGTCACCGACCGCTGGTTCGTGCGGCGGCGCGGGCTCGTGTCCGGCATCCTCACGGCCGGGTCCGCGACCGGTCAGCTCATCTTCCTGCCGGTGGTCGCCGCGCTCGCCGACAGCTCGGGATGGCGGACGGCGTCACTGGTCGTGGCGGGCGGTGCGCTGGCCGTGGTGCCGTTCGTCCTGCTGTTCCTGCGGAACTCCCCGGAGGAGGTGGGGGAGCTGCCGTACGGGGCGACCGAGCAGCCCGCCCCGGTGCTCGTCACGGGGAATCCCGCGATGCGGGCGATCCGAGCACTGCGGGACGCGTCGTCCGTGCGGACGTTCTGGGCGTTGATGGTGGGCTTCGCGATCTGCGGCGCCACCACGAACGGGCTGGTCGGTGTGCACTTCATCCCGTCCGCGCACGACCACGGCATGCCGCAGACCACGGCCGCGGGACTACTGGCCGTGGTGGGGATCTTCGACATCGTGGGCACCATCGCGTCGGGCTGGCTCACCGACCGGGTGGATCCGAGACTGCTGCTGGGCGCGTACTACGCCTTCCGAGGCGTCGCCCTGCTGTTCCTGCCGGCGCTGCTGTCCGACGCCCTGCACCCGTCGATCGTGGTGTTCATCGTCGTGTACGGCCTCGACTGGGTCGCCACGGTGCCGCCCACCATCGCTCTGTGCCGCGAGGTGTTCGGCACGCAGGGGCCGCTGGTCTTCGGCTGGGTGTTCGCCTCGCACCAGGTGGGCGCGGGCATCGCGTCCGTGGTGGCGGGGGTCGTGCGCGATGCCACCGGTGAGTACACCGCCGCCTGGTTCGGCGCAGCTGGTCTCTGCGTCGTGGCGGCGGTGCTCAGCGTCGGGATCGCTCGGCGATCAGCCCCGGTAACCGGCTGATTCGCTGCGCGCGGTGGTGGGGCGACGACGTCGACCCGAACCCCCGTTGGAGTTGCCGGCATGACCGCCGCGGGTGGAGCGTCCGCGTCCGGGCTGCTGCTGCTTCGGAGCCGGTGCGGCCTCCTTGGGAGCGGGCTTGACGTAGGCCGCGACGTCGCCGACCAGCTCCTGGACGGCCGGTGAGTCGACGGTCACGCGCTGCGGCGCCGCGTCGATCTTGGCCTTGCGCATCAGGACCGACAGGTCTCGACGCTGCTCCGGCAGGACGACGGTGACGACGTCGCCGGCGCTGCCCGCACGGGCCGTACGGCCACTGCGGTGCAGGTAGGCCTTGTGCTCGGCGGGCGGATCGACGTGGACGACCAGCTCGACGTTGTCGACGTGCACACCGCGCGCCGCGACGTCCGTGGCCACGAGCACGCGCGCGTCGCCGTTGGAGAACGCAGCGAGGTTGCGGTCACGCGCAGCCTGCGACAGGTTGCCGTGTAGGTCGACGGACGGGATGCCGGCCTCGGTGAGTTGACGCGCCAGCTTGCGAGCCTGGTGCTTGGTGCGCATGAAGAGGATGCGGCGACCCTCACCGGAGGCGAGGCGCTGGACCAGCGCCTTCTTGCCGTCGACGCCGCCCACCTCGAAGATGTGGTGGGTCATCGCGGCGACGGGGGAGTTCTCCTCGTCGACGGAGTGCTGCACCGGGTCGGTGAGGAACTGCTTGACCAGCTTGTCGACGCCGTTGTCCAGCGTCGCCGAGAACAGCATGCGCTGTCCGTGCGAGGGTGTGGCCTTCATGATGCGCGTGACGCCGGGCAGGAAGCCCAGGTCCGCCATGTGGTCGGCTTCGTCGAGCACGGTGATCTCGATGTCGTCGAGCGTCACCAGACGCTGCTTCATCAGATCCTCGAGGCGACCGGGGCAGGCGACGACGATGTCGACGCCGCGGCTGAGCGCGGTGACCTGGCGTGCCTGCGAGACGCCACCGAAGATCGTGGTGACGCGCAGGTTCGACGCCATGGTGAGCGGCTCGAGGGCGGCAGCGATCTGGGTGGCCAGCTCACGGGTGGGGGCGAGGATGAGACCACGCGGGCGGTTGGGCTTGCGGACGCCCGAGAACGTCTCGCCGAGGCGGGACACCATGGGGATGGAGAACGCGAGAGTCTTTCCGCTGCCGGTCTTTCCGCGTCCGAGGACGTCGCGACCCTTCAGCGTGTCGGGCAGGGTGTCCGCCTGGATGGGGAACGGTGACGCGATGCCGGCAGCTGTGAGAGCGCGGACGAGACGGTCACTGACGCCGAGGTCGGCGAAGGAGGGAGAAGTCATGAAGAGTTCGAGTGCCTTTCGGGCATCTGAGCACTCCTGTGGCGGAGCGCAGAATGGCGAGACTGCCGGTGGGCAGTTCCGATCGCCGTAAGAAAAATTCGTGCTGATTCCACGACGTACGCCGCGCACAGTGGCGCAGCAGCGTGACCCAGTGTAGCCGGTCGGTCGCTGTGACCGCCGTCTCGCAGCGGGTGGGGCCGGTGCCGTGGGCGCTCTGCCGGGTGGAGTTGTTGTGGCGGAACGGGATCGGCAGTGTGTGCACACCCTTTCCGGTGGGCGCACATCCCTCCCAGCAGGCCGCAGCGGGTGTGCGCCTCACGGAACTGGTGTGCGGTTCGGAGTGCGGGTCTGGTTCGCGTGTGCGCACCCGGGTGATGAGCGCGCGCGGCTGCGGTGGGTGTGCGCTTCGGTGCAAGGCCCGGTAGGGGTGTGCACACCCCCTCTGGTGAGCGCACACCCCTCCCAGCAGGCCGCAGCGGGTGTGCGCTTCACGGAATCGGTGTGCGCTTCGGCGTGCGGGTCTGGTTCGCGTGTGCGCACCCCGTGTGACCAGCGCGCCCGGGGCTGCGGTGGGTGCGCGGGAGATGCTGCCCCGGTAGGGGTGTGCACCCCCCTCTGGTGGGCGCACACCCCTATCAACAGGCCGCAGCGGGTGTGCGCCTCACGGAATCGGTGTGCGATCAGGCAGTGAACGCCGCGCTCTGCGACCGCACCAGATCGACCAGTGTCTGTTGCGGAATCGTCAGGTCCAGCAGGTGCAGCCCCCAGGTCGCGTTCGGCAGCGTGGGCAGGGCCGAGGCTCCGGGGCCGTCGATCATGAGCACGTTGTCACCGTCGCACTGCGCCGTGAGGTTCGGCAACGGCCCCAGTACCGGCGTCCTGGCATTCGCTTCGAGCGACGCCGGGTTGGTGCAGAGGATGCCGTCGCCGCCGTAGCGGGAGTCGGGTGGGGGAGTGCGCGAGAACGTGGAATACGCGACCACGCAACCGGTCTCGCTCGCATCCGTGCACGGGGCGACGGTGGTGAAGTCCGACGTCCGCACCGAGATGCCGGGAATGATGGCAGACACCAACAGCGCTCGCGTCGCGGGATCCGGCTCGATGCGGTTCTGCAGGAGTGTGCGCAGCATGCGTGACCCCTGCGAGTGGCCGAGCAGCACGACACCACGGTTCGAGTCCCGTTGCGCGAGGAAATCGGTCCAGGCTCGATCGATGTCCACGTAGGCCTCGGCGAGTGCGGCGTCGCGAGCGGGGCCGTCCGCCGTGGCGAGGCTCAGCAGCGTGGCCTGCCGGTACACCGGAGCCCAGACGTTGCACACGGAGTCGAACGGGCGGGCCTGCGCCGCCGCGGCGAAGGCGAGTTCGGGGGATGCGTCGAGGTTCGCCGACTGCGCCGGTTGCAGAGAGGCGGTGGGGTAGACGTAGAAGCAGTCGACAGGGGCGTCGGTGCCACCACCACACGGATCCGCGGTGCCGGGCCGGCAGAGCCAGGTTGTCGACGGTGCTGCCGACGCGGCCGGCACCGACAGGAAGAGTGAGCCGAACAGGGCTGCCACCAGGAGGAGCGCACGCGTCATGGCTGGACTGTAGCGGGGCTTTCGGTGCCCTCGGCAGGATTCGAACCTGCGACCTACCCTTTAGGAGAGGGTTGCTCTATCCCCTGAGCTACGAGGGCCGACCCGGCGAGAGCCGGGCTGACGCTCAGCACTCTACCGGGTCGACATGTCTGTCAGGCGCTGGGCGAGATGGCCTCCAGCTTGCGTGCCACCAGTGCGGCCTGCAGGTGCCGCATTCCGGACGGGCGCGTGGGATCGAACCCCGTGAGGTGCGCGATCCGCTTGAGGCGATAGTCGACCGTGTTGGTGTGCAGGTGCAGCTGACGCGCCGAGCGCTGACGGTTGAGGTCGTGGTTGATGTGGATCTCGAGGGTCTCGAGCAGCTCGGGCGAGTTGTCCAACGGGACGAGAACGCGTGACAGGTACGCCCGGCCGGGGCCGGGGCGGGTGAGCTGGTACTCGAGAACCAGGTCGGTCATGCGGTAGACACCGGCGGGTCGACGAAGCTGCTGGGCGAGGTCGAGAAGCTCGTGCACCTGATCCGAGGCGGCCGGCACGTCGTTGACGGAACTGGTGGCGACGGTGGCGGTGACCGCGGTCTCGGCGGCGACGGACATGCGCTCCACGAGAGTGGCGACCCATTCGTCGTCGCGCTCGCCGGGAACGAGAATGGTGCCGCCCTCGGCGGACAGCATCGACAAGGGGGAGCGGTCGCACACGAGGGCCAGCTCGGCCTGCACGCGGCGCAGCTTGCGACGGGCGGTGACCGCGCGCGGCAGGGCGGGGTTGGACTCGTCGGGATGCGCGGCGATGGAGACGGCCAGCACGGTGAACGAGTCGGCGAGCTCGATGCCCGACTGGCGGGCCACCGAACGAGCGTTGTGGCCACTGAGCAGTGCGGTGACGACGGTGTGCGCGGCGGTGTGGTGCTCGCTCGCGACGGCCTGCAGTTCGTCGACGTAGCTGGCCGACGCGGCCGTCGAGATGCGCTCCGACAGGGCGACGAACGCCTTGGCGACAGCCTTGAGATTGCCCGTCGCGCGCTCGGACACCAGGTCCCAGCCCATCTGGATGCCCTCGTGGTAGACGCCGAGGACGGCGCGGAGCGGAACACCCTCGCGGGCCCACTGCGCCGCGCGGCCACCGAGCTCGGCGATGTCCTCGTCCGAGGTGGTGGGTGCGTCGCCGACGCCGACGGCCATGGACAGGCAGGACACCGTCAGTTCCGTGACGTCAGCCCGGAGGGTCGCGCCGAGTGTCGACGTGCGGGTGGCCGCAGCCGGCTGACCCACCGTCCGACGAGCGACGTTCTCGAGGTCGCGTGGCGGCACGCCGGTGCGGCCTGCCACCATGAGTCCGGTGGTGCTCTTCTCCACCGCAGCCGCCTGGGACGACTGCGTGTTCTCGACACTCACGTAACTAGTTCCTTCCGGTCGGCGAGCCGTACGTCCACTCCGTGTCACGTGGCGGTTTCCCTCCACGTCGACGGTCGACTGGCTCGTCACTCGCACAAAAACGGGGCGCAAGTTCAGATTGTAGGGCAATAAAAGTTCATATGTGTAGTTTCGTCCCGCGTTTCCTCGCGGCGCTGTGACCCGAGCCAGGCGGAATCGGACCGTCCTGCGACTCGTCCCAACATCGACGCAAGGCGGCGGTGGCCCGATCGGACCCGTCCTAGCGTCACCTCTCGTCGGCCGGCCAGGTCGACGGAACACGACGCGTCACGGGGGAACCTCATGCCACAGGTGCTGTCACAGATCGAGCTGCTGCGCGAACTGCAGCCGGTAGCGGAAACCAATCTCGAACGCCATCTGACGCTGGCCAAGCCGTGGAACCCCCACGACTACATCCCGTGGAGCGACGGCAAGAACTTCGCGATGCTGGGCGGCCAGGACTGGTCGCCGGAGCAGTCGTCGCTGTCGAAGGTCGCCAAGGCGGCCATGGTCACCAACCTGCTGACCGAGGACAATCTGCCCTCCTACCACCGCGGGCTCGCCGAGAACTTCTCGATGGACGGGGCCTGGGGAACCTGGGTCGGTCGCTGGACCGCGGAGGAGAACCGCCACGGCATCGCGATGCGCGACTATCTCGTCGTCACCCGGAGCGTCGATCCCGTCGCGCTCGAGCAGGCGCGGATGGAGCACATGACGGTCGGTATCGACTCGCCGATGGAGGGCGCCAACCTGCTGCACGGCGTCGCCTACGTGACGTTCCAGGAGCTGGCCACCCGGGTGTCGCACCGCAACACCGGCAAGGCCTGCAACGATCCGATCGCCGACGCACTGCTCGCCCGCATCGCGGCCGATGAGAACCTGCACATGATCTTCTACCGCAACATGTGCTCGGCGGCCATCGAGCTCGCGCCGGACCAGACGATGAAGGCGATCGCCGACGTCGTCATGAACTTCCAGATGCCGGGGCTCAACCAGCCGGACTTCCGTCGCAACGCCGTCCTCATCGCGAAGTACGGCATCTACGACCTGCGCCAGCACCTCGACGAGGTCATCATGCCGGTGCTGCGCAAGTGGGACATCTTCGAGCGCACCGACTTCGGACCCGAGGGCGAGAAGCTGCGCGAGATGGTGGCCGACTACCTGGCCGACCTCGAGAAGCAGGCGGTGCGCTTCGAGGAGTCACGCGACCGAGCACTCGCCCGCGACCGCGAACGCGGCGAAGCCATCGCCGTCTGACAGATCTGACGACCGTCTTCGATCGACCGGCCTCCGGCCTGCCCGTCCTCCGGCCTGCCCGTCCTCCGGCCTGCCCGTCCTCCGGCCTGCCCGTCCTACATCGCGACGGTCAGCAGGAACGCGACGTCCTCGACGGCCTCCACACTGTGGCGGGCGTCGGGGACGACGAGGAGATCGCCCGCGGAACCTTTCCAGGATCGCTCACCGCTCACCAGTTGCAACTGGCCGCTGAGGACCAGGACCGTGGACTCCCCGTTCAGATCGTGCTCGGCCAGCGAGTTGCCCGCGGCCAGGCCGACGACGGTCTGCCGCAGGCTGCGCTGATGTCCGCCGTAGACGGTGTGCGAACTCCGTCCGCTGGACGCGGTCTTCGCCAGCTTCAGCTGTTGCCGAGCGAGCGCGGTCAGCGATTTCTTGTCCATGCGTCGTATTGTCCCGCTCAGCGGGCCCCGGCGCGGCGAATCAGCGCGTGTAGCGCACGAATCGATAGCGAACATCGGATGCGCTGCTCGTCTGCCAGGCGCCCTCGGTGCGGGTGAACGATGCCGGTACCTCGGGAGCGACCGTGTCGCCGCCGGGGACGTCCAGATCGATCTCGGTCATCTCGACGACATCGGCGTGCGGCAGGGCGAGCCGGTAGATGTCCGCGCCGCCGATGATCCACGTGTCGTGGCCGCCGAGCAGCGCCTCGTCCATCGTGGCGGCACGTGCGGCACCCTCCGCGGACCAGGACGCGTCACGGCTGAGCACGATGTTCGTCCGGCCCGGCAGAGGGCGGAACCGTGCGGGCAACGAGTCCCAGGTACGCCGTCCCATGACGACGCGGCTGGATCCCGTGACCTCACGGAAGTGCGCCATGTCCTCGGGCACCCGCCACGGAATCGTGCCGTCCTTGCCGATGACGCCGCCGTGCGCCTGCGCCCACACCAACCCGATCGTCATACCGCTACGGGTGCCTTGATCGCGGGATGGTGCTGGTAGTCGACGATCTCGATGTCGTCGAAGGTGTAGTCGAAGATCGAGTCACGTGGAGCGAGTCGGAGCGTGGGGGCGGGGAACGCGTCTCGCGTCAACTGCTCGCGCACCTGGTCGACGTGATTGTCGTAGATGTGGCAGTCGCCGCCGGTCCACACGAAGTCGCCCACCTCGAGGCCGGTCTGCGCGGCGACCAGGTGCGTGAGCAGTGCGTAGCTCGCGATGTTGAACGGCACGCCGAGAAACATGTCGGCGCTGCGCTGGTACAGCTGGCACGACAGCTTTCCGTCGGCGACGTAGAACTGGAAGAAGGCGTGGCACGGAGCCAGCGCCATGTCGGGGATCTCCGCGACGTTCCAGGCCGAGACGATCATGCGTCGGGAATCGGGGTCGCGGCGGATGGTGTCGATCACCTGCGAGATCTGATCGATGTGGTCGCCCGACGGCGTCGGCCACGAGCGCCACTGCACTCCGTAGACCGGCCCCAGGTCGCCCTTCTCGTCGGCCCACTCGTCCCAGATGGTGACGCCGTTCTCGCGCAGATAGGCGACGTTGGACTCGCCTCGCAGGAACCACAGCAGCTCGTGCACGATCGACTTGAGATGCACGCGCTTGGTGGTCACCAGCGGGAATCCCTCGGACAGATCGAACCGCATCTGGTGGCCGAACAGGCTGGTGGTGCCGGTCCCGGTGCGGTCGGACTTGGGCGTGCCCTCCGCGAGCACGCGGCGGAGCAGATCCTCGTAGGGCGTCGCGACCATGGCTACACCTTAGGCTCAGGCAGATGAGGACCATGCACGTGATCGGTATCGGCGCGGGGGATCCCGACCAGGTGACCGTCGCGGCGATCAAGGCGATGAACACCGTCGACGTCTTCTTCGTCATCGACAAGGGCGCGCAGAAGCAGGAGTTGGTCGACGTCCGCACCCGCATCCTGCGCGAGCACGTGCCGACCGACCATCGCGTGGTCGAGTTCACCGATCCGCCGCGCGATCGCGCGCCGTCGGACTACGACGACGCCGTCGACACCTGGCACGACCTCCGCGCCCGGATGCTCGCCGACCTCGTGGACGCGGAGCCGTCCGAGTCGGTCGGCGCGATGCTGGTGTGGGGCGATCCGTCGCTCTACGACAGCACGTTGCGCGTGGTGGAGCGGGTGCGCGCGGTGCTCGACAGCCCGTTCGAGGTCTCGGTGATACCGGGTGTCACCAGTCCGTCGGCGCTCGCGGCCGCGCACCGCATCGTGATGAACCGGGTGGGGGAGCCGGTCCTCACCACCACCGGTCGCCGGCTTCGTGACGAGGGCCTGCCCGACGGCGTCACGGCGGCCGTGGTGATGCTCGACTCGGACTGCAGCTTCCGGTCGCTGCCCGGGTGGAACGTGTGGTGGGGTGCGAACCTGGGCACGCCCGGCGAGGTGACCCTGGCGGGCCCCGTCGACGACATCGGGGACGAGATCGTCGCGCGCCGGGCGGCTCTGCGGGCCGAGGCCGGCTGGGTGATGGACACCTATCTCGTCCATCGACCGTGACTTCCGATTAGGGTCGAGGTGTGCCGGAATTACCCGAGGTCGAGGCTCTCGCGGGCTTCCTCCGTGAGCATGCGCTGGGAGCGGTGATCGGGCGCATCGACGTGGCCGCGTTGAGCGTTCTCAAGACCTTCGATCCGCCGGTCACCGATCTGCAGGGCAAGGACATCACGGGCGCGGCCCGGTGGGGCAAGCACCTCGGCATCGAGGCCGGCGGGCTCTGGCTCGTCACGCATCTGTCGCGCGGTGGCTGGCTGCGGTGGACGGACAATCCGTCGTCGGCGCCGCCCAAGCCGGGCAAGGGGCCGCTCGCACTCCGCGTCCATCTCTTCACGCCCGAGGGGCTCACCCCCGCGTTCGACCTCACCGAGGCGGGGACGCGCAAGCGGCTCGCCGTGTGGGTCGTGCGCGATCCGCAGGAGGTGCCCGGCATCGCCCGCCTGGGCCCGGACGCCCTCGCGGTGACGGAGCCGGAGTTCGCGGAACTACTCGCCCGCAAGAGTTCTCGGCTCAAGACCGCATTGGTGGATCAGCAACTGCTCGCCGGGATCGGCAATGCCTACAGCGACGAGATCCTGCACACCGCGAAGCTCTCGCCGTTCGCCACCACCGCCTCGCTCACCCCCGAGTCGGTGACCCTGCTGTGGACCACGATGCGCTCGGTCCTGCTCGACGCCGTCGCGCGGTCCGAGGGTCAGGACGCGGCACGGCTCAAGGGCGAGAAGCGGTCCGGTATGCGGGTGCACGCGCGGACGGGCATGCCCTGCCCGGTCTGCGGTGACACCGTGCGCGAGGTCTCCTACGTCGACCGGTCGTTCCAGTACTGCCCCACGTGCCAGACCGGCGGCCGGATTCTCGCCGACCGCCGTCTGTCCCGTCTCGTGAAGTAGCCGATCAGCGGAAGTCCTGCGACGACTCGTTCTCCGTACCGGCCGAGGATCCGGTCGGTGTGTCGTAGCCGCTGAAGCCCTCCCACGCAGCGCGACGGGACCCGAGCGGATCGTTCTCCATCCGCGTCGCGCTGTCGAAGATCCGAGTGGCGCGCCCGGGCACCTCGTACTGAGTCCAGTCCGCCTCGGGCGCACCGGTTCTCGCGAAGGCGAGCCACTGCTTCTGCACCTCGTCGGTGACGGCCACCGAGCTGCCCCAGTCGCCCAGGATCGCGAAGAACTTGCCGACGCGGGCGCGGTAGACGCCGAACACGGCGAACAGTTCGGAACCGTGCGTCGAGTACAGCTTCAGCAGGTCGAACAACCGCGGTGAGTAGTCGTAGCGGTACACGTAGGTGGGCGCGTGCTCGGTGTGCGCGTCCGCGATCTCCAGCGACGGTCGCCAGAAGGTGATGTCGCCGCCGAAGTCGATGGCGGACAGGCCCTTCGGGTATCCGGGGTACTCGGCGAGAATGCGATCCCTGGCCGACGGGTCGGTGTTCGCGAACAGGCGGTCGATGCGCTCGGCATTCGTGGGAAGGGCGTCGAGCCACTTGGGGAACAGAGTGCCCTCGTGCTCGTTGCTGCCGATGATCATCGGGACGGGATGCGCGCGGCCCGATCGGTACGCCTCGAGCGGCGCCTCCGGCACGTAGTCCCCGTCGACGCTGGGGCCGAACGGAATGAGCCCCGGAGTCTCCTTCAGGCTCTTCGAACCCAGCCGGTGAGCCGCCTTCAGCAGGTCGGCCACGTCGGCTCCCGCGAGCGTGTCGGCGGCGGTGTCCGGAGTGGCGCCGAGCAACTCGACGAAGTCGCGTCCCCACTTCTCGCTACGGTCGGACGTGGCGACCATGCCCGGCGCCGAGCTCTGCGAGATGGCCTTGTGAAAGAGGCCCTTCGTGGCGGGCACGGTCGTCAACGTGGTGACGGCGTTGCCGCCGGCCGATTCGCCGAAGATGGTGACGTTGTCCGGATCGCCGCCGAATGCGGCGATGTTGCGCTGGACCCACTGCAGCGCGGCGACCTGGTCCCGCAGCCCGAGATTGCTGTCGAAGGTCCGGTCGGGCGTCGAGAACTGTCGGAAGTCGAGGTACCCGAGGGCGCCGAGCCGGTAGTTGAGCGAGACGTAGACGATGTCGCCGCGGCGGACCAGCGACGTGCCCGAGTACATGGAGGTGGCCGACGTTCCCAGCGTGTAGGCGCCGCCGTGGATGAACACCATGACGGGGCGGGGGCCGGCGGGCGTGGTGGCCGGCGCGCTGACGTTCAGCGTCAGGCAGTCCTCGCTGGTGCCCTGTCCCTTGATGGGACCGATGGGGGAGCGGCCCGAGTCCTGGACCGCCGCGTCACCCCAGCGGGTGGCGTCCCGGACGCCCTCCCATGCCGTCGGCGGCTGCGGTGCGCGCAACCGCAGCGGTCCGACCGGCGGCTGCGCGTACGGGATGCCCCGCCACTGCGCGATACCGCGCGCGACGAATCCGCGGACCCGCCCCTCGCTCGTGGTGATCTCTGTCGAAAAGTCTCCCTGCCCCATCCGGCCGACTATACGGAGAGCCGAGTGAGCACACTCGGGGTATGACGTTCACCTGTCCCATCGAGATCGTGCAGCTTCTCGTGTCTCCGTCACATGCCTACTTCGGTCGCAGCAAGGACGGGCCCGCCGCCGACGTACGCACGCAGCTGCCGTCGTCCGTCGAGGTGGTGACCGGGAAGGGCATCCGGGGCGACCGGTTCTTCGGCGTCCAGGCGCACACCGAGGCGGCGATCACGTTCCTGGCCGTCGAGGCGTGGGAGACGGCGGTCGCCGAGGCGAACGCCCTGCACCCGGACGACGAGCCGTGGGACGGGGACGTGAGCGTGGCCCGCCGCAACATCGTCGTGCGTGGTCTCGAACTCGACCCGCTCCGGGGCGAGGACTTCGTCATCGACACCGGTGACGGCCCGGTGCTCCTGCGTGGGGGGCGTCCCGCGCACCCGTGCGCGTGGATGGACAGCATGGTGGTGGACGGCACCCGCAAGGCGTTGATCGGACGCGGTGGTCTGCGCACCGCGCCGATCAGCTCGGGCACGCTGCGAGTCGGACACGGCGTCGTGATCTCCCCGGTCCCACTCGACCCCGAGCGAGCAGCACTGTCCGTACGGCGCGCCCAGCCGCTGCCGCGCGGCTAGCTTCCGCTGCGAGCGGCCTCGAGCAGGCGCAACCACACCTCGCTCATCGTCGGGTAGGACGGGACCGCGTGCCACAGGGTCTCCAGCGGGACGCAGCCGACCACCGCGATGGTGGCCGCGTGCAGGAGTTCCGCGACGCCCTGGCCGACCAGCGTGAATCCGACGATCACGTCGCTCGACGTCTCGATCACCATCGACGCGTGTCCGGCGAAGTCGTCCTGGCGCAGGGAGCTTCCCGCGACGGCGATGTCCATCTCGACCACCCGCACCGGCAGACCGGCGGCCCGCGCCTTCTTCTCGGTGAGGCCCACCGACGCCACCTCGGGGGTGGTGAAGACGACCTGGGGCACCTGGCCGTGATCGGCACTCGCCCGGAACCTGCTGCCGTCGATCGATCGACCCTCGGCGCGCGCGGCGATGACGTCGCCGCACACGCGTCCCTGGTACTTGCCCATGTGGGTGAGCAGGGCGCGACCGTTGACGTCGCCCACCGCGTAGAGCCACTCGTCCTTCGCCGTCAGATGGTCGTCGACGGCGATCGGGTCCCCGGTGGGGAGGCCCACCGCGTCGAGCCCCAGGTCCTTGGTGGCCGGCCGTCGGCCGGCGGCGACCAGGATCTCGTCGACCTCGAGTGTGTCGTCGCCGATCGTCACCGAGGCGGGCCCACCGTGGAGGTGGCCGTACCCGGTGTCCTGCGCGTCGGGCCGCGACACCGTGGCGACCTGCGACTCGAACAGGATGCGCGCACCCGCGGCGGTCAGAGCGTCGGCCACCGCCGCCCCGGCGAACGGCTCCGATCCGGCCAGCAGCGAGGTTCCGCGCACGATCATCGTGACCTCGGCGCCGAGGGCCAGCAACCATGTCGCCGACTCGCAGGCGACCACGCCCCCGCCGATCACGATGATCCGCTCCGGCACCTCGTGCAGGTTGGTCGAATCGCGGGACGTCCACGGAAGTGCTTCGCGCAGTCCGGGAATCGGCGGCACCGTGGCCGTGGTGCCGGTCGCGAGGACCACCGCGTTCCGAGCGCGCAGGACCCGATCGCCCACTGTCACCTCGCGCTCGCCGGACACCCGGCCGTGACCGCGCACGACGTGGATGTTCGCGCCCTCGGCCCACGACACCTGGGAGGAGTCGTCGAGCCCGTGGGTGAAGCTCTCGCGGCGGGCGAACACCGCGTCGACGTCGAGTCGCGCGTCGCCGACGATCTCGCGGACCCCGGGCATCGCTCGGGCCTGGTTCAGCACGGAGGCGGGCAGGAGCAACGCCTTGCTGGGCATGCAGGCCCAGTACGAGCACTCACCGCCCACCAGTTCGTGCTCGACGATGGCGGCGGTGCGATCACTGCCCGCGATCGCGTACTGCGCCGCGTTCTCGCCGACGGGCCCTCCGCCGATCACGATGACGTCGTACTCGTCGGTGCTGCTGTCGCTCACTGATCCTCCAGAGTTCTGAGTGGGTCGTGGTGGCTAGTGTGTGCCCGATGGGGAGACAGAAGATCGTGATCACCGGGGCCAGTTCGGGTCTGGGCGAGGAGATGGCGCGGCGGTTCGCGGCGATGGGCCGCGACGTGGGGCTGTGTGCCCGGCGGGTGGACCGGCTCGAGGCTCTGCGCGCCGAGCTCACCGCCCGGCATCCGGACATCACCGTGGCGGTCGCCGCGATGGACGTGACGGATCACGAGTCGGTGGTGTCGGGGATCGACGCGTTGCGGGAGACACTCGGCGGGCTCGACCGCGTGATCGTGAACGCCGGTCTCGGAAAGGGCGCGAGGCTCGGCACCGGGCGCGCGGACGCCAACCTCGAGACCGCACGCACCAACTTCGTCGGAGTGGTGTCCCAGGTCGAGGCAGCGCTGGCGGTGTTCCGTGAGCAGAATGCCGGTCACCTCGTCCTCGTGTCGTCGGTGAGTGCCGATCGCGGACTACCCGGATCCAAGGCTGTGTACTCCGCATCGAAGGCGGGAGTCTCGGCACTCGGCGAGGCGCTGGTCGCCGAACTCCGCCGCACACCCATCGCGGTCACCACGGTTCTGCCCGGATATGTCGCCACCGACATGTCCTCCCGCGCCGGAGACGCCGGTCGACTGATGTCCTCACTCGACGACGGCGTCTCCGCGATGGTCGCGGCGATCGAGAAGGAGGTCACGCGCTCCGCGCTGCCGGGCCTCACCTGGAAGGCGATCGACGTCGTGTTGCGCGTGCTCCCTCGTCGACTCACGGACGGGCTCGTCTAGCTACTGCAGGTAGTTCTCGACCTGTGAGACGGACTGCGCCTCGGCGTCGTCGGGGGAGAGTCCGGCGTCCTTCTTGGCGCGCCGCTGACGCAGCAGGTCCCAGCACTGGTCGAGTGCTTTCTCGAGCTGGTCGAGCTGCGCCCGCTCCTCGCTCGGATCGAGCTCGCCTGCTTCGGTGCGCGAACGCAACTCGTGCTCGGTGTCGACCAGGTCCTTGATCTTCGCGTAGATGTCGGTCTCACTCATGAACGCACTCACCTCTCTGAAGTCGGTGATGTTCACCGTACTCACCAGAAGTCGGGTGTGAGGTCGTGATGCCCGAGTGCCGTCGCGATCGCGTCGCGAACCTGCTCCACCGAGTGCGCCGCCGCAGGATCGGTGACCACCACCGACAGCGTGTAGGCGTGATCGTGGCGGCAGAGATAGGCCGACAGGATGGTCGGCGACGCGGCGGACTGCTCGTGTCGGAGTCCCGGGTGGATCGCCCGCGCGGCGACGCGCACCGCGGGGCGGCCGCCGATGGTGCGCACCGCCTCGGGAAGCGGGCCGATGTTGGAGCACAGAGCATCTCGCCGGCCCGTCGACGGCGCGAGGAGCGCGGCGGCGCGTTCGGGGACCACGTGCAGCAACTCGTCGGGGAAGCCCGCGGGACCGGTCAGCGGGCTTCGGTACGCCGTCTTCGCGCGTCGACGGATGTCGGCCAGTGAGTCGGATTCCGTGATGCGGACCGCCGTCACCGAGATCGCGTTGGCGCCGCCGGCCTCGACCTTCATCGGGACGCCGAGCAGGACGGACCCGTCGGTGTCGCCGGACGTGCCCGAACATCTCAACGTCGCGACGACGGCCGCGACGACGGACAGGAACACCACGTTCGGAGTGCCCGCTCCGTCGGCGGCGACCCGATCCCACTGCGTCGCTTCGACATCGGTGCTCACGGACAGCGCTTCCCACGCGTCGGGACGGGCCGGCGCAGGAGTTCCGGTCCTCGACGCCTGCAAGTACTGCATCAGTTCGGCGCGCCGGGCGCGACTGACGGCGAGCGCGGAGACGGCCACGGCGGTGCGGCCGACGACGGTCGACAGTGTGGCCAGTGCATCGGCGGTGTCGGTGGTGCCGTCGTCCGGGGCGATCGGGTCCGGGACGCCGGACAGCGCCGCCGCTGCTGCGTCGATGAGTCCGCGTGCGTCGGCGATGACGTGGGAGCACACCAACGAGACGGCGGTTCCGTTCCCGCAGGGCGCCGCGGTCAGACGCCAGCCCGGTCCGTACTCGGGGTCGAGCGAGACGTCGGCGCCCGACTCGGCCCAGCGGACCGGGTCGTCGGTCGGCTCCGTCCACCGGACGCCGGGGCGCCCCGAGGCCCGGACCCAGCGCCGACGCGCGCCGGGCAGACGCGAGCTGACGATCCGCACACCCAGACGTCCCTCGGCGAGCCGGGCGTCGATCAGGTCGAGAGCGCCGGGGGTGATGGGCTCCTCGGTGACCCAGAGGCCCTGCATCGCAACGGGTATGCCGAAGCCTCGATGTGTGCGAAGGAAGATCTCGTCGACGACGGAGAGGCGAGTCACTCGAGCGGTGCTCCGTGTCGCCCGGCGCCGGACGCGAACTTCTGTGCACCGTCGAACGCGTCGACGAGCGAGGTGGCACCGTGCCGGAACTCGTTCGCCAT
The DNA here is from genome assembly GCF_019836065.1 of Rhodococcus sp. BP-332. Lineage (NCBI taxonomy): Bacteria > Bacillati > Actinomycetota > Actinomycetes > Mycobacteriales > Nocardiaceae > Rhodococcus > Rhodococcus sp. BP-332. The sequence goes on from NZ_JABUEC010000003.1 coordinate 21,698, forward strand.
CGCCGCGCGGTGGTCCAGGCCCTCCTGCTCGAGCGCCGACAGTCGGTCGCCGCGCAGGCACGCCTGCGGGAACTCGGCCAGGGACGCGGCGAGTTCCTCCGCGGCAGCGCGGCAGGTGCCCGTGGGGACGACCCGGTTGGCGAGTCCGAACGTCAGCGCTTCGTGCGCGTCGACGGCACGCCCGGTGAGGATCATGTCCATCGCCCGCGACGTACCGATCGCCCGCGGCAATCGCACCGTTCCGCCGTCGATCAGCGGCACACCCCAGCGCCGACAGAACACACCGAACACGGCGTCCTCGTCGGCGACGCGCAGGTCGCACCACAGCGCGAGTTCGAGACCGCCGGCGACCGCGTGGCCGGACACCGCGGCGATGACGGGCTTGGACAGTTCCATGCGCGTGGGCCCCATCGGCCCGTCACCGTGCTCGGTCGCCACGTTCGAGCGCTCGGTGCCCAGTGCCTTGAGGTCGGCACCGGCGCAGAAGGTTCCGCCGTCTCCCCACAGCACCGCGACCGATGCCGTCGGATCCGCGTCGAACTCCTCGAAGGCCTCCACCAGAGCGGCCGCCGTCGGACCGTCCACGGCATTGCGTGCCTCAGGTCGGTGGAGGATCACCGTGACCACCGGACCTCGGCGTTCGATCCGCACGTTCATGGTTCGACCGTACCGCTGCCACGCCCGGTTGTGGTTGTTCACGAGGCCGCCGAAGAAAGTTCGCCCGATGTGTAACGCCCGGACGGGTGGCGGCGACATGGTGTGTGAGACCGTGCCGGTCCGTCAGACCCCCGACCCGACGGACCGGCGCGGTCTCGCTGTACGTCAGCGTCCGCGTTCGCCGCGGTACCAGTCGATCAGCGCACTCGTCGACGAATCGAGGTCCGCGCCCGGGCCGTCCGCATCGGTCAGCACCGGCGTCAGCTCCTGCGCCTGGGTCTTGCCCAGCTCGACTCCCCACTGGTCGAACGAGTCGATGCCGAAGATGACGCCCTCGACGAAGACCTGATGTTCGTAGAGGGCGATGAGCTGACCCACTACCGAAGGCGTGAGTTTCGGCGCGAGGATCGACGTCGACGGGCGGTTGCCCGGCATCACCTTGTGCGGCACGATGTCCGCGTCCGTGCCCTCGGCGGCGATCTCCTCCGCCGTCTTGCCGAAGGCCAACACCTTGGTCTGGGCGAAGTAGTTGCTCATGAGCAGGTCGTGCATGCTGCCCGTGCCGTCCGCGGTGGGAAGATCGTCCGTCGGCTCGGCGAAGCCGATGAAGTCCGCCGGCACGAGTCGTGTTCCCTGGTGCAGCAATTGGTAGAAGGCGTGCTGGCCGTTGGTTCCGGGCTCGCCCCAGAAGATCTCGCCGGTGTCCGTCGTGACGGGCGTTCCGTCGGCCCTCACCGACTTGCCGTTCGACTCCATGGTGAGCTGCTGCAGGTAGGCGGCGAACCGGTTCAGATCGTTCGAGTACGGCAGCACCGCCCGGGACTGCGCGCCGAAGAAGCTGGAGTACCAGACGCCCAGCGTGCCCAGCAGGATCGGCGCGTTGGACTCGAGCGGCGCCTCGCGGAAGTGCTGGTCGATCAGGTGGAAGCCCTCGAGGAAGTCCGCGAACGCCTCGCGGCCGACGGCGAGCATCACCGACAGACCGATGGCGGAATCGACCGAGTAGCGGCCGCCGACCCAGTCCCAGAAGCCGAACATGTTCGCGGTGTCGATGCCGAAGTTCGACACCTTCTCCGCATTGGTGGACACCGCGACGAAGTGCTGGGCGACGGCGTCGTCACCGAGTGCGGCCGTGAGCCATCGCCGGGCGGCCGTGGCGTTGGTCAGCGTCTCGAGTGTGCCGAAGGTCTTGGAGGCGACGATGAACAGCGTCGACGCCGGGTCCAGGTCGGCGAGGGTGCCGACGAGGTCGGCCGGGTCGACGTTCGAGACGAAGCGCGCCGAGATGCCCGCGTCGGCGTAGTGCCGCAGAGCCTGGTAGACCATCACCGGACCCAGGTCGGAGCCGCCGATCCCGATGTTGACGACGGTGCGGATCCGCTCACCGGTGGCGCCGGTCCACGCGCCGGATCGCACTCGATCGCTGAAATCGCCCATCCGCGTGAGGACCTCGTGCACGTCGGCCACCACGTCCTGGCCGTCGACCTCGAGTGACGCGTCCGACGGCAGACGCAGCGCGGTGTGCAGCACGGCCCGGTTCTCGGAGGTGTTGATGTGCTCGCCCGCGAACATGGCGTCCCGACGCCCGGTGACGTCCGCTGCGCGTGCGAGGTCGAGCAGCAGTTCGAGCGTCTGCCGCTCGACCCGGTGCTTGCTGTAGTCGATGTACAGGTCGCCCGCGGTGACGGTCAGCTCGCTCCCACGCGACGGATCGTCGGCGAAGAAGTCACGGAGGTGGCGATCGGCCACGGCCTCGTGATGCGAGACGAGCTCGGTCCAGGCTTCGGTGCTCGTGATGTCGGCGCTCATGAGCCCTGACCCTAATCGCTGGGCACCCGAGCCGCTGGGACATGCCGACCGGCCTCCGGCCTGCCCGCTGACATGCGATCGCCGTGCGGGAGTGCGTGACGAGTTCCGCCCCACGGGGTAGACAGTCGGTACCACCGGGCGACCCGGCGAGCAGCGACGAGGAGTGCGAGAGACGTGAGCGAAGGAACGAGCAGCGCAGCGACGACCCGGGAGAAGGACCTGATCGCGTCCGTCCCCACGAAGTTGTGGATCGGAGGCAAGCAGGTCGACGCGGAGAACGGCGCCACGTTCCCGGTTCGGGATCCCTCGACCGGGGAGGTGCTCACCGAGGTCTCGGACGCGAGTCCCGCCGACGCCGCACGCGCGCTCGACGAGGCCGTCGCGGTGCAGAAGTCCTGGGCCGCCACCCCGGCGCGACAGCGCGGCGAGATCCTGCGGGCGGTCTTCGAGTCGATCACCGAGCACGCCGACGACATCGCACTGCTCATGACGCTGGAGATGGGCAAGGCCTTTGCCGAGAGTCAGGCCGAGGTGAAGTACGGCGGAGAGTTCTTCCGCTGGTTCTCCGAGGAGGCGGTCCGCATCGCGGGGCGGTACACGCCGGCGCCCGCGGGCAACGGCCGGATTCTGGTGACCAAGCAGCCCGTCGGCCCGGTGCTGGCGATCACGCCGTGGAACTTCCCGCTGGCGATGGGCACCCGCAAGATCGGGCCCGCACTCGCGGCGGGATGCACGATCCTGGTGAAGCCCGCCTCGGAGACTCCGCTGACGATGCTCTACCTGGCGAAGCTCATCTCCGAGGCCGGGCTGCCCGAGGGCGTGCTGTCGGTACTGCCGACGTCGAAGTCCAGCGCTGTCACCGGGCCGCTGATCGACGATCCTCGACTGCGCAAGTTGACCTTCACTGGCTCCACCGAGGTGGGGCGAATGCTCGTGGAGAAGTCGTCGAAGAATCTGCTGCGGACGTCGATGGAGCTGGGCGGCAATGCGCCCTTCGTCGTGTTCGACGACGCGGACATCGACGCCGCCGTCGAGGGGGCGATGCTCGCCAAGATGCGTAACGGCGGCGAGGCCTGCACGGCCGCGAATCGGTTCCACGTGCAGAACTCGGTCAAGGACGAGTTCGTCGCCAAGGTGACCGAGAAGATGCGCGCCATGACCGTCGGGCGGGGCAGTGATCCGGACACGAAGCTCGGACCGCTGATCAACGAGGAGCAGCGTGACACGGTGGCCGAACTCGTCGACGACGCGGCGTCCAAGGGCGCGACCGTCGCACTCGGCGGCACTGCGGAGGACGGGCCGGGCTGGTTCTACCCCGCCACCGTGCTGACCGACGTGCCCGGTGACGCCCGAATTCTGAGCGAGGAGGTCTTCGGACCGGTGCTCGCGGTGCGCGGCTTCGAGACCGAGGAGGACGGCGTCGCTGCGGCGAACGACACCGAGTTCGGCCTGGCCGCGTACATCTTCACGCGGGATCTGGACCGGGCGCTGCGCGTGGCGGAGGCCGTGGAGACCGGCATGGTGGGTGTCAATCGCGGGGTGATCTCCGACGCGGCCGCACCGTTCGGTGGGATCAAGGCGTCGGGATTCGGTCGCGAGGGCGGAAGCGAGGGGATCGAGGAGTACCTCGAGACCAAGTACATCGCCCTGCAGTGATGCGGTGAGGCACGGGAACCGCCCGTCGTCTGGGCGGTTCCCGGTCGAGCTCTACGAGCGGTGGACTCAGTGTCCGAGGCGGCCGCGGCCCAGGCGGAGCAGGAGCATGGCCAGCGTGTGACCCTCCTGGCCGAGGTCGCTGAAGCGCTGAAGGACCTTCATCTCGCGGCTGTGAACGAGGCGGGGTCCGCCCTGTGCCATCCGCGTCTGACCGATGGTGCGGGAGACCTCGGAGCGGCGCTTCACGGCGGCGAGGATCTCGGCATCGAGGCGGTCGATCTCCTTGCGGAGCTCGTCGATCTCGGCTTCGGACGTCGGCAGGTTCGCGTCGTCGGCGTGATCGTTCGACTCGGACGATGCCGATGCTGCGGTGGTGTGAATCGCTGTGCTCATATCAACTCCTCGTGTCAGAACGTGTGTCGCTCTGCTCTCACGTTCTGTTACGTAGATTCCAAGAATTCTCGAGGACGCCACGAAATACCTGGTCAGGGGGCCGGATGCGGTCGGCACTGTGCCGTCCGCGAGTCCGGGCCCGAGCAAGAGTATGCCCGGCCCGCACTCGGCGTAAAGAAGGAGCCGAACGGTCTCGTTCGGATCCGACGTCCGCGTGCGTGTGTCACGACAGGGATTCGGCGCCCACGGCCCGAGTGATGGTGTCGGTGTCGGTGACCGCCGGTAATCTGGACGGACGATGAACACACAGTCACCCGCACGTGCCACCAGGTCCTCGGACCAGCTCCTCGAGGGCCTCAATCCCCAGCAGCGCGAGGCAGTGATGCACTCGGGGGGACCGTTGCTCATCGTGGCGGGCGCCGGTTCGGGCAAGACCGCGGTGTTGACCCGTCGCATCGCGTATCTCCTGGCGGAGAGAGATGTCACACCCGGCCAGGTCCTCGCGATCACGTTCACCAACAAGGCCGCGGCCGAGATGCGGGAGCGCGTCGTCCAGTTGGTCGGGCCGCGGGCCAACTTCATGTGGGTGAGCACGTTCCACTCGAGCTGCGTGCGGATCCTCCGGAGCCAGGCGGCGCTGCTCCCCGGCCTCAACTCGAACTTCTCCATCTACGACGCGGACGACTCGCGTCGGCTCCTCACGATGATCGGCAAGGATCTGCAGCTCGATCCGAAGAAGTTCTCGTCGCGTCTGCTGGCGACGCAGATCTCCAATCTGAAGAACGAGCTGATCGATCCGGACCAGGCCGTCGCCGACGCGGAGAAGGAGCCGGCCGAGCTGCCGGCCGTCATCGCGAAGGTCTACGGCCACTACCAGCAGCGTCTGCGGGCGGCCAACGCGTTCGACTTCGACGATCTCATCGGCGAGACGGTGGCACTGCTGCAGAGCCATCCGGACGTCGCCGAGTACTACCGGCGCCGCTTCCGCCACGTCCTCGTCGACGAGTACCAGGACACCAACCACGCGCAGTACATGCTGGTGCGCGAGTTGGTGGGCACCGGATCGACGGCGGAGGGCGACGTCGCGGCAGTTCCCCCGAGCGAACTGTGCGTGGTGGGCGACGCCGACCAGTCGATCTACGCGTTCCGCGGCGCGACCATCCGCAACATCGAGGAGTTCGAGCGCGACTATCCGGATGCGCGGACCATCCTGCTCGAGCAGAACTACCGGTCCACCCAGACCATCCTGGCGGCAGCCAACGCCGTCATCGCGCGCAACACCAACCGTCGTGACAAGCGGCTGTGGACGGACACCGGCGACGGCGATCCGATCATCGGCTACGTGGCGGACAACGAGCACGACGAGGCCAAGTTCGTGGCGTCGGAGATCGATCGGCTGGTCGACGGCACCGACTACAAGTACTCCGACGTCGCGGTGTTCTACCGGACCAACAACTCCTCGCGCGCGCTCGAGGAGATCTTCATCCGTCTCGGTCTGCCCTACAAGGTGGTGGGCGGTGTGCGCTTCTACGAGCGCAAGGAGGTACGCGACGTGGTCGCGTACCTCCGCGTACTGGCCAATCCGGACGACACGGTGAGCATGCGGCGCATCCTCAACACCCCGCGCCGCGGCATCGGCGATCGTGCCGAGGCCTGTGTCGCCGTGCACGCCGAGCGGAAGAACATCAGCTTCAACGCCGCGCTCCTCGATGCCGCGGCCGGTTCCGTGGCGCTGCTCAACACGCGCGCGCAGAACGCCATCGCGTCGTTCATGGAGATGATCGGCGAGCTGCGGGCCACCATGAACGCCACCGATGCCGACGGCAACGACGTCGCGGACATCGGCGACATCGTCGAGGCAGTGCTCGACCGCACGCGGTATCGCGCCGAACTCGAGGCCAGCTCGGATCCACAGGACGGCGCTCGCCTCGACAACCTCAACGAACTGGTCAGCGTGGCCCGCGAGTTCAGTGCCGACGCACGCAACCTTCAGGGCATCGAGGATCTCGAGGTGGGGGTCGACATCAACGCGGACCTCGACGTCGCGTCCGCAGAACCCGAGGACACCGACGGTGTGGCCGAGCCGGGTTCGCTCGCCGCCTTCCTCGAGCGGGTCTCGCTGGTGGCCGACACCGACCAGATCCCGGACAACGGCGACGGCGTCGTCACGCTCATGACGCTGCACACGGCCAAGGGGCTCGAGTTTCCGGTCGTGTTCGTCACCGGGTGGGAGGACGGCCAGTTCCCGCACATGCGTGCGCTCGGTGATCCTGCGGAGTTGTCCGAGGAGCGTCGACTCGCCTATGTGGGCATCACGCGTGCGCGGCACCGGCTCTACCTCACTCGCGCGATCATGCGCTCGGCGTGGGGACAACCCATCAACAACCCCGAATCGCGCTTCCTGCAAGAGGTTCCGCAGCATCTCATCGACTGGAAACGGGAGGATCCCGGCGTCGGCAGCGGGTTCGGTTCCAGTGGTGGCTCGGGGCGCCAGCGCGACTGGACGTCGAATCCCCGTGGTGGATGGTCCGGTGGGTCGTCGCCGTCGGCCACCCCGACACCCAGCTTCGGCAAGGCCCGGTCCAACAAAACCCTGACGCTCGCCGTGGGTGATCGCGTGAGCCACGACAAGTACGGTCTCGGGACCGTCGTCGAGTCCGAGGGATCAGGTCAGCGTGCGATGGTGCTGATCGACTTCGGCACGTCCGGTCGCGTGAAGATGATGCTCATCGGCGGAGTGCCGATGACCAAGCTGTGAGAGGGCACGGAAGAAAGGTCCGGCGCCACCGTGCATGACGGTGACGCCGGACCTTCGACGTTGTGGAGGTGTGGGAACTCAGTCGCGCTCGGGGCCGAGAGCGATACCGCGGGACGCCAACCAGGGGAGCGGGTCGATCTTGTTGTCGCCCGTGAGGTGGACCTCGAAGTGGAGGTGCGGGCCGGTGGACTGGCCGCGGTTGCCCATCTTGGCGATCTCGTCGCCGGCCATGACCGTCTGGCCCACCTGGACCTCGGACGAATCGATGTGGCCGTACACGGTGATGGTGCCGTCGGCGTGCTGCAACCGGACCCACAGTCCGAAGCCGGCCGCGGGGCCCGAGTCGATGACGGTGCCGTCGGCCACGGCGTACACCGGCGTGCCGATGGCGTTGGCGATGTCCACACCGGCGTGCAGCGTGCCCCACCGCGAGCCGAAGCCGGAGGTGTAGGTGCCGAGCGCGGGCAGTGCGAAGAGGGGACGCCGTGCAGCGGCCTCGCGAGCCTCGCGCTCCTCGCTGAAGCGCTGGCCCTTCGCCAGGAGCTCCGAGAACTGGCCCAGGTCGACCGGTGCGGCGATGTTGAGGATCTGCGGTGCCGCGGACGTGGAGGGGGCCGTGACGGGCGCTCCGGTCGACGTGGCGGTGGGCACCGAGTCGACGTGCGCGGCCGGCTGGTCCGCGACGATGCCGGCGGCGGTGGAGCTGTCGACGATTCCTGCGGACGTGGCAGCTGCCGGGGCCTGGCCGGCGGCCAGCGCGTACTCGGAGGTCTCGGTGCGCTCGGCGGGCTGCGCGTTGTCGATCGCGGCCTGGCCGGCAGCGACGACCGCACCTGCGGCCACGGCGACGACAGCGACGCGTCCCTTGAGGGCGGACGGCGGAGCGGGGATGCGGTGGGCGCCGCTGCGCTTGACGGCGATCTCGTCCGCGATGGCAGCCGAGGTCACCGACGGTGCTGCTCCGGCCGGAGCGGTGACGAGGAAGGACGTCGCCGGTACCGAGCGGCGGCGGCGCGTGGGCGCATCGCCGACGGCGGCCGGGGTGTACGCGGGCGCGGACGCCACGTAGTCGCTGGACTCGTGCGCACGGTCCCAGGGGGACGATGCTGCGTCGGTCGAGAGGGCTTCGAGGGGGCCGGTATCGGTCAGATGACCGTCCGCCGGCGTGAACACGGTGGTGTCGTGCTCGAACTGCTGGGCCTCGTACTGTTGGGAATCGAACCGACTGTCGTCGGTGGCGTCCGAGACGAAGCGTGAGCGTGTGAACGGAGTTCGGTGGTGCTGCAAGACCTGCCGTCCTCCTGATTCGTGACCTACCCGTGATGTGGAACCTCGTGGACGGTAACGAAATGGTCGCGGCGGGCGCAAGCCAAACGGCTTCTCGGGTCACATATGTGAGGTGGCTCACAAGGTGTCCTGGGTTTACTCGAGGACGAGTCCCGACGCCGATCAGGCACATCGGTGATCTTCCTGTGATGGAGGCGAGCGGCATCACGATCGACGGACACGAGGACCGGATACCGTTCGTCATCGTGACACAGCCGACATCCGCGGGCCGTCGTACCTCAGGTTCCGCGTCCGACCCCGTCCGGCTCGGTGCCCGCGCTCTCGGAGTCGTCGGAGCGCTGGCGGTGGCGGCCGCTCCGTACGTTCCCGTCGTCGGCGGCGCCGACGTGGGTCCCCCGGTGCGGGGCGCGGCCGCCGTCTCGTCGGCGCTCTGGGCGGCGATCGCCCTGCTGCTCCTGGTGCGCGCGACCCGGCCGATCGTCTTCCCCGTGCTCGCGACGTTGGGCGCCGTCGCACTGGGATCGATCGTGGCCGATCTCCAGTTGTTCGTCGGAGCGATCGACGCCGACCGGCTGGAGCTGTTCCGTCCGATCTCGGCCGGCGCGCTGGAGGCGGGCCCCGGAGCCGTGGTGGTGACGCTCGGGCACGCGCTCGTCGTCGTCGCCGGGGCGCTGGCGGCACTCGCGCTGGCGCGGACGGTCGAGTGGGACGACGTCGACGAGGATCCCGTCGCTCGTCGATCGGCATCGGTCGTGGTCGCCGCGGGGGTCGCGGGCGCTCTCGCACTCGCCGCCTCGTTCCTCCTGCCCGCGTACGTGAGCACCGATGCCGTCGTCCTCGCTCCCGCTCCGGTCGCCGGACCCGTCGCGTCGGCTCTCGGCGGTGGACTGTCCGCGGTCGCGGTGCTGGTGGGTGTGGCCTACGCGTTCTCGTCGACCAGCAGGTCCGCGGCGGTCGGCGCACTGACCGGTGTGGTCGCGGCGTCGGCGACCGTCGTCGGCGTCCGCCTGGCTGCCGCGCTGGGGGCGGGCGACCGCATCGACCTCGGCGCGGGCACGGTCGTCGGAGTCGGCGGGCTCTTCGTCCTCGGCGTGGCCACGGTGGCGACGGCGCGCGCGACCTCCGGACCCACGACCTCCGTGCCCCGGCTCGCACGGTCCGCCGCTCCCTCGAACTCGACGCGGCGGCACGTCGTCGCGGGCGCGGTGACCGTCCTGACGGGCATCGCTCTCGGCGTCGGCGCCGTCCTGCCGCTTCTCGACGTCTCGACCGGCTCCGTCCCGACGGTGGTGGGGGATCGGGCGGTGGCCGCGTACGCCGTCGTGACCGTCGTCGGCGGCGTGCTGTTGCTCTTCTCGGAGTTCGCCGCCGCGGTGCGGCCTGCCGTGCCGCTGATCGTCACGGGCCATATGGCGCTCGCGGCCGCGGTGCTGCAGGCGCTCGTGCTGGGCGTCGGTATCGACGGCGTGTCCGTCGGTGCGGGCGGCTGGCTGCTGGTCGTCGGCACGCTGCTCGGTCTGCTCACGCTCGCGCTCGTCGCCGCGGCGGGCGCCTCGGAGCGGGACGGCGTCGACACCAGCGATCTGGACGGGGCCTCGCGCCCCCTCGCAGCCGCGCTGGCCGTCGCGGCCGGGGTCGCCGCACTGGGGCTGCTCCTGCCGCAGTACGACGTGGATGGGGAGACCGGCGGCTGGATCGGGGCGCTGCCGTGGGGGTGGGACGTGTGGGGGCGGCTGGTACTCGTGGCCGCCGTCCTGATCGGCGCCGCCGTCGCGGCCCGCGCTCGGGCGTCGCGCGCCGCGGCGCTCCAGATCGGTTCCGCGGTGGCTCTGGCGGGTGTCGCGCTGAGCCCGATCCTCGGCGGCGCGGGCCCCGGCGTGACGGCGTCGTCGGGGGCCTTCGTGACCGCTGTCGGCGCTGCGGCATCGGCGCTGGTGGCGGCAGGATTTTTTCGTACTGGTGAGTAGATGTCGGCGCAGGTCGGTGATCTGAACCACAAGTTCGACGGGCTGTCGATCAGGCCTCTCGGTGGAAAGTTACAGTCGCAAGTCGGACCCGCTCCTACCCCTCGAGCGGGCGTCAACGCAGACGAGATGGTGAGCTGATGGATCTCTTCGAATACCAGGCGAAGGAACTCTTCGCCAAGCACGAGGTTCCGACGTCGGCAGGTCGTGTCACCGACACGGTCGCCGGTGCACGACAGATCGCCGAAGAAATCGGCAAGCCTGTCATGGTCAAGGCCCAGGTGAAGGTCGGCGGCCGCGGCAAGGCCGGCGGCGTGAAGTACTCCAAGGACGTCGCCGAGGCCGAGGCGAACGCGGAAGCGATCCTCGGACTCGACATCAAGGGCCACGTCGTCAAGAAGCTCCTCGTCGCCGAGGCCAGCGACATCGCGGAGGAGTACTACATCTCCTTCCTGCTCGACCGCACGAACCGCACGTACCTCGCGATGTGTTCCGTCGAGGGTGGTGTCGAGATCGAGGTCACCGCCGAGGAGAACCCGGACGCGCTCGCCCGCATCCCCGTCGACGCCGTCAAGGGTGTCGACCTCGCCTTCGCGCGTGAGATCGCCGAGGCCGGCAAGCTTCCCGTCGAGGTGCTCGACGCCGCGGCCAACACGATCCAGAAGCTGTGGGACGTCTTCATCAAGGAAGACGCGCTGCTCGTCGAGGTCAACCCCCTCGTGCGCACGCCGGACGACCAGATCCTCGCCCTCGACGGCAAGGTCACCCTGGACGCCAACGCGGACTTCCGTCAGAAGGGGCACGCCGAGTTCGAGGACGCCGACGCGGCGGACCCACTCGAGGCGAAGGCCAAGGAGAACGACCTCAACTACGTCAAGCTCGACGGACAGGTCGGCATCATCGGAAACGGTGCCGGACTGGTCATGTCGACCCTCGACGTCGTCGCGTACGCCGGCGAGGCGCACGGTGGCGTCAAGCCCGCCAACTTCCTCGACATCGGCGGCGGCGCCTCGGCCGAGGTCATGGCCGCAGGCCTCGACGTCATCCTCGGCGACTCGCAGGTCAAGAGCGTGTTCGTCAACGTCTTCGGCGGAATCACCGCGTGCGACGCGGTTGCCAACGGCATCGTCGGCGCTCTGAAGACGCTGGGCGACACCGCCTCCAAGCCGCTGGTCGTCCGCCTGGACGGCAACAAGGTCGAAGAAGGCCGGAAGATTCTCGCCGATGCTGCGCACCCGTTGGTGACACTGGCCGAGACCATGGACGAAGGCGCCGACAAGGCCGCCGAGCTGGCTGCGAAGTAGAGGGCACCGAAACTATGTCTATTTTCCTGAACAAGAACAACAAGGTCATCGTCCAGGGCATCACCGGCGGCGAGGGCACCAAGCACACCGCCCTGATGCTCAAGGCCGGCACGCAGGTCGTCGGCGGCGTCAACGCGCGCAAGGCCGGAACCACGGTCAAGCACACCGCAGCCGACGGTTCCGACGTCGAGCTGCCCGTGTTCGCCAGCGTTGCCGAGGCCATGGAGAAGACCGGAGCCGACGTGTCCATCGCGTTCGTGCCGCCGGCATTCTCCAAGGACGCCATCGTCGAGGCCATCGACGCGGAGATCCCGCTGCTCGTCGTCATCACCGAGGGAATCCCGGTGCAGGACAGCGCGTACGCGTGGGCCTACAACGTCGAGAAGGGCAAGAAGACCCGCATCATCGGGCCGAACTGCCCCGGCATCATCACCCCCGGCGAGGCACTGGTCGGCATCACGCCCGCCAACATCGCCGGCAAGGGCCCCATCGGCCTCGTCTCGAAGTCGGGCACCCTGACCTACCAGATGATGTTCGAGCTCCGTGACTTCGGCTTCTCCACCGCCATCGGCATCGGCGGCGACCCGGTCATCGGCACCACGCACATCGACGCCATCGAGGCGTTCGAGAACGATCCCGACACCGAGATCATCGTCATGATCGGCGAGATCGGTGGCGACGCCGAGGAGCGTGCAGCCGACTACATCAAGGCGCACGTCACCAAGCCCGTCGTCGGTTACGTCGCCGGCTTCACCGCTCCCGAGGGCAAGACCATGGGCCACGCCGGCGCCATCGTCTCCGGCTCGCTGGGAACGGCTCAGGCCAAGAAGGACGCTCTCGAGGCGGCCGGCGTGAAGGTCGGCAAGACGCCGTCCGAGACCGCTGCCCTCGCGCGCGAGATCCTCGAGAAGAAGTAGCCATTCTTTCTTCTCTCACACGAGGGAGGCCGGTTTCCCGCTCGGGAAGCTTGCCTCCCTCGTGTCGTTCCGGGGGACTACCGTCGAGGTATGAGCATTCCCGCGACTCACTCCGCCATCGTCTCCGTCGAACCCGACTCGCCGTTCGTGCAGATCGAGCGAGAGACTCCGTCGCCCACCGGATTCGACGTTCTCGTACGTGTCGACGCGGTGTCCGTCAATCCGGTGGACACGAAGGTTCGCTCGTCCTTCGATCCGTCCGACGGCCCGAAGGTCCTCGGTTTCGACGCCGTCGGTGAGGTCGTCGCGGTGGGTTCCGACGCCCGAATCTTCGAGCCCGGCGATCGAGTCTTCTATGCGGGATCCATAGCTCGGGACGGCAGCAACGCCCAGTACCAACTCGTCGACGAGCGGATCGTCGGCCATGCGCCGTCGTCACTGTCCGCCGAGGACGCCGCGGCCGTGCCGCTGACCGCCATCACCGCCTGGGAATCGCTGTTCGTCCGGCTCGGACTCGGGAAAGACAGCACCGGCACACTTCTCGTGATGGGGGCCGCCGGCGGTACCGGGTCGATGATCATCCAGCTCGCCCGGGCACTGACCTCGCTCACCGTCGTTGCCGCTGCATCGCGCGGCGAATCCCGCGACTGGGCAACGGAGATGGGCGCCCATCACGTGGTGGATCGGCACTCCCTCGTGGACGAGGTCGGTGCCCTGGCGCCGGACGGCGTCGAGTACGTGTTCTCCCCGTTCTCCGAGGGCAATGTCGACGCCTACGCCGCGGTGATGGCAGTGCACGGTCAGGTCGTGGCGATCGACGATCCGGTCGGCCTGGACCTGATGCCGCTGAAGGCCAAGAGCCAGACCTGGCACTGGGAACTGATGTTCACGGTGCCGTTGTCGTTGCCGAAGAGCACTTCTCAGCACACCATCCTCGACGAGGTCTCGCGACTCATCGACGACGGAACTCTGCGGAGCACCCGCACCACGACTCTGTCACCGTTCGACGTGGACACCCTGCAGGACGCGCACCGGCGGGTGGAAAGTGGCGGCACCATCGGGAAGGTGGTCGTCGTTCGGTAGATCAGTCGATCGGCGAGACCCTGATGAGGTTGCCGTCGGGGTCGCTGACCACAAATGTGCGGCCGAAGACCGCGTCGTACGGCTCGTCGACGACACGGACTCCCTTCGAGACCCAGTTCGCGAAGACCTCGTCGACGGCAGACGCCGACCCGGGGACCATCAGTCCGACCTCGGTCGTGCGTGGAGTGTCCGGGGCCAGGTGCTCGCTGTAGCCGGTCCACAGCGCGAACAAGACGCCGGGGGCTACCTGGAAAGCGACATAGTGGGGACTGATGAAGGTCGGTTCGATCTCGAACAGGTCGCTGTAGAAGCTGGTAGCGGTCTCGGCGTCGCGGACGCCGATCAGGAACAGGTTCGGTGCGGGCACAGGAGCTCCTCGACTCGGTGAATTCTCGGTACCGCCACAGTGGACCGGCCTATCACGACAGAACCTGTCACCTTTTCTGCGAAGATCGGACGCATGAAGGCTGCCCGATTGCTGCACCTCTTGCTGTTGCTGCAGACCCGCCAACGCATCACCACCACGGAGCTGGCCGCGCGTCTGGAAGTATCGCGGCGGACCGTGCTGCGGGACGTCGAGGCGCTCTCGGCAGCAGGAGTGCCTGTGTACGCCGAACGTGGCCGCAGCGGTGGAATCGTCCTGCTCCCCGGTGCGCGGCTCAACGCGTCCCACCTGGAACCACCGGAGTTGGAAGCCCTTTCTCTGGCGGGTCTGGACAGCACGCAACGTGAGCGCATGGGCTTGTCGGCGATGTGGGAGTCGGCAGCACGCAAGATCGCCGCCCGCCAGGCCGCGACATCCACGGGCACGAGCCCATTGCGACTGGCGGAACTCGTGCTGGTGGACAGCACCCCGTGGTTTGCCGATTCAGAAGCAGCGGTCGACGTCGCCGATCTGGCATCGGCCCTGCAGGATCGACGCCGATTGCGAATCCGATACCGGCGGAGCGCCGAGAGTGAGGCCTCGACACGTGTGGTCGACCCGTACGGGATCGTGGCGAAGTCCGGCCGCTGGTACCTCGTCGCCGACCACCGAGGAGATGGACGACTGTTCTCTCTGGACCGACTCGCGGCTTTCGAACAACTCGACGCGCCAGTCTCTCTCCGACCCGGAGAAACCCTCCGCACCACATGGGCCGCGTTGAAGGACCGCACCGAGGGTCGAGGTCATGTGAGCGTGACCTTTCGCCTGCCGGAACACGGCCTCGACTTGGCGCGGCGCATCCTCGGGACACGCATCCACGATGTATCCGATCCGGAGAACGGAACATGCATCGTCGTCGTCGGCTACCCCGACATCGAGTCGGTGCGTCAACTGCTGCAATTCGGCGACCACATCGAGGTCCTCGCCCCAGACGCAGCCCGCACACGCATCAGCCAACTCGCGAAAGTCCTGGCCGAAACACACTCACCCCCATCCAGTTGACCGCCGACCGGGACGCCTCGAGCTCGATCGACGTGTCCGGTCAGTACGACCGGCCGTGTTCTCGGGCACGGAATGTGTTGGTGGAAAGGCGATCTGCGCTCATTGTCCGCGCATGTATCGACGGCCGAAACGGATCGAGGAGCTGGAGCGCGCATCCGACGGCGTGACCCGAAAGTGTGTCGGTGGGGTGGGTTACTGTCTGTTCAGGTCGTCGGGGGGCGGTCTGATCGGGGCATCATCGGGGGGTGAATTCGTGTACGACGCAGAGGTTTCGGTGGATGTGGTGGTGTCGGCGAAGGTCGACGCTCAGGCGTCGTTCGCCCGGACCGTGTCGGCGTCGTGTGCGTACGTGCAGGAGTCGTCGCGTCGGCCGGCGGTGCTCGGTCCGGGTGGGGTGTTCGACGCGGAGGCTGCTGAGACCTGTGCGGTGGCGGAGGTCGCGGCGGCGTTGTCGGTGTCGACGCGCACGGTGAGCGAGTGGCTGTTCCTGACCCGCACCGCGCATCGTGCGGTGGCGGAGGCGTTCGATGCGGGCCTGTTGGCGTATGCGGCGTTCCGGACGGTGTGCCGATCGGTGGCCGGGGTTCCGAACGCCACCGAAGAGCTGCTGCAGCGGGTGATCGCTGCCGCGTCGAGGTGTACTCCGGGTGCGGTGGCAGCGGCGGTCGATCGGATTCTCGCGGAGTTCGACGCGGAGTGGCACCGCATCGCTCGGGGGCGCGCGACGACGGAACGGTACGTCTCGGTCAGGAAGCTGCCGCGAGGTCAAGCCGAGCTGAAGGTTCGTGGCCCCGCAGAGCAGATCGCCGGGATGAAGCGGGCCATCGTCGAGGCGGCCCGAGGGGTGTGCGATCCGAGTTCGCTGCCGGCGCGGTTGTTCGACGCTGCGCATGCGATCATCACCGGCACACCTCTGCCGTGCGACTGCGTTGACGAGAGTTGCGCCCACGCGCCGTCGCCGGCCGCACCGGCCCATCATGCCGTCATCGTCCTCGACGCCGCCACGGCGGCGGGTTGGCAGGGGAACCCGGTCACCTCGTCGGTTGGGGTCCGGTTCCTGCGGACGTGGCCCGGAGAATCGCCGGGGATGCGACGTGGCAGGCGATGATCACCGCCGCGGAGGTCGCGGAACCGCGGGCGGGGTGCAGCTGCCGATGCCCACAACACGACCCACCGACCGACTCCGAACCACCGGGCCCGCCGGTGCCCGCCGCCGGGCGGGAAGTCCGCCGCACCCCCCGCATGCCCGCAGGCTGGACACCGACCACCGGGAAACTGGGCAGCACGAAAAACCGAAAACTCCGGGAGCAGGTCGACTATCTTCGCACGCTCCCACCATCGGCGGTGGACCGTGCCGTCGCCAACCCCGACGGCCACGGGGGCTTCGCCGTGCCTCCGGACGGGGCGTTGACCTACCGGCCGTCCGAGGCGGTCGCGGCGCTGGTGACAGCGCTGTATCCGACGTGCGTCCACCCGGCATGCGCGGTACCCAGTGAAGACTGCGATCTCGACCATGTCGTCCCGTTCGACCACACCGACCCGGAGAGAGGCGGCTGGACCGTCACCGGCAACCTCGCGCCGCTGTGCCGTCGGCACCACGGCCTGAAGACCCGGCGGCAGTGGCACCACCGCATGCTCCGGGACGGGATCGTCCATGTCCGCGACTCGCACGGCACCGACTACTTCACCGCACCCGGCGAGTGAGCGAACCGTTCGAATCACCCAGAGCGCAACGGTGGTTCCGCATCGACCCGGGCGATGTACTTCCGGGCATGACGATCACCGACACCCGCCCCGCCGGCGCCGCCACCGAACCGCGCTGGACCACCGCTCCCACGACGTCCGCGGAATGGATCGACCGTGCCCACGAGGTGGCCGCGATCCTCGCCGTCGACGCCGTCGCCCGTGATCGCGCCACCGAGGCGCCGCACGAGGAGGTGACGTTGTTGAAGGAGTCCGGTCTGGTCACGATTCTCGGGCCGATCGAGTTCGGTGGTGGCGGGCAGACCTGGGAGACCGCCTACCAGGTGATCCGCGCCGTGGCCGCCGCCGACGGGTCGATCGGACAGCTGCTCGGCTACCACCTGCTGTGGTTCTGGGCGGCACGTCTGGTCGGGACGAAGGAGCAGATCGCTGCCGTCGAACAAGCCGCCACCGAGAACACCTGGTTCTTCGGCGGCGCGGTCAACCCGCGCGACAACGACGTCGAGATCACCGACGAGGGCGACACGATCGTCTACAACGGTGCCAAGACGTTCTCCACGGGCAGTCGTGTCTCCGACGTGACCGTGCTCGAGGGGGTGCTCGCCGGTACCGACACCCACGTCTTCGCCATCGTTCCGTCGAACTCCGAGGGCCTGACGTTCCACGACGACTGGGACAACATCGGTCAGCGTCGCACCGAGAGTGGCAGTGTCACCATCGATCACGTCCGCACCGACTGGAGCTCGGCCGCCGGATTCGCGAACAAGGCGTTCGAGCCGCGGGTCTACAACACCCTCAACGTCCCGATCATCCAGCTGGTGTTCGTCAACTTCTACCTCGGCATCGCACGCGGAGCCCTCGAGACCGCTGCCGACTACACGCGCACCACCACGCGAGCGTGGCTGCACAGCACCGTGGACAACGCGCTCGACGAGCCCTACATCATCGACCTGTACGGAGACCTGACCGCGAAGCTCTGGGCCGCAGAGGCTCTCGCGGACGCCGTGGCCGCGGAGCAGCAGCGGATCCACGAGAACGCCTGGACCGTCACCGAGCACGAGCGCGGCGAGCACGAGGTGCGCGTCGCCGCGGCGAAGGCACGCGCCACGGAGGTCGCCCTGGAGATCACGTCGGGCATCTTCGAGGGGCTCGGCGCCCGCGCCACCGCGTCGAGTCACGGATTCGACCGTTTCTGGCGCAACGTGCGCACGCACACGTTGCACGATCCGGTGGCCTACAAGCGCCGCGAGGTCGGCCGCCACGTGCTCACCGGCGAGTTGCCCCAGCCCACCTGGTACTCCTGAAATCATATGTCGCGCACTATTATCGAACCGAGGACTGCATGAGTACAGAGAAGATCGCCGACGAAGTGAAGTTCGCCTACTGGGTGCCCAACGTCAGTGGTGGCCTCGTCACCAGCGACATCGAGCAACGCACCAGCTGGGAGTTCGAGTACAACAAGAAGCTCGCGCAGACGGCGGAGAACAACGGGTTCGAGTACGCGCTGAGCCAGGTCCGGTACGAGGCCAGCTACGGAGCCGAGTTTCAACACGAGTCCACGAGTTTCAGTCTGGGACTGCTCCTCGCGACCGAGCGCCTCAAGGTCATCGCCGCCGTGCATCCCGGGCTCTGGCAACCGGCCGTGCTCGCGAAACTCGGTGCGACAGCAGACCATCTGTCCAACGGACGCTTCGCCGTCAATGTGGTGAGTGGATGGTTCAAAGACGAGTTCACGCATCTCGGTGAGCCCTGGCTCGAACACGACGAGCGTTACCGACGCAGCGCCGAATTCCTGCAGGTGCTGCGCAAGATCTGGACCGAGGACGACGTCGATTTCCGCGGCGACTTCTACCGCATCCACGACTTCACGCTCAAGCCGAAACCGCTCAACACGCCCGCGCGTCCCAATCCCGAACTGTTCCAGGGTGGTAATTCGTCGGCGGCACGGGAGAACGCAGGTCGGTACTCCGACTGGTACTTCTCCAACGGCAAGGACTTCGACGGCATCACCGAGCAGATCGACGACGTGCGGCGCGTCGCACGGGCCCATCAGCGTGAGGTGAAGTTCGGTCTCAACGGCTTCATCATCGCCCGCGACACCGAGAAGGAGGCGAGGGACACCCTCCGCGAGATCATCGAGAAGGCGAATAAGCCGGCAGTCGAGGGGTTCCGCGGTGCCGTGCAGCAGGCCGGCAGTTCGACGTCGGACAAGAAGGGCATGTGGGCCGACTCGAGCTTCGAGGACCTCGTGCAGTACAACGACGGCTTCAAGACCCAGCTGATCGGTACGCCCGAACAGGTGGCGAAGCGCATCGTCGACTACCGCGACCGCGGCGTGGACCTCATCCTCGGCGGTTTCCTGCACTTCCAGGAGGAGATCGAGTACTTCGGAGCGAAGATTCTGCCGCTGGTGCGGGAGATCGAGGCCGCGCGGGCGAGTGACCGCGAACCCGTCGGCGTCGCCTGAGCGAGGAGTCACTCACCGCGGGTCCGTAGTGTTGGTGAGCGGCGCGGCCGCCGCAGTCGGCGGCCGACCGACGACCAGCACCGAGGAAGAGGAATCGAGATGACCTTCTCACCAGGGGGACCCGACCACGACCACGGCCGGACGGACCCGCGGACGACCACCTTCGGAGACCCGTCCACGGAGACCGGGCAGGTCGACGACCGTTCAGCGTCGATCGACCGCACTGACGGCGCTGCGACCCCGTCCGTCGACGCGGACGCGGCCGGCGCCGACGACAACACGACCGAGCAGATCGCGGCGCGCACGACGCAGGTCGCCCGTATCGCGTCGTACGTCGTCGTCGGCACCGGTGTCCTCGCGTTCCTGCTCGGTCTGTCCGCGCAGTTCGCGCTCGGCGGTGAGTCCTCCAACTTCTTCGAACGCGAGCTGGGCGACCCGACGTCCGTGGCGCTGCTCCTCCTCGCTGCGCTCGTCACGGCCGCGGGCCTCCTGCCGCGGCAGACGACGTCGCGGGGACTGGTCGCGGCGCTGTCCGTCACCGCGTTGCTCACGCTGATCTTCCAGCTGGTGAACCGCGGGGCGGCGTTCACCGCCTTCGGTGAGACCGTCCGCGTCGGTATCGGCATCGGGTCGATCCTGGTGCTGATCCTGGCGATCGCGCAGGTGGCCGCGGCCGTCGGTGCGCTTCTCGTCGACTCGGGAGTCGTGACGGTTCCGGCGCCGCGTCCGAAGCAGCAGCAGTTCGGCCAGCCGGGTGGCCCGGGACAGCAGGGTCCGGGCCAGCAGAACTACGGGCAGCAGGCATATGGCCAACAGGCATACGGCCAGCAGGGCGCCTATGGCCAGCAGGGTTACGGGCAGCCGCAGAGCTATGGCCAGCCGCAGGGTTACGGGCAGCCCCAGGGTTACGGGCAGCCGGGTGCCTACGGCCAGCCCCAGGGCTACGGCCAGCCCCAGGGTTACGGGCAGCCGGGTGCCTACGGGCAGCCGCAGGGTTACGGCCAGCAGGGGTACGGCCAGCAGGGTCAGGCGCAGCCCGGCGCCTACGGTCAGCAGGGATACGGCCAGCCGCAGGGCTACGGATCGCCCTACAGCGCCCCGACCGAGCGCTACGGGCAGCCAGTCGGCCAGACCGCCGCGGACACCGCCCCCGCGCACGCCGCATCGGCGGAGTCCGCGACACCTCCCACCGGTGAGCAGTCGTCCGCGCAGCAGCCGAGCACGGAGGATCACACGCCCGAGCAGCAGGCGCCCGAGCAGCAGGCACCGGAAGCCACCCGCGCACTCGACTTCGGCGATCGGTCGGACGACCGCCGCTGAACCACGTCGTCGGCGCGCCTAGGTTCTCCACCGCGCCGACGGTGAGAACCTGATCGGTGATGACCTCACTACTCGATCGCGAACCGCACACGCGGGGCCGTTTCGGTCCGAGTCCCGACGAGGCTCGAATGCTGCTCACCGTGGCGTTCCGGCCCGTCGGGCTACTCCTGGCCGTCGTCACGGCCGTGGTGCTGGTGACGCTCGTCTCCGCGAACAGCGACCTGACGGGGACGTTCGGAGCGTTGGCCGCCACGTGGCTGGCCGTGCATCAGGTGCCGCTGGGCATCGCCGGTGCGACGTTGTCGATCCTTCCGCTGCTGCCCACTCTCGTGCTGGTGCACGCGGTGTCGTCGGCGGTCGCGCGGCCACTGACCGACGCCTCCACCCGTCGCGACATCGGATGGGTCGTCGGCGCGGCGATCGCGGGTCCGCTCGCGATGGCGGCGGTGATGCTCGCGATGATTCACGACGCGTCCACCGTCATCGCCCTGAGCACGCCCAACGCACTCGCCACCTTCGGGTGGGTCATCCTCGTGCACGGCATCGGTGCGGCGATCGGCTGCATCCGCGGTACCTGGCCCTCACTCATGCGCACGGTGGTCCTGCCGCCGTGGCTCGCAGCGTCCTTCGCTCCGGCGGCGCGTGCCGGAGCGGTGCTGCTCGCCGGTGGCGCCGTCGTCGTCGCCACCTCTCTCGTGCTGTCCTTCTCCACGCTCGGCACGCTGCTCGAGTCCGGCGGCGGGATCGGCGGAGCGCTGGGTCTGACCGCGATCTCGGTGCTGTATCTGCCCAACATCGTGGTGGCGGCGTCGTCGGTCGTCACCGGGTCGTCCGCCCACGTGGGCGCGGCGATGGTCTCCGTCACCGAGACGACCGGCGGTCAGCTTCCTGCCGTCCCGGTGCTGGCAGTCATGCCCGAATCGTCGGCCCAGGTGTGGTGGCCGGTCATGCTCGTCGTCCCCGCACTCGCCGCCGTGGTGCTCGGGCGTGCGTGTGCTCGTGCGACGACGTCCCTGGCGGACGCGGTGCGCAGTGCCGCCGCCGCCGCGGTCTGCGTGAGCGTGGCGGCCGTCCTGATCGGCGTCGTCGCCGGTGGCTCGGTGGGAACGTTCGGCCATCTCGGTGTCGACGCGCCGCTCCTCGGCGTCACCACCTTCGCGTGGTGCCTCGTGGTGGGCGCGCTCACCGCGGCCGTCACCGCCTGGTCGATGCGGCGCCACGACATCCACGGATGGCACGAGGACAACGAAGCCGAGGAGAGTGAATCCGACGACTCCGCGGGCACATCGATGCTCGGTGAGCCGGCCGCCCTCCCCGCAGCCCCGGCCGCCGCGCCGACGGACACGGACATCGTGGAAGCCGAGACCGAAGCCGAGACCACCGACACCGACACCGACACCGACACCGTCGAGACCGAAGACGATGCCGTGGAGGCGGACGTCGTCGACGCCGAGATCGTCGACCTGCCGGACGAGTCGGCCGAGCCCGAGAAGCCCGGCGGCACCGACACCGCTCCCTGACGCGCGTCGTCCCCGAGCGAGGCCGATCGAGGAGGCGAACGGCGGCCGTCTAGGCTTCCTGTCGGCGTGATCCCACGCCGACAGAGCACCTGACCCGCCCGAGCAGCTGAGGAGAAGCACGCTGTCTGCCCCGCGTTCGACACCCGGGCGGGACCTCCCGGCCCGCGTCGTCGTCCTCGCCTCGGGGGTCGGATCACTGCTCGGATCGTTGGTCGAGGCCGCGTCCGCTCCCGAGTTCCCGGCCGAGGTCGTCGCCGTGGTGGTGGATCGCCCGTGCGGCGCCGAGGGCGCAGGGCTGCCGTCCCGGCGAGTGGCCGTGTCGGACCACGGTTCGCGTGCGGAGTGGGATGCCGCCCTCACCGAGGTCGTGGACTCCTGGTCACCGGATCTCGTCGTGAGTGCGGGATTCATGCGGATCCTCGGGCCGGTGTTCCTCGCACGCTTCGGTGGCCGCATCGTCAACACCCACCCCGCACTGCTGCCGTCGTTCCCGGGCGCGCACGCGGTGGCCGACGCCCTCGCCCACGGTGTGAAGGTCAGCGGGTCCACCGTCCACCTTGTGGACGACGGTGTGGACACCGGGCCCATCGTGGCGCAGGAAGCTGTTCCGGTGCTCGACGGCGACACCGAGGAGTCGTTGCACGAGCGCATCAAGATCGTCGAACGACGGCTGCTGATCGACGTGGTCGCCGCCGTCGCCACACGCGGAGTCATCACCGATGGACGAAAGGCCCAGATCCCCAGTGACTAACCCAGAGAACACGCGCGCCGTCTCGCGCGCACTCGTCAGCGTCTACGACAAGACCGGTCTGGACGAGCTGGCCGTGGGCCTTCACGCCGCCGGGGTGGAGATCGTGTCCACCGGATCGACCGCCGGGCGCATCGCCGCCGCGGGCGTACCGGTGACTCGGGTCGAAGACCTCACCGGCTTCCCCGAGACCCTGGACGGCCGCGTGAAGACGCTGCATCCGCGCGTGCACGCCGGCGTCCTGGCGGACACGCGCAAGCCGGAACACCTCGCGCAGCTCGACGAGTTGGGCGTCGCTCCGTTCGAGCTCGTCATCGTCAACCTCTACCCGTTCACCGAGACGGTGGCGTCCGGTGCGAGTCCGGACGAGTGCGTGGAGCAGATCGACATCGGTGGCCCGTCCATGGTCCGCGCCGCGGCGAAGAACCATCCGTCGGTGGCGGTCGTGGTGGATCCCGCTCGCTACGCCGACGTGCTGACCGCGGTGCAGGGTGGCGGCTTCACGCTCGAGCAGCGAATCGCGCTGGCCGCCAAGGCGTTCCAGCACACCGCAGCATACGACGTCGCGGTGGCGTCCTGGATGACCGACGTCCTCGTCGCCGGCGGTTCCGACGAGTCCGAGCACTTCCCGGCATGGATGGGCGCGACCTACGAGCGCGCCTCGGTTCTGCGCTACGGCGAGAATCCGCACCAGGCCGGCGCTCTGTACGTCGACCCGTCCGCTCCCGCCGGCATCGCGCAGGCGGAGCAGGTGCACGGCAAGGAGATGTCGTACAACAACTACACCGACGGTGACGCCGCCTGGCGTGCCGCGTTCGACCACGATCTCCCGTGCGTGGCGATCATCAAGCACGCCAACCCGTGTGGCATCGCGGTGTCGGCGTCCGGCTCCATCGCCGAGGCGCATCGCAAGGCGCACGCCTGCGATCCGGTGAGCGCGTACGGCGGCGTCATCGCGTCCAACCGCGAGATCACCGTCGAGATGGCCGAGCAGGTCGCCGAGATCTTCACCGAGGTCATCATCGCCCCGTCCTACGCCGACGGCGCGCTGGGAGTGCTGCAGCGCAAGAAGAACATCCGCGTCCTCGTGTGCGAGCCGCCGACGGCGGTGCCGGAGATCAAGCAGATCTCGGGCGGCCTGCTGCTGCAGGACCGTGACCGTCTCGACGCCGCGGGCGACGATCCGTCGGGGTGGACCCTGGCCGTGGGCGAGCCCGCCGACGAGGCAGTGCTGGCCGACCTCGAGTTCGCCTGGAAGGCGTGCCGCGCCGTCAAGTCCAACGCCATCCTCATCGCCGCGGACGGTGCGTCCGTGGGAGTGGGCATGGGACAGGTCAATCGGGTCGATTCCGCCGAACTGGCCGTGCGCCGCGCCGGCGACCGCACCACGGGCGCCGTGGCCGCGTCGGACGCCTTCTTCCCGTTCCCCGACGGCTTCCAGATCCTCGCCGCATCGGGGGTGGCGGCGGTGGTGCAGCCCGGCGGATCGATCCGCGACACCGAGGTCGTGGAGGCAGCGCGCGAGGCGGGCGTGACCATGTACCTGACCGGGTCACGCCACTTCGCACACTGACCTCTCCCAACCTCGACCCCCCGAACTTCGACCCCCCGAACTTCGACCCCCCGGGCTCAGCCCTTAGCGAGAACCTTCTCGATGGGTTTCGCGAGCTTCTCCGGCTTGGTGGTCGGCCCGAAACGGTCGACCACCTTGCCGTCGGCGTCGATGAGGAACTTGGTGAAGTTCCACTTGATCCGGCTGCCCAGCACGCCCGACTTCTGGTCGCGCAGCCACTTGTAGAGCGGGTGCGCGCCGTCGCCGTTCACCTCGATCTTCTCGTGCATCGGGAACGTGACGTCGTACCGCAGCGAGCAGAAGTTCTTGATCTCGTCGGCGTCGCCGGGCTCCTGGTGCCCGAACTGATCGCACGGGAAGCCGAGAACCACCAGCCCCTGCGGCCCGTACGTCTTGTTCAGCACCTCGAGGCCCTCGTACTGCGGCGTGAATCCGCACTGCGAAGCGGTGTTGACGATGAGGAGCGGCTTGCCCTTGTAGGCGGCGAGGTCGACGGGCTCGCCGTCGATGGTCGTGGCGGTGAAGTCGTATGCACTGGTCTCGGTCACCGCTCGACGCTACCGGCAGGAGGCCACATCGTGTTTGGTCTGTTCTCGGCGAGGGTAGACGCGGGCCATGACTCAGGACCACCGTGACGGCGACCCGGACGGCGGAATGAAGGAGGGCAGCTCGGAGCGCGAGCCTCGCGACGACGAGCGGACCTTCCGCGCACACGCCGGCGAGGCCATCGCCGATGCCCGGAACTGGCCCGGCTACTTCCTCATCGCACTGGGCCTCGGGGCCATGGGTCTCGGGCTCACTGCCGCAGGAGGCGGTTTCGAGGGGTGGGTGATGATCCTGTTCCCGGCCACCGTGATCCTCTGGGCCGCCGGTCTGACGTTGATCCTGCTCGAACGCAAGCGCGTCAAGAACGCCGAGGGCAAGGACCTGACGGACCCGTCGGGGCACTGATCGAGCTGTGCACGTGCCGAAACGGCTCGACGCTCGTACGTTGGAAGGGTGACCCAGTCTCCCAGTAGTCGAGATCCACACCCGCGCGCGACCACCCTCGGTGAACTCCGCGCGTCGGGACACGTCCAGAAGACAGTCAAGAACGAACTCCGCGACAACCTGCTCGACGCCCTGCGCGAGGGCCGCGACGCATGGCCCGGCATTCTCGGATTCGAGAACACCGTCCTTCCGCAGATCGAACGCGCAGTCCTCGCCCAGCACGACGTCGTTCTCCTCGGCGAGCGCGGGCAGGGCAAGACCCGCCTGCTCCGTACCCTCGCCACGCTGCTCGACGAGTGGACGCCCGTCATCGACGGCTCCGAGCTCGGTGAGCATCCCTACGACCCCATCACCCCCGCCTCGATCCGCCGGGCAGCCGAACTCGGCGACGATCTGCCGGTGTCCTGGCGCCATCGCTCCGAGCGGTACTCGGAGAAGCTGGCGACCCCGGACACGTCGGTGGCCGACCTCGTCGGCGACGTCGACCCCGTGAAGGTCGCCGAGGGCCGCAGCCTGGGCGATCCGGAGACGATCCACTTCGGCCTCGTGCCGCGTACCCACCGCGGGATCGTGGCGATCAACGAGCTGCCCGACCTCGCCGAGCGCATCCAGGTGTCGTTGCTCAACGTGATGGAGGAGCGCGACATCCAGATCCGTGGCTACACGGTGCGGTTGCCCCTCGACGTGCTCCTCGTCGCGAGTGCGAACCCGGAGGACTACACCAACCGCGGTCGGATCATCACTCCGCTGAAGGACCGGTTCGGCGCCGAGATCCGCACCCACTATCCGATCCTGCTGACCGACGAGATCGCGGTCATCGAGCAGGAGGCCGACCTCACCGCAGTCGTGCCGCCGCACGTGCTCGAGGTGCTGGCGCGGTTCACCCGGCTGCTGCGTGAATCGCCGTCGGTCGACCAGCGTTCCGGCGTCTCGGCTCGGTTCGCCGTCGCCGCCGCCGAGACCGTCGGCGCGGCCGCCGTGCACCGTGCCGCCGTGCTGGGCGAGTCCGATCCGGTGGCTCGACCCGTCGACACCCAGACGATCGTCGACGTCCTGCGGGGCAAGGTGGAGTTCGAGTCGGGCGAGGAGGGACGGGAGATCGAGGTTCTGAACCACCTGCTGCGGCGGGCCACAGCCGACACCGCACGGGACTCGCTCGGCGGTATCGACCTGGGCCCTCTCGTCACGGCCGTCGAGCAGGGTGAGCCCGTGATCACCGGTGATCGAGTCACCGCGAAGGTGCTGCTGAACGAGTTGCCGGATCTTCCTGTCATCGACGAGATCGCCGAGCGTCTGGGCGCGACCTCCGACGGTGAGCGCGCCGCGGCTGTCGAGCTCGCGCTCGAGGGTCTCTACCTCGCACGTCGCATCGGCAAGGACACCGGCGACGACGGGCAGACGGTGTACAGCTGATGGCGGGCCACAACTCCCGGTACGGGCCGTACGTCGACGGTCCGGATCCGCTGGCGCCACCCGTCGATCTGCGGGAGGCGCTCGACGCGATCGGTCAGGACGTTCTCGAAGGTGCGTCGCCGCGCCGCGCGATGCAGGAGATGTTGCGTCGCGGGACGAAGAACATGCGCGGCCTGGACGATCTCGCCGCGCGGGCGAACCGTCGTCGGCGGGAACTGCTGAAGAACAAGAATCTCGACGGCACCCTGCAGGAGGTGCGCGAGCTGTTGGACGAGGCGGTCCTCGAGGAGCGCAAGACCCTGGCCCGTGCGCTGGACGACGACGCCCGCTTCCAGGAGATGCAGATCGCCGAACTGCCTCCGTCGACGGCGCAGGCCGTGCGGGAGCTCGCCGACTACGACTGGCGCAGCAGCGAGGCGCGGGAGAACTACGAGAAGATCAAGGATCTGCTCGGCCGCGAGGTGCTCGATCAACGATTCAAGGGCATGAAGCAGGCACTCGAGGGGGCCACCGAGGAGGACCGTGCTCGGGTCGCCGAGATGCTGTCCGATCTCAACGACATGCTCGACGCCCATGCGCGCGGGGAGAACACCGACGAGCAGTTCGAGAAGTTCATGCGCGATCACGGTGAGTTCTTCCCCGAGAATCCCGAGACCATCGACGACCTGATCGATGCTCTCGCGGAGCGGTCCGCGGCAGCGCAGAGGCTGCGGAACTCGCTCTCCGCGGAGCAGCGTGCCGAGCTGGACGCGTTGGCGCAGCAGGCCTTCGGCAGCCAGGACCTGATGGACCAGCTGTCGCGACTCGACGCGAATCTGCAGTCGGCCCGGCCGGGGGAGGACTGGGACTCCGCCCAGAAGTTCCGCGGTCAGGAGGGCATGGGACTCGGCGACGGGACCGGTGTGCTGCAGGACATCGCCGAACTCGAGGAGCTGGGGGACCAGCTCTCGCAGCAGTACAACGGTGCGGCGCTCGACGATATCGACGCCGATGCGTTGCTGCGCCAACTGGGTCCGGAGGCGGCCGCGGACGCGCGGACGTTGGCGGACCTGGAGAAGGCGTTGCAGCAGGAGGGTTTCCTCGACAAGGGGGCCGACGGACAGTGGCGCCTGTCCCCGAAGGCCATGCGGCAGTTGGGGCAATCGGCTCTGAAGGACGTCGCGGGCGGCATGGCATCGCGCCGTGGTGAGCGTGACACCCGCCGAGCGGGCGCGATGGGCGAGCCCACCGGTGCGTCGCGCGCCTGGGAATTCGGCGACACCGAGCCGTGGGACGTCGTCCGGACGGTGACCAACGCCGTCCTGCGCACCGCGACGGAACCTCGCGGAGACGGCGAGACCGGAGTGCGTCTGGCCGTCACCGACGTCGAGATCAGCGAGACCGAGCAACGGTCACAGGCCGTGGTGGCCCTGCTGGTGGACACGTCGTTCTCCATGGTGATGGAGGGTCGCTGGGTTCCGATGAAGCGGACGGCGCTGGCGTTGAATCACCTCGTCAGCACGCGGTTCCGCGGCGACGATCTGACGATGATCGGTTTCGGACGACACGCGCAGACGCTCACACCGTCGGAACTGGCGGGGCTCGACGGCGCGTGGGACCAGGGCACCAACCTGCACCACGCGCTGATGCTGGCCACGGCGCACCTGCGGCGCAATCCCAACGCCCAACCCGTGGTGCTCATCGTCACGGACGGCGAGCCGACCGCCCATCTCGAACCAGACGGCCACGCCTTCTTCGATTATCCGCCGCATCCGCGGACCCTCGGGTTGACGGTCAGGGAGCTCGATAACCTGGCGAAGATCGGTGCGCAGGTGACGATCTTCCGGCTGGGAGACGATCCCGGTCTGGCCCGCGTCGTGGACCGGATGGCCCAGCGCGTGGGCGGGCGGGTCGTCGCACCCGATCTGGACGGACTCGGTGCCGCGGTGGTGAGCGACTATCTGAGCGCCCGCAGGAAGCGCTGAGCCGGCTCAGGTCCCGTTGAGCACCGTGCGGGTGCCCACCGGGGCCGCGAGCTGCAGCTCCATGGTCCCGTACACGGCGATCATGATGCAGGACTTGTCCTTCGCGGATTCGAGGGTGCCGGTCCGGACGGTGACCACCACCGTCTCCTCGGTCTCCTCCACGGTCGCGTCGGCGCCGTAGCACTCGGGAGTGCCGGTGACGAAGTGCACCGCGATCCGGTTGCCCGGCAGCGCGGTCCACGCCTCGAACGGTGTGGACTGCGCCATCACCAGCGACGCGCCGGGTGTGAACTCGGTGCCCACCTGGTCCGCGGCCACCTCGTGGGGAACCGGCGGTGAGCCGGGGACGGGCACGAGGTCGGTGGGGGACGCCGCGCCGGTCTCGAGGTCGCCGGCGTCGCCGGGGTCGGAGGAGCCGCATCCGCCGAGTGCGACACACAACAGCAGCCCCAGGGCGAACGACCTCATGACCTCCACGGTAGCGCGGCCGCGCGCGGGCCCGGCCGAGCTCGCTCCCACGGTCACGCGAGCAGCGCGGCGACGAGGGCGATGACGGGAACGGACACCAGCGTCGTGACGAACGCGGTGTCGCGTGCCAGCACGGTTCCGCGGCCGTAGCGGGTGGCGTAGATGAACACGTTCTGGGCGGTGGGAAGCGCTGCTATCACCACCACGGCGAAGAGGTCGTGGCCGTCGATGCGCCACACCCACCGCGCCAGGACGTAGGTGAGGACGGGCAGCACGGCGATCTTGAGAAAAGTCGCCAGCGCGACGTCGCGGCGCGGTCCGGCTCCCCGCTCGAGCACACGCACGCCCTGCAACGACATCCCGAAGGCGAGAAGTGCGCCCGGCACGCTGGCGCCGCCGAGCAGAGCGAACGGCTGCATCACGGGATCGGGCAGGCTCAGACCCGTCACGGCGAGCGCCAGTCCGGCGAGGCCGGCGAGGACGATCGGGTTGGTGAACGGGGCTGCCACGACACCGACCAGCGAGGTGCGTCGCGACGACGTCGACACGTCCAGGATCGTCAGGGCCAGCGGCGAATAGATCATGATCTGGAAGAGCAGCAGCGGCGCGACGAACGAGGCGTCGCCCAGGACGTACACGGCGATGGGGATGCCGAGGTTGGCCGCGTTGACGTAGGACGCGGCGAGCGCTCCGATGGTGGCCTCGGGGACCCTGCGCTTCGTGATCGTCAGGGCGATCACCAGATACAGGGCACCGACGAGCAGAGCCCCCACGGCCGTGATGGCAAGTGTGGGGGAGAAGATCACCGACAGGTCGGCGCGGGCGAGGGTGTCGAACAGCAGTGCCGGGGTGGCGACGAAGAACACCATCCGCCCCAGAACGAGTCCGCCGGACTCACCGAGTACGCCCGTACGGGCGACGACGTAGCCGATGAAGACGACCACGAAGATGACGGTGAATCCGGCGAGAACTCCTGACACGGCGGGGCCTGTCAGCCCCTACCGGTCGACACTCAGCGGGTGGTGAACGGGAGGAGCGCCATCTCGCGTGCGTTGCGCACGGCGGTGGCGACCTGACGCTGCTGCTGGGGGGTCAGTCCGGTGACACGGCGACTACGGATCTTGCCGCGATCGGAGATGAACTGACGCAGCAGGTTCACGTCCTTGTAGTCGACCTCGGTGATGCCCGCCGCGATGAGCGGGTTCTTCTTGGGCTTGCGATCCTTCTCGACCCGATCCTTCTTGGACGGGCCCCTCTTCACTGCCATGAGTTCTCCATCTCACCAACTGCTCTTGTGGACGCCGGGAAGTTCCCCGCGATGTGCTCTCTCTCGAACGCCGATGCGGGAGAGTCCGAATTTCCGGAGGTACCCGCGCGGGCGACCGTCCGCAGCGTCTCGATTGCGCAATCTTACCGGACTCGCATCGCGCGGTAGACGCTGGAGAGCCCGCTGCGCCGCGAACCGGTCCTCGTCGCTCGTCGAGGGCCTCCGGATCAGCTCTTTGAGCTCGTGGCGACGTGCCGCGTGGCGGGCGACGATCTCGGCCCGCTGGGTGTTGCGGGCGATCTTCGACTTCTTGGCCATCAGCGTTCCTCCCGGAAATCGACGTGTCGACGCACGACGGGGTCGTACTTGCGCAGCACCAACCGGTCGGGGTCGTTGCGCCGGTTCTTGCGAGTGACGTAGGTGTAGCCGGTGCCGGCGGTCGACTTCAGTTTCACGATCGGCCGGACGTCGGTGCTCTTGCTCGCCATGTCAGAACCTCTTTCCGGCTGCGATCAGACGAGTCACGACGGAATCGATGCCGTCGCGGTCGATGGTCTTGATCCCCTTCGCCGAGACCGTCAGCCGCACTCGTCGGCCGAGACTCGGTACGAAGTAGGTCTTGTGCTGCACGTTGGGGTTCCATCTTCGGCTCGTGCGGTGGTGGGAGTGCGAGACGGATTTCCCGAAGCTCGGTACCCGTCCTGTGACGTCGCAGTGCGCGGACATCGCGGACCCTTCCTCTCTGTCGACTGGTGACTTTATCGACAACAGTTGTCGACAAGCGCTGTGTCGGAACTGTACGCTCGGACGCCGGTAACTGACAATCGTTGTCGACAACTCGAAGAACCGAAAGGACGTGCAGTGCCGATGGAGAACCTCGAGGCGCCCGACAGGAGAACGCCCCTGGTCGTGGTGTGCGGGCCGGAGGATCTCGGCGCCGCGGTGAGCGCGACGTTCCAGGAGCCGGGCACGATCGTCCTGCACCACGACCTCTCCGACGCCACCGTCGGTGTCGTGCGGCGGCGGACGGTCCGGATGGACGACGACGGCACGCCGACCACCCGGGTCGTCGACCTGGCGGGTCTCGGGTGCTGCGTCTCCTGCCTGCTGCGGGAGGATCTGCTGCCCCTGCTGCGATCGGTCTCCGCGGACTCGTCCGTGCGACGCATCGTCGTCCGGGTCGATCCCTCGCTGGAGGTCGAGGCGATCTGCTGGGCGATCGAGAACACCGTCGTCACCGGCATGGTCGGCCGGGTGGACGCCACGGCGTCGCGAGACGTGCGCATCGAGGCGGTCGTCGGCTGCGTCGACGGCGCGACCTGGCTGTCCG
Organism: Rhodococcus sp. BP-332; assembly: GCF_019836065.1. Classification (NCBI taxonomy): domain Bacteria; kingdom Bacillati; phylum Actinomycetota; class Actinomycetes; order Mycobacteriales; family Nocardiaceae; genus Rhodococcus; species Rhodococcus sp. BP-332. The sequence goes on from NZ_JABUEC010000003.1 coordinate 53,716, forward strand.
ACGCCACCGGCGACGAGCTCGTCGGCGAACGGGCGTTCCCGCCCGGGCCCGACGGCGGTCAGGTCGTGGATCTTCTCGACGACCGCACCGTCGCGCAGGTCGCCGTCGGCACCGTTCGAGGATCCGACCTGCTGGTCGTCGCGGACACCGGAGTCGATCGGTGGGACGCCGCGCGCCTCGATGCGGTACTGGCGCGGCTCGCACCACGCGCGCCGCGGGTCTGGATCCTGCCGGGCGAACGTCCGCGAGACCTGCTGGCCCGCGTTCCGGCGACGGCGCGGCGAGGACTCGTCGACGACGCCCACGCGCCACTGCTCGACGGGCAGCCGCCGCTGTCGGCGGAGTGCGGCGTCACCCTGGTCGAGTTCACGGACCGACGGCCGTTCCACCCGGGCCGGCTGCACGACGCGATCGATGTTCTCCTCGACGGTGTCGTCGCCACCCGCGGTCGGCTGTGGGTGGCCACGCAACCCGACGCCGTGCTGTGGCTCGAGTCCGCCGGCGGTGGGCTCCGGGTTGCCTCCGCGGGCTCGTGGCTCGCGGCCATGGCACCGGACGACTACGAGGAGGCGCCCACCGCCCGCCGCGCTCTCGCCGCACTCGCATGGGACGAGGAGTACGGGGACCGCGCGCAGTCGCTGGTGGTGCTGGTGCACGAGGCAGATCCCGAGCACGTGTACGCGGCGCTGTCCGACGCGCTGCTCACGCCGGACGAGCTCGAGACTCCCGAGCTCTGGGCCGAGTGGGCCGACCCTTTCGGGCAGTACCACGAAGATCCCTGCGAGACAGACAGTTCCGCCGTCGGGGCGGACGACGACAGAAGGGCTGCACAGTGAAGAAGAACGTACATCCGGACTACCATCCGGTCGTGTTCCAGGACTCCGGGACGGGATCGATGTTCCTGACGAGGTCGACCGTCACCAGCGATCGCACCGTCGAGTACTCGGACGGTCGCACATATCCGCTGGTGGTCGTCGACGTCACCAACGAGTCGCACCCGTTCTGGACCGGCGCGGCGCGGGTGATGGACACGCAGGGACGCGTCGAGAAGTTCGAGCGTCGCTACGGCACCCGCACGAGAAAGGCCTGACCCGTGGCTGTTCCCAAGAGGAAGATGTCTCGCTCGAACACGCGCAGTCGACGCTCGCAGTGGAAGGCGACGCCGCCGGATCTGGTGTCCGTCACCGTCGGCGGCGTGACGCACCGGGTGCCGCGTCGGCTGGTGAAGGCGGTGCAGACGGGACTGTTGGACCCGTCACGACTGACCTGAGGGGCTAGCATCGCCGCATGAACGTCGACGTCACCCTGCTTCCCGGCATCGGGGTACGCAAGGATTTCGCGTTGTCCACGGGGCGACGCATCGGGGTCATCACGCGCAAGGACGGCACGAACGAGCTGATCGTGTCGAAGAAGGAGGACCCGGACTCGACGCAGGCGTCGATCACGCTGACGAACGAGGAGGCGGCGGCGCTCGGCAACCTGCTGGGCACACCGCAACTCGTCGCGCAGCTGGGGGAGGAGCACCGCGACCTCCCCGGTATCCGGACCCGGCAGTTGCCGATCCACGAGGGATCCCGCTTCGACGGCCGACTTCTCGGCGACACCGCCATGCGGACCAAGACCGGGGTGTCCATCGTGGCGGTCATGCGGGCGGGGCAGGTCCAGCCGTCGCCGCCGCCGAACTTCACCCTCGTCTCGGGCGACCTGCTCGTCGTCGTCGGAACGAGCGACGGTCTCGATCACGCAGCGAAGATCCTCGGTAGCTGACGGGTGGGAGAGACTGCGCTCGGACTGACCGAGCTGGGCGCTGTCTTCTTCGCGCTGGGGTTGCTCGCCAGGCTCGCGTCGCGGATCGGCATGTCCCCCATCCCGTTCTATCTGCTCGCCGGGTTGTTCTTCGGCAACGGCGGCATCGTCGAGCTCGACGGCATCGACGACTTCACCCATCTCGCGAGCGAGATCGGCGTGGTGCTGCTGCTCCTGCTCCTCGGACTCGAGTACACCGCGAACGAACTGGTCACCGGGCTGCAACGGTCGTGGACCGCGGGCCTGGTCGACCTGGTGCTGAACTTCGTGCCCGGTGCGGTGACAGCGCTGATTCTCGGCTGGGGACCGATCGGCGCCCTGGTGCTCGGCGGTGTCACCTACATCTCGTCGTCCGGCATCGTCGCCAAGGTGCTCGGTGACCTGGGCCGACTGGGCAACCGCGAGACGCCCGTCGTGCTGTCCATCCTGGTGTTCGAGGACCTTATGATGGCGCTCTATCTGCCGATCCTCACCGCGGTGCTCGGCGGCGTCAGCATTCTCGGCGGCGCCGAGGCCGTGGGGATCTCCCTGTTGGTCGTCGCCGTCGTGCTGGTCGTCGCACTGCGGTACGGGTGGGTGGTGTCGAAGGTGGTCGCCAGCCGGGACCGAGAGGTGGTGCTGCTGAAAGTCTTCGGGCTCGCCCTCCTGGTGGCCGGAATCGCGTCGGCGATGCAGGTGTCCGCGGCCGTGGGTGCGTTCCTGCTCGGGATCGCCATCTCGGGATCCACCGCCCAGGCCGCCACCCGGGTGCTCGAGCCCTTGCGTGACCTGTTCGCGGCCATCTTCTTCGTCGTGTTCGGGTTCAACACCGACCCGCGCTCGATCCCGCCCGTCCTCGGGTACGCGGTGCTGCTCGCGGTCATCACCGCGGTGACCAAGGTGGCCACCGGCGCGTGGGCCGCGAAGCAGATCGGCGTGGGACAGCTGGGCCGGATGCGTGCCGGGGCAGCACTGATCGCGCGCGGCGAGTTCTCCATCGTCATCGCGGGTCTGGCCGTCGCGGCCGGCGCCGTGGAGAGCGAGCTGGCCGCACTCGCCACGGCCTACGTGCTGATCATGGCCGTCGCCGGACCCATCGCAGCCAGGGTCGTCGAGCCCGTGACGCTGCGCGTGCTGGCGGCGCGGGGTCCGACGTCATGAGACCGGCCTGTTGCAGCGATGCCTTCTTCGCCAAGAGCGCTGCCCGAGCCGCTGACCGGTCCCGGGTCCACTGCGCGACCACCTCGTCGGCGTCGACGCGGCCGATGGGTACCTGAGGTCCCACGGGCGCCCGCAGCCAGTCCATGATGCGCGCGTTCAGGTCCTTGACGATCGCACGGACCGCGTCCTCGGACCGTACGTCCCGCAGCGCCTCCGGGAGACGCTCGACCTCCTTGCGCAGGCGGAGCGGCGTCGGCAGAAGAGCATCGCCCGAGAGGTTCTCGCGCTTCAGATACCCCCGCACCCAGGACAACTCGTCGGTGCTCGACGGCGGGATCGGCTTGCCGAGGCCCGGCAGGTTCTCGAAGGCGCCGTTCTCCTGAGCGGACGCGATCTGCCGGTCCACCCACGTCTGGACACTGATGTCCGACGGCTTGCGTTCCGTCATGCGACGAGACCTCCTGCGCTGCTGTGCCTATCCGACGGGGTCGGACCCGAGCTCCTCCACGAAGTCGCGGACCAGTTGCTCCGCGATCACCCGAGCCTTGACGTTGGCGGCCTGACTCATCGTCGCGATGTGGTCGAAGGCCGCCTCCGGCGACATCCGCTGCGTGACCATCAGCAGGCCCACTGCCTGACTCAGGACACTGCGGCTGTCGAGCGCCGTGCGCAGCGAGGACACCTCGCGTTGCGCGCTGCCGAGCAGCTGCTCCCGCAACCGGGCGAGCTCGAGGTGCACCCGGACACGTGCGACGAGCTCCGCCGGCTGGAACGGCTTGGTCACGTAGTCGTCCGCACCGAGGCGGAGGCCTTCGACGACCGACTCGGATCCCGCACGTGCACTGAGCAACACGATCGGGACGCGCACCAGCCGGCCGTCGGACCTCGCCTCGTCGACGAGCGAGAGACCGGAGCGTCCCGGCAGCATGATGTCGCTGACGATGACGTCCGGCGGGTGGGCGCGGGCGTGCGCCATCGCGGAGTCGACATCGGCGAACATGGTCACGTGCCAGTTCTGTTCGCGGAGCAGTCCGACGAGGTAGTCGCGCATGTCGGCGTTGTCCTCGACGAGCACCACCTGGCGCTGATCGGGTGCCGGATCGGTCCGGACGCCGTCCAGCGGTCGCCAGGTGTCGGCTTCACCGATGTACCCGGCGCCCAACGCTTCCGCGACCTCCTGTGTGGTGGCGTCGGAGGCGGGCGGCGCGGACGCCACCGTGCGGGGAAGCGTCACGGTGAACGTGGATCCCGTGCCGTCCGGGCCGTCGCTCACGTCGATGGTGCCGTGCAGGGCGGCCACGAGGTCGCGCACCAGGGAGAGTCCGACGCCGGACCCCTCGCGGCTGCGACCGGCGGCGGCCGCGACCTGATAGAACCGGTCGAAGATCTTCGCTCGGTCGGCCTCGGGGACACCCGGTCCCGTGTCCGTGACCGTCAACGTCACCGTGTCCGCGTCGTCTCGCAGGCTGACGGTCACCGATCCCGCCGTCGTGAACTTGACCGCGTTGGACACCAGGTTCATCACCACGTGAGTCCACATCGTGCGGTCCATCTCGGCGAAGCGGTGGGTGACGTCGTCGAGTGCGAGGTGCAGTTCCACGCCGGCCCGCGCCGTCGCGTCGCGGAACATCGAGGCGCAGTCCGTGGTGAGCGAGACGATGTCGGTCGGTTCGAGAGACACGACGAATCCGTCGGCATCGCCGCGGGCGACGTCGAGCAGGGTGTCCACCAGTCGCTGCAGTCGCAGTGCCGCGCGCCGCGCGGTCTGCAGCGATCGCACCCGGTGCGGCGGCAGTGGGTTCTCCTGGTCGTCCACCACGTCGCCCAACGGACCCAGGAGCAGTGTCAGCGGGGTGCGGAACTCGTGGCTGACGTTCTCGAAGAACCGGGTCTTGGCAGCATCCAGCTCTTCCAGGTCGCGAGCCCGGCGGCGTTCTGCCGCATACGAGTACGCATCCGTCAGCGCCGTCGAGATGCGTCCGGCCACCAGATCGAGGAACACGCGGTACGGCTCGTCGAAGCGCCGCAACGCGCTGATGCCGGCCACGAGAACGCCGACGGGTCGGCCCGACGACGCGTGCAGGGGGAGCACGACGGCGGTCGTGCCCACGATCTCGCCGACACCGCTCGTGCTGACGCGATCGATCACGCCGCGATCGACGGTCGTGGCGGTGTGCGGCCGACCGGGGAGCGTCGTGGACGTCGAGGCGACGGGACGGATCTCGCCGAGTTCCGCGTCGTGGGTGGTGCGGAGGTGGATAGACGCGAACGGCACGTCGGCCTCGTTGCCGGCGAGCAGGTCCAGTGACGCCCGGCAGACGTCGTCGATGTCGCGGGAGGCCACGGAGATCGAGCCCAGCTCGTGCAGCACCGACATGCGGCGCTCCGCCAGCACCTGCTGGGTCACGTCGGTGGTGGCGACGAAGACCCCGTTCACCGTGTCGCCGGAACCGAGGATCGGGCTGTAGGAGAACGTGAAGAACGTCTCCTCGAGGTAGCCGAAACGGTCCAGCAGGACGCGCTGACGGGTGCGATGGACGGCGGTGCCGCGCAGGGCGTCGTGCGCCAACGGGCCGAGCTGCTCCCAGCCGACGCGCCAGCAGTCCGCGGCGCGCTGGCCCACGGCCTCGGGAAACAGGTCGCCTGCCATCGGGGTGTAGGCGTGGTTGAAGAGCTGGACCAGATCCTCGCCCCACCACACGAGCTGTCCCACCTCGGACGGGAACAGCGTGCGGATGGCGGTCACCAGTGCGTCCGGCCAGTTCTCGACCGGTCCGAGTGACGTCGTCGACCAGTCGAACTCGCGATGGGCGGTCGAGGTGGCGTCCGTGCCGGGGAACAGCTCGTCGCGGGTCGTCACGCGACCACGTGCATCATGCGAGCACACCCGTCATGCGCTGTGTGCTGTCGTCGTCCCCGGCATTCCTGATGAACCTTCCTCGCGCGTCTCCGTACAGTGTAAAGGTGCGCGCGGGGTGGTGACGACTGCGAGCGGATCAGGCCAGCGCACTCCCGGCGAGCCACTCGGACCACGGGACGCTCCAGTCACCGTTCTGCCACTGCTGCAGCGGTGCACCGCCGGTGTCGCGCACCTCGACGACGTCGCCGGGCACCGAGAAGTCGTAGAACCAGGACGCGTTGGCCCGGCTCAGGTTGAGGCAGCCGTGCGAGACGTCGGTGTTGCCCTGCGCCCACACGGTGTCCTCGAGTTCGTGCAGGTAGATGCCGTCGTTGCTGATGCGCGTCGCGTAGTTGATCGACTCCTTGTACCCGAGGCGCGAGTTCACCGGCAGCCCGTACGTCGAGGAGTCCATGATCACCGGGTTCGCCTTGTCCAGCACGGTGTAGACGCCGGGCTGAGTCCAGAACGTCAACGTCTGGCCACCGACGGTCTCGCTGCCGCCCATGCCCATCGACGTGGGCATGGTGCGCACGAGCGTGCCGTTCTCGTACACCTCTACCTGCTTGGTGTCGTCGTCGGCGACGGAGACGTGCGAGTCGCCGATGGTGAACGACGTGGTGACGTCCTCCTGTCCGAAGAGGCCCTCACCGACCTCGACGCCGTACACCTTCGCGGAGATGGTCACCGCGGTTCCGGGCGTGTAGTAGTTCTCCGGCCGCCAGTGGACGTTCTGGTCGTCGGCCCAGTACCAGGATCCGGTCACGGCGGGCGTGGTCTGGACGGACAGCGTGCGCTCGGCGGCGGCGCGGTCACCGATGGGCTCGTCGAAGTGCACCACCGCGACGATGCCGACGCCGAAGGTGCCCCCGTCCGTGAGCAGGTTGCCGCCCGACGTCACGAAGGACGGCAGCGTGTAGTTGTCCGGCTCCAGGGTCGTGAACGTGCTCGTCTGCTCGTGCGCGGCGCCGTCGGTCGCCTCGGTGTCGATCTCCAGTGAGTACTGCTTCCCGTAGCCGAGCGTGGTGGCCGGCTTCCAGGTGGATCCGTCGGGTGTCACGACCCCGTCGACGACGACACCGTCCGCGTTCGTCATCCGCACCGCGGTGATGGTGCCGTTCGACGCCGTCACGCTCACCGGCGCGAGCGGGTTGACGTCGGCCGCGCCGTCCGGCGGGTCGAGGGTGAGGGTCGGCGCGGGTGCGGCCTGCGTCGTCTCCGGCGCGCCGCCGGAATCACCTCCCGAGCCGCCGTCACTCGATCCGATGGTGCAGGCCGAGGCCAGCAGCATCACGAACGCGAGGCACGCCAGGAGAACGGTGCGGAGAAGGGCAGGACGGGACGACATGCGGGTGCTCCGTAAGGTGCGGAATCGGGTAGCGCGACGACATGGCGCTGACCACCACGGTAGCGCGTGCGCGGCGCTCACCCCCGCCGAGCGGGAGTGCGGGTTCGATGGAAGCATCGCGGGCATGACCACGACTCGCCGCCGATCCTCCGTCCCGGACGCGTTGCCGCCCCAGGTGGTCGTCCTCTTCGGTGCCACCGGAGACCTGGCCAAACGCAAGCTGCTCTCGGGGATGATGCACCTCGTCCTGTCCGAACTGGCGCCGCGGATGCGCGTCGTCGGTACGTCGTTGCAGGAGATGACGTCGGACGAGTTCCGAGCGATGGCGAAGGAGGCGATCGAGCAGTTCTCCACGCGCACACCGACGGAGGACGAGTGGGACCGCTTCGCGACTCGCCTGACCTACGTGCCCCAGACCGCCGGCCCGCAGGCGTTGTCGGACGCGGTGGCAGCGGCGGAGAAGGAACTCGGGGACGGCGTGCAGCGGCTGCACTATCTGTCGGTACCGCCGTCCGCGGCGCTCGCCGTCATCGACATGCTTTCCGAGGCGACGCTCGTCGAGCGGGCCCGCATCATCATGGAGAAGCCGTTCGGCACCGATCTCGCCAGCGCCGTCGCGCTCAACGCGGCTGTGCACGAGACCTTCGCCGAGGAGCAGATCTTTCGCATCGACCACTTCCTCGGCAAGGAGCCGGCGCAGAACATCCTCGCGTTCCGCTTCGCCAACGGTCTCTTCGAGCCGATCTGGAACCGCACGTTCATCCAACACGTGCAGATCGACGTGCCCGAGACTCTGGGACTGGACGGCCGCGCCGGCTTCTACGAGTCGACGGGTGCCTTCAAGGACATGGTGGTGACCCACCTGTTCCAGGTACTGGCCTTCACGGCCATGGAACCGCCCACCGCGCTGGAACCCGAGGCGATCAAGGAGGAGAAGAACAAGGTCTTCCGCTCCATGCTTCCCCTCGATCCGCGGAACGTCGTGCGCGGCCAGTACTCCGGCTACCGCAGCGAGAAGGACATCGCCCCAGACTCGGACACCGACACCTTCGTCGCCCTGAAGTGCCACATCGACAACTGGCGGTGGGCGGGTGTGCCGTTCTATCTCCGGACCGGCAAGAAGCTGGCCGAGGGGCAGCGCATCATCTCGATCGCGTTCCGGGAGCCGCCCAAGTCGATGTTCCCGGCGGGCTCCGGCGTCGGCGCCCAGGGGCCGGACCACCTGACCTTCGACCTCACCGACTCGTCGAAGGTGTCGCTCTCCTTCTACGGCAAGCGGCCGGGCCCGGGCATGCGCCTGGACAAGCTCAGCATGCAGTTCGCGCTGCACGAGACGGAGAGTGCCGCAGACGTTCTGGAGGCGTACGAGCGGCTGATTCTCGATGCGATGCACGGGGATCACACGCTGTTCACCACCTCCGAGGGCATCGAGCGGCTGTGGGAGGTCTCGGCACCGCTGCTCGAGGACCCGCCGCCCGTCCGGTCCTACGCGCCGGGATCGTGGGGTCCCAACGCGATCCACAGTCTGGTCGCGCCCGATGCGTGGCGGCTGCCGTTCGAGCGCGAGTGGCGCGGGGAGTGACCTAGTTGCAGGTACTCGGCGCCGGTGTCCCGGCGAACCGGCCGTCCAGCCATTCCGCCGGCGCACTTCCGAGGTTCAGGATGCCGTGGCCCTGCCCCGGTGCCTCGCGGATCTCGATGGTGTCGCCGAGTGTGCACGCTCGCTGCACCGCGGCCACCGTCCACTCCGGGAGTGCGAGTCGATCCAGTTCGCCGTAGCCGACGAACATGGGCGCGGTCGCCGCGGCGCCCGGCACTCCGGCCTCGGTGAGCCACGCGCGCAGACGATCTGCGGCGGCCTCGTCCACCGGTGCGTAGTCCGCCGGTGTGACAGACTCGGCGATCGCGCTCTCGAGCCCGTCGTTCTCGCCCTCGCAGGCGGCGAAGACGTCCCGGCGTTCGTACAGCACACCGCGGAGGTAGTCGGTCACCTGGAGGTCGGGGTGCGCGACGGACAGCCCTGTCAGGACCGACGGCACCAGCGCGACCTGTTCGGCGGTGAGTGTTCCGGCCACCATCGCGTCGACGAGCGGGCTCAGGTCGGTCGCGGGGGACATGCTGATGGTGCCGACGAGGCGGAGTCCGTCGCCGTAGTCGGCGGCCCGTTCGTTGGCGGCCCACACCGCCTGCCCGCCCTGGGAGACGCCGTAGCCGATCCAGGAGTCGGACGCCGTCGGTTCCACCTCGCGCGCTGCGCGCACCGCGTCGATCACGTTGTTGCCGGCCGTGGCGGCATCGAGGTACGGGTGCGGCCCCGGGGTGCCCAGGCCCTCGTAGTCAGTCATGGCGACCACGTAACCGTTGGCAAGGAACGGGATCACGGTGGTGAGCGCCCCCAGCAGCCCAATGTGGGTGGACGGCGCGCACCGACTGTCGGTACCGGTGGTCGCGTGGCCGACGGAGACGACCGGCCACCCACCCGCCGGTGGGTCGCCGCGAGGAACGAGGACCAGCCCGCTCACCTCGGTGGCGGAGCCGTCGATGCCGGAGGTCGAACGGTAGAGCACCGTCTTCGACACCGCCGTCAAGGTGGCGAGCGCGGGATAGCCCGCGAAGTCACGAGGGGTGCCCAGCAGTGAGCCCGCGGCGACGTCGGTGAGAGAGTCGACGGCCGTCTCCGGGGCCGACTCTCCCGGTAGCCCAGCGCAACTCGCGCAGAGGACGGCCAGCACCGACAGCCAGGTCAGCGCGACGTGGCGGCGCGCGGTCGTCGTCTCGATCGCGGCCACCGCACGTCACTCCCCGTCGGAGCGCAGGTCGGCCGTGTTCCGGCTCAGCACGCCGACGGGATCGGCACACGCGCGGGCGAGGGCACGGTCGACCGTCTCGGTCTCGATCATGCCGCTGCAGAACGACGCCGAGTACGAACGTCCGCCCTGGACCTGCGAGACGAGGATCGAGATGCCGTCCGGGCCGTCTGGTTCGAGAGAAGCCGTCATCTGCCGGGGCCGACCGTCGTCGAGCCAGGGAAGGTGGTCGTAGATCGAGAGGGTGCCCAGGTCGCTCACCGCGAGTCGCGGTCGGTCGGGCACCGTGACGACGTCCTCGCTCGGCGCCGGTGCCGGGGCTGTCCGGTGACCCTTGAGAGTTGCTCGGGCATCGGCCATTCCGAGCACGGCGATGGGCCAGCCGGAGTCGATGACCTGCTTCATGACACCGGCGACGTCACCCGGCGTCGGCAGCACGGGCAGGCGGACCGGGATACCGATCGCGAAGTTGCCGTGTTCCGCGCGGTGCTTCTCGTCGAGGTATCGGCGGCAGTTGAAGAGGATCATGACGTGCTCGTCGAGGGGCACACCCTCGGACCGTAGAGCGGCGACGAGCAGGGCCACCGAGACCGACGCGCCGGTGGCGCCCGGCGCGTTCGCCTTCGACCACGATCGCAGTGCCGCCACCTGCTCGGGACGCATGTAGGCCGCGCGCGCGGTCTTCGTCGACTCCCAGTGCTCGATACGGCGCGTCGGCACTCCGTCGGCCGTCGCGTCACGCCGCTTGTGGACGGCGCGCAGGCGCCGGAAGTCCTGCAGCGCGCGAGGGTTGGATCGGTAGTGCCGTCGAAGAGCGCTCCACGTGGCGTTTCTCGGCAGCGACGGCGCCATGCTGCGTGCCATCGCGAAGCCCGGGTCGCTGGCAGCGGCACCGACCATGGTCACGCCCATCAGGCCGTCGCCCACTCCATGGGAGTAGTGGACCACGGCGTAATCACCGCACAGCACGATCTCCACGGGGGCTCGCACGCCCTCGCGGGTACGCACGCGATCCATCAGCTCACCGAGGTCGTCGGTGGCCAGATCCGGCCTGCTGGTGACGGCGGTGCCGGCGCCGATGTCGGTGCGGTACGCCCAGTGTCGCTGATCCGCACGCGGATCGAGACGGATGCGGGAGGTGGGGGACGCGTTCTCCGCCGCGGCGAGCATGGCCCGCGCAGCCTCGACGTCGAGCCCCGCCACGGGTCCCACGACCGCCAGGTTCTGGGCGGGCGCGAACGTGCGGTCGAGTTCGGTCGACGGGTACTCAGACTGCGGCATCGATCACCTCCTGCATCCGTGAGCGGAAGTTGGCTCGCGAGAATCCTTCCGCCCAGACGCGGATCTGCGCTCGATCGAACTGGGCCGGGTCGAACGACGTCATGGCGTCGGCGAAACCGGTGACGATCTCGTCGTCGGTACCGGGCTGCACGTGCAATCCGGTGGTGCCGTGGATGACCGAGTCGACGGCACCACCCTCACCGAGCGCGATGACCGGGGTACCGGTGGCCATCGACTCGACGGGAACGATGCCGAAGTCCTCGATGCCGGGCATCAGCAGTGCACGCGTGGAGCGGTGGAGCTCGAGCAGCTTCTCGTGCGAGACGCGGCCGAGGAACACCGTCTTCGGTCCGGCGAGGGCGCGGCACTGCTCCATCGCGCGGCCGTCGCCGGCGACGATGAGCGGTACGTCCGCCAGGGCTGCCGCACGGATCGCGATGTCGGGACGCTTGTACGGCACCAGGCGACCGGCGAGCAGGAAGAAGTCCTCACGCTCCACCGTCGGATCGGGAGTGAAGCCCTCGGTGTCGACGGGTGGGTGCACCACCACGGCGTCGTCTCGTCCCCACCAGCGCGAGATGCGGTCCGCTACGGCGGTCGAGTTGGCGACGACGGTGGTCAGACGCGGCGCGGCTCCTGTCTCGCAGCGCCGTGCGACGGCCGACAGTGCCGTGAGGATCGCGGCACCTGCACGGCCGCCGCCCTCACCCGCCCGCAGTTCCGGATCCCACGCCCAACGCGCCGGGCTGTGCACGTAGGCGATGACGGGAGCGTCGGTCGCGTGCACGGCCTGCGTCGCGAAGGCGTGGTGGCTCACGACGACGGCCTCGGCGTCGCGCAACGGCAGACGACGGAACGCCGTCGGCATCAGCGGCAGGACCGGGGCGTAGGACCGCTGACCGATGCCGTTGTAGATCGAGTTGAGCCACGTGGTGTTCGGCGGCGTGGTCAGCCCGGCGGGAGTTCCCTCGGGACGGGCGATGGGTGCGTACACGCGCGCACCCGGCCACTGCAGAGCGAGCTGTTCGACGACGTGCTCGGATCCGGCGATCTCGGTGAAGCGCTCGTGGACGATCGCGATCTTGTCAGTGTCTGGCATTGTGTCCGACCTGTTCCTCGGGGCGCTGGGAGGCCGTGCGTCCACCCGGGGCGGGATCGGACCGGCGCTTGCGGCCGGACGGTTGCACGACGAGGTGAGTGTGGATGCCGAACGTCCGCAGCTGCTTCAGCACTCCCTCGGCAGCTCGGCGGTCGCGTCCACCGGACGACAGTAGTACCACCGCGGTCTCGACGTCGTGCACGTCGACGAAGGTCCACCACTCGCTCGTGAGGTCGGCCCCGACGAGTGCGTCCGGGTGGCGGGGCTGCCCGCCCGTGGAGAGGGAGGTGGGAGCCGGATACACGGCGTCGTCACCGACGAGTACCAGCACGTTCTGCTCGATGCGACCGTGAGCGGCGTGGCGAGCGCCGGCCGACCGGGTGCCGTTGCCGTTGCTGCCGTTCCCGTTGGACGACGACGCGCCCCGGTCCGACGCGGCCACCGTCGCGGCGACGATGGGCGGCAGGCCCGTGGTCACCTTCGGATCGAAGTCGGCCTGGTACTTGCGAGCGACGCGGCGGGCCCACGCGGGCCGCGGACGACGCCCGAGTCGACTGCGCAGCAACACGATCAGCTCGGCGGCGACGATGAACGCCACCAGACCCGCGACGGAGGCCTCCGAGGCCGGCATCGGTGAGACGGGGGCGGTGCTCTGCTCGGGCACGGCGAGCACCACCAGCTGGTTCCCGCCGCCCGTGCTCTGGAGCTGTGTCATCTGGTCGCGGAGGTCGGCGAGCGACTGGTCCGACGCGGAGCGGGCGGGGTCGCCCGGGATGAGCTGGGAGTTGCGCGCCTCCTCGGCGGCAATCGAGGCCTGGACCTGCTCGAGCTGCCCCTGTGCGTTGCGGGCGGCGTTGGCCGACGACGCCTGCGACACCGTGGTCACCGTGGTGCGGGCGACCTCGAGGGCGAGCTCGGGGGAGTCCGCGGTGACGGTGAAGGTGAGCAGCGCCGGCGACGTTCCCGGGGCGAGCTCGAGGTGGGAGGCGAGCTCACCGGCGTCCCAGCCGGTGTCGACCTGCGACAGCACCTGATCGAGCACGTCGTTGTCCGCGGCCAGCCCGATGAACGGGGCGCGCAGCTGCTCGATGAACGCGTCGCCGGGGATCACCTCGCCGGTCGCCCGGATCTCCGTCACGACGGATGCCGCGTACTGCTTCTCGGTGCCGTACTCGCGGAGGGCGAAGACGCCGGCGCCGACGATCAGCGCGATGATCAGAGCGGGAAGGAACGCGCGTCCCAGTTCCCGCATGTGCCCGGCGAGATCTATCGGCGGAGGTACGTCTCCGCGGTGCACGGGGTCGTCTACGGGCGCCAACCGAATCTCCTCGAGTTGCTGGTGCGCGTGCGGTCATGCCCGGTCGACGGCATGTCCCATTCGATACTACGCAGGGACGGAGACCATTCCTGCGTAGGTGAATTGCCGTGTGTCACCGTTCGGGAGATCGGTTCGCGGGCCGTCGTGAAACCGACGCGGTACCCATTCTGGGCGCGTGAGGAATGGCTGATGGCTCTTTCTGTCGTGGCATTCATGCGGTCAATTCCGTCAACAGTCGGGGGAGGGTGACCGAGATGTCGTGACGCGTCGCGACGGTGTCCCGCGCGCGTGCTCCCATGTCCGCGCGCGCCGCGTCGTCGCCGAGCACCCTTCGCAGAGCGTCGGCCAGTGCCGCCGCGTCACCCGGCGGGACCAGCACGCCCTCCCCGCGAGCGAGGAACTCGGTGGGACCGCCGTGATCGGTGGCCACCACCGGCACCCCGTGGGACATGGCCTCGAGGACGGACAGGGGCCCCGCCTCGGGGAGAACGCTGGCCGACACCACGACGTCCCACCGGCGCAGCGCGCTGTCGGGATCGACGTGCCCGAGGAAGCGGACACGTCCCGCGAGATCGGGACGTGCTGCCCGCGTGTGCAGTTCGTCGACGTACGCCTGATCGCCGGAGAAGCTGCCGCCCGCAAGTTCGACCATCACGTCGTCGAGCTTCGCGACCGCGTCGAGCAGGACGAGGTGCCCCTTCCACGGAGTGAGGAGCGCGAGCATGCCCACGACGGGCGGCGAGTGCGTGGGGGCGGCGAAATCCTCCACGGGCCACGGCACGCCGTAGGGCACGATCTCCACCTCGATGCCGAGGTCGCGTACCGGTGCCGCCGCGGCGGACGTGCACGCGACCGCGCGGCGGACGGCGCCTCGACTCGCCGATGCCACGGCGCGCTGGCGTCCCGCCGCGATCGCATCGTGCACCAGCCAGGCGACACCGTGCGGTGGCCGGGCGAGTCGCGCTGCGGGCAGGGCGAACAGCGAGTTGACGACGGTGTGGGTCGCCGGCCGTCGCGTCACCGCACGCAGCGTCCGTGCCGCCGACACCCACCGCGCCGCCATCCTCGCCGCGGCGCCGATGCGGGCGACTCCCTGCTCTCCGCCCAGGCCCAGCTCGGGGATCGCGACGTGCACCGCGGCGTCGGGCAGCGCCTCGGACAGCGCCCCGACGGGACAGACGACGGTGACGCCGCCCGGCCCCCGCAGTGCCTCGGACACCAGCGACAGCAGCATCTTCTCGGCACCCGAGATGTTCGCGGTGTGCGCGACGAACACGGTGGTGCGATCCGGAGTCACGAGGCGACCTCCGGGGCAGGAGAGTTGCTGCGCGAGTCACGCTTGGTCAGGAGGAACCCGCACGCGGCGACCAGGAGCGCCGCGACGACCGAGATCAGGAACCACAGGGACGGTGCCGCGTCGACGAGCAGTGTCGCCCCGACCGTCACCGCGGCCGTGACGGCGGCGAGCACGAGGATCGGCGACACGGCGAGCAGCCCCGACATGGGCATGCTGCGCTCGATCACGACCCACAGCATGATCACCGTGACACCGAACGTGACGACGGTGGCGATGGCGGATCCGTTGTAGGACAACCTCGGGATGAGCGCGACGTTGAGGCCGATGTTGAGAGCGAGGCCGAACAGCGCGACGAGCGGGTAGTGCCGCTGCATCCCCGCGGAGGCGAGCAGGAAGATGCCGAGCAGGATGAGCGACATGATCGCGGCACCGAGGACGAGGAGCCGTGCCGCGTCGGAACCGGGAGCGAAGCGCTCGCCGTAGAGCAGGCGGATGAGCGGCTCGGCAGAGGGCCAGAAGCCGGCGACGGCGACGGCGCCGAAGGTCGCGAAGTACAGTCCCGCGGAACGGGATCGGGCGCGGAACGTGGCCGTCTCGCTCGGCCAGGCCGCCACGAGGAGGGTGCTCACCGGCGCCACGGCGGCCAGCGCGATGGTGTCCATCATGTCGGAGAACTTGTAGCCGATGGAGTACAGGCCGACCGCGTCGAAGGTGTCGAGAAGGCTCAGCATCAGGACGTCGATCTTCAGCATCGCGATGGTCAGCGCGAAGCCGATCGCGAGGGGAATCGCCTCGCGGAGGTAGGCACCCCACCGGTGGACGTCGATGTGACGAGACGGGCGCAAGCCCACCGACCGCCGCCGCACCGCGAGACCCTTGCCGACCGCGCGGAACGCCTCGTTGAGCACGGCCGGCAGCACGAAGATCAGCAGCACCGGCGCGAAGACGGCGGCGAGGATCGTGAGCACCAACTGCAGGCCCTGGCCCAGGCTCTCGATGACCGCGACCAGCAACAGTCGATGGCGAGCCTGGAACAGCACGGAGAGTGCGTGGGACGGCGTCGCGAACACCACGACGAGGCCGCCCAGTGCGGTCGCCGCGACGACCTCACCCGGGTACTGCAGCACCACGACGTAGCCGACGGCGAGCACGTACCCCACGAGTCCGAGCACGGTGCGCAGTGCGAGGAACGACGAGGCGGTGCGGCCGATCTCCTCGGCGTCGTCGTCCATCAGTCGGGCCAGGACGACGCGGCCGACGCCGAGGTCGGTGACGACGGACATGAGTCCGAGCAGCGCGAAGACGAAGCTGAACTGACCCCACCCCTCGGGGCTCAGCGAGCGGGCCACGATGACGCTGCCCAACCAGCCGAGTCCCGCCACGATCACGCGGGAGATCAGCACCGCCGCGGTCGCCCGCGCCGCCGCCTTCGGATCGGCGGCGAGCGCGCGATAGTCGGGTGCCATGGTCTCAGGTGCCGTCGTCTCAGGTTCGGGGGTCTCGGGTTCGGGGATCACGGCACCCTCGACGGTGATGTCGTCGTCCATCAGAGCAGGCCTGCGTCCCGGTAGGCGTCCGCGGTGCGCTCGGCGGTCCGGGCCCACGTCAGGTCGGCCATCGCGTGCAGGGCCTCGGTCACCAGGTCCGCGCGCGCCGTCTCGTCGAACATCAACGGGCTCAGTGCCTCCGCCCAGTCGTCGACCCGCTCGTTGTCGAGCAGCACGGCGCCCTTGCCGACCACCTCGGGCAGGGCGCCCACCGCGCTCGCGACCACGGCGCCGCCGCACGCCATCGCTTCGACGGGGGGCAGCCCGAAGCCCTCGTAGCGCGACGCGTACGCGGTGACGGTCGCCGCCGCGTACAGCGCGGGCAGGTCCTCCACGTCGACGTAGCCGAGCCCGTTCGCGTAGCGGGGTGCGTCCGGGCCCGTGGACCCCGCGCCCGCCAGGAAGAAGGGCACGCCCAGCTTCTCCGCGGCGTCGGCGACCAACTGCACGTTCTTGCGCGGCTCCACGGTGCCCACCTGCATGACGAAGCGTTCGGGCAGACCGTACTTCGCGCGCACCGTCTCCACCGCGCCGTCCTCCGGGGGCACGGCCCAGGCTGCCGGGGCGAGTTCGACGACCGCGGCGTCGCGGCCGCTGACGGCCTTGATGCGGTCGGCGGTGAATTGCGAGACGGCGATGAGCAGGTCGGCCTTGCGCAGCGACCGTCGCACGAGGCGCTGTTCGCCGGCGGCGCGGAAGCGACTCGACGCGGACGGCATGTCGATGACCGAGATGTCGTGCACCGTGGCGACGGTGGCGCCCCGGCCGACGAGGGGGAGATCGACGTCGAGCCCGTGGACCACGTCGTGCGATCCGACCGGGAGCGCACCGAGCACCGCGCGGACGGCACCGCCGGACACCGGCCGGGGGAGCGCGTCGACGCCTGTCGGCAGCTCGCCGATCGCGTCCTTCTGGACGACGGCGGCGAGGTCCGTTCCGGGGAGACGGCCGGGCAGCTCCCTCAGGAGCTCACGGATGTACGTCTGGACGCCGCTGCCGCCGGGACGGAGGGCGAGGGCCCCGAAAACGATTCGTGTTGTGCTGCTGCGCATCCCACAACTCCTAACAAGAGCCAGAAATAGACGTCGATAGGGAAGATCTCGAAATAGGTGGCCACCAGCGACGCGAACATCGCCGCGACGATGGAGGCGCCGACACCGAGTGTCAGCGCGCCGTCCTGACCGGGGAGGGTGCGGGAGAGTCGCGTGCACCAGATCAGGGCGGTCACCAGGAGCGCGAGGACGGCCCACAGTCCGATCGGACCGAGTTCGAGAGCCGTCTTCACGTAGTAGTTGTCGGGCTGGTAGTTGGTGGACAGCCCGAGCGACCCGGTGATGTTCTCACCCTGCGCCGACGAGATCCGGTCCGCTGCCGCACCACTCGACCCGAGCCCCTCGCCGAGCCAGTGGGTGCGCACCTTCTCGATGACCTCGTTCCATCGACCGCCACGTTCGTTCAGGCTGCTCGACGAGAAGAAGACCGACGTGATCTTGGGGACGAACGGCAGGATCGCGCCGACGAGCGCCGCCATGATCACGAGCAGACCGCCGAGTGCGCGGAACCGGATGATGGTCATGTAGATCAGCCCGACCGCGAGTCCGAGCAGCGCCGCTCGCACGATGGCACTCGACATGGCGACCACCATGAACGGGCTCGCGCACAGGAACAGCAGGTTGCGCCGGCGCATGGGGTTCGCGAGCGCCACGGCTCCGCCGACGAGCAGCGACAGCATCACGTAGAGCCCGAACGGGAAGGGCAGGTTGAACGTGCTGAACGTGCGGAGCAGCCCGCCCGACGTCCGGACCTGGGTGCCGTACTCGTACCCGATCGCCACGAGCGCCGCCGGTCCCGCGAGCAACTGGGCGATGCCGACCAGGGACGTGAACGCGCCCATGCCCATGAGGATGCTGACGAGGTGGTCCCGGTCGCGGGCGTCGAACGGCGCGAGCCACAGGATCGCCACCAGCAGCAGGTAGAAGAACGTCACCTTGATGCCGACGAAGCCGATGACCCCGAACGACAGCAGTGCCGACGCGGTCCCGAACACCACGAACAGGGCTGCGGCCGGCCACCAGGGCATCAGCAGTGTCGGACGACGCGGGCCCAGCGCTCGACTGCGCCGGATCCAGGCGCTGCCGAGCGTGAAGATCACCAGGCCCTCCTTCCAGCCGGCGACGAAGCCGGGCAGCGGAAGGATGGCGAGGAGACCGTTCAGCGGGACGAACGCGGCCAGCAGCAGCACCCCGAGCTGCGGTCGGTGAAAGACCGCGCGTGCCACCAGGAAAGCGACGACCAGCACGACGACCGCGGCGAGACCCTCGAGGACGATCAGCATGACGGGACCGCCGACACGGTCAGTCTTCCGCCTTCTTCAGGACCGCGGCGATGGTGAGGAACAGGATCTTGATGTCGAGGGACAGCGACCAGTTCTCGATGTAGTAGTTGTCCCACTCGGCGCGGTCGGCGATGGACGTCTGTCCGCGCAGTCCGTGCACCTGCGCCCACCCGGTGACACCGGCCTTCACCCGGTGCCGCTCACCGTAGCGGCGGATCTGCATCTCGAACAGATCCACGTACGCGGGGCGCTCCGGTCGGGGACCCACGAGGCTCATGTCGCCGCGAACGACGTTGAGGAGCTGGGGCAGCTCGTCGAGCGACGTCTGACGCATGATCTTGCCGATACGGGTCCGGCGATCGACGCCCTCGACGCCGCCCGGAGCGGCGCCCTCGACGCGAGTGAACTCGGCGTCCGAGGCACGCGGCGGACGCATGGACCGGAACTTCAGGCAGCCGAACGGTTTTCCGTCACGGCCGATGCGCTCCTGGGAGAAGAAGATGGGTCCGGGGGAGCTCGTCTTGACCAGCAGCGCGAGCACCAGGAAGACGGGGGACAGGACCAGCACGCCCAGTCCGGCCAGGGTGCGGTCCATGACGCCCTTGACGACGAACTGCCAGCCCTTGGGGTCGGTGTGCGGCAGCACCATCAGGGGCAACCCGCCGAGATGCTCGACGCGGGTCCGCACGCCGACGGTGTCGAACAGGCGCGGTACCAACCACACTCGCATGCCGTTCGAGTGGGCGGTGCGGATGGCCTTGACCAGACTCTCGGTCGGAACGTCCGAGAACCCGATGACGAGCTCCTCGGCGCCGGTCTGCTCGATGGCTTGCGCGAGCTGCGACGGTGTGCCCATGTAGGGGACGGTCAGTGCCTCGGGAGTGTCAGGCTGCGGATCGACCGCGGGTGCCTTGTCGAGCACGCCCACGGGGTCGAGGCCGTACTCGGGGAACTGGTGCATGCGCGACGCCAGCTGGTGGGCGATGGGACCGCCGCCGATGATGAGCGTCGGAGCCGCCGACTTGTGGTTCACCCGCAGGTACCGCTGGATCGCGGTGCGCAGGAACCGCGCCACCGCCACCAGGATCGCCGCGGCGATCCACACCCGGACCATGAAGAGGCCGGGCCGGTACTCCGTGCCGATGACCAGCAAGATCGTCAGCACCAGCAGAGTGGCGAGCGCGACGGACGTCTCGACGGGACCGATCTCGTCGAGGAAGTTCCGGCGGAGTCCGCGTCGGTAGAGCGAGCGGGACGCCAGGATGAGCAGAACCAGCGGCACGAACAACCACGGCACCCAGCCGTAGTCGATGCCGCCCGTTCCCGGCCAGAACCTCGCCACGGCAACAGCCACGATCGCTGCCGTCGCGTCTGCCGCGATGGTGACCATCGTGTGTGCGGGATCGACGCGAAGACGGTCCGCTATTCCACGTTCATTGGACACCCTCGTGGCAGGGGCGTTGCGTAGCAACGTATCTCGCGATTCCAGTGTTTCGGACACAGGATTCACTCCGTACGGACCTAGTGGTTGACCGACCGAGGTCAACACTAGACCATTCTTTGGAGTTGTCTTCTCAGAATGGTCACGGCGCCATTACGGAAAAGCGACCGAAAGACAGACTAACGAGGCGAAAATGTAGATCGCGCCCGGAATGGTTCGCTCACTCGAAAATTCGCTCGCGAACCATCCACGCGATGTCCTTCAGTACCTGTACGTGCCCCGTCGTCCACTGACGTGGCTCGGCGTCCCAGACGCACAGCGTGCCCACCGCGTGACCGCCGTCGTCCACCAACGGGATGCCGAGGTAGGAGATGAAGGTCTTGTCCAGCACGCCGGGGTGGTTCATGAACTTCTCGTCGAGGCGGGCGTCCTCCACCAGCAGTGGTTCACCCAGGGCCACCGTGTGGCGGCACATTCCGGCCTCGAGGGGAATCTCCCGAGGTCGTTCCTCCTCCGGCCCGAAACCGACAGCGCTCTTGATGAACTGTCGGTCCTTGTCGATCAAGGAGATCGAGGCGCCCGGCGTGGACAACGCGTCCGCGGCCATGGCCACGATGCGGTCGTAGGCCGGTTCGGACGGGGTGTCGAGCAGCCCGGTGGCCTCGACGGCGCGCACGCGATCGGGATCGGTGACGATCGCGGGCATGTCGGATGCCGCCGGAGGTGTGGACGCGGGCGTGTCGGGCACCGGATCCGCCGTCGACTCGAGGCGCTTGAGCAGATGGCCGAGATCGGTGTCGTCCGCCTCGGCAAGTTCTTTCACCAGGCGTGTCATGACGGCGCGCCGAACATAGGCGGGCACCGTCTCGCCCACCCTCACGGCCTGCTGTTCCAGAACCTCGTTGAGGCGGGCGTCGAAGCCGTCGTTTCCCGTCGTCATTTCGCCGATACTAATGCAGGCTTGTACGGGATCGAGCGATGTGGAGAATCATCGCAGCCGGAGCCTCGCCGGTGTCCGTTTTCGCTGGTACGCCCCGCGCGGCCGCCGCTGTTAGCCTGGGCCGGTGCTCACCGATCGGTCTGTTTCGCGTTCGAGGCCGACTCGGCGCGGAGCCGGTGCCGGGTTTCTCCGGCGATGCAGCGTGTCTGGTGCCGCTGTCCTTCTCGTTCTCGTCGGTGTGCCGACACCGGCATCCGGCGCTCCGTCGGGCGAGGTACCGCGGTGCGTCGCGGAGTCCGACGGCGTCCGGGTGGGCGGATCACCCGGCGGCTCCTTCGGATTCCTGTCGGACGAGGACCTCGGACGCGAACTCGACATCGCGAGGAACGCGGGCATGTTCTCGGTCCGCATCGACATCGACTGGTCGGTGGTGGAGCCGCAGCCCGGTCTGCGCGACTGGTCGTCGACGGACAGAGTGGTCGACGCCATCGTCGCTCGGGGTATGTGCCCGTACGCCATCGTGACCTACGCACCTGCCTGGGCGCGTGTGGCGACGGCTCGGGATCAGCCCTACGCCCGGCCGGCGAGTCCGGACGCGTTCGCGGCCTTCGCGGCACTCGCCGCGGAGCGGTACCGCGACCGAATCGTGTTGTGGGAGGTGTGGAACGAGCCGAACATCACCACCTACTTCACGCCGCTGCCCGACCCGACGGTGTACGCGCTGATGCTGCGCGCGACGTACCGCGCCATCAAGAAGGTGCAACCGGAGGCGCTGGTGCTCGCCGGCGGTATGGCGCCCGCGGTGAACAACGGCACCAACATCTCGCCGACCGCTTTCCTCTCGTCGCTCTACACCCTCGGAGCGAATCGTTATTTCGATGCCTTCAACGTCCACCCGTACACGTGGCCGTTCCTTCCGAACGATCTGTCGACGGCGCCGTGGAACACGGCGATGGCGATGTGGTCGATGCACGATGTCATGAGCGCCGAGGGTGACGGCGACAAGCAGATCTGGATCACCGAGATGGGCGCCCCCACGGGAACGAACGCGAATGCCATGAGCGAGGAGGGGCAGGCCGAGTCCATCGGCATCATGCTCAATGCCCTTCTCGGCAATTCCTGGCTCGGGCCCGCGTACGTCTACAGCATGCGTGACTCGGGCAGCGACGAGTCCGACACGGAGCAGAACTTCGGAATGGTGCGCCGCGATTTCTCGCCCAAGCCTGCGCTCGCCGAGATCACGGAATTCACGGCGGAACATTCCGGCTGACGGTGCCAGGCCGGCGCAGTGTCGAACCTGAGGTCGCCCTCGGCTCACCGTCTCGGATTCGATCAGTCGTCCGGCGGCGGTGCGAGGTGCCGCTCCGGGAAGTTCAGATGGTTCGGGATGCCGTGCCGACCCTCGTCGATGACGGCAGGCGGATGCCACAGCACTGTGCCTGGGTACGGATGACTCGGGGGAGCGGTGCTGGTGGCCCACTGGCCGGCACGTTCGCCGACGAGCGGATGGTGGACGTCGCACGCCAGCGCGAGGTCGTCGATGTCGGTGAGGCCGCCCGCCGCCCAGTCGTCGACATGGTGGGCCTCGCACCGTGACGCGGGCGCCGAGCATCCCGGCCCGGTGCAGCCGCGGTCGCGGGCGAACAGGGCGAGCCGCTGGTCGGTGCTCGCGCACCGGCGGGCTCGGGCGAAGTGCAGCGTGCTGCCGGTGGCCCCGTCGAAGACGCGGAGGTAGTGGTGCGCCTCGGCCGCCATGCGCACCACGTCTGCCACGGGCATTGTGGATCCGGTGGCGGTGAGCCCGAGACCCGCTGCGGCGGTGAGCTGGTCGAGTGACACCGACACGACCACGGACAGGGGCAGACCACGATGCTGTCCGTGTCGACCCGAGGCCAGCACGTCCTTCAGGAGGTAGGTCAGTGCATCGTGATTGCGCTGGCCGGGGGTGCGGTGGTCCCACTCGGCCTCCCGGTCGCCCGACTCCTCCGCCGCGGCCGGCTGTCCTGCGTCGCCGGACGGGACAGCGTCGGTGGGGGTCGTGTCATCGTTCGCGGGCGGGGCGTCGAGATCGACTGAACCGTCGGGAGCGTTCGTTCCGGGTGCCGCGAATTTGGCGAGGAACGCGTCGAGCAGGGCGCGCAGCACCGGGTCGACGCAGAAGCGGCCGGTCGACATCGAATCGGGGCCCTGGGGGTCGATCTCGAAGAAGCGCTTCCTGGCGCGGTCGCGATCGTCGGGCTCCGCTCCGTCGGGATCGAGGTATTCGGTGAGGCGCGTCGCGATGGCCGTGAGCTCCTCCGGTCCGACCGTGCGCGCAAGGTCGGCGAGAGTCTGCTCGGCGGCGTCGCGCGTCTCGGCATCGACGGCGTGAGGGAGCTTCTTCAGGAACGAGCGGATGATCGAGACGTGTGCGTCGGCCAGCGCGCCGTCCCGCGCTGCCGCGGCCGTGTGGGTCAACGGCGGATCGAGCGTCTCACCCGTCATGGTCGTTCCGGTGCCGAGATCGCGTGCCACGGCAAGGCGGGATGCGGCGGCAGCCGTGGTGATGCGCAGCATGTGCGCCAGCGCGTGCGGAACACCGCTCGCGCCGATCGCACCGATCACAGAGTCGAATCCCGAGCCGGCCACCAGGCCGTTGAGCCAGGTGTGTGACGCGCCGGTGAGCAGGCGCCGGGTGTTCTCGGCCCCGCACACCAGCGCCAGTCGGTCCTCGCTGGTGAGCTTCGACGCGTCGAGCATGGCGATGCCCTCGACCGCGGAGCCGAGCTGGGCGAGTAGCGCGCACACGCGGGGATCGTCGACAGGTGCGGCCACAGCAGGCAGCGCGCCGACACGTCGGCCCATCTGCACCTGCCAGGCCGACCCTGGATCCCCCGATTCCATGACCTCAGACTACATGGAGTAGAACATATGTTCGATAGTAGATGTCACCGAATGTGGACAGAAGACTGCCCACCGTTCACAGGTGAACGGTGGGCAGTCGTCGATGTGCGTCGGTGTCAGCGCGAACGGTAGCTGTGCGACATCTGGCGTCCCCGGAAGTCCAGGTCGCGTCCGCCGGACAACAGTGCGACCGCGAGTGCTGCCGCGCCGACGAGTGTCAGTGTGATCATCATGTGTTTCCTCCGATCGTGCTGAGGTCGGTTCCCCTGACCGGCCCCGGCGGGAGCGTGTCCCGCCGTGCTCCATGATTGCCCGCTGCGAGGTGGTTTCCACCGGAATGAGGGGCACCCCACGTGGTGCCGATCGGGGCGACGGCGGTCACAACTGAGTGTGACGCGAGGTCACGGCTACTCGCGTAGGCCGTCCGCCAGCTCGAAGACCCGGCCCACGTAGCGGGAGACGAAGACGTCGAGCGCGTGGTCGGACAACTCCAGGCACCCCACCCGTCGGAACCAGTGTTCGAGGTCCACCAGCTTGTCGCCGAGTGCCACTCGGTGGTCGTCGAGCGCCCGGAGCTCGTCCGCGACCGCGCGCAGCTCGAGCACCTTGTCGTTCACCGAACTCTGCGTCGCACCCACCTCATCCATGACTGGAGAGCGTAGCCGTGATCGAACGTATGTTCTAGTCCGGAATCCGGTGCCGGAGCGGTACGGTGACGCCGTGCCGAACCGCTCCCGCCGCCTGCTGCGCGCCTTGGTGACCCTGACCGCCACGACGTCCGTCGCGCTGACCCCCACGGGTGTGGCGCAGGCGCAGGACCGTGATCCGGGCACTCTCGTCGGATCGACGGCGTCACCGGCCCCGATTCCGGGAAGTGTCGACGCCCGGCGCATCACCTACTGGTCGGTGGGCTCGCAGAACGAGCCGGCCCTGAGTACCGGTGGCGTCTATCTGCCGCCCGGCGAGGCGCCCGAAGGTGGCTGGCCTGTCATCGCGTGGGCCCACGGCACGTCCGGGCTCGGCGACGACTGCGCTCCGTCGGTCGTCGGCCCCACGTTGCCGGACCGCGACTTCCCGTACCTCCAGACGTGGCTGAACCGCGGCTACGCGATCGTCGCCACGGACTACGTGGGTCTCGGTACCCCCGGAGTGATGCCGTACCTGGACGGCAAGGTGCAGGCGCACAGCGTCGTCGACAGTGTCGCTGCTGCAAGGGAACTGGAGCCGACGCTGTCGAATCGCTGGGTCGCGATCGGCCAGTCTCAGGGCGGCGGCGCCGCGGTGACGACCGCGCGGTACGCCACCGAGTACGGCGGCGACGGCCTGGACTACCTCGGCGCCGTCGGGACCGGCGTGCCCGCCAACATCGAACTCGTTCTGCTTCCGCTCGGGCCCGGAGTCCCGCCCGTCGCGATTCCGGACGGTCTGACGTCGTACGTCTTCTACATCCTGGCGGGGTTGCGGGCCGCCCATCCCGAGATCGATCTGAACTCGTACCTGACTCTGCTCGGCCGGCAGTGGGTGGACACCGCCGAGACGCAGTGCGCGAACCCGTTCCACGATGCGGTGTCCGGGCTGCGACTCGGCGACATGTTCTCGCGGCCGTTGGCGCAGATCCCGAACGTGTACGGACTGCTGAACGACTACATGGGTGTGCCCACCTCCGGGTACGACCGTCCCGTCTTCATCGGCCAGGGTCTGCGGGACGTCGATGTGCCGGCACCGTCCGCCCTGTCGCTCGCGGCGGCCATGACGGCCAACGGCGAACCGCTGACCTTCCGGACCTACCCGGGCGACCACAGTCAGACGTTCCGTGACTCGCAGCCCGATGCGATCGCGTTCGTCGACCGGCTGTTCGGGCGCTGACACCGGCCGCCCCTGTGTCCTCTCAGCAGCGTCTCAGTCGTCGGGGCGACACTGTTCCCATGCGTGTACTGGTGACCGACGACGATCGTGCCGTCCGAGAATCGCTGCGACGGTCGCTGACGTTCAACGGGTACACCGTGGACCTGGCCACCGACGGTCTCGACGCCCTCGAGAAGGTCGCGGCCGAGCGACCGGACGCGCTGGTCCTCGACGTCATGATGCCCCGGCTCGACGGGCTCGAGGTGTGCCGTCGCCTGCGCAGCACCGGAGACGACCTGCCGATCCTGGTCCTGACGGCTCGTGACTCCGTGTCCGAGCGGGTGGCGGGTCTCGATGCCGGGGCGGACGACTACCTGCCCAAACCGTTCGCGCTCGAGGAGCTGCTGGCACGGCTGCGCGCACTGTTGCGACGCACCGGTGGGGAACTGGGTCCGGACAGCGAGGCCATGACGTTCGCCGATCTGTCACTCGACCCCGTCACGCGCGAGGTGCGACGGGGCGAACGGCCCATCAGCCTGACCCGCACCGAGTTCTCGTTGCTCGAGATGCTGCTCGCCAACCCCCGACGGGTGCTCAGCCGGAGCCGCATCCTCGAGGAGGTGTGGGGCTACGACTTCCCGACGTCGGGCAACGCCCTCGAGGTGTACGTCGGGTATCTGCGGCGCAAGACCGAGGCCGACGGCGAGACTCGTCTCATCCACACCGTCCGCGGTGTGGGTTACGTGCTGCGGGAAACGCCTCCGTGATGGTTGCTCCCTTCGGCCGCCGGCGGGGCGAGGCCGGGACCGACAAGGGGCGCGCGGCACAGGACGGACTCATGCGTCCTCCGATGCCCCTCACCCGCTCGGTGTCCCTGCGGTGGCGTGTCACGCTGCTCGCGGCGTCCGTGGTGGCCATCGCGGTCGCCGTCATGGCGATCGCCGCGTACGCGGTGGTGTCCCGCGCGCTGTACGGCGACGTCGACAATCAGCTGCGTACCCGGGCGAGTGCGCTGATCGAGACCAACCTCGTCGCCTTCGATCCCCGGTACGTCGCGGGCGCCACGCTCTACAGCACCGATGTCAGTGTCGCGCTGATCTTTCCGGACCTGACGAAGTACATCCCGCCGGGTTCGATCGTGCCCATCGGTGACCCCGAGATGGACGTCGCGCTGGGACAGTCGACCTCGTCGCTGCGCACCACCTCGGGAGCTCGCGTTCTCGCGGAGCGCACGCAGACCGGAAGCACGCTGGTGATCGCACAGCGGCTCGCGCCCACCGGCCAGGTCCTGGATCGACTGGCCTGGGTGCTGTTCGTCGTGGGCGGCTGTGGCGTCGTCCTCGCGGCGGTGGCCGGCACGGCGGTGGGACGCACCGGTCTGCGACCCATCGGACGGCTGACGGCGGCGGCCGAGCGTGTCGCCCGAACCGATGACCTGACCCCCATCCCGGTGACGGGCAACGACGAACTCGCCCGCCTCACCGACAGTTTCAACACGATGCTGCGGGCGCTCGCCGAGTCGCGGGCGCGGCAGAGCCGACTCGTGGCGGACGCGGGCCACGAACTGCGGACTCCGCTGACGTCGTTGCGCACCAACATGGAACTGCTGATCGCGTCGAGTCGGCCGGGTGCGCCGCGCATCCCGGAGCAGGACATGGCGGAGCTGCGTCTCGACGTGGTGGCGCAGATCGAGGAACTGTCCACGCTCGTCGGCGATCTGGTCGACCTGGCACGTGAGGACGCCCCGGAGAACGTCTTCGAACGTGTCGACATGGCGGATGTCGTCGAACGCAGCCTGGAGCGAGTTCGCAGGCGTCGCAACGAGATCGACTTCGACTCGATGACCACACCGTGGATCCTGTACGGCGACCAGGCAGGTCTGTCCCGCGCCGTCCTCAACGTGCTCGACAACGCGGCCAAGTGGAGTCCGTCGGGCGCCACCGTGCACGTGGCGATGATCGCCCGGCCCGACGGCCTGCTCGAACTCACCGTGTCCGACGCGGGTCCGGGTATCGCGCCCGAGGAACGAGAGCTGGTGTTCGAACGCTTCTACCGGTCCACCGCGTCGCGGTCGATGCCCGGATCGGGACTGGGTCTGGCGATCGTGCGCCAGGTGGTGCTCAAGCACGGCGGAACCATCGCGGTCGAGGACTCGGTCACCGGCGGCACCCTGATTCGAATCGTTCTCCCGGGGGAATCCGCCGGTCCGCAGGATCTGCTGGGAACAGGCTCGCAGGACCCACAGGCCACTGACACGATGATCTCAGCGCCCTCTCAGTCCAGCGGAGCATCGTCGATCAGGACGACGTGAGGTGACCGGTGCGAGCCGGTCATGGAGATGGAGCGAAACGCATGAACGAGGACCGAACCACTGGTGACACCGGCCGCGACGGCCGGGACGGCGCATCGGAGCCCACCGCGCAGCAGCCCGCGTACGGGGGACAGACACAGCCCCAGTACACCGGGTGGGACGGTCAACACCAGGCGGGTCAGCACCAGCAGCCCCACAACCCGTATCAGCAGCCTCATCAGCAGGGACAGAACCCCTACCAGCAGAACCCGTACCAGCAGCCGCAGTACTACGGCGGGACGGCGCCGGCGACCACGTCGCGGAAGCCGGGGCGTACAGCCCTCGTCGCAGGCGCCATCGCGCTGGCCCTGGTGAGCGGTGGAGTCGGTGGCGCGGTCGGTGCCATCGCCGCGGACGGCGGCAACGGTGGCGTGACCAACGCCCTCAATCAGCCCGTCACGCAGGCGAACCCGGCCGCCAACGCTCCTGACGGTTCGGTGCAGGCCGTGGCCGGCAAGGTGCTCCCCAGCGTGGTCCAGATCCAGGTGGCGGGCCGCACCGCCGAGGGCGAGGGGTCCGGCGTGATCCTCTCCTCCGACGGCCTCATCCTGACGAACAACCACGTCGTGTCCGGCGCGGGTGCGAACGCCCAGCTGACCGTCTCCTTCAACGACGGATCCACGTCGTCGGCGACGGTGGTCGGTGCGGACGCGTCCTCGGACATCGCGGTGATCAAGGCGCAGGGCCGCAGCAACCTGACGCCCATCGAGCTCGGCACCTCGGACGGTCTGCAGGTGGGTCAGGGTGTCGTGGCCGTCGGTTCGCCGCTCGGCCTCGCCGGCACGGTGACCTCCGGCATCATCTCGTCGCTCAACCGCCCGGTCGCGACCAGTGGCGAGTCGACGGACCAGACCACGGTGATCGACGCGATCCAGACCGACGCGGCCATCAACCCCGGCAACTCGGGCGGCGCGCTCGTGGACATGAACGGCAAGCTGGTCGGCGTCAACAGCGCCATCGCGACGTTGGGAGCGGGCGCCAGCTCGTCCGAGTCGCAGAGCGGGTCCATCGGCCTCGGCTTCGCCATCCCCGTCGACCAGGCCCGCCGCATCGCCGACGAGCTGGTACAGACCGGCAAGGCGACGCAGGCGATCATCGGCATCAGCGTCCCGAGCCGCGACGACGCCAACGGAGCCACGGTCATGGCCGTCACCGACGGCGGGCCGGCCGCGCAGGCGGGCATTCCGACCGGTGCAGTGGTCACCAAGGTCGACGACCGCGTCATCGCCAGCGGCGACGCACTCATCGCGGCGGTCCGCTCCCACGCCCCGGGCGACCAGGTCTCGGTGACCTACACACAGGGTGGCAACGAGCAGACCGTGCAGGTCACGCTCGGGACGGCCCCGAGCGGAGGCAACTGATGAAGCGACCCCGGATCGTCCGTGACCGTGGGCACCTCACGCCCATCGTCGGGCACATCGAGTCTCCGTCGGGCCCGGGCATTACGGTGAGCGACATGACTATGGATGCAGCCGTGGCCGGACGTGCGCTCGTCGTGATCGTCGACGACCGCACGGCTCACGGAGATGCCGACTCGACCGGACCTCTGGTCAACGAACTGCTGACCGAGGCGGGCTTCCTCGTCGACGGTGTCGTCGTGGTCAGCAACGACGAGGTGGACGTGCGCAACGCACTGAACACCGCGGTCATCGGCGGCGTCGACCTGGTGGTCTCCGTCGGCGGCACCGGCACGTCGCCGCGCGACGTCACCCCGGACGCGACGGCCGAGGTGCTCGACCGTGAACTCCTCGGCATCAGTGAGGCGCTCCGCTCCTCCGGACTGGCGGCGGGGTCGCTCGACGCCGGCCTGTCCCGCGGGCTCGCCGGAGTGTCCGGCAGCACGCTGGTGGTCAACTTGGCCGGGAGCCGCGCAGCCGTCCGCGACGGAATGGCGACGCTGACGCCCCTCGCCGCCCATGTCATCGGTGAGTTGTCCAGCCTTGACGGCTGACGACCCCCAGAAGAACGACCCTCGAGCCGGCGACGCAACACCCGTCGATCCGGACTTCGAGGACACTGCGAGCCGGGCCCGTGCACGACGGGCCCGGCTCGCTCGTGTGTTCGGCGACGTTCTTCCCGAGTCGACTCGAGACGACGGACCGTCGGGCGAACCACATCGAGGTGATTCGTACTCGGGCTCGGAGGAGTGGTTGAGGAGCCAGAGGCCTCCGCATTACGACTAGTTTGTGTGATCCACGTCACTGGGAGTTACCACAGTGCGAACCCGGTGTTGCCTGTCTGTTAACCGCGAATTCGCCTGAATCCGGACGACCTCCCCGCGAGTTACCGCAGGGTAGATGTGACTGGTGTGACTGGCAACCCCGGTCGAGCAGTGGTTCCGCTCGGGGTCGAGTTGAATAACGCCCACGTCACGGGCACCCGGGCACCCGATTAGCACAGTCCGACGACGTTTCGCGCCATTGGAGCTGCGGCGCGTCGTGCGGCCAAAACGCTTGTGACGCACGTTCACACGCACGAAACGTGGACGGCGGTTTTCGGACGCGACGCCGCGAACGTAGGGATTGTCACGGTCCGAATCACCCTCTAAGGTTTCGCTCAGGTTCAACGGTGGATGCTGAATCGATACGAGGACGCGTCCAACTTGTGTTCCTGCACTGCCCGACGCGTAAGCCATGAGCTTGCAGTCGCCGCCTGATACGGTTCGCTCGCAAGCGAACCGCTCGGGAGGACGTCAGAGCCCGACAGCGCACCCGAGGCGAACACGCCGCGGGACGAACATGATGAGGAAGTACATGACCGTAATTCGTAAGCCGCGGCGCAGCCGGGGGCTCAAGTCCATGAGTGCAGCAGCTGTGGCCGGTGCCTCGGTCGTCGGTCTGGTTCTCGGAACCGGAACCGCGCAGGCCGGCGTCGACGCCAGCAACACCGTCGTTGACGCTGATGGCAACTCCATCACGGTCAACCTCGAAGACACCTTCGTGAACAGCGTGTTCCCGCTCGACGGCAACCCGCTGACCCGCGAGTGGTTCGGCAACGGCCGCGTCACCTGGTCGGTCGCAGGCCCGTCTGCTGACGACTTCGAGGGCACGGTGAAGGTCGGCTACCAGGTCGGCTACCCGGGCAGCCTCGGCGGTTCGCTTTCCATCGACTGGGCTACCCCGTCGGTCACCGCGGGCTTCGACACATCCGCCGTCGTCTCGCAGGCTGGCGGCGGAGCCCCGACCTCGACTCGCTCGCAGACCAATGGCCTCAGTGCCCAGGTCGAGCTTGTTCCGGTCGCGACCGCGAACGTCACCATCGCCCCCGGACCCGGCATCACGCAGTCCGAAAGCGCGATCGCGGTTGTCGACGAGTCTGCCGACATCACCGGCGGCGAGCAGGAAGCAGCGGGCACCGACGGCTCCATCCAGCTGGCCAACGTCCACGGAACCGCCACCGGCATCCTGGGCAACGTCCGCGTCCGTCCGTACGCCTCGATCGTGTCCGCCACCGGCGACACGGCCGTCGCATACGGCCCCGTGTGGACCTTCAACTGATCCTGGCCCAGCCAGTATCAGTTGCCTGCTGATCGGTAGTCCGCTGCCACAGCAGATCTGAACACAGACGAAGCCCCATCCGGGCCATCCGGGTGGGGCTTCGTCATGTTCGTGAGGCGTGACAATGGCGTGCGACAACGGTCGGTGGCATGTCACGAGTATCCGAAGGTGCACCGCCCCACTGCGTTCCGACGTCCACGCCTCCTGTTGAATGGTCGGCATGAACTCCGGTACCGCGACTCGTGTGATGACTGCAGCTTTCGCCCTCACGGCCCTGGTGGGCCTGTCCGCCTGCAGCAGCGGGGATTCCGGGACGTCCGACGACTCGTCCGAGAACGCCACCGCCTGCACCGATTTCGAGACCACGTACGACCAGTTCACCGCCCTCGTCAAGGCCGGCCCGGCCGACACGGACGTCCAGACCTGGACCGACGCGAAGACCGCCGAGATGCAGAAGTTCCAGCCGCTCGCGGACACCGCCACCGGTGACGTCGAGTCCTCGCTCAGCACCCTCATCGGCGCGCTACCCGCCGATTCCCTCGAACTCACCGAGCCGGACAGCTCGTCCGGTCAGGCGTTCGTCGACAACTCGACGGCCGTGGTCGACGCCTGCTCCGCGGCCGGCACCGCGATCACCCTCGACGAGTTCCCGCTGGTCAAGTTCAACTGATCCCGTTCGTTCGAACAGACGACGAAGGGCTCGTCCTCACCGTGCGGTGAGGACGAGCCCTTCGTCGCGTCTGTGGGTGACTACGTGGTGGTGGTGCCCGGCGTCGTGTTTCCGGTGAGGCCGTCCGAGGTGGTCTTGACGCCGTCGGACCGGCCCTCCGCCAAGAGGTCCCGGATCTGGATCAGGATGTCCTGATCGCTCAGAGCCTTCTCCTTCTTCGTCGCGAAGCGGTTCTTCGCGGTGTTCACCGGGAGGATGAGCACGAAGTAGACGACCGCCGCGATGATGACGAAGTTGATCACCGCGGTGATGACGGCCCCGATGTTCACGAATGTCGCGTCGTTGCCGGAGCGGATCAGGAAGCCCCAGCCCAGCTCGTTGCTCGCCCCGATGGACGAGATCAACGGGTTCACGATGTTGGTGGTGAATGCGGTGACGATGGCCGTGAAGGCCGCACCGATGACCACTGCGACCGCGAGGTCGACCACGTTCCCGCGCAGCAGGAAGTCCTTGAAGCCCTTCAACATGCGATCCGCCCCTACTCTCGTCGATCATGGATTGAGCCACGACGAGAGTAACCGACCAGCGCGTCTCGATGGGCGCGGCGAAGCCCGGGACCCGGGGACGGTCACCGCAGCAGGACCGTCAGTGCATCGGAGAGCGACGCAGCGGCGACGGCCGACGCGTCGTCCGCGCGCAGGGCGACCAGAACGAGCTGGTCGCGTCGAGACACGCCCGAGCCCGGGGCGGAGACCATCACCACGGTGGCGCTCTCGGCGATCACCCCGGACGGGGACGTGTCGTCCGGCGCCGCCCGGACCACGTCGACCACGTCGCCGGCTCGAAGCAGTTGCGCCAGCTCGGGATCGGCGAGGCGGATCGGCACGATGCGGGCGTCACCGGACGGCAGGGTGGCGGACGCCAGCCGAGGCCCCAGCAGTCGGACGTCGGTGAGCGCCTCGCCGGATCGGACGGGTCCGGCGACAGTCCGTCCCACCGCGTCGTCCACCGACCGCAGCGTTCCGTCCGCGAGCAGGGACAAGTCGACGCGGGTCAGCGTGACGTCGGCGGCCGTGAGTGAGGTGCCGGGAGCGACGTCCGTGGCGGTCACGACGACCGGGACCTCGGTCCGCGACGGATCGGTTCGATAGGCCGAGACGACAGCGAGCCCCACGAGAGCAGCGGCGACGATGCGTCGAGCGGCAGGTGACCGCAGACGCGGCGGGAGAGGCGGGATGCGGTCGAACAGACGCGCGCTCAGCGGGTGATCGACCGTGGGAGACATGACGCGACCGTAGAACGAGGGCGACGCAGGAGGCCGCCAGGTTTCACGGTGCCCGGGGACAGCGGTTCAACGCTCCCCGGGTCGGACGATCAGCTTGCGGCGGCGGGGGTGGAGGTGCTGGTCGACTTCTTCTCACTCGAGGTGGTCGAGGTCGAGTCGGACTTCGTGTCGCTCTTCTTCTCGCTCGAGCTCGTGCTGTCCGAGGAGCTGCCGGAGTCGGACGAGCCCGACTCGCTGCTGCTCGAACTGCCGCGGCTGTCGTTGCGGTAGAAGCCGCTGCCCTTGAAGACGATGCCCACGGTGTTGAACAGCTTGCGAAGCTTGCCGGAGCACGCGGGGCAGACCGTCAACGAGTCGTCCGTGAACTTCTGGACGATGTCGAACCGGTTGTCACACTCGGTGCACGCATAAGAGTAGGTAGGCACGTTTCCTCCGCTGTCGGTCCCTGACTGGCACTCTACAGTCGACAGTGCCAGCGTCGGCAATCGAGGCAACGTCCGTGCAGGTGGCGCTATTCCTCAGCCGCGGCTGTCGTGGCCGAGCCGCTGCAGCCCCGACAGCGGCGTCAACACGTGGGTCATGCGCACGTCGTGCGTCTCGGTGGGCAGCGCGTCGACCAGGTCGTCGTCGTACACCACGCCCACCAGCCACGCGTCGGGCCGGACGGCATCGAGTGTGCGGTCGTAGAAGCCGGCGCCTCGGCCGAGACGACCGCCGCTGCGATCGACGGCGAGTGCGGGTACCAACACGATCGACGCGTCCGCGACGGTCTCGGGAGGAAGCGTCGGGCCGGACGGTTCGCGCAAGCCGTACGCGGCCGCGACGAGCGAGTCGGGTCCGCGGTACTCGGCCCAGGACAGCGGCCCCGGTTCACGCGCGACGGGCAGCAGCACTCGCAGTCCGGCGGCCAGTGCGGAGTCGAGCATGCTCGCATCACCGGGCTCGCTACCCACCGGTACGTAGGCGGCGAGAGTGTCGCCGCCGCGCTCCCGCGCATCGGAGGCCAAAACCGACACGGCGTGAGAGAGTGCCTCTGATGCCCGCTCTCGTGCGTGGACGTCTCGCTGCTTGCGGGCAGTGAGTATGCGTGTCCTCCACTCGAGTTTGTCGTCACTGATCACGGGGGAAACCCCAGTGTCTCGCGAAGGACGATTCGCGGTCTACATGGATAGGGTGTGCGCATGAGCTCAGCAAACAGTGAGTCCGTGGCCGGTGGCAAGAAGCCGTCGTTCCGTACGGCCGTCGTACCCGCTGCAGGCATGGGAACACGTTTCCTCCCCGCCACGAAAACGGTACCGAAAGAGCTACTGCCGGTGGTCGATACGCCCGGAATCGAGCTCGTGGCCGGAGAAGCTGCCGATTCCGGCGCGCAGCGCCTCGTCATCGTCACCTCGCCCGGCAAGGATGGTGTGGTCGCCCACTTCGTCGAGGATCTGGTGCTGGAGAACAAGCTCGAGGCGAGCGGCAAGCTCGAGATGCTCGAGAAGGTCCGTGTCGCGCCCGGTCTTCTCGACGTCCAGTCGGTGATCCAGGCGGAGCCATTGGGTCTCGGACATGCCGTCGCGTGCGCCGAGGAGGTGCTCGACGACGACGAGGACGCGATCGCAGTGCTGCTCCCGGACGACCTGGTGATGCCGCGGGGTGTGCTCGACGTGATGTCGCGGGTGCGTGCCAAGCGCGGCGGAACCGTGTTGTGCGCCATCGAGGTTCCCGAGGACGCGGTGTCCGCGTACGGAGTGTTCGACACCGAGATCGTGCCCGACGCAGTGAACCCCAACGTGCTCAAGGTCAACGGCATGGTGGAGAAGCCCAAGAAGGAGGACGCGCCGTCGAACTACGCGGCGGCCGGCCGATACCTTCTGGATCGGGCCATCTTCGATGCGTTGCGACGCATTCAGCCCGGCGCCGGCGGCGAGTTGCAACTCACCGACGCCATCGCTCTCCTCATCGAGGAGGGGCATCCGGTACATGTGGTGGTGCACCGCGGAGTGAGACACGACCTCGGAAATCCCGGGGGTTACCTCCGCGCTGCGGTTGACTTCGCACTGGAACGCGAAGATTACGGTCCGGCATTGCGCGAGTGGCTCCAGGAGCGCTTGAGCGACAGCTGGGCACCGGAGCTCACGACCTACGAGTGACGCCCGGTCGACACGGATGACGGAAGGTGCGGATGCGCTCGGTTGAGGAGCAGCAGTCGAGAGTGACGGCTGCAGCGGTTGCCCCCCGGCCGGTGCGAGTCGCCATCTCCGAGGCGCAGGGTCTGCTCTGCGCGGAGGAAGTGGTGACCGAGCGCCCGCTGCCCGGATTCGATCAGGCAGCCATTGACGGCTATGCGGTCCGCAGTGTGGACATCGCTGCCGCGGGGTCGGCCACCGACGACGACGGCGCACCCGTCGACATCTCGCTGCCCGTGGTGGGCGAGGTCGCGGCGGGGTCGCGTCAGCCCATCCGTCTGCAGCCGCGGCAGGCGGTGCGCGTCGACACGGGTGCACCGCTGCCCACCCTCGCGGACGCCGTTCTGCCCGTGGATCGAGCGAAGTTCGCGCGCGGCCGCATCGAGGTGCTCGCACCCGTGCGTTCCGGAGAGTACGTGCGCCGCATCGGCGACGACGTGCAGCCCGGCGACGTCGCCGTGCGGTCCGGGACCATCATCGGCGCAGCGCAGGTAGGGCTCCTCGCAGCTGTGGGCCGCGACAAGGTCCTGGTGCATCCCCGTCCCCGCCTCTCGGTCATCTCGATCGGCGGCGAACTCGTCGACATCGAACGCACACCGGGCCAGGGCCAGGTGTACGACGTGAACAGCTACGCCCTCGCTGCCGCGGCGCGGGACGCGGGCGCGGACGTCAACCGCATCGGCATCGTCAGCGGTGACGCGAAGCGGCTGCGCGAGGTGGTGGAAGGGCAGCTCATCCGCTCCGAGATCGTCGTCATCGCCGGAGCCGTCGGCGGCAGCGCGTCCGAGGAGATCCGCGAGGCGCTCGAGGACTTCGGCGACATCGAGGTCGGCCGCGTGGCCATGCACCCCGGATCGGTGCAGGGCTTCGGCCAGCTCGGTCGCGACGAGGTACCCACCTTCCTGTTGCCGTCCAACCCGGTGAGCGCGCTCGTCGTCTTCGAGGTCATGGTGCGGCCGCTCGTGCGCATCGCGCTCGGTCGACGCCAGCCCATGCGCCGCATCGTCACCGCCCGCACCGTCGGACCCATCACGTCCATCGCCGGGCGCCGCGCCTACCTGCGTGGCCAGCTCATGCGGGACGAGGGCACGGGGGAGTACCTCGTGCAGGCACTCGGCGGTGCTCCCGGCAGCTCGTCGCACCTGCTGGCGACGCTGGCGGAGGCCAACTGCCTGGTCATGGTCGACCCCGAGGTGACCGAGGTGCGGACCGGCGAAGAGGTCGACGTCGCATTCCTCGCGCAGCGCGGCTGACGCTCCGTCCTCTTCGCTAAGGTTTCGAAGTATGCCGCGATCGTGGTCGAGCCATCCCGGATGGCCGGCGAAGCTGGGACCTCTCGTGGTTCCCGCGGGCGAGGTGACGGTCCGACCGGTACGTCTGCGTGACGCCGCGGTGTGGTCGCGGACCCGCATCGACAACCGCGCGCACCTCGAACCCTGGGAGCCCACCGGTGAGGCGCCGTGGGACATGCGGCACGCGATGTCGTCGTGGCCGCCCCTGTTCTCGAGCCTCAAGGCCGAGGCCCGGCGCGGGATGATGCTGCCCTTCGCCATCGAACTGAACGGCACCTTCGTCGGGCAGCTGACTGTCGGCAACATCGTCCGCGGAGCCCTTCGATCGGCGTGGATCGGCTACTGGGTGGCCAAGGACGTCGGCGGGCAGGGGGTTGCCACGGCAGCACTCGCACTCGGCGTCGACCACTGCTTCTCGTCGGCCGGGCTGCACCGGCTCGAAGCCACCGTGCGGCCGGAAAACGCTGCCAGCCAAGCGGTTCTGCGCAACGTCGGGTTCCGCCAGGAGGGCCTGCTGCAGAGGTACCTCGACGTGGACGGTGCGTGGCGCGACCACATCCTCGTCGCCATGACGGTGGGGGAGACGCCCGGAACGGTGGCGGACGTGCTGGTGCGCAGTGGTCGGGCGGCGTGGGCTCGGTAGTCGCCTTGCGATTCCCGTAGGGGTTCCGTGTTCCCGCGCGTGCTGCAGTGTCCGCGGGAACACGCAAGCACTGCGGGAAGTTCGGCCTGTGACTGGAGTGACATGAGTGCACTCGTGTCGGCGCGTCGTCGTCGGCGGTTCACCGCGCCCCACTACGCTGACGTGCAAGCTCACATGAATGTGATTCACGTCAGGAGGTGGTGGGTGTGCCCAATTCGGTGATCTGGATCGGCCTCGTCGCCATCTGGCTGTTCGTGCTCGTGCCGATGGTGGTCACATCGCGCCCGCGTATCCGCCGCACCACCGACGTCGCGCTCGCGACACGGGTCCTGCACCGGGGCGGAGCGCGGCTCCGCGTCGATCCCGGTCCCGCGGCAGGGCACCGCAGCGACCCCGACTGGCGCCCGTCCGACGACGACCTGCACTCGACCGACTCGCTTTCGGAGGATCCGATGGAGACCCAGCACGGCCACGAGAGCGACGAGCACGTCGACGAGTACTTCTCGGAGGACTTCGTGCCGCAGCGACGCGGCCGCGGCGGCTTCGATCCCGAGGCCGACGCCATCGCCCGCGCCGCCCGCTACGCGTTCCGTCAGCGCACGGTGCTCGGCTCCGTGTTCGTCATCGCGATGTCTGCAGCGCTGGGATTCCTTGCGAGCCCGATCTTCTGGTGGGTCTTCGCCGTCACCATCGTCGGGCTGTCGTCCTACCTGTTCTACCTCCGCCGCCAGGTGCGCATCGAGGAAGACATCCGTCGTCGTCGTATGCAGCGTCTGCAGCGCTCGCGCCTCGGTGTCGAGTCCAGCACCGACCCGGAGCTCAAGCTCACTCCCGAGCGCCTGCGTCGTCCTGGCGCCGTGGTGCTCGAGGTGGACGACGAGGACCCGGCGTTCGACCATCTCGAGCACTACGACGAGCACGTCGGCGACTCCCACCTCGACGTCCGCATGCGCCGCGCAGCGGGGGAGTGACCGGATTTCTGGCAGTCCCGCGGGGCTGCTAGAGTTCGAGACGATCCTGGTTCGCCGGGTCAGGGGCTGTGGCGCAGTTGGTAGCGCGTCTCGTTCGCATCGAGAAGGTCAGGGGTTCGATTCCCCTCAGCTCCACCACGTTCGACTCTCGTCACAGCGCATCGCGGAACTCGTCCAGGAACGGCGACGGCGTCTCCCGTCGGATCCGCCACGACCGCACCAGCCACATCTCGACGAGCTCGGGCCGTACGCGGCCCAGTCTCGCCCACT
This sequence comes from Rhodococcus sp. BP-332, assembly GCF_019836065.1. NCBI lineage: Bacteria > Bacillati > Actinomycetota > Actinomycetes > Mycobacteriales > Nocardiaceae > Rhodococcus > Rhodococcus sp. BP-332. The sequence goes on from NZ_JABUEC010000003.1 coordinate 92,854, forward strand.
CGTCGAGCACCTCGCAGTAGTCGAGGTAGCGCCGCACGGTCATGGCCGACACCGAGGGATTGTCCACCCACCCCAGGTGCACGAGTTCCGACAGCGCCTGCTGGTCGAGGAGTTGCGGGCGGTGCAGCATGGTCTCCGACCCGATCGCCCACACGTACAGGGACATCGGAACGCGCCCGAATCCCGTGGCCCTCGGCCAGCCCGACCAGTCCCGGTGCGGACCGACGTCGATGAGCGCCGGCGCGCGGCGGCACTCGTCCAGTGCCTGCCGAACACCGTGCAGCCGACGGTCGCCGGCCGGCTCCTCGAGGTCCCGCGCATCGGGGAAGCGGCGAGCGCGGTCTCGGTCTCGATGACCGACGAGCCATGCGGCGCAGTGGTAGACGGTGGTCAGATCGCACCCGCTCCCGATGGTCTGCAGATCGCCGCGCCGCAGGAACCCGGTGCCGGTCTCGACGACGTCTCCGTCCTGACCTCGGGCGCGGACCCGCACCGGGATGCGCGCGCTCGTGAGACGACTGTTCCACCAGTCGAGGTCGATCTCCGCGAGATCACCCAGCACGTCGTACTCGTACGAACGGGTGCTGCACCACGCGAGGCACGCTTCGGGGAGCGCCGGCGTCGTCGTCATGTCGGCGATGGTGGCAGGTCCCACCGACAGCCTCGGTCGGGTTTGCAAAGTGTCTGTAAAGACTGCCCGCAGCCGTGCCTCATATGGCGCCGGTCACACCTAGTGTTCGTTCGGTGCATCCCCTGCACCGGACCGAAAGGTGACCATCCATGGCCACGACAGCCATCCCCGCGGGGCCTCCCTCGACGAAGCGGGCGGTGTTCAACACCATTCGCGGATCACTCGGCAACCTCGTCGAGTGGTACGACGTGTACGTCTACACGGTCTTCGCGTCGTACCTGCAGTCGAGCTTCTTCGCCGACGGTGAGCCCAACGCGGGCATCTACACGATGGGCATCTTCGCGATCACCTTCGTGATGCGCCCGATCGGGTCGTGGTTCTTCGGTCGGTACGCGGACCGGCACGGGCGTCGTCCCGCGCTGGTGTTCAGCATCTCGCTCATGGCGGGCTCGTCCCTGCTCATCGCGCTGACCCCGACGGCCGCGTCCATCGGGTCGGCCGCCGTGGTCATGCTCGTCCTCTGCCGCCTGCTGCAGGGCTTCGCGACGGGTGGCGAGTACGGCACGTCGGCGACGTACATGTCCGAGGCGGCGACGCCGGGGCTGCGCGGATTCTTCTCCTCGTTCCAGTACGTCACCCTGGTGGGCGGTCACGTCCTCGCCCAGGTCACACTGCTGATCCAGCAGAGCGTCCTGACCGACGAACAGATCGCCTCCTTCGGATGGCGCATCGCGTTCGGTATCGGCGCCCTCGGCGCCGTGGTCGTGCTGTTCCTGCGTCGGAGCATGGACGAATCCCTGCAGACCGAGGTCGACGGCAAGCGCAGCGGCTCGATGACCGAGCTGTTCACCGCGTACCCGAAGCAGCTGCTCATCTGCTTCCTCGTGACCCTCGGCGGGACCGTCGCGTTCTACACCTACAGCGTCAACGGGCCGCTCATCGTCAAGAGCACCTACGCCGATCAGGGCATGACGGCGACGTGGATCAACCTCGCAGCGCTGGTGCTGCTCATGGTGATCCAGCCACTCGGCGGACTGCTGAGCGACAAGATCGGGCGCAAGCCGCTGCTCGTCGGGTTCGGCATCGCGGGTGTGCTGTGGTCGTGGACCTTCCTGAACCTGCTGCCGCGCGTCGAGACGCCGATGGTGTCCTTCCTGCTGCTCGCCGGCACCTACGTCATCCTCACCGGCTACACCTCGATCAACGCGATCGTGAAGGCGGAACTGTTTCCGGCGCACGTGCGCGCTCTGGGACTGGGACTCGGCTACGCACTGGCCAATTCGATGTTCGGTGGCACGGCTCCGGTGATCTACGAGGCCGCCAAGGAGAACGATGCGCTCGACGCCTTCGGCATCTACGTCACCATCGCCATCGGTGTCTCGCTCGTCGTGTACGTCTTCGTCCTGAAGAACCGTGCACCGACCTTCCTGGACGCCGAGCAGGCACGCCGAGCGGACAGGAACGAGGCGGCCGTGTCCTGAGGTCCGTGCGTTAGGCTTTCCGCGCCGGACGGGAGGGCCTGACGATGCAGATTCTCGTCGTCGAGGACGACCTCGGAGTCGCCGACGCACTCACACAGTCGCTGCGTCGGCAGGGCTGGGCGGTGCGGCACGCCGCGACCGGGACCGCGGCGCTCGACATGGTGGACGACGCCGATCTCGTCCTGCTCGACATGGGGCTCCCGGATCACGACGGCCTGTGGGTCTGCCGCCGGATCCGGGAGCACTCGTCCGTTCCCATCGTGGCGCTCACGGCGCGGCGCACCGAGGATTCCGTGATCGGCGCTCTGCGTGCGGGTGTCGACGACTACGTCACCAAGCCGTACAGCTTCGCGGTGCTGCTCGCACGGCTGGACGCGGTCGTGCGGCGCAGTGTCGGACGCGTCGCCACCGAGCCGGCCGTCGATCTCGGCTTCGACCTCGCTCGGGACACCCGCGAGGTCACCGCACCCGACGGCTCCGTGCGCACGCTCACCGCGAAGGAATGCGAACTGCTCGTGGCACTCTCCCGCACACCGGACCGCCCCGTGAGCCGCGCCGCGCTCATGGAGGAGGTGTGGGACACGACGTGGGTGGGTGCCTCGCGCACACTCGACGTCCACGTCGCGTCACTGCGGAACAAGCTGAAGGACGTCGCCCGGATCGAGTCGGTGCGCGGTGTCGGCTATCGACTGGTCGCTCCGGCCGAGCCCGACGCGTGAGGAGACGGCTGCTCGCACTGGCGATCACGTTGACGGCCGCCGTGCTGGCGGCTCTCGTCGCGCCGCTCGTGGCCGCCCACGCGGAGGAACGGGCGATCACCATCCACGAACGGCGTCTGGCCGCCGCGACCCGGTTCGCCACCCTGGCCGACAGCGTCGGTGACGCGAGCTCACTGGGACCCGATCTGATGCGGTACGGCGAGGTCACGGAGAGCACCCGCACGTGGATCGTCGACATCGACGGATCGGTGCTCGCACCGGCAGGCTCGGATCTGCCGGCCGACGTGCCGGGTCTGGCGGGCGCGGTACGCGACGCGCTCGCGGGAACACCGACCTCCGCTCCGACTGCGCTGTGGCCGTGGCAGACCGAGCCGTTGATCGTCGCGACGCCCATCGGCCGGGACGCGCAGATCCTCGGTGCCGTCGTCATGCTGGAGGACACGTCGGCCGCGCGGGACAACGTGCAGCGAGCGATGGTGCTCGCCGCGGCGGGCGGCGCCGTCGTCCTCGCGCTCGTCGCCTGGCTCGTGGGAGTGCCACTCGTCGGCTGGGTGGTACGGCCGGTCGACGATCTGACCACCCGCGTCGAGCAGCTGTCCCGTGGCCGCACTCCGACCGAGGGACGCCACGTCGGGCCGCCCGAACTCCGGCGGCTCGCGGAGTCGTTCGACGACATGGCGGCGAACGTGGAGCACTCCCGGCAGCAGCAGCGCGAACTGGTCGCGGACGTGTCGCATCAGTTGGCCAATCCGCTGACGGCACTGCGGCTCCGGCTCGAGAACCTGGCCGTGGACGATCCGGCCGTCGAACCGGTGCTCGCCGAGACCGAACGCATGGCGCGCTCACTCGACGCGGTGATCGAGATCAGCCGCGCGGGAGGCTTCGACCGACGCTCCTCCGAGGTGGACGTCGCCCGGCAGCTTCGCGAGCGGGTCGCGCTGTGGGCGCCGTTGTTCGGGGATCTGCTGACCGTCCGGGTCGACGTCGACACCGCCCCGGCGTTCCTGGAGGAGGACCTCGTCCCCACGGTCCTCGACGTCCTGCTGGACAACGCCCTGAAGTACGCGGAGGGTCGGTCCGTCGACGTCGCGCTGGAGCAGGCCGGCGACGCGTGGCGAGTGACGGTGCGCGATCACGGTGACGGCGTCAGTGCCGCCGAAGCCGCCGAGCTGGGGCGGCGCTTCCATCGACTCGACCGGCACGCCGGCGTCGAGGGCACCGGACTGGGTCTCGCGATCGTCGTCCTCCGCATCCGCGACGCCGACGGGGACGTGGTCTTCGACCCCGCCGATCCCGGCCTGCGGACGGTCATCTCACTTCCCGCGCGTCTCGATCGCGGAACCACCGCAGCGCCCCCGGATGCAGCGGGACCGGCTGGGTGAACATCCCGGCGGCGACGGTCGGCTGCCGGACGTCGGGGACGGTTCGTGCGATCGCGTCCTGACGGTCGAAGACGACGGACGTGAACCCGTAGGCCGTGTCCTCGCGGAGCGTCGGCGTCGCGATGAGGTAGGTCTTCACGCTGACAGTCTGGACGGCGGCGGGCAGACGGTACGGCCCGGCCGGCAGCGGACCGGTGACGTACTGCGGACCCCACGTCGACACGATTCCCTCGACCAGTCCACCGAGATCCAGCGCGCGGACCGGTGTGCGCGCGCCCAGCTCGACCAGTGCCCGCACCGGGAACCCGCTGACGAAGGCCAGCGCGTCGACGCGTCCGGTGCTCAGCGCCGCCGTCGCCTCGCCGAGCGGTTGCGCGACGAAGTCGACGTCCGCCGTGTCCACTCCTGCTGCGGCCAGGCACCTCTCGGTCACCGACCGGGTACCCGAGTCGGTCTGGCCCGCGCTCAGGCGCACGCCCGTCAGATCCTGGATGCCCGTGACCGGGGAATCCACCGGGACGAGGATCTGCAGGAAGCTGTCGTAGAGCCGGGCCAGCGCGGTCAGGGGGACCGGGGAGTCGAAGGCTCCCTCGCCGCGCACCGCGTCGAGCGCCGTGTCGCCGAGACAGAACGCGACGTCCGCGGTGCCCGACGAGAGGTCGAGCACGTTTCCCACGGAGCCGCCGGTCACGACGACCTCCGAGCGCACACCCGGCAGCACCTGCGTGGCCTCTGTGCGCAGAGCCGCGCCGTACTCGTCGAACACCGCACCCACGTTGCCGGTGGCGATGCGCAGTCGGCCGGAAGCGTCCTGCCACCACGTATCTCGGGAACACCCCGCCAGGGCGGCGGCGGCCGCAGCCGCGCCGGCCCCGCGGAGGAACTGCCGTCGGCCGAGCACGCGTTCAGCATAGGCCGGGGCCGGTCCGTCAGCGCTGAGTGAGCCGCGACCCGGTCTCGACGGAGACGACGTCCGAGCCGAAGAGCCCGTCGACGATCTGGTGCACGCCGGTGGCCAGTTCCTGTGCGGCGACCGGATTGAGCATGTCGGCCATCGACGGGATGCCGATGTCGACGGCGGCGTCGAAGGCCATCTCGACGGCGCCGTCGCCGGTCTCCCGCACCGCCCACCGGCCGTCGAACGATCCCAGGTCGCCGCTCGACTGCTCGAAGGTGACGGTGCGGCCGGGCACGTCGACGGTGTCCGTCTCGACCCACTGCAGCAGACCGCCGCGGAAGTGGGTCGACCACGACGACGATCGAACGTACCCGGCCGCGTCCCGCGACTCGGGATCCGTCACGGTGATGCGGTCGACCATGGGTACGTGATCGCCGAAGGAGGCGAAGTCGCTGACCCGATCGAACACGTCGTCCGGAGTGACGCCGGTGAGGGTGGCGATCACACTGATGATGCTGGGGGACATGAGAACTCCTCGAATGGAATCGACGGTCAGGCGGACTGCAGGACGGGATAGGCGCCGGGGGAGCGCTCCACCAGATGTCGGGCGGTGAGGCGGGCGGAGCGTTCGATGGTGCCCGCCGTCTGCGCGGGAGGGAGGGGTCCGGACCCGAGCGACGTGGGAAACGGGCTGGTGTTGAACAGGTTCGCGACGGAGGCGAGGAGATTGGCGAACTTCGTCTGCGACGCGGGGTCGAGCAGGTCGAAGAAGGCCGGCTTCCACAGGCGCTGGAACACGTCCGGGTGCAGCCGGCGAGGCGCGTCCACCGCGATCCCGAGGCGGGTGGCCTCGTCGACCAGCACGGCGACGAGCGAGTCGATGTCCAGTGCCGCGGCCCCGCTGGTGACCCACACGTGCTCGCGGTCGTACTGCCGCGGGTGGTTCACCACCGTCGCGATCGACCGTGCGACGACGTCGCACGGCACGAAGTCGTACTGCAGCGCGTCCTCGCACAGGACGACCGGCAACGTCCCGCGCAGGAAGGCGCGCACGAGGGTGTGCAGCCCCTGCAACTCGGAGATCTCACCGGTCTCGGAATCGCCGCACACGATGGACGGGCGGACGATGGTCCAGTCGACGCCGCTGCTCCGCACGAGATCCTCGCCGTCCCTCTTGCTGGCGATGTACGCACCGGGGTGCATGGTGGCGAGTCCGCCGGTGACGTCCGGGATCACGGGTTGGCCGACGAAGGCGGTGCTGACGTGCACCAGGCGTGCCGACGCGTCCCGGGAGAGCTCCACGATGTGGCGGACTCCGTCGACGTTGACGGCCCGGGTGGACGCATCGTCGATCCCGAAGTCCACGACGCCGGCGCAGTGCACGACGGTGTCCACGTCGCGGGTGAGGGCGGACCACGTCCGGTCGTCGAGTCCGAGGTGTGGCGCGCGGAGGTCGCCGCGGACAGTGATCCCCGAGTGCTGCACGGCCCGTCGACCTTCCAGCACGACGACGTCGTGGTCCTCGGTGAGGGCGCGGAGCGTCGGCAGTCCGACGACGCCGGAGGCTCCGGTCAGCAGAATCGTCATCGGTGTCCTTTCGAGAACGTCTCGCGCAGTGCGTCGCCGACGGCGGTGAGCATCCAGTCGACATCAGCCTCGGTCATCGTGGCCGGGGGAGTGAAACGCACGACTGGACTGGCGTTCAGGGAGTGGTTGGCCACGACGCGCCGGTCGAGCAGCGCGAGCAGGAAGCGGCCGGCGGTGCCGGCGTCGCCGAAGTCCAGCCCGATGAGCAACCCTCGACCGCGGACCTCCACGGTCCCGAGATCCGCTGTGAGTATGCGCAACTCGTCGAGCAGTCGTCCGCCCGTCCGTGCGGATCGCGCCACCAGCTTCTCGTCGTCGATGACCTCGAGCGCGGCGCACGCGGCCGCCATCCCCAGCGGCGCACCGGAGAACGTCGACGTGTGGATGCCGAAGTCGATGTCGAAGGCACGGAAGGCGCGCGGTGTCGCGACGGCGGCCGACACGGGAATCACGCCGCCGCCCAGACCCTTTCCCACGAGGACGATGTCGGCGTCGACGGCGTCCCGCTCGCTCTCCCACATCAGGCCGGTGCGTCCGAGGCCGGTCATGATCTCGTCGATCACGAGGAGGGCTCCGCGTTCACGGCACAGTGCCGAGGCGACCGCGAGGTAGTTGCGGGGCGGCAGCACGACCCCGCCCTCGCCCTGCACGGGTTCGAGGACCACGCAGGCGTCGGAGGCGTCGTCGCCGAGTGCGTCCGACAGTGCCTGGACGTCGCCGTACGGAACTGTGGTCGCCGCGGTGAACAGTCGACGGAACGGGTTCTGATACGACGGATTCGCCGTGAGGGCGAGCGCGCCGAGGGTCTTGCCGTGGTAGCCGCGGCTCGCCCCGATCAGGCGATGGTGGCCGGCGCTGCAGGCCATCTTGACGGCGGCTTCGGTGGCCTCGGTTCCGGAGGCGCCGAAGTAGACCTTCGACAGCGAGTCCGGCAGGCGGGCCGCCAGTGCCGCCGCGGCCTCGGCCACCCGAGGTTCGAGCAGGGTGCGGGTGGAGACGGGATGGCGTCCGAGCTGGGCGATCACCGCGTCGACGACGCGGGGATGCCGGGCGCCGAGCAGGAGGGTCCCGTACCCGCCGCAGTTGAGGTACTCGACGTCGTCGGTCGACCACAGTCTGGCTCCGAGCGAGCGGTCCTCGACGATGTCGCCCAGCATGGAGGCCACGCGTGCACGAGACTCGGACAGATGCGCGCGGGTGTGGCTCTGCACCCGCCCGTCGAGGGACGTCGAGATCGACATGGTGTGGCTCCCGAGACGAGGAGAAGCGATGAGGCGTGCGGCCCGGCGGGCCGCCGCGATCACCGACGGTAACCCCGGCTGCAGGTGGCGTCAAAGCCACCGATGAGTCGTATGATGTTGCGCCACAACAGATGGAGCGAACCACCATTATCCTGTGGGGCAGCTCCGAGTGGCTGGTCCGGTGACCACGGAGTGAATCCGGATCATCAGAAATTGTGCGAATATCGGTTCACCGGGACCGGCCGTCGTCAGATCTTCTTGCGGGCCCGGTACGCGGCGACGTTGGCGCGGTTGCCGCAGTTTCCGGTGTCGCAGTACCGCCTCGATCGGTTGCGGGAGAGGTCGACGAGCACCGCGTCGCAGTCCGGTGCGTCGCACAGGCGGAGCCGCTCGAGCTCGTCCGACCGCACCATGTCGGCGAGGGCGACGGCGGTCTCGGCCGTCATGCGATCGGCGAGGGGCGCGTCGTCGTCGCTGACGTGCATGTGCCAGCCCCAGTCGCCGTGGCGGGTGAGGTACGGCCGGGCGTCGGATGCGGCCAGCATCGCGTTGACGACGGGTACGACGGCGTCGGGTTCGCCCGTCTCCCACAGCGCCCGCCAGGCCGGGCGCAGGGCCCGCACGGCGTCGAGTTCCTCCTGTGTGCCGTCGCGGCGCCCCGTCCACTCGTGCTCGTCGAGCATCGACGACAGGGTGCTCACGTCAGGGAGGTAGTCCTCGCCGTTCGCGGCGGTGTTGATCAGCGCCGCCGCCCAGACGAGGGCGGTGCGTGTGTCATGAGCAAAAAGCATTTGACTCCTGACCTTCCGGGTCTCTAGTGTCATGACCAATCTACAGTTACGGTCATGACATGACGGGCGACGTACCCGGCGGTGTGGCCGGATCCTCGAAAGGGCCGCTCATGGTGTCCTCCCGTTCCGGTGTCGCGTTCGCCGTGACCTCCGCGATCGCGTTCGGAATGTCGGGCCCGTTCGCGAAGGCGCTCACCGACACCGGGTGGTCGCCCGAGTCCGCGGTGCTCGCTCGCATCGTGGGCGGTGCGGTGATCCTCCTGCCCGTCGTCGTCCTGCTGCGCCGCGGCGCACTCCGCGGGGTGCTCTCGGCTCCCGTCACCGTCGTCGCGTACGGGGTCGTCGCGGTGGCAGGAGCCCAGGTCTGCTTCTTCAATGCGATCCAACACCTCTCGGTGGGTGTCGCACTCATGCTCGAGTACCTCGGGCCGGTCCTGGTGATCGGCTGGATCTGGATCACCACCCGGCGGCGCCCCCGCCCGACGACGATGGCGGGTGTCGCACTCGCGCTCGGCGGTGCGCTGGTCGTGCTCGACGTGTTCGACGGCGCCGTGTTCGATCCTGTCGGCGTGCTCTGGGGACTGTCCGCCGCCGTGTGTCTCGCGTTCTACTTCGTGGTGTCCGCGAAACAGGGTGACGCCGTCGATCCGTTGGTTCTCTCGGCCGCCGGACTGGCGGTGGGCGCCATTGTGGTCGGCGTCGCCGGAATGCTGGGAATGGTTCCGTTGCAGGTGTCGACGAACGACGTCGCTCTCGACGGCCGGGCGTGGCCGTGGTGGACTTCCGTCGCAGTGCTCGCCCTGGTCTCCGCAGCCGTCGCGTACGTTTTCGGGATCATGGCGTCCCGCGCCCTCGGGGCATCGACCGCATCGGTGATCGCGCTGGTCGAGGTGCTGTGCGCGGTGGTTGCGGCGTGGCTCCTGCTCGGCGAGACGGTGTCTCTCACTCAAATCGCAGGTGGTGCAGCAATTCTGACGGGAGCCGCCGTGGTGCAGTGGCGATCCGATGCACCGCCGCCCGTGGAGGCGCTGCCGGCCTCGGCAGGAATGGACGGATCTCACGGGGTATCCGTTCTCCCCTGACGCGGCACTGTATGGTGAGGGCGCGTCGTGGTATTCGGCGGGTGGGCACTTCTCCGGGCGGGGTCGCGAGTGCCGGTCCGCCGGAATGTCAGTGACCACCACGCGGACATCGAAGCCGTTGCACGGGAGCCCGTCATGACCATCGAATTCGTCGACCTCGCGGAAACGTGGGTTGCGGGTCTCCCTGTGCGTAGCCCGAAACGGGCGTTGGGCTCTCTCTACGACACCAATCTCGAACGTGCGTGGTCCGGAATCCTGAACCAGGACATCGGTGAACCGCTCGGGTCGATCTACACCGACTTCGTTCCCGCGATCGGGTCCTACAGCACGCAGATCGTCGGGTACCGCGTCGCGGACGGTGACGTGCGCCGCGGGCACATCGTGGCGCGTGTGCCGGCGGGGCGCTATGCGAAATTCTCCGCGGTCGGCAATTTTCCGCAGGTCCTGACGACGCTGTGGAACGAGATCACCCACGCGGAGGAGATGGGGTCCTTCACTCGCGCCTTCACCGGTGAGTTCGAGGTGTATCCCCACGCATACAAGATCGAGATGTACGTTCCGGTCGCGACGCCCGGCTCGCGGGGCGTCGGCGGTGCGGGATGACGTTCCGTCTCGTGGCTCGTCCGAGCATGGTGTTCGGCGGACTGGTCGTGCCCGGTGTCGATCCCGGACCCGAGGGCAGCGCCAGCGATCTCGTCGTGTTCCTGCGAGAGCGTATCCGCGAACGTGAACCGGAGGACGCCGACGTCTACACCGTCTACGTCCCGGATCAGCGTGGTGTCTGCAACGTCGTCGTCGGCGTACCTCGTGGGAACGTCGACGACGTGCCGATCGGCGACGTCTTCGTCACGGTTCCGTCGGGAGCGTTCGCGGTCTTCACGCCGTCGATGACGCTGCCCGACCGGGCGGAGGACGCGTGGGCGCAGGCCGAGGAGGCCATCGCCGACGGCTCGATCGTGCGCGCCGGCGGGGTGGAGTTCGAGTGCCTCTCAGCCGACGGGAACGTCGAGATCTTCGTCGCCGTCTCGCTGCAATGACGTGCGCCGACGTCCGGTGCCGACGGACGAGAAGTCGGCTCTCGCCGAGATAAAGAACCTACCGACGAGTAGAAGCAGTCGGAGCGGTGCCTGGACTCGCTCGAGCGCTGGTCGTCATTGTGATTTTGTCTCGAGTGCATTTCTGTGGCGGTGTTCGAGTCCAACCTGTGCCTATCATGATCACGCGCAGTAGAAGGGTGTGACACGGGATTCACACCGGCGGTTCGGAGCACCGGTCCGAACGCGCGTGACTAGTGGGGAGTAACAATGGTCAGGCAATTACGTGCAGAGGCAACGCGGTCCGCGGCCCTGCGGGCTGCCGCCGATCTGTTCCTGCGGGTCGGCCACGCCACGGCGACCCTGAGCCAGGTCTCGGCGGAGTCGGGTGTGACCAAGGGCGCGCTGTACTTCCACTTCGCCTCCAAGGAAGAGCTGGCGCGTGCGCTCGTCGACGAGGGTCGTGAGCGTGTCGCGGCCGCCTGCACCGGAATGGTCGACAGCCGTTCTCCCGCACTGGAATCCGTCATCGGGATCACGTATTCCGTTCTCGACCTTGCCAATACCGACAACCTGGTGCGCATCATGTACCGCCTGCAGCTCGAGGTGGACGCACCGGACCCCACGCGGGGGAGCGTCTTCGGTACGTGGCAGAACATCTTCTCGCACCTCTTCGAGCGTGCCATCGAGCACGGTGACGTCATCGACTCGCTGGACGCCGAGACCGCGTCCTGCCTGGTCTCGGAGATGCTCAGTGGCGTGCTGATGGTCGCCGAGGGCACTGCGCGCCTCGACGGTGCCGCCGTGCGCATGGAGCAGGTCTGGCACACCATCCTGCCCTCGCTTGTGCCGCCGGCGAAGCTCCCGTACTTCCGCGAGTTCGCCTCGCGAAGCCTCTCCAGCTTCGTACGCGATCGCTCGGGTGCCGACGCCACCAGCGACACCGGCGTCTCCAGCAACCACTAGCGTTCGGCGCTCTCCCGGCGCACACTGTGACGTGAGACACACGGCATCGTGTGTCGACCGCACGAGTGACGTCGGGAGAGACCCATGGAAGACATCGCCACGCGCGAACGCACCGACCGCCGCATGTCCGACAACGAGCTGCGCAAGGCCATCCGCGTGCTGCAGTCACGCGCGGACGACGCTCGGAAACGCGGTGACGCCGACGATGCCGCACGCATCGAACGCACTGTCCGCGACTACCAGGACGAGATGACCACCCGCCTCTGAACTCGGCCGGGCGGGGACAGCTGTCAGCTGGGTCCGAAGCGCTCCGTGCGGATGTTCGCCGGTGCATGTCCTCGCTCGACCAGCATGTCCGCGACCGTGTCGACGAAGCTCGTGGGCCCGCAGATGTAGCACCGCGGCTCGAACTCGGCGGGCCACCCGTGCGCGTCGAGATCCTCGATCGTGATGCGGCCGAGCGGCCTGCGGGAGCCGGTGGGAGCGCGCCGCGTGTAGAGCGTGGTGACGTCGACTCCCGCGGGCGGATGCGCCCACTCGTCGGCGAAGTACACCTCCGCCGGTTCACGGACCGAGTAGAGCACGCGGAACGGCACCCGGCCGCCGCTCGATCCCGCCGCGGCCTGCGCGCGGACCATCGCGCGGAGCGGAACGATGCCCGAGCCGCCGCCCACCAGCAGGACAGGCGGTGACGGGGTCTCGGTGGGTGCCGACGGCCGCCAGACGAACCACCGGCCGACGGGTCCGCGGATCTCGAACCGGTCGCCCACCTCGACGGCGCCGACGAGGTAGGGGGACACCTCGCCGTCGGAGACGTTCTGCACGGCGATCTCGATGCGCGACGTGCCGTCCGGTGCGGAGGCGAGGGAGTAGCTGCGCTGCGCGCTGTACCCGTCCTCGGCGGTCAGCTTCACGTCCACGTGCTGTCCGGCGAGATGTCCCGGCCAGCCGTCGACGTCGAGCACCAGCGTCGAGGCGGTCGGTGTCTCGCGCCGCACCTCGAGCACGGTCGAGACGAGCCAGGGCCTGGCCCCGACCCCGGCCGTGGATCCGGTGGTCACGTCAGTCGCCCTGGTATCGCTGCTCGCGCCACGGGTCGCCGTAGTCGTGATAGCCGCCGCGCTCCCAGAATCCCTGTTCGTTCTCCTCGGTGAGCTCGATGCGCGAGACCCACTTCGCCGACTTCCAGAAATACAGGTGCGGCACGAGAAGCCGTGCGGGACCGCCGTGTTCGCGTGCGAGCGGCTCTCCGTCGAACTCGGTGACCAGCCAGGCCTTCCCGTCTCGCAGGTCCTCGAGGGGCAGATTGGTGGTGTATCCGTCGAAGCCGTGCACGACGACGTACCCCGCCTCGGTGTCGAGACCGTCCAGCAGCACGTCGAGACTCACGCCATTCCAGTTGGTGTCGAGCTTCGACCACTTGGTGACACAGTGGATGTCGACCGTCGGGGTCTCGTGCGGCAGCGCGGCCACCTCGTCCCACGTCCAGGTCCGGGTCTCACCGGTCTCGGACGTGATGGAGAACGACCACGTGTCGGTCGCGACCACGGGCGCGGGCCCGATGGCGAGAACCGGGAAATCGTTGGTCAGGTACTGGCCGGGGGGAGTCCGACCGTCGTCGCCGCGCCGGCGGCCCACGAATCCCTTCGAGATCAACGCCATGGTGGCAGATTCTGCGCCGGTCGTCGGGCCTCTGACAAGTCGGAGCGCGCACACTCGACCGGTAGTGTCGGGCACCACAGCAGGCCGGCGAGGGGGGAGTGCGACGCGATGGTGCAGAGCAGGCTGAGAGGGAGACGTCCGCGACGGTCGTGGACCGACCTGCGCGGGGCGATCGTGCTGGTCACCGGCGCCGCCAGCGGCATCGGTCGCGCCACGGCGATCGAGGCCGCGCGGCGTGGGGCGCGGCTGGTCGTCACGGACATCGCGGAGGCGGGACTGGCGGCCACGGCCGCCACCATCGCCGAGAACGGCGGCAGCGTCGTCGCCTCGCGTGCGCTCGACGTCTCCGACCACGACGCCGTCGCCTCGTTCGCGGACGCCGTGCACGCCGAGGTGGGGAGCGTCGACGTCGTCATGAACGTGGCCGGGATCTCCGCGTGGGGCACCGTCGAGAACATGGCCCACGAGACGTGGAAGGCGCTGATCGACATCAACCTGATGGGCCCGATCCACGTCACCCAGTGCTTCGTTCCCCCGATGATCGCGGCGGGTCGCGGTGGGTACCTGGTCAACGTGTCGTCGTCGGCCGGCCTGCTCGCGTATCCGTGGCACGCGGCGTACAGCGCCAGCAAGTTCGGCGTGCGCGGCATGTCCGAGGTGTTGCGCTACGACCTCGCCCGGCACGGCATCGACGTCTCGCTCGTGGTCCCCGGGGCGGTGCGGACACCGCTCGTCGAGACGGTGGACATCGCCGGCGTGGATCGCGACGACCCACGCGTGACGAAGCTGACCGCACGCTTCGAGGCCCACGCCGTGTCGCCCGAGGTGGTCGCGGAGAAGATCCTGACCGGGATGGCGAAGCGGCACTTCCTCGTCTACTCGAGCAACGACATCCGGGTGGGGTACTGGGTGTCGCGCAAGTTCGCGCGCCCCTACGAGATGACCATGCAGGCGGCCAACGACTACTTCTCCCGACTGCTGCGCTGACCTCACGCGCGTGTCGCGGCGGAGCGCGTGCCGAGTCGGCGCTCACGCACTACCGTTCTGGCATGGACGCGACGGCTCCGCTGGGAGCGGATTCCGAGGTGGGAACGCTCCGGACGGTCATGCTGCACCGCCCTGGCGACGAGCTGCGCCGACTCACCCCACGCAACAACGATCAGCTGCTGTTCGACGGGCTGCCGTGGGTGGACCGCGCTCGCGACGAGCACGACGCCTTCGCCGACCTGCTGCGAGGACGCGGTGTCGAGGTCCTCCTGCTCGGTGATCTGCTGACCGAGACCCTGGCCCTCAGCGGTGCCGCACGCGTGCAGGGTGTCGCCGCCGCGGTGGAACCCCGGCGGCTCGGACACGTGCTCGCCCGGGACCTGGCGACCTACCTCCGCGGCCTGCCCGCACCCGAACTGGCGACCGTGCTGATGGCGGGCATGACCTTCGACGAACTGCCGGTCGCGGACGACTCGGGTGTCTCGCTGGTCCGGCGCATGCACCACGGCGGCGACTTCGTCATCGAGCCGCTCCCGAACCTGCTGTTCACCCGCGACTCGTCGTTCTGGATCCAGCAACGCGTCGCGATCACGTCGCTGGCGCTGCGGGCCCGCGCTCGGGAGACGTCGCTGACGGATCTGATCTACGCCTTCCATCCACGATTCCTCGGTGTGCGCCGGGCCTACGAGTCGCACACCGCGCCGGTGGAGGGCGGCGACGTGCTGCTGATGGCGCCCGGCGTCGTCGCCGTGGGAGTCGGTGAACGCACCACGCCCGCCGGTGCCGAAGCGCTCGCGCGCAGCCTCTTCGACGACGACCTCGCGCACACCGTGCTCGTGGTGCCCATCGCGCAGGAACGGGCGTCGATGCACCTGGACACCGTGTGCACGATGGTCGACACCGACGCGGTGGTGATGTACCCGATCATCCAGGACACGCTGTCCGCGTTCACGATTCGTCGCGAGGACACCGGTGTGACCATCACCGGCGCGGGCCCGTTCCTCGACGCCGCGGCCGACGCCATGGGTATCGGCAAACTGCGGGTCATCGACACCGGACTCGACAACGTCACCGCCGAACGTGAGCAGTGGGACGACGGGAACAACACGCTCGCACTGGCTCCCGGCGTCGTCGTCGCGTACGAACGCAACGTCGAGACCAACGCGCGCCTCGAGGCGTCGGGCATCGAGGTGCTGCGCATCTCGGGATCGGAACTGGGATCGGGCCGCGGCGGACCCCGCTGCATGTCCTGCCCCGTCGCCCGCGATCCCGTCTGACCTCTGGCCTTCCCGCTGTTGTCCGGCCGGCCTCCGGCCTTCCCGCTGTTGTCCGGCCGGTCAGAGGACCGTGCTCACCGTGGCCGCCGGGCGCGCCAGGACGGTGCCCTTCTCGCCGACCACGAAGGGCCGCTCGATGAGTACCGGATGCGTCAGCATGGCGCGCAGGACCGTCTCGTCGTCGGCATTCGCGAGATCGAGTTCCTTGTACAGTGTCTCGCGCTTGCGCACAGCGGTGCGCGGGGTGAGGCCGGCATCCGAGATGAGGGCTCGCAACGTCGCCTCGTCCGGCGGGGTGGTCAGGTAGGGCACGATGGTCGGCTCCACCCCCGCGTCGCGGATGGCCGCGAGTACGTTGCGGGACGTCGAGCACCGGGGGTTGTGATAGATCGTGACGGACATGGAGCAAGTATGGCGGGAGTGGGACCGATGAGGTTCACGATCGACGGTGCGTCGGGGACGGCGCCGTTCGACCAGGTGCGGTCGCAGATCGTGGCCGCGGTGCGGTCGGGGCAGCTCATCGCGGGATCGAAACTGCCGACGGTGCGAGCTCTCGCGGCGACGCTGGACCTCGCTCCCAACACGGTGGCGAAGGCGTACCGCGAACTCGAGAAGGACGGCGTGATCGAGACCCGGGGGCGGTCGGGCACCTTCGTGGCGGCCGGCGGCGATCCTTCGGCCGGGGCAGTGCAACTCGCGGCCACGGAGTACGTCCGCGCGGCGCGTCGCGCCGGCATCGACGACGAGGTGGCTCTGCGCTACGTCCGGACGGCGCTCACGGACTTCTGACACCACTTAGGTTGACGCTTCAACCTAAGTGTGTCATCGTGATCCCGAATCCACCCCGACCCATCAGAGGATCACTGTGAAGACACCTGTCGTCGTTCGAGACATCGCCGCACTCGTCGCGCGCATCGCCCTGGGCGTCGTGTTCGTCGCCCACGGGTGGCAGAAACTGCGTACCAACGGGCTCGACGCCACCACCGCCGGCTTCGAGGGCATGGGCATTCCGGCCCCGCAGGTGTCGGCGTACTTCGCCACCTTCGTCGAGCTCATCGGTGGAGCCGCTCTGATCCTGGGCGTGCTGACGTCCGTCGCGGCTCTGCTGCTGGTCGTCGACATGGTCGGCGCGCTCGTCTTCGTGCACCTCGACAAGGGCGTCTTCGTCGGCGAGGGCGGCTGGGAACTGGTCGTCGCACTCGGCGCCGGAGCGCTTCTCCTCGCGGCAGTCGGCTCGGGCACGTACAGTGTCGACCGCGCATTCCGCCGTCCGAAGTCACGTGCACGCGTATCGTCCTGACCTGCGAAAACAGTCTGTGAACTTGCACCG
This sequence comes from Rhodococcus sp. BP-332, assembly GCF_019836065.1. NCBI lineage: Bacteria > Bacillati > Actinomycetota > Actinomycetes > Mycobacteriales > Nocardiaceae > Rhodococcus > Rhodococcus sp. BP-332. The sequence goes on from NZ_JABUEC010000003.1 coordinate 109,922, forward strand.
GGGCGTCGAGGCGAGCAACGTGACGTCTCATGACATCGCGTATGGACACGGACACAGGACCGGCTGACACCCCACGCGATGATGCCGCGGACGTTCCCTCGTCCGCGGCATCTGCCGTGCTGCCCACCTCCGCGCACCCCGATGCGCAGGACCCCGGGTCGCAGGAACCGGCGCCGCGGCGCGCCACCCTCGACCCCGTGGTGTTCGGCGTCGCGGCAGCCGTTGTCACGGGCATCATCGTCTGGGGACTGGCCGGACCGACGAGCCTCGAGAACGTGACGTCCTCGATGCTGGACTGGCTCGTCACCAACATGGGCTGGCTGTTCATCATCTCCGCCACCGGTTTCGTGCTCTTCTGCATCTACCTGGCGATGTCGAAGTACGGACGTATCCCGCTCGGCAAGGACGGGGAGAAGCCGGAGTTCAAGACCGTCAGCTGGATCGCCATGATGTTCAGCGCCGGCATGGGCATCGGGTTGATGTTCTACGGCGTCTCCGAGCCGCTGACGCACTTCGTCACGCCGCCGCCCGGCACCGACAGCAGTGTCGGAACGGCCATGGCCACCACGATGTTCCACTGGAGCCTGCATCCGTGGTCCATCTACGCCGTCATGGGTCTCGCCGTCGCGTACAGCACCTATCGCCGCGGCCGTCGTCAGCTCATCAGCTCCGCCTTCCTCCCCCTGCTCGGCCGCCGCGCCGAGGGCCCGATCGGCAAGGTCATCGACATCCTCGCCATCTTCGCGACGCTGTTCGGTACCGCCGCCTCCCTCGGACTCGGTGCGCTGCAAATCGGTTCGGGTGTCGAGGTCATCGGCTGGCTCGGTGAGGCCGGCACGCTCCTGCTCGTCGCCATCGTCGCGCTGTTGACCCTCGCCTTCGTCGCGTCCGCGGTCTCCGGCGTCGCCAAGGGCATCCAGTGGCTGTCCAACATCAACATGGTGCTGGCACTCGTCCTCGCACTCTTCGTGTTCGTGCTGGGCCCGACGGTGTTGATCCTCAACCTGATTCCCACCACCATCGGCGACTACGCGAGCCAGCTGTTCCACATGTCGGCTCGCTCGGCGGCGTCGTCCGATCCGGAGACCGCGTCGTGGCTGTCGTCGTGGACGATCTTCTACTGGGCCTGGTGGGTCTCCTGGACCCCCTTCGTCGGCATGTTCCTCGCCCGCATCAGCCGTGGCCGCACCGTTCGTGAGTTCATCATCGGTGTCATCGTGATCCCGAGTGCCGTGAGCCTGGTGTGGTTCTCGATCTTCGGCGGAGCCGGTATCGGCGAACAGCGCGACGGCATCGACCTGGCCGCGCGCGCCAGCAGCGAGTCTCAGCTGTTCGGCATGCTCGAGAACCTGCCGCTCTTCGGGCTGTCGACGGTCGTCGTGATGATTCTCGTGGCCGTCTTCTTCGTCTCCGGTGCCGACGCGGCGTCCATGGTCATGGGCACCCTCAGTCAGCGCGGAACCCTCGAGCCCAGCCGCTGGGTCGTCGTGTTCTGGGGAGCCATCACCGGTGGCACCGCCGCGATCATCCTGTGGACGGGCGGCGCGGACGCGCTCAACGGCTTGCAGACCATGACAATCATCGCCGCGGCGCCGTTCGTGCTGGTCATGATCGGGCTGTCGGTGTCGCTCTACCGCGACCTGTCGCACGATCCACTGGTGCTCACGCAACGTCGTCGACGTCTCCGGCTGACGAAGGCCGGGCGCACCGAGCTCTGAGCGGTCAGCGCCAGCTCGGCAACCAGAGCTGCTGCTGCCACGTCTCCTGACTGATGGGCAGACCCGTGAGGATCGGCCAGAGCCACACGAAGTTGGCGATCACCACGGCGACGTACAGCGAGACCAGCAGCAGACCGAGCGTGCGGCGCTCGCGACCCTGCCCACCGCGGAGTCCTCGCCCGAGGATGTCGCCGAGGACCAGGGTGACGCCCATGACGAGGAAGGGCGCGAGCGCCGCGGCGTAGAAGAAGTACATCTGACGGTCGAGGGTGAGGAACCACGGCAGGATGCCGGCGCCGTAGCCGACGAGCACGGCGGCGTAGCGCCAGTCGCGGCGGGCCACGGTGCTCCACAGCGCCCAGCCGAGCATCGGGAACGCGACCCACCACAGAGCAGGCGTGCCGATGAGCATGACGGCCTTGACGCAGTTGCCGCCCGTCGAACAACCGGTGATCTGCTGCCCGTCGGCGAAGTAGTAGAGCATCGGCCGCAGACCCATCGGCCACGTCCACGGCTTGGACTCCCACGGGTGGCGGTTACCGGCCGAGTTGGTCAGTCCGGCGTGGAAGTCGAGGACGTTGCCGCTGTAGTACCAGAGCGAGCGCAGAGCGGCGGGCACGAACGAGAACGGTCCGCCCGTCCCGATGTCGGTGCCCACGGCGTTCCGGTCGACGCCGGTCTCACTCGCGAACCAGCCGGCGTAGGTGGCCAGATAGACGACGAGCGGAATCGCCACCAGCGCGTACAGCGCGGGTCCGACGTCGCGCACGGCGGTGCCGACCCACGGCCGGGTGACCCCGTACTGGCGACGCGCCGCGACGTCGAAGGCGACGCTGAGCAGTCCGAAGAACGCGACGAAGTAGATACCCGACCACTTCGTTCCGCACGCCAGACCGAGCAGGAGTCCGCCGCCGAACCGCCACCAGCGGACGCCGAGACGCGGGCCCCACGTGGTCATCTCCATGCGGCCCTCGACGGCGACCCGGTGCAACCGCTCCCGGACGTCGTCCCGGTCGCGGACCAGAGCGCCGAACGCGGCGACGACGAACACCACCATGAAGATGTCGAGCATGCCGACTCGGGACGTCACGAACGTGACACCGTCCACGATCATGAGGATCCCGGCGATCGCGCCCAGCAGCGTCGAGCGCGTCATGCGGCGCACGATGCGGACGACGAGGAGAACGAGGATCACACCGAAGACGGCCGACGACAGCCGCCAACCCCATCCGGTGTAGCCGAACAGTGCCTCGCCGACGGCGATCAGCTGCTTGCCGACGGGCGGGTGGACGACGAGGCCGTAGGCCGGGTTGTCCTCGACGCCGCCGCCGGTGAGAACCTGGTAGCCCTGCGGGGCGTAGTGCTTCTCGTCGAACACCGGGGTGCCGGCGTCGGTCGGATAGCCGAGCATCGTGAAGCGGGTGACGGCCGCGAGGACCGTGAGGACCGCGGTGACGATCCATCCGCGCATGCGGTCGGTGGGCCCGAACACTGCGGGCGGGAGAGCGGGGCGCGGCGCGGTGAGGTACTCGTCGGAACCGTCGCGACCGGTGGGGATACGCGCGGTCACGAGGGTCACGATTCGATCGTAGGCTAGATGCCGACGGCGACCGCGGTCGTGACCGACGAGCGAGATGAGGACGACGCGTGCTGGTACTCGGTGCGACACCGATGGGGGACCCCGCAGACGCGTCGCCCCGACTGCGCGACGCACTGGCCACGGCCGATGTCGTCGCGGCGGAGGACACGCGTCGCACGAAGTCCTTGGCCACGGCACTCGGGGTGCAGATCACCGGTCGCGTCGTCAGTTTCTACGACCAGGTCGAGGTCGATCGGGTTCCCCTGCTGCTCGCCGAGATGCGCGAGGGGCGGCGGGTCCTGCTGGTCACCGACGCCGGTATGCCCTCCGTGAGCGACCCGGGTTACCGACTGGTGGCCGCGTGCGCAGAGGCGGGGATCGGCGTGACCTGCCTGCCCGGGCCGTCCGCCGTGACCACCGCACTGGCCCTGTCGGGGTTGCCGGTGGAGCGCTTCTGCTTCGACGGATTCGCCCCTCGCAAGCGTGGTCCCCGGCAGGCGTGGATGCGCACGCTGACGACGGAGAGCCGCGCCGTCGTGTTCTTCGAGGCCCCGCACCGCATCGCGGACTGCCTCGCCGACGCGTCCGAGGTACTCGGCCCCGATCGGCGCGCCGCGGTGTGCCGGGAATTGACCAAGACCTACGAGGAAGTGAAGCGAGGGACGCTGGGGGAGTTGGCCGCGTGGGCCGCCGACGGCGTGCGCGGCGAGATCACGGTGGTCCTGGCCGGAGCCGAGCCCGTCAGTGCGGATCCCGCCGACCTCGTCGCGGAGGTGGAGGATCTCGTGTCCGCCGGACTCGGCCTCAAGGACGCGTGCGCACGGGTGGCCACCACGACGGCGGCGGACGTGTCCAAGCGTGCGCTCTACGAAGCGGTGCTGGTCGCGCGCGGCTGACGCCGACGCCGCGACGTCAGCCGACGACCTGCTGGCGCAGTCCGTCGGTCGCCGTCTCGAGGACGGACTTGGTCCCGCGCTTGACGATGAATCCCGGCACGGGGATCTTCGGGTCGAGCGTGATCTCGAACTCGAGGTGGGTGCCCTTGTCGGTCTCGCTGAGGCGGTACTCCGCGTGCTGCGACTTCTGCTGGGTGCTCTCGACGACGTCCCACGCCACCGACATGTCGGACCACGTGAAGCGCAGCACCTGCTCGTCGGTGAATCCCATGACGGCGACGGTCATCTCGGCGAGGACGGGACGACCCTGATCGTCGCGCTCGCGCACCGAGACCTTCTTGTGGATCGACGACCATGCCGGCAAGCCCTCGAGGTCCGCGATGACCGCGAGCACGTCGGCCGGTGGTGCCTCGATCTCGACTTCTCTGTTTCCGCTGACAGCCATGGCGTGAATGTAACCGACCGTCCACACCTACAGGGCGGTTTGGGTCGGTGTCGTGATCATGTCCCGGTGCCGGCCAGGGGAACTGTGCCGCGGCGGACCTGCTCGTCGACGAAGACGGCGATCTCCGAGATCGCCCGCGCCGACTCGGGAACGAAGTCCGCGGCGTGGAACACGTGCACCTGGTCCTGCCACACCTGGAGACGGCACTCGATTCCGGCGTCCGCCAGGCGCTCCGCCATCAGTTCCGAGTCGGCGTAGACCATCTCGGTGGATCCGACCTGGATCAGGACCGGCGGGAGGGCGGACAGGTCCGCGTCGACGGGACAGACGCGGGGACCACGCTTGCCGTCCACGACGATGCGGGCCTCGACCTCGTCCGCCAGCTCGGTGAGCGCCGGCACGGCGCCCTTGGGGAAGACCGAGCACAGGGACGCGTTGGGATGCAACATCTTCCGCGTCGGATCGAGATCGGTGAGCGGAGACAGGGCGATGATGCCGCCCGCGGGCGGCAGACCCTGGCTCTGCAGGGCGAGCGCCACCATGAAGGCCAGGTAACCGCCGGCGGAGTCACCGGCGATGAAGATCTGTTCGGGCAGGTACCCCGCGTCGAGCAGGTAGCGGAAGCCGTCGACCCCGTCCTCCACCGCGTGCGAGATGGGGTTGCGCGGCATCATCCGGTAGTCGACCGACAGCACGTCGGCACCGGTGGACTGGGCGATGCGCGAGACGAGCCGGCGGTGGCTGTTGAGGCCGCACACCACGAACGCGCCGCCGTGGAGATACAGGATCACGCGATCGCGGTCCGCGCGGCGGGTCGGTCGCTCGGACCTGCCGTCGGCACCGACACGACGCGGGCTGTCCGTGCGGACCCACTCGGCCCGGCACTCGTCGAGCCGCACGGGCGCGACGGTGGTGTCACCCACGGGTGGGAGGAGTCGGCCGGCCTGGTCGACCATCGACATGGGCCACGGCAGGCTGTGGGTCCGGGCCCACACGCCCAGGAAGGGACGGACCGTGCGGCGCAGGTACGCGGCGAGAAGCTTGGACTGCATGCTGCCGCCCTCGAACTCCTGGCGGTCCACGGCTGTGCCGACGCCGAGGGCGCGTCGCACCCGGCGACTGGCGGACGTGCGTGTCAGCGACGACGGTGCGGTCATCTCGGCCGAGGCGATGCTCATGGGTGGCCCTCCACTTCCTTGCTCGTACTGGGAATCGCACGATAGGGCCGAAACGAAACACTTCTCGAGGAATAGTTGTTGCCGGGGTCACACCGTGACCCCACGTTGTCGCAATAGTTGTGGGTTCGTTACTTCCGGGTAGCACAGTGAACCTGCAGGTGAGCCGCACCGTGACCACGCGGTTCCGCAGTTCGAGAGAGGTCCGCCCCCATGCCCTTCATGCCGGTCACAGAGTCGATGTTCCTACTGGCCGAGACGCGCGAGCACCCCATGCACGTCGGGGGACTGCAGCTGTTCGTGCCCCCGGAGGACGCCGGCGACGACTTCGGGATGCAGCTCTACGAGACGTTCCAGGCCGCCACCGACGTCTACAAACTGTTCCGCAAGCGGCCGGCGCCGCCGGTGAACTTCATGGGCACCGTGCGCTGGATCTACGACGAGGAGCTCGACTTCGAGCATCACGTCCGGCGCATCATGCTGCCGCGGCCGGGCCGCATCCGCGAGCTGCTGCGCTACATCTCCGCCGAGCACAGTGCGCCGCTCGATCGGCATCGCCCGATGTGGGAGCTGCACATCATCGAGGGCCTGGCCGACGGCCGCGTCGCGCTCTACAGCAAGATCCACCACTCGCTGGTCGACGGTGTCTCGGCGCTCAAGTTGTTCGAGCGCACCCTGACCACCGATCCCGAGGCCCGTGACTGCGGCCCGATCTGGGACCCGGCGCTGTTCGAGCGGCCGAAGAAGAAGAGCACCGAGGTCGCGAAGGTCGACGACGGTGGCGTCCTGTCGCTGCTGTCCACGGGCGTCAAGGCGGCCGGTGAGCTCGCCGGGGTCGGACCCGCCGCGGCCCGGATCGGTCTGAACAAGCTGCGCGGCAACGAGATGGTGTTGCCTCTGACCGCGCCGCGGACGATGCTCAACGTGCCGATCGGCGGGGCACGCCGCTTCGCCTCGCAGCAGTGGTCCAAGTCGCGGATGAAGGACATCGCGGCAGCGCTGGGGGTCACGTTGAACGACGTGGTGCTGACGATGTGCTCCGGGGCGCTGCGGTCCTATCTCATCGACCGCAACGCACTGCCCGACCAGCCGCTGATCGCGATGGTGCCGGTATCCATGCGGGAGGCCGGCGCGGACGCGGACGGCGGTAACGCCGTCACCACGGTGCTCTGCAACCTCGGTACCGATCAACCCGATCCGGAACGCCGTCTCGCCGCCGTCGTCTCGTCGATGAACGAGTCGAAGGCGATGATGCGCACCCTGTCTCCGCTGCAGGCGCTGAGCTACGGTGCCGCCGTGATGGCCCCTCTGTTGCTCACTCCCGTACCGGGATTCGTCCGCAACACCCCGCCCCCGTTCAACGTGATCATCTCCAACGTGCCCGGCCCGAAGTCCGAGATGTACTGGAACGGTGCGCGACTGGACGGGGTGTACCCGGCGTCGATCGTGCTCGACGGTCAGGCGCTCAACATCACCCTGGCCACCAATGCCGACAACGTGAATTTCGGACTGGTCGGAGATCGACGGAGCGTGCCGTCCCTGCAGCGGATGCTCACGCATCTCGACACCGCACTCGAGGAGCTCGAGAAGTTGGCCGACGGGTGAGTCTCGCTCTGCGGCCCATGGTTCCGCGGGACCCGAACGAGGAACATCGAGCGGCGAGTTCGCTGGAACTGTTCTTCGATCTTGTCTTCGTCGTTGCGGTGTCGTTCGCCTCCGTGGAACTCGCCCATCTTCTGGAGGAGGACCACATCGCGTCGGGCATCGGTGCCTACGCGATGGTGTTCTTCGCCATCTGGTGGGCGTGGATGAACTTCACGTGGTTCGCCACGTCGTTCGACACCGACGACTGGCTGTACCGCGTGACCACCATCGTGCAGATGGCCGGCGTACTGATCCTGGCCAGCGGTGTTTCCGACGCGATGATCGACTACGACTTCACGCTGGTGACCATCGGCTATGTCGTGATGCGACTGGCGATGGTGAGTCAGTGGATACGGGCGGGGCTGCGCAACAGCGAGTTCCGCGGTACTGCGATGCGATACGCGGTGGGCATCACCGTCGTGCAGGTGTTGTGGGTCGCCCGACTCGCGCTTCCCGACAGCGTCGCGGTGCTCGGGTTCGTCGCGCTGGTGGCCGCGGAGCTCGCCGTCCCGGTGCTGGCGGAGCGCGCGGGACGGACGCCGCTGCACGGCGAGCACATCGCCGAGCGCTACGGTCTCTTCACCCTCATCCTGCTCGGTGAGTCGTTGCTGGCCTCGGCGACGGCCATTGTCGGCGGCATCAACGAACACGATCACACGGTCGAACTCGTCGGCCTCGCGATGGCCACGCTCGTCGTCGTCGCCGGCATGTGGTGGCTGTACTTCTCGGTGTCGCAGGAGGATTCGGTCGGAGCGAGACTCGGCCGCTCGCTGAGCTTCGGCTACACGCATTACTTCGTGTTCGCGGCCGCGGGCGCGGTGTCCGCGGGTATCGAGGTGGCTGTCGCGCACATCGAGGGTGACGGAGTGCTGTCGGACCGTCGGTCCTCCGCCGCGATCACGATTCCGGTCGCGGTCTTCGTGCTGGGGTTCTGGATGGTGGCGATGCGCCGCCGGTCGTCACGGCTGGTGAACGTCGTGACGCCGGTCGGCGGTGTCGCCGTGCTCGCGGCCACGGCGGTACCCGGGTCGGCCGTCGTCAGTGGGGCCGTGACGGCCGTGATCCTGCTCGCCGTGGTCGGTACGACGGTCGCCGATCGGTCCGCTCACTCCTCCGGTTCGACGTAGCGGGGGAAGACGCCGGTAGGCTTGGGCAGCGCGATGCCGGGCGTGAGACGCGTTGTCAGCGAGTCGAACTCGCGTTCCGTCACCCCGAGCAGATCGAGCAGCTTCGCTGTGCTGTCGGGCATGAACGGCTGGGTCAGCAGGACGGTCACGCGGAGCACCTCGAGGGTCACGTACAGCACCGTCGCCATGCGGGCCGGACCCGTCTTGCGCAGAACCCACGGTTCCTGCGACGAGAAGTAGCGGTTGGTCTCCGCGAGTACCGACCAGATCGCGTCGAGCGCCAGGTGCATCTCGACGGCGTCCATGTGGCCGCGCACCACGGCGTGAAGGGCATCGACGCGAGCGAGCATCGCCTCGTCGTCGGCGGTGAACTCGCCGGGTGTCGGCACCTGCGCATCGCAGTTCTTGGCCACCATGGACAGGGACCGCTGAGCCAGGTTCCCCAGTTCGTTGGCCAGGTCGGCGTTGATCCTGGTGACGATCGCCTCGTGGCTGTAGCTGCCGTCCTGTCCGAACGACACCTCGCGCAGGAGGAAGAAGCGCAACGAGTCCAGGCCGTACTCCTCGATCAAGGCCGCCGGGCTGACGACGTTGCCCACCGACTTGGACATCTTCTCGCCCTTGTTGGTCAGGAAGCCGTGCGCGAACACGCGTTTCGGCAATTCGACACCTGCCGACATCAGGAACGCCGGCCAGAACACGGCGTGGAATCGCACGATGTCCTTGCCGATCATGTGGACGTCGGCCGGCCAGAACTTCCGGAACGACTCGCTGTCGGTGTCGGGGTAGCCGACGCCGGTGAGGTAGTTCGTCAACGCGTCGACCCACACGTACATGACGTGGTCGGGATCGCCGGGAACCTGGACACCCCAGTCGAAGGTGGACCGTGAGATCGACAGGTCCTTGAGACCGGACTTCACGAAGCTCGCCACCTCGTTGCGGCGACCCGCCGGGAGAATGAACTCGGGACGCTCCTCGTACAGCGCGAGCAGCTTGTCCTGGTACGCGGACAGCCGGAAGAAGTACGTCGACTCCTCCGTCCACTCCACCGGGGTGCCCGACTCGGTCGCGATGCGGGAACCGTCGTCCTGCAGCGTGGTCTCGCCCTCGGCGTAGTACGCCTCGTCCCGCACCGAGTACCACCCGCTGTACGAGTCGAGGTAGATGTCGCCGTTGTCGGTCATCTTCTGCCACAGGTCGCGGCTGGCCTCGAGGTGGTCGGCGTCCGTGGTGCGGATGAACCGGTCGAACGTGATCTTCAGCGACTCCTGCATGGCCTGGAACGCGTCCGAGTTCCGACGCGCGAGATCCGCGGTGGAGATGCCCTCCTTCGACGCCGTCTGCGCCATCTTCAGACCATGCTCGTCCGTTCCCGTCAGGAACCGCACGTCGAACCCGTCGAGCCGCTTGAACCGAGCGAGGACGTCGGTGGAGATGTACTCGTACGCGTGGCCGATGTGGGGATCACCGTTCGGGTAGGCGATAGCGGTCGTGATGTAGAACGCAGGCTTGGTCGAACCGGTCTCAGTCATGGTGCGCCTACTCTATCTTTCGTGCCGAGAGACCGTCCCGCCCCCGACTTGCCCACTCCGCTCGCACCGCTCGTGGACGCGCACACGCACCTCGACGCGTGCGGGGCCACCGATGCAGCGTCGGTCGCGGCGATCCTCGATCGTTCCGCATCGGTGGGCGTCGGACGCGTCGTCACCGTCGCGGACGACCTGGACGCTGCTCGCTTCGCCGTCGCCGCCGCACACTGGGATTCCCGCGTGTACGCCGCCACCGCGATCCATCCGACGCGCGCGAACGTGCTCACCTACGAGGTCCGCGCGGAGATCGAACGCCTCGCGCGAGATCCCCGCACCGTCGCCGTGGGGGAGACGGGGCTCGACTACTACTGGCCGGGGAAGCTCGACGGCTGCGCCTCGGTCGAGGAGCAGGTCGACGGGTTCCGGTGGCACATCGACCTGGCCAAGCGCGTCGGGAAGCCGTTGATGATCCACAACCGCGACGCGGACCACGACGTTCTCGCGGTGCTCCTCGACGAGGGCGCGCCGGAGACGGTGATCTTCCACTGCTTCTCGTCCGGTCCCGAGATGGCGCAGGTGTGCGTCGACGCCGGCTACGTGCTCAGCTTCTCCGGGACGGTGAGCTTCAAGAATTCGCACGAGTTGCGGGAAGCGGCCCAGGTGGTGCCGGACGGACAGTACCTGCTCGAGACCGACGCGCCGTTCCTGACACCGCACCCGTTCCGCGGTGCTCCGAACGAGCCGTATTGCCTGCCCTACACGGCCCGTGCGCTGGCCGAGGCGACCGGCCGAACTGCTGATGACGTCGCGGCGTCGGCGACCGCCACGGCGGAGCGGGTCTACCGGCTCTAGTTCTGGGGCGGGAACTCGCCGTACGGGGTGATGGTGTTCCCGGTGATGTCGAACTCGACGAACGAGGTGTTCGACGGGCAGCAGAACGCGTCGTCGGGGTTCAGCCACCGGTAGCGCACCGTGACCGTGCTGTCGGTCGCACCGACCACCGAGGTGTAGCTGTACGCGTCCGACGTCGCGGTCCCGAGGTAGTCACCCGAGTTGGTGAAGAACAGGACGTGCGACTGCACGGTGCCGTTCCGGATGCCGGTCCCCGTCGCCCGCGCCCATTCGAGCGTCGGACATCCGTCCGCGCTGGTGCCGGGCGTGTGATCGTCGATCACGAAGGCCCCGCCCTGCGAGTCGGTGCCCAGGTTCGCGACGGCGGTGCGCACGTTCAGCGAACTCGGATCGACGCACGGCACCACCTGCGCCGGCAGCGCCGGTGCGGGTGCGGGCACGGTGACCGTCTCGGTCTGCGTCTCCACCCTCGTCTCCGGCGCGGGTGCCGGTGCGGGGGCCGGAGCGGACGACGAGGGTGCCGGGTCGTCGGCAGGGAGCGCCGTCCCGGTCGTACCGGCGGAACCGCACGACACTGCGGCGGCGGCGCAGGCCGCCACGGCGAGAACGGCCATCGAACGCGGGAGAGTGGTCACCGGGCCTCCAGGGTGTCCGTACCGAGCGTCCTGCTCGGCGGTCGAAGGGTGTGTCGGCGACCACCACCCGATCGTTACCGATGCTCAGGTCACGATCGGGTCGCGGCGTCGGATCAGTCGTCGTCTCCGTACGTCTCCACCAGTCGATCGAACTCGGCACGGTCGATCACGCTGGGCTCGTTGATGGCCAGAGCCTGCGCGTACTTGCCCGCGAGGTGGTAGTCGCGGCCCAGGGGACCGCGCTCACCGTCCTCGTCGTCGTCCTGCGTGCTCGCTCCGGGCGGCACCTCGTTCTGCAGACCGTTCGTCTGCGCACCCAACCGAGCGTCGATCTTCGCCGTGATCTTCTGCATGATCTCTTGGTCGTCGCTCACTGTCGTGCCTCTCGTCGGTGTAGCGGCTTCTCGGTGCGGGGCCCGCGTCTCACAGAACCTTGTCGAGGAAGTCCTTCGTTCGCTCGTGCTGCGGGTTGCCGAACAGGTCGTCCGGCGAACCCTCCTCGACGATGTACCCCTCCGCCATGAAGATCACACGGTCGGACACCTCGCGGGCGAAGCCCATCTCGTGCGTGACGACGACCATCGTCATGCCGCCCTTCGCCAGATCGCGGAGGACCTGCAGGACCTCGCCGACCATCTCGGGGTCCAGCGCACTCGTGGCCTCGTCGAACAGCATGATGTCCGGGTCCATCGCCAGTGCACGTGCGATGGCGACGCGCTGCTTCTGCCCACCGGACAACTGCGCCGGCTTCGCGTTCTCCTTGTCGGCGAGGCCCACCTGGGCCAGCAGACGAACGGCGTTCTCGCGCGCCTTCGACTTGTCCGACTTCTTCGTCTCCACGGGCGCGAGCATCACGTTCTCGATGACGCTCATGTGGGGGAAGAGGTTGAAGTGCTGGAACACCATGCCGATGTGCTGGCGCACGGAGTCGAGGTTCACCTTCGGATCGGTCAGGTCGAAACCGTCGACCACGACCGTGCCGCCCGTGATGTCCTCGAGCTTGTTGAGGCACCGGAGGAAGGTGCTCTTGCCGGAACCGGACGGGCCGATGACACACACCACCTCGCCCGAGTGGACGTCGACGTCGAGGCCCTTGAGCACCTCGAGATCGCCGAACGACTTCTTCAGTCCGATGGCGCGGATCTTGACCTCGGCCGCAGCGGCGTCGGGCGCGGTGGTCTCGGTGCTCACTTGTTGATCCTCTTCTCGAGACGGTTCGACAGCATCGTCAACGCCATGATGATGACGAAGTACATGACGCCGATGATCAGCCACATGTTGAACGACTGGAAGTTGCGGGCGATGATGATCCGCCCCGACTGGGTGAGTTCGGCGAGGCCGATCACCGACAGGATCGAGGTGTCCTTCAGCGTGATGACGAACTGATTGATGTACGACGGGATCATCGTCCGGATCGCCTGTGGCATCACGACCTTGCGCATGGACGTCAGGTAGCTGATACCGAGACTGCGCGAGGCCTCCATCTGGCCCTTGTCCACCGACAGGATGCCGCCGCGGACGATCTCCGCCATGTACGCACCGGCGTTGAGCGACAGCGTGATGATGCCGGCGGTGAACGCCGACATCTGGAAGCTGAGCGCGGCGGGAATGCCGAAGTAGATGAAGAAGGCCTGCACCAGCAGTGGCGTGCCGCGGAAGATGGCCACATAGGTGGCGCCGATCCCGCGCAGCCACGCCTTCGTCGACACCCGGAAGAGTCCGAAGACGGCGCCGAGGATCAGGGCCAGCACGATGGAGATGACCGTCAGGACGATGGTGAGCCAGAGGCCCTTCAGCAGTTCCTTGTACTCGCTCTTGATCAGTCCGGGGATCGAGTTGTCCGTCTCGTCCGCCGCGGCGCCGATGTAGGTACCGAGGATCTCGTCGTACTGGCCGGACGACCGCAGGTTGGCCAGTCCGGTGTCGAACGCGGCGAGCAGCTCGGGGTTCGCGCCCTTGTTCACGGCGAAGCCGTAGTTGCTCGGCGACTCCTTCTCCGTGACCGTCTTCAGACCGTTCCCCTGGGTGATGCCGTACTGCAGCACCGGGTAGTCGTCGAACACGGCGACCGAGTTCCCGGTGCGCACCTCGTCGTACATGCTCGCGGAGTCGGCGAAGTACCGCGTCGTGAAGCCGTACTGCGCTTTGATGCTCTCCGCGAAGTCGGCGCCCTCGGTGCCGTTCTTGACCGCGACCTGCTGCCCGGAGAGATCGTCGTACGAGGTGATCGACGAGTTCTCGAGCACGGCCATCTGCACGCCGGACTCGAAGTAGGGCTCGGAGAAGTCGAACACCGCCTCGCGTGCCGGCGTGATCGTCATGCCGGCGATGACGCCGTCGGCCTGGTTCGCCTGCACTGCCTGCAACGCCGCGTCGAACCCGAGGGGCCGGATGTCGACCTGGAAACCCTGGTCCTCCGCGATCGCTCGGATCAGGTCCATGTCGATGCCGACGAACTGACCGTCGGAGTTCTGGAACTCGAACGGTGCGAAGGTCACGTCGGTGGCGATGGCGAACGTGCGACCCTCCACCGGGCTCGGGGGCGCCGGCTGGGCCTGCGCTGCGGGTGCGAGCACCAACGCGACGAGTGCCACGACGGCGGTGATCGCCGGGAGGCGGCGCAGTCGGTGCCACCGTCCGCGTTCGGATCGCGGTGGGGAGGTCGGATTCACGAAGAGCCTTCCGTTCTGGTGCAGGTGAACAGTCGGCTCGGACCCTATCGGCCGGGGGGCTCGTGACGACCCTTACCGGAAGGTAGGAACGGTCGACGGCCTGCTCGGGGCCGCGAAGTTGCCGAACCTGTGCCCGCTCGTTACCGTATCGTGATCGTATGACCCCGATGCGAGCCTCTCGGCCTCGTGATCGTCTCGACCCGGCAAGGAAATCGAAGTTGCGTTGTTCGTCCGTGATGTCCGTTCGACCAGTCGTGTCCACCGGGGCGGGAGCGCGGTGACGATGTCGCACGTCGCCAGACTCAACTCCGCCCGGTCCCGCCTGCTGTACGTCGTGGTGGCCGCGCTTCTCGCCACACTCGTCGTGGGAGCGAGCGTCGCCGTGGCCCGCCACAAGACCGTCACGATCGACGTCGACGGGCAGCAGGTCCAGCTCTCCACGATGACCACCGACGTCCGCAGCGCCCTCGAGGCCGCCGGATATCAGCCCACCGAGCGGGACGAGGTCGCGCCCGCCGCGGACGCGACCCTCGCCGACGGAGAGACCGTCACACTCAAGCGGGCCCGCGAGGTGACTCTCACCGTGGACGGTGCGCCGACGACGGTGTGGACCACCGCCTCCACCGTCGCCGAGGCCAAGGATCAGTTGGGCATCGCTCCCGACGTCCACATCGACGAGTCGGAGTCCGACCCGCTGCCGCTCGACGGTGCTTCCGTCAACGTCGTGCTGCCGAAGTCCGTGACCCTCGCCGACGGGGCCGCGTCGCCCGCACCGATGCGGCTCGCCGCACCCACCGTCGGCGAGTTCCTCGCCGCGGCCGGTGCGCCTCTCGAACAGAACGACACGGTCGCCCCCGCGGCGGACGAGCCGCTCGTCGAGGGCGCCGTGGTCACGGTGACCCGCGATCGGACGGAGACCGTCAGCGTCACCGAACCCGTCGTCGCGCCGGATCAGCGCATCGAGGATCCGACGATGAACATGAGCAAGACGATCGAGGAGTCCGCCGGCGCTCCGGGCGAGCAGAACGCGACCTACTCGGTGAACAAGGTCAACGGTGTCGAGGTCTCCCGCACGCTCGTGAAGGCCGACGTCACGACACCGCCGGTCGCCAAGACCGTGCGCGTCGGTGCCAAGCCCGGCACCGAGGTGCCGCCGGTCGAGAACGGCGCCGTCTGGGACGCCCTCGCGCAGTGCGAGGCCACCGGGAACTGGGCCATCAACACGGGCAACGGCTTCTTCGGCGGCGTGCAGTTCGACCAGAACACCTGGGAGCGGCAGGGCGGGCTCAAGTACGCGGCGCGCGCCGACCTGGCCACCCGCGAGGAGCAGATCGCGATCGCGTCGCAGACCCAGCGCACCCAGGGCTGGGGCGCCTGGCCCTCCTGCACCAGCAGGCTCGGGCTGCGCTGACATACGCTCCACCCGTGTCCGAACCTCCCGTCTCCCCGCCGACGTCCGATTCGCCGGCGTCCGATTCCGCAGCCGGCCCGGCACGCGTCCGCCTGCTGGGGCCCGCGGAGGTGCGCACCCTCGCGGCCGAGCTGGGCGTCCGGCCCACCAAGACCCTCGGCCAGAACTTCGTCCACGACGCGAACACGGTGCGACGCATCGTGACCGCGGCCGGAGTCGGTCCGGACGACACGGTGCTCGAGGTGGGGCCGGGACTCGGATCGCTGACCCTGGCGTTGCTCGACGTCGTGCACGACGTGGTCGCCGTCGAGATCGACCCCGTTCTGGCGCAGCGTCTTCCGCAGACCGTCGCCGAGCGCGCCGAGTCGCGAGTCGACCGGTTGGCGGTGGTCGGTGCCGACGCTCTGCGCGTGCGTCGCGACGAGATTCCCGGCGCGCCGACAGCACTGGTCGCCAACCTCCCGTACAACGTGGCGGTGCCGGTGCTGCTGCACCTGCTCGCCCTGATCCCCACCCTGCGCACCGCGCTGGTGATGGTGCAGTCGGAGGTGGCGGACCGGCTGGCGGCTCCTCCCGGCAGCAAGACCTACGGGGTGCCGAGTGTGAAGGCCGCGTACTTCGGCGACGTCCGCCGCGCGGGCGCCGTGGGCCGTTCGGTGTTCTGGCCGGTGCCGCAGGTGGAGTCGGGTCTGGTGCGCGTCGATCGGCACGAGAATCCGCAGTGGCCGATGGACGAGACGTTCCGCCGCACTCTTTTCGCCGTCGTGGACGCGGCATTCGCGCAGCGGCGCAAGACGTTACGTGCGGCTCTGGCGGGGTGGGCCGGATCGGCGGCCATGGCGGAGACGCGGCTCGTCGAGGCCGGGATCGACCCGTCGGCGCGCGGGGAGACGCTCGACGCCGCCGCGTTCGTCCGACTGGCGCAGACTACCGGTGGTCACGAGTCCTGACACGGGCGGTGCTCGTCGCGGGCACGGGCGTATCGGGCGGCGACACGGTCGAGTCGCCGTGACTCGACCTCGCAGGCGTCGATCAACTCCTGTGGGCCGCACACCGTGAAGTCCACGTCGAAGGCGGCGAGCCACCGCGCCATCGACGGGTAGGTGTCCGCGGTGATCGAGACCTCGCACCGCTCGTCGTCGAGCCGGGCGAGGGTGCCCCACTGCGGATCGACGCGGTCCTCGACCCGTTCGAACGGCACGTGCAGCACGACCCGTCCGCGGGCGGCCGAGAACGCCTGATCGATGCCCCTCGACACGAACTCCGCGGCGCCGCCCTCGGGCAGGGCCCGAGGAGTGAAGCGAGGCCCCGTCGGCACCTTCGGATCGAGGCGGTCGACGCGGAACGACCGCCAGTCCTCACGGGCGAGGTCCCAGCCCACGAGGTACCACCGCAACCCCGACCGCACGAGCCGGTACGGCTCCACCTCACGCCGCATGGTGTCCCCGCCGTGGGTGCGGTAGTCGAACCGCAGGCGTTCGTGGTTCTGACACACGGTCGCCAGTGCCGTCAGTACCGACGCGTCGACGCTCGACTGCACCGGACGTGACTGCACGACGTCGATCTGCAGTGCGTCGAGTCGGTGACGCAACCGTGACGGCATCACCTGCCGCAGCTTGGTGAGGGCCCCGATCGACGACTCCGCGGTGCCGGTGACGGACGCGGACGCGCCGCTCTGCAGCCCGAGCGCCACGGCGATCACCTCGTCGTCCGTCAGCAGCAGGGGTGGCATCTCCGCGCCGGCACCCAGCCGATACCCGCCGCCGACGCCGACCGTTCCGTCCACCGGATAGCCCAGCGACCGCAGCCGGTCGACGTCACGGCGCACGGTGCGCGGGGTGATCTGCAGCCGTTCGGCCAGATCGGCCCCGGACCAGTCGCGCCGGGTCTGCAGCAACGACAGCAGAGCCAGCAGTCGGGCGGACGTCTCGCGCATGTCGACATGATGCACCCGACAGCGGACAGTTCGGGTCCTCGATCCGGTTCGGTACTCGGGCGCACGCCGACTACAGTGATGAGACGTGCTCACAGTCGTTCCGCGGCCGGTCTCGGTCCGCGCTCCCGCCAAGGTCAATCTGCACCTTGCCGTGGGTGACCTGCGCCCCGACGGCTACCACGAACTCACCACCGTCTTCCACGCGCTCTCCCTCGTCGACGACGTCTCCGTCGTGGCCGCGGAGACACTGTCCGTCAGCGTGTACGGGGACGATGCGGGCATCGTTCCCACCGACCACACCAACCTGGCGTGGAAGGCGGCCGAACTCGTCGCCGCCCATGCCGGTCGTCGGCCGGCCGTCGCCATCAGCATCGACAAGGGCATTCCCGTCGCGGGGGGCATGGCCGGGGGCAGCGCCGACGCGGCCGCGACCGTCGTCGCGCTGGACGCGCTCTGGAACCTCGGCCTGTCCCGCGAGAAGATCATGGACTTCGCGGCGCAGCTCGGTAGCGACGTCCCGTTCTCCGTCGCCGGTGGCACGGCCGTCGGCACGGGTCGCGGCGAGAAGCTGCTGCCGGTGCTCTCACGCAACTCCTTCCACTGGGTGCTCGCTCTCGCGAAGGGCGGTCTCTCGACTCCCGCGGTCTACCGCGAACTCGACCGGCTGCGCGAACGGGGAGCGCCGCCGCGCCTCGGCGCACCCGACGAGCTGATGCAGGCCCTGGCGTCGGGCGATCCGGCGCGGGTCGGGCCGCTCCTGGGCAACGACCTCCAGGCCGCGGCGCTGTCCCTCGAACCAGGCCTTCGCCGCACCCTGCGCGCCGGCACCGAGGCGGGTGCCATCGCCGGCATCGTCTCCGGGTCCGGCCCCACCTGCGCCTTCCTCTGCGCCTCCGCCGACCATGCGGTCGAGGTCGGCGCGGAACTGTCCGGCGCCGGCGTCTGCCGCACGGTACGCGTGGCACGTGGACCGGTGAGCGGAGCGCGAGTGCGCACCGAACGCGACCAGAACGACACGAACCGGGGACAACACTGATGGCCAACCTGATCAACCTGGAGCAGGTCTCCAAATCCTTCGGCGTGAAGCCGCTCCTCGACGGCGTCTCGCTCGGTGTCCAGGAGAACGAGCGCATCGGCGTCGTGGGCCTGAACGGCAACGGCAAGACCACCATGCTCGAGGTGCTCGCGGGCGTCGAGCAGCCCGACTCGGGCCGGGTGAGTCGCGTGGGAGGACTCCGGATGGCCGTCGTGACGCAGCGTGGTGTCCTGCCGCCCGGGTCCACCATCGGGGACATCGTCCTCGCGCCGCTCGGTGTCGCCGAGCACGAGTGGGCCGGTGACGCCCGGATCCGCAGCGTTCTGGACGGCATCGGCATCACCGGTCTCGGGCTCGACGCACCGGTCGAGCAGTTGTCGGGCGGTGAGCGCCGACGCACGGCGCTCGCCGCCGCACTGGTGCAGGACCTCGACCTGCTCGTGCTCGACGAGCCGACCAACCATCTCGACGTCGAGGGCGTCCAGTGGCTCGCGGAGCATCTGGTGAACCGGCGGTCCGCACTGGTCGTCGTCACCCACGATCGGTGGTTCCTCGATACCGTCGCCACCCGCACCTGGGAAGTGGTGAACGGTCAGGTCGAGACGTACGAGGGCGGCTACGCCGACTGGATCTTCGCTCGCGCGGAGCGCTCTCGCCAGGCAGATGCCGCGGAGGATCGTCGCCGCAACCTCGCCCGCAAGGAGCTGGCCTGGCTGCGCCGCGGCCCGCCCGCTCGTACCTCGAAGCCGCGCTACCGCATCGAGGCCGCCGAGGCCCTCATCTCGGACGTGCCGCCGCCGCGCGACTCGGTCGCGTTGTCGAAGTTCGCGCAGACCCGGCTGGGCCGCATCGTCATCGAGCTCGAGGACGCCACGCTGGCGACCCCGGACGGCCGCGTACTGGTGGAGGACTTCACGTGGCGCCTCGCGCCGGGGGAGCGCATCGGTCTCGTCGGCGTCAACGGCTCCGGCAAGACGACGTTGCTCCGCACCATCGCCGGCGAGCTCGAACCCGCGAAGGGCCGCCGCATCGAGGGCAAGACGGTGCGCATCGGCTGGCTCCGCCAGGAGCTCGACGACCTGCCCGTCGGGATGCGCGTGCTCGAGGCGGTCCAGGACGTCGCGGAACGAATCCAGTTGGGCGACAGGGAGATCTCTGCCGGACAGCTCGCCGAGCGGCTGGGCTTCACGCCTGCACGGCAGCGCACGCCCGTCGGTGACCTGTCCGGTGGCGAGCGCCGTCGACTGCAGCTGACACGCGTGCTGATGTCCGAGCCGAACGTCCTGCTCCTCGACGAGCCGACCAACGACCTCGACATCGACACGCTGCAGCAGCTCGAGGATCTGCTCGACGGCTGGGCCGGCACCATGATCGTCATCAGTCACGACCGGTACCTCATCGAGCGCGTCTGCGACTCGACGTGGGCTCTGTTCGGCGACGGCAAGCTCACCAACCTGCCGGGTGGCATCGAGGAGTACCTGCGGCGTCGCGCGCGAATCGCCGCAGCCGACGACGCGGCTCCGGGAATGACGTCGGGCGGGGGAGCGAAGCCGGCCGCGGCCAAGGGCGGTGCCGACGAGCGCGCCGCTCGCAAGGAACTCTCGAAGCTCGAGCGCTCCCTGGTCAAGCTCGACGATCGGGTGCGCGCACTGCACGTCTCGCTGGCCGAGGCGGCGACGGACCCGGCGACGTTGCAGTCGCTGAACGCCGAGTTGCTCACCGTCGTCGCGGAGAAGGACTCCGTCGAAGAGCGCTGGATGGAGCTGGCCGAGGAACTGGGCTGACACGGTCTACCCTCGCGTTCAGGCGGTCGATCGGCGACCGCGTTCTGCGCGAGGAGTGACGATGACATCCGTCGTGTCCGAGGTCATGGGCTCGGAGTTCGAGAAGCTTCACCCGAAGGTGCAGTGGCGCTTCGGTTTCGGTGCGGACGATCATGTGGCGCAGTTCGGCACCGGTGTCATGGAGACCATCACGCACTCTCCGCTGCTGCCGCCGCCGGCCCTGTGGCTCGGTGGCAAGCGGCGGATGGTCCCCTCCGACTCGGGCGAGAACATCCCCTTCACCATTGCCAACTACGCGTACACGGACGAGCTGGGCAGGTCCACGCTGGCGTTCGTCCGGCGGTTCCAGTTCCCCGGCCACGAGGTGGCACTCGACTCGGTGATGGTCGTGGGATCGCGCGGCGCACTCGACTACATCGGTGCCGGCCCCGACATGGTGGTGCACACCCAATGCTCCGCGGACGCCGACGGTGGCCTGCGGCTCGACAGCGGTCTGCCCCGGTTCCTCGCTCCGCGTGGGTCGATCAAGCCGCCGGGTCTCCTGTCGGCGGAGACCATCGGCCGCGAGTGGTGGGACGAGGAGCAGCAGCGCCACCGCATCGACATCGAGGTGCGTGGCCGCACGCTCGGGCGGCTGTTCCGCTACACCGGATGGTTCACGGCCACACAGGAAACCTGCCTTCCGACCGATCTGCCCGCCGAATTGGGGCCGGGGCGTACCGATCCCAGGGAGTGATCCCTGGTCGGACCCCGAAGTGACTGGTGGGGAATTTTTCTCACAACCGTCACCAATCCCCCATGGGACCCGGATCCGAATGGTGGATGACACAACCGACAGCGGCCGGTGATCATCACCGGCGGTGAGCGGCTATCAGATCCGTACAAGAAGGGTTCTCGCCATGAGCGTCACCAAGAGCAAGAGTGCAGTAGCAGTCGGCTTCGCAGCAGTTGCACTCCTCGGACTGTCCGCATGTTCGTCCGACGACAGCAGCAGCACCACCGAGACCACCGCGAGCAGCAGCATGGAGTCGATGACCTCGTCGGCCATGTCCTCCTCCACCGCGATGAACTCGAGTGCCGATCCGGCCTCCAACCTCGTCGGCTCGGGCTGCGCCGCCTACGCCGAGCAGGTCCCGGACGGTGCCGGCTCCGTGAGCGGAATGGCTGCCGATCCGGTCGCCGTCGCCGCCTCCAACAACCCGATCCTCACCACCCTGACCGCAGCGGTCTCCGGTGGCCTGAACCCGGGCGTCAACCTGGTCGACACGCTGAACGGCTCCGAGTTCACCGTCATCGCCCCGACCGACGACGCGTTTGCGAAGATCGACCCGGCCACCATCGAGACGCTGAAGACCGATTCCGCGCTGCTCACCAAGATCCTCACGTACCACGTGATCCCCGGCCAGATCGCTCCCGACGCCATCGCCGGCGAGCAGACCTCGGTCGAGGGCCAGGCAGTCAACGTCACCGGTGAGGGCGACACGCTGAAGTTCAACGACTCGAACCTGGTCTGCGGTGGCGTCAAGACCGCCAACGCGACCGTCTACCTGGTCGACTCGGTCATGATGCCCCCCGCCTGATCCTTCTCCACAGGGATCATGAGGACGAACACTCTCTTCGCGGCGGTCGTCCCCCGACTGTGTCCGTCGTGAAGTAGTACGAGGCGACCCGAGATTCTTCTCGGGTCGCCTTCGTGCGTCACGGGGACGGATGACGACAGCACGAGAAAGGCCCCCGGCGATGCCGGGGGCCTTTCTCGTGTGTCAGGGGAGGATCAGCGGAAGCCCTTGGCGGGGTTCTGCAGATCGAGCACCACCGTCGTGCCGTTGGAACGCACGTGCAGCTCGGGGCTCGCGAGCCCACCGGAGGTGAGGTACTCACCGAGGAGCTGCAGCAGCTCGTCGGGGCCGGTGGAGGAATCCATCGGGCGCGTGTCGCGGCTCGTGATCTCGTTCTGGGTCAGCCGTCCCGCGATGCGGATGGACGCGATGCCCATGGCCGTGCGGCGGTCGGGGCTCGGGTGACGGCCCGAAGCGAAGCTGCTGCCGTTCGACGATCCGTTGGTGGACGTGCTGCCGCCAGGCAACGCGTGTTCGGAAATCTGATCACTGGTTGTCATGTCGACCTCACTTTTGCTCGGAGTGACGCTCGAAGGTGTCCCGTTGGATCGGTGGGCTGGTGCCTTGCCGATCTTGATCCCCGTAAGGGGCCCACTTGATCCATCGCTCATTACTCGGACTGCTCCTCGATCGTCTCGGTACGTGACTCGAGTACTTCCGAAGAACAAACCAGAAGTACGTTCGAACAGAAAAAAAGTACCACGGGAAGGAAACAGCGAACAGTTTTGACCCTATGGATTGGAGATGACACCAATCTTGGGGTGAGGTGGTGTGGAGATGTCCCAGAGGATCAGTCGGCTGCGGCGACCAGCGGCTCGAGCAGCAGGTCCGGCAGCTCCTTCTGGATGTACTGCAGCCGCCACTTGTCACTGACCAGCGCCAACATCACGCCGTCCGTGCGGGTGAACACCTCGACGCCGCGCTGGCGACCGAGCTCCCCGGCGGACGCCGCGTCGGTGCGTCGAGCGATCGAGTAGCCCAGGGGCTCCATGCGCGCCTCGACGCCGAACTCCGACTTCATGCGCGCGGACACCACTTCGAACTGCATCGGACCCACGGCGGCGAGGACGGGCGACGCGTCTCCGCGGATGTCGTTGCGGAGGATCTGGACGACACCCTCCTGATCCATCTGATCCACGGCGCGACGGAACTGCTTGTACTTGCTCGCGCTCTCCGCACGGAGGACGGCGAAGTGCTCGGGAGCGAAGGACGGGATCGGCGGGAACTCGACCTTGCGATCCGCGTACAACGTGTGGCCGGGAGCGAGCGCGGTGGCGTTGACCAGCCCGACGACGTCGCCGGGGTAGGCGTTCTCCACCGTGGTGCGCTCGCGGCCGAACACCGTCAGCGCGTACTTCGTCGTGAACGGTTTGCCCGTCTGGGCATGGGTGACCACCATGCCGCGCTCGAAGACTCCGGAGACCACGCGCATGAAGGCGAGGCGGTCGCGGTGTGCGGTGTCCATGCCGGCCTGCACCTTGAACACGACCGCGCTGAAGGGGTCGGTGACCTCGCGCTCACCACCGGCCACGTCGGGACGGGGGCCCGGGGCCGGAGCGAACGAAACCAGGGTGTCGAGGATCTGGTGTACGCCGAAGTTCAGCATCGCCGACGCGAAGATCACCGGAGACGTCCGGCCCGCGAGGAACTCGTCCTCGTCGTGGCGCTGCCCGCTCTCGACGAGCAACTCGCTCTCCTCGACGGCGGTGGTCCAGTCGTCGCCCTCACGGGACTGCGCCGCCTCGGAGTCCATGAACTCCTCGGGTGCGATGGTCGCGCCACCGGCCGTGCGGGTGAAGTGGATGTACTGGTGCTCCGACACGTCGAGCAGTCCGCGGAAGTCACCCGCGATACCGACGGGCCAGTACAGCGGGGTCGGCGTCAGACCGATGCGCTCCTCGATCTCGTCGAGCAGCTCGAGGGGGGAGCGGCCCGGCCGGTCCCACTTGTTGACCACGGTGATGACCGGGATGCCGCGGTGCCGACACACCTGGAACAGCTTCAGCGTCTGCGGTTCCAGACCCTTCGCCGCGTCGATCAGCATCACGGCGGCGTCCACCGCGGTCAGCACGCGGTAGGTGTCCTCCGAGAAGTCGGCGTGACCCGGGGTGTCCACCAGGTTGATGGTGTGATCGGCGTATTCGAACTGCAGCGCCGTCGAACTGACGGAGATACCGCGCGCCTTCTCCATCTCCATCCAGTCGGAGACGGTCGAGCGGCGACCCGACTTCCCGTGGATCGCACCGGCCTCAGAGATCTTCCGCGCGTGCAGAGCCAGGGCCTCGGTGAGCGTCGACTTGCCCGCGTCGGGATGCGAGATCACCGCGAAGGTGCGACGACGCTCCACCTCGCGCCGGAGGTTCTTCGGCGGGGTGGTGCCGGCGGCGGTGACCGCGGTGGTGGTGTCGGTGTCGACGGACGGGGTGCTCACGAAGGCCTTTCTTCGGTGACCGCAGCTGTGCGGATCACTGGTCGGAACGTACCCAGGGTACTCGGCCGACACGCCGAGCCCGTCCGTCCGTAACAGCGGTCACCGTCGTCCGGATGTAACAGTGGTGCGCGCACCCGGCACGCACCACCGACGAGGGAGTGACGTTGAGCAGGTTCACCGAGGAGATGTACGCGACCGCGGCCACGACCGAGCGGGGTCTCGTCACCGGTGAGCCCGACGCACCGTTGCGGCAGACGTGGGGCGACATCCATGCGGTCGCGCGCCGGATGGCCGGCGGGCTCGCCGCGGCAGGGGTCTCCCGCGGGGACGCGATCGGCATCCTGGCCGGTCAGCCGGTGGACATCGCGCCGTCGTGCCAGGCGGCGTGGATGCGCGGCGCGTCCGTGACCATGCTGCATCAGCCGACGCCGCGCACCGATCTCGCCGTGTGGGGTGCCGACACCGAGACCGTCATCCGGATGATCGACGCCGCCGCGGTGGTGCTCGGTGCACCGTTCGACGCCGCGGCGCCCATCCTGGAGGAACGCGGGATCACCGTGCTGACGATCGACGACCTGCGCGGCGGTGAGGACACCGATCCCGTGCCCACCGACGAGTCCGACATCGCGCTGCAGCAGCTCACGTCCGGATCCACCGGATCTCCCAAGGCCGTGCGCATCACCCACGAGAACTTCTACGTCAACGCCTACGCGATGATCGATCGGATCGAGTACTCGCTCGAGGACGACGTGATGGTCAGCTGGCTCCCGCTGTTCCACGACATGGGGATGGTCGGGTTCCTGTCGGTGCCGATGCAGGTCGGTGCCGAGGTCGTCAGCATCACGCCGATCGACTTCCTGCGTTCTCCGCTGCTGTGGGCCCAGCTGATCGACAAGTACCGCGGCACCGTCACCGCCGCCCCCAATTTCGCGTACTCGTTGCTCGCGCGCAGGCTGAAGCAGGCGTCCGCCGACACGGCCCTCGATCTGTCGTCGTTGCGCTACGCGTGGAACGGTGCCGAGCCGGTGGATCCCGACACGATGCTCGCCCTCGCGGAGGCGGGCGCCCGGTTCGGGCTCGCCCCGACGGCTCTCGCACCCGTCTACGGGATGGCGGAGACCACGCTCGCGGTGTCGATCCCGGTCCGTGATCAGGGCCAGGTGCTCGACGTGGTCGACGCGGACCTGCTCGAGGTGATGGGCCGCGCCGTTCCGTCGACCAGGGGCAACGTCCGTCGTCTCGCGACGCTCGGGCGGATGGTGCCGAATCTCGAGGGGCGCGTCGTCGACGCCGAGGGCCAGGTGCTCCCGAGTCGCGGCGTCGGTGTCATCCACGTGCGGGGGCCGGCGGTGACGCCCGGATACATCACGGTGGAGGGCTCGGTGTCCGCGCAGGACGACGACGGGTGGCTCGACACCGGAGACATCGGGTACTTCACGGAGGAAGGCCTGGTCGTCGTCTGCGGGCGCATCAAGGACGTCATCATCATGGGCGGCCGCAACATCTATCCGACCGACATCGAACGTGCCGTGGGCACCGTCGCGGGCGTCCGGCCGGGCAATGCCGTCGCGATCCGTCTCGACGCGGGGCAGAAGCGGGAGAGCTTCGCGGTCGCGGCGGAGACCAACGAGATCGCCGACCCGGATGCGGTCAAGCGCATCGAGCACGACATCGTGCACGCGGTGTTCTCGGAAGTGGGGGTTCGTCCTCGCACGGTCGCGGTGCTCGGTCCCGGCACCATTCCGAAGACGTCCTCGGGCAAGCTCCGCCGCGCGAACTCGGCGTCGCTCCTCGGCTGAGCTCAGCGCATCAGGGTCGGTGGATGCGGTTCTGCGCGTTCTCGAGGCTGCCCTTCAGGAGCAGCTCCACTGCGTCCGCGGCCTCCTCCAGCACTACCGCCACCTCGTCGCGCTCGGACGCGGCGAAGGGCTTGAGCACGTACGACGCCGGATCCATCCGGCCGGGCGGCCGCCCCACCCCGACCCGGACACGGAGGTAGTCCTTGGTGGACAACGACTTCGAGATCGAGCGCAGCCCGTTGTGCCCGCCCTCCCCGCCGCCGACCTTGAGCCGCACCTGACCCAGATCGACGTCGAGTTCGTCGTGCACGACGATGATGTCCGCCGGCGCCACGGAGAAGAACCGGGCCAGGTTGGCGACCGGGCCCCCGGACTCGTTCATGTACGACCGCGGCTTCCCCAGCACGACCGGGCGAGTTCCGAGCCGTGCCTGGAGCACGTCGGAGTTGCTGCGCTTGTGCGACGAGAACGACCCTCGCATCCGCTCCGCCAGGGTGTCGACGACGACGGCGCCGACGTTGTGTCGGGTGCGCTCGTACTGCGGCCCGGGATTGCCCAGGCCGATGACGAGAGCAGGGCGATCGGTCATGTGCGGCAGTCGCTTTCAGCTCGTGGCGTGCGGGGTCGTGCGGAGTGGGGGAACGAGAAACGGCGCGCCTCCGGTGAGGGAGGCGCGCCGCGGTGGTGCTCGGTGGATCAGTTCTCGTCTGCTGCTGCGGCCTCGTCGGCGGCGGAGCTGTCCTCGACAGCCTCCTCTTCCTCGGCGGCGACGTTGCTGGCGAGATCGCCCGCGCCCTCGGCCTCGAGTGCAGCCTCGCTGGGCGCCTCGACGACGTTGACGAGGAGGAGCTCGGGATCGGAGATCAGCGTCGCGCCGGACGGCAGCTCGATCGACGAGGCGAGGATCTGGGTGCCGATCTCGGCGTCCTCGACGGAGACCTCGAACTGCTCGGGGATCTGGGTCGCGTCGACCTCGATCTCGATGACGTTGGCATCGGTGGTGACGAGGGCGCCGGGCGCCGCGTCGCCGGTGACGACGACGTTGATCTCGACGGTGACCTTCTCGCCGCGACGGATGACGAGGAGGTCGGCGTGCTCGATGTAGTTACGGATCGGGTGGACCACGACCGACTTGGTGAGGGCGAGGTGCTTCTCGCCATCGACCTGGAGCTCGATGACGGCGTTGGTGCCGTCGGCGCGGAGCACGGCGGCGAACTCGCGGGACGGGAGCGAGAGGTGCTTGGGCTCGGTGGCGTGTCCGTACAGGACGGCGGGGACGAGACCGTCGCGGCGGGTGCGGCGGGCTGCGCCCTTGCCGAACTCGGTGCGGACGGTGGCGTTGAGAACGTTGGCCATGGGACGGGGCTCCTCGGAAGATCTGGTGTGACTGCGGTCTGAAACGGCTGCGGTCCGGTGTGACTGCTGCGGGTACTACTCGCTCGGCGTGGACACGAACGAGGACGGCTGCGAGACCGCGCCTGCGTCGATCACGGTGACGTACGCACTGCGCACTCGTCACCCTCGCCGAGACAACGGCGTGAACACTACCCGAACGCGCCGATCGGCCGCGAATCGCCCCTGCTCGTCACCGTTGGCGGCGGGTCACCGCTCCGACGACAGAGCCCGGCACTCGTCCACGGCGTGATCGATCTGATCGAGGGTCAGGAAGTAGTGGGGAGACGCCCGGACGACGGAGTCCAGTCCGCGGGCCGTCATGTCGAGCAGAGTCGACGACGCCGGGCTGACGGAGACGGTGATGCCGCGCTCCGCCAGTGCGTCCTTCAGCGCGGCGGGCGCGGCGCCCTCGACGGTGAAGGTCACGATGCCGGTGTGGTGGTCGCCCAGGTCGTGCACCGCGATGCCGTGCACCTCGGCGAGGGCGTTCCGCAGCCGCTCGGCCCGCACACGTACCGCGGCCTCCACCGCGCTCGGTCCGAGTTCGAGCAGGAGATCGACGGCGGCGCCGAGACCGAGCCGGGCGGCGACGTCGTGTTCCCATGTCTCGAACCGGCGCGCGTCGTCGGCGACGGTGTAGGAGTCGGGGCCGGTCCAGGACGCACTGTGCAGATCCAGGGATCGCGGCTCCAGGGTGTCGAGCACCGACGGGGCGACGTGAAGGAAACCGGTGCCGCGCGGTCCTCGCAGCCACTTGCGTCCCGTCGCGGAGAGAGCGTCCACACCGAGCTCCGCCACGTCGAGGGCGATCTGGCCCACCGACTGACAGGCGTCCAGCAGCACGAGGGCCCCGTGACGGTGGGCCAGGTCGACGATCTCCCGGACCGGGTTCAGCAGGCCGCCGTTGGTCGGCGCGTGCACGAGCGAGACCAGCGCGACGCGGTCGTCCATCATCCGCTCGAGAGCCTCGAGATCGATGCGTCCGGACGGGTCCACGGGAATGGTGTCGACCACCGCGCCGGTCGCCCGCGCCCGCTGCAGTGCGGCGATCGCGTTGGTGGCGTACTCGACGGTGGAGACCAGGATGCGGTCACCGGGGGAGAGCGGTACCGCGTAGAAGAAGTCGCACCAGGCCCGCGTGGCGCTGTCGGACAGTGCCACGGTGCCGGTCGGGGCTCCGATCAGCATCTCCACGGACGTGCGCACCGCGGCGAGATCCTCCGAGCGTTCACGCGCTGCGCGGTATCCGCCCACCTCGGCCTCACGGCGCAGGTGCTCGACGACCGTCTCGACGACGCGCTGTGGCGGCAGCGACGAGCCGGCGCTGTCGAGGAACACCCCGTGCTCGGCGGCAGGGGTGTCGGCGCGGGCGGCGAGCACGTCGACGGTGTCCGTCTCGGGGGTGGCGTTCACAGTGACGCCGACACTACCGGCGACCGCGCGCGGGAGCGATTAGTCTGTGAAGGGCGGGGGTAGACGTCATCCGGACACGCAGTGTCCGTTCCTCTTCCCGTACGCAGTGCCCGTTCCACTTCACGCTCCACCGTCACCCCGCGGAGGCATCCATGACGGCCGTTTCCGGCACTCTCAGTTCGCGGCCCGCCGCCGAGGCATACCTCGCCCGGGTCTGTTTCAAGGTGGGGCCGCCGACTCTGATCGGCGCAGAACTCGAATGGTTCACCCGGACCCCGTCCGGTGCACGTCCCACTCTCGACTCGCTCGCCGAGGCACTGGGTGCCCACACCCCGCAGTCTCTTCGGCCCGAGTCCCCCGCACTCGCCCTCCGCTCCGGAAGTGTCGTCTCCGTCGAGCCCGGTGGTCAGATCGAATTGTCGTCCTCGCCCGCCACGTCCCTCGCCTCCGTCGTCGAGGCGTTGCGCGACGACGAGCAGACGTTGACCCGCCTGCTCGACTCGCACGGGATCTCCCTCGCCGGAGGCGGCGCGGACACGCTGCGACCTCCCGACCGCCTGCTCACGCTGCCGCGCTACTGCGCGATGGAGCAGCGCTTCGAGCAGTACGGCCCGTACGGCAAGCTCATGATGTGCAACACGGCCGCGGTCCAGGTCAGTGTGGACGCCGGCGGCGACGACGAGCAGATCCGACGGCGCTGGGCCACAGTGCATGCCGTGGGTCCGGCATTACTGGCGGCGTTCGCGACCACGCCCGCTCTGTACGGCGTTCCCGACGGTCGGTGGGCCTCGCAGCGCATGCGCACCTGGTTCGAACTGGACCGCACCCGCACGCGTGTTCCGCTCGGGGTCGATCCCGTCCGCGACTACGCAACCTGGGTCATGGACGTCCCGCTCCTGTGTGTGCGACGCGACGGGCGCCTCGCCGCGCCGCCGCGCGAGGCCACGTTCGCCCAGTGGCTCGAGGGTGACCTGGACGACGACATGGGTCGGCGCCCCACGACGGCCGACCTGGACTACCACCTGACGACGGTGTTTCCCCTCGTGCGTGCGAGCGGCCACCTCGAGATCCGGTACCTCGACGGCCAACCCGACGGGGCGTGGGAGGTGCCGATGTACGCGGTGGACGCCCTGCTGTCCTCCGACTCGGTCGCCGGCCAGGCGCTGGACCTGGCGGAACCCACCCTGAACAGGTGGGAGGACGCGGCGCGGGACGGACTCGCCGACCAGGCGCTGCGGCGCGCTGCGGTGGAGCTGCTGACACTCGCGGCCGACTCCAGCCACGGCGAGGCGCGTGAAGCCCTGGGCCGCGCGGCGACGCGCTGCTCCGCCGCCCAGCCGCCGACGGCACCAGGGACAGCGGCGACACCACCACGAGGCGATGCTCGGAAGGAGTTCTCACGATGACGGCGAACACGACGGTCGACGCGGTGGCGCTGCGCGGCCGGCTCGAGTCGATGCTGGTGCGTAGCCGAGCCCGGACCCTGGCGCTCACCCGGTGCCTCGACGAGGACGGGCTGCGCGAGCAGGTGTCGCCGTTGATGAGCCCACTGGTCTGGGATCTCGCCCACATCGGCAACCAGGAAGAGCTGTGGCTGGTCCGCGACGTGGGCGGCCGAGACGCGGTGCACCCGGAGATCGACGACCTCTACGACGCGTTCCGCCACGCACGGTCCACCCGGCCGGGGCTGGATCTGCTGTCGCCCGACGAGGCGCGTGCCTACGTCGACACCGTGCGCGCCCTGTCACTGGATGCGCTGCAGCGCTGCACCTTCGACGAGAGTCGGCTGGTGGAGAACGGCTTCGTCTTCGCGATGGTCGCGCAGCACGAACAGCAGCACGACGAGACGATGCTGGCGACACATCAGCTGCGCACCGGCGACGCCGTGCTGGACGCACCCGACGCTCCCCGCGCCCAGCTGCCGCCCGCCCACGACGTCGAGGTCATCGTCCCCGGTGGCGCGTTCGAGATGGGAACCGGCGACGATCCGTGGGCCCTCGACAACGAGCGGCCCGCGCACACTGTCGAGGTGCCCACCTTCGCGATCGACGCGGCTCCGGTGACCAACGGCGAGTACCTCCAGTTCATCGCCGACGGTGGCTACGACCGCGAGGAGCTGTGGACCGAACGCGGCTGGGCACACCGCACCGAGGCCGGTCTCACCGCGCCGCAGTTCTGGTCGCAGGACGACGACGGTGTGTGGTGGCGTCGAGTCTTCGGACGTGCGAAGCAGATTCGAGCAGCGCAGCCCGTGGTTCACGTCAGCTGGTTCGAAGCCGACGCCTACGCCCGCTGGGCCGGCAAGCGCCTGCCGACCGAGGCGGAATGGGAGAAGGCGGCACGCTTCGACCCCGCGTCCGGGCTCTCCCGGCGCAACCCCTGGGGCGACGACGACGCCGACGACCGGCACGCGAATCTCGGTCAACGCCACCTCGAACCCGCCGACGTCGGCGCGTATCCCGAGGGAGCCTCGCCGCTCGGCGTCGAGCAGCTGATGGGGGACGTCTGGGAGTGGACGTCGTCCGACTTCGAGCCGTACCCCGGGTTCGAGATGTTCCCCTACCCGGAGTACTCCGAGGTGTTCTTCGGCGGCGACTACAAGGTGTTGCGCGGCGGCTCGTTCGGCACCGACCAGACGGCGGTCCGCGCGACGTTCCGCAACTGGGACCACCCGATCCGGCGCCAGATCTTCGCCGGCTTCCGGTGCGCCCGCGACGTGGGACACCGGTAGCGGATGTGCCGACACGTCGGCTATCTCGGACCCGCGCGCACCGTCGGAGACGTGCTCACCGCGGGCCCGACATCGCTGCTCACCCAGTCGTACGCACCCCGCGAGATGCGCGGCGGCGGCACGATCAACGCGGACGGCTTCGGTGCGGCCTGGTGGTCGAACGGCACCGCGTCGTCGTATCGGAGTGCGATGCCGATGTGGGGTGACCCGGCCGTCACCGACACGCTCACCCACGTCCGCTCGGTGGCGGTGATGGGGGCCGTGCGGTCCGCCACTGTCGGCATGCCCGTCGAGCGGTCGGCGTGCGCGCCCTTCGTCGAGGGTCGATGGGCGTTCAGCCACAACGGTGTCGTGCGCGGATGGCCGCAGTCGGTCTCCGCGCTCGCCGAGAAGGTGCCCGTCGAGTCGCTGCTGCGGTTGGCGGCACCCACGGATTCCGCTGTGCTGTGGGCGATTCTGCAGCAGCGGCTACTGGACCGCGATCCGGCGGACGCACTCGCCGGTCTGCTGGCGGACGTCGACGCCGCCGCCCCGGACTCGCGCGTCAACCTGCTGCTCGGCGACGGCGAGTCGCTCTGGGCGACGACGCTCCACCACTCGCTCTCCGTCCGGTACGACGAGGACAGCGTCGTCCTCGCGTCCGAACCGCTCGACGATCTGCCCGGATGGCAGCAGGTGCCCGATCGGTGCCTCGTCTCCGCCCGACCGGGATCCGTGAACATCACCACCTTCTGACCGCTCCACCCCTGCACCTTCCATGCTCGTCAGCACCGAGGAGTTCGTCATGACAGCGCCGTCACTGGACATCCACATCACCGAGGGTGATCTACAGGAATCGCTGCGGGAAGATGCCCGCCGCGGGCTCACCGCGACGCCGAAATGGTTGCCGCCGAAGTACTTCTACGATGCCGTGGGCAGCGAACTGTTCGAGCGCATCACCGAGTTGGACGAGTACTACCCGACGCGCACCGAGCGCGCCCTGCTGACCGAACGGGCCGCGGAGATCGCCCGCGTGACGGGAGTGGAGGTGCTGGTCGAGTTGGGCTCCGGATCGTCGGACAAGACCCGGGTGCTGCTGTCCGCGGGTCTGGAACACGGCACCCTGCGTCGCTACGTCCCGCAGGACGTGTCGCCGTCGGCGTTGACCGGTGCGATGGAGGAGTTGTCGCGCCAGTACCCGGACCTCGAGATCCACGGTGTGGTGAGCGATTTCACGAGCACCGGCGGCCCGGACAGTGGTCTGTTCTGGGTCCCCACCGGCGGGCGCAGGACGTTGGCGTTCCTGGGCGGCACGCTGGGGAACCTCGTGCCGCAGGAGCGCGCCGAGTTCCTCTCCGCCATCTCGAACACCCTCGACACGGGGGAGTTCCTGTTGCTCGGGGTCGGGCTGGTCATCGACCCCGCGATTCTGGTGCCCGCGTACGACGACGCGCAGGGAGTGACGGCGCAGTTCGACCTGAACGTGCTCTCCGTGTTGAACGGACAGCTGAACGCCGACTTCGACATGGACGACTTCGAGCACGTCGCCGTGTGGGACGAGCGCAACGAGTGGATCGAGATGCGGCTGCGCGCACGTCGCGACCACACGGTGCGCGTCGCGGACCTCGACCTGAACGTGCAGTTCGCGGCGGGCGAGGAGATGCGGACCGAGATCTCCGCCAAGTTCCGACGCGAGTCGATCACCGGCGAACTGGCCGCGGCGGGGCTGACGGTCGACGAGTTCTGGACCGATTCCGACGAGCGCTTCGCCCTGGTGCTGGCCCGGAAGTAGGGCGCCCGACGACGACACTCCCCGCGGACGAGGTCCGCGGGGAGTGTCGGTCGGTGACGTCGTTTCTCAGGCGTTGCCGTTGAACAGGCTGGTGACGGACCCGTTCTCGAAGACCTCACGGATGGTCTTGCCGAGCAGGGGTGCGATGGAGAGCACAGTCAGCGACGGGAACAGCTTGTCGTCACTGATGGGCAGCGTGTTGGTCACGACGACCTCCTTGGCGCCGCACGACGCGAGGCGCTCGGCGGCCGGGTGGCTCAGCACGCCGTGCGTGGCGGCGATGACGACGTCGCCCGCGCCGGCCTCCTTGAGCACCTTCACCGCGCCGGCGATGGTGCCACCGGTGTCGATCATGTCGTCGATCAGGATGCAGGTGCGTCCCTCGACGTCACCGACGACTCGATTCGACTTGACCTGGTTGGGCACCAACGGATCTCGCGTCTTGTGAATGAACGCCAGCGGCGCCCCGCCGAGCGAGTCGGCCCACTTCTCCGCGACGCGCACGCGGCCGGAGTCGGGGGAGACCACGGTGATGTGCTCGAGGTTGTAGCCCTCACGGATGTGGTCGGCGAGCTGGCTGTGCGCGTGCATGTGGTCGACCGGGCCGTCGAAGAAGCCCTGGATCTGGTCGGTGTGGAGATCGACCGTGATGATGCGGTCGGCACCGGCCGTCTTGAGCAGATCGGCGACCAGGCGCGCGGAGATCGGCTCGCGGCCGCGGTGCTTCTTGTCCTGGCGGGCGTAGGGGTAGAACGGCAGGATCGCGGTGATGCGCTTCGCGGATCCGCGCTTGAGCGCGTCGATCATGATGAGCTGTTCCATGAGCCACGTGTTCAACGGGAACGGGTGGCTCTGGAGCACGAAGGCGTCGGAACCGCGGACGGACTCCTCGAAGCGGACGAAGATCTCGCCGTTCGCGAAGTCGCGGGCGGTCTGCGGGGTGACCTCGATCCCGAGTTCCTTCGCCACCTGCTCGGCGAGCTCGGGATGAGCGCGACCGGAGAAGAGCATCAAGTTCTTCTGGTTGTCGATCCAGTTGGCTGTGGTCACTGCTCTACTCGCCGTCCTTCGGTTCGTGCACGTGTGATTCCTCGGTCGAACGGGCGCGTTCGGCGGCCTCTGCCGCCGGCGTTCCCGGACGTTTCTTCTGCACCCAGCCCTCGATGATCCGTTGCGGACCACCGGAGACGGCGAGCGCTCCCGCCGGTACATCATGGCGTAGGACGGTTCCGGCGCCCGTGTAGGCCCCGTCGCCCACGCGCACCGGCGCGATGAACATGGTGTCGGAACCGGTGCGCACGTGCGAACCGATCTCGGTGCGGCTCTTGCCGACGCCGTCGTAGTTGACGAAGACGCTGGAGGCACCGATGTTGGAGTGCTCGCCGATGCTGGCGTCGCCGACGTAGGTCAGGTGCGGCACCTTGGAGTGTGCTCCGATGGTCGCGTTCTTGGTCTCCACGAAGGCGCCGAGCTTGCCGTGGTCGCCGAGGTCGCTGTTCGGCCGCAGGTAGGTGAAGGGCCCGACCGTCGCTCCGGCACCGATCACCGAGTCGGATCCGTGCGAGCGGACCACCGTCGCGCCCTCGCCGACCGACACGTCGGTGAGTGTCGTGTCGGGCCCGATGATCGCGTCCTCGCCGATGACGGTGCGTCCGTGCAACTGCGTGCCGGGGTGCAGCACGGCGTCGCGTCCGACGGCGACCTCGATGTCCACCCACGTCGACGACGGGTCGATCACGGTCACGCCGGCGCGCATGTGGCGGGCGAGGATGTGCTCGTTGAGGATGCGGGTGACCTCGGACAGCTGCACTCGGTCGTTCACGCCGCGCACCAGCGACGGGTCGGTGAGCTGGGTGCTGAACACCGGCAGGCCGCGTCGGCGCGAGATCTTCAGGACGTCGGTCAGGTACAGCTCGTGCTGCGCGTTGTCGGTGCCGAGCGAGTCGAGAGCCACCCGCAGCGACTGCGCGTCGAAGGCGTAGACACCCGAGTTCACCTCGGTGATGGTCAGCTGATCGGGAGTCGCGTCGGCGTGCTCGACGATCTCCTGGACCTGGCCGGACCCGTCGCGGACGATGCGGCCGTAGCCGTTCGCGTCGTCGGGGACGAAGGTGAGCACCGACACCGCGACGGGCTCCGCGGAGGAGTGGTGATCGTGCAGCAGTGCCTGCAGAGTGTGGGCGTCGAGCAGTGGCACGTCCCCCGCGGTGACCACCACGGTGCCGTCGAAGTCGGCGGGCAGCGACGCGAGGCCGCACTGCACCGCGTGACCGGTGCCGTGCTGTTCGGCCTGCACCGCGATGTCGATGGTGCGACCCAACGTCTCGGCCAGATCGGCGACGGCGGCCGAGACCTTCTCGCGGTCGTGCCCGACGACGGTGACGAGGTGATCGGGGTCCACCCCGTCGGCCGCGTGCAGAGCGTGCGCGAGCATGGACCGACCGGCCAGTTCGTGCAGAACCTTCGGAATCTTCGATCGCATTCGGGTTCCCGCCCCCGCGGCGAGCACGACTACAGCGACCTTCGACGTCATGAATCTCCTCGACCGACTTCGGATGTGTCCCGGGCGGGGGACCCGCCACACTCGTCGCCACGGCTCCGCCGCCCTACGACAGCAGTTCCGCCGCTGTGGCGTCACGGCTCCGCCGCCAGGATTCGAACCTGAACTATCTGAACCAAAATCAGAGGTGCTGCCATTACACCACGGCGGATCACAGCCTCGGCTGGCGTGCGCCGAGCGCGTCGATCCTCGCACGAGTGCACCCGCTCCGTAAAACGCTCCGCAGGCCTCACTCGCCGCGCAGTGCTCGCGTGTCACAGTGATTCCATGACCTCGACGCCCGACGCGCCCCGCGAGCCCGATCAGCCGCGTGCACCCGGTGACGCCGCCCTACCGGATCGTGCGCCCCGCGTCCGGATGACGGGGACCGCGCGCCGGGCCCAGTTGATCGAGATCGGCCGCACGCTGTTCGCCGAGCGTGGCTACGAGGCCACGTCCATCGAGGAGATCGCGCAACGCGCGCAGGTGAGCAAGCCGGTCGTGTACGAGCACTTCGGCGGCAAGGAGGGTCTCTACGCCGTGGTGGTGGACCGCGAGATGTCCACGCTGCTGTCCATGATCACGTCGTCGCTGACAGAGAACCGGTCCCGGATCCGGGTCGAACGGGTGGCGCTGGCCCTGTTGACGTACGTCGAGGAGCGCAGCGACGGGTTCCGCATCCTCGTGCGCGACTCCCCGGTCGCCGCGGCCGAGGGGACGTACTCGAGCCTGCTGAACGACGCCGTCGGCCAGGTGGGGCACATCCTGGCGGGCGACTTCTCCCGCCGAGACATCGACCCGGCCAATGCCCAGCTGTACGCCCAGGCATTGGTCGGAATGGTGTCGATGACGGCGCAATGGTGGCTGGACGAACGGTCTCCCTCGAAAGAGGTGGTGGCCGCGCACATCGTGAACCTGTGCTGGAACGGGCTCACGAATCTGGAGCCCGATCCCCGGTTGGGGAGCTGAAAGCGCGAGTGTCACCGGAGGTGGTCACGGTGGACCACCTCGTCGGTCGTGACGACACGACGCTCGGACTCCGGGACGAGTGCTCGTGCTGTGTAGTGGTCCAGTGGTACCGTTCTCGCGTTGTTCACGGATTGAATGCCCCAAACTTTCGAGGCGGATCGCATGGTCAGACAGGCACGCGCCGAGATCACCAGAGACACGGTGCTCGCGGGGGCCGCCCATGTCTTTCTACGGCTCGGGTACGCCAATGCCAGCCTCAGCGAGATCATTTCGCAGTCGCAGGTCACCAAGGGAGCTCTCTACTTCCACTTCGGGTCGAAGGAGGAGCTGGCTCGCGCCGTCATCGACGAGGGCGTGCGGCGGCTCACCACGGCGTGCCGCGCCCTGGACGACGGCCGGATCCCCGCTCTCGAGGCCGAGATCGGTGTCTCGTACATCACGGTCGATCTGGCGATCACGGATCCGATGGTCGCCGCGATGTTCCGGCTCAAGCATCAGATCGGCGACTACCGCGGTACCGGTGAGAACGTCATGGAGGGCTGGGCCGAGTACCACACCGGCCTGGCGCGTCGGGCGATCGACGAGGGCGACCTCGAGGCCGACCTCGACCCCGTGACCACCGGAATGCTGTTCCTGGAGGTCATCGTCGGCGCCCACATGGTCGCGGTGGCCACCGACAGCACCAAGGAGTTGTCGGCGCGCATGGAGCGGCTGTGGCACTACCTGCTCCCGTCGCTGGTCCCCGGTCGCAAGCTCGACTACTTCCGTGAGTTCGCCGCCCGCCGGGTCCTGCGCTACGGCGCCTGACGACGAGCGGCCACGTCGCGGTCGCCTCGGTCGGCCCACGGTCGTTTCTGTCGGCGATTGCTCCTAGAATCGATACCGAGTCGTCACCGACCGATCGATCTCCGTGAGGGGTGTCGAGCGTTGCGGGTGCACGATCGTGTCGTCTTTCCGTCAGGAGTTCTGCTGGTGTCCTCGCCGTCCGTCCATGTTTCTCCCGCGCAGACCCCGGACGACGGTGCGGGCCGGATGTCGGGCCTGCTGGAATTCGCACTGCGTGACGCGTCGCTGGCGCAGATCGTCGATCTGTCCGGCCGCCGCGAGGCCACCCTGGTGGCACCCACTCCGGCACGGGCGTTCATCGCTGCGGCCATGTCCCGCACCACACCGGTCCTGCTCGTCACCGCGACGGGCCGCGAGGCCGACGATCTGACGGCCGAGCTCACGGAGATGGTGGGCGGCGCCGTGGCGCAGTTCCCGTCCTGGGAGACGCTGCCGCACGAGCGTCTGTCTCCCGGAGCGGACACCGTCGGTCGTCGTATCGAGGTGCTGCGGCGCCTCGCCCGGCCGGAGGACGCCGACTACGGCGTCCCGCTGAAGATCATCGTCACCACGGTGCGCTCGGTGCTCCAGCCGATGGCGCGTGGACTGGGCGAGATCGAGCCCGTCGGCCTGCGCGTGGGGGCGGAGTTCGACTTCGAGGAGTTGCAGAAGCGACTGGTCGAACTGGCCTACACGCGTGTCGACATGGTCGGCAAACGCGGTGAGTTCGCGGTCCGCGGCGGCATCCTCGACCTGTTCTCGCCGACGGCGGATCACCCCGTCCGTGTCGAGTTCTGGGGTGACGAGGTCACCGACCTGCGCGCCTTCTCGGTCGCGGACCAGCGCTCCATCCCCGACGTGGAGGTCGACACGGTCATCGCGCCGCCGTGCCGGGAGATGATTCTCGACGAGGCTGTACGGGAGCGCGCGGCGCGTCTCGCCGCCGACAACACCGGCGACCCGATCCTGGTGGAGATGCTCGAGAAGATCTCCGCCGGCGTTCCGGTCGAGGGCATGGAGGCGTTGCTGCCGGTGCTGAAGGCCGGCGGCCTCGAACTGCTGACCGACGCGCTGCCCGACGGCGCGCACGTGCTGGTCTGCGATCCGGAGAAGGTGCGTACGCGCGCGACGGATCTGGTGCGGACCGGCAAGGAGTTCCTCGAGGCGTCGTGGACGGCCGCGAGCATCGGTGCGGCCGCACCGCTCGACACCGCAGCGCTGGACACCAGCAGTGTGACGGACGAGAGCGCCGTCCTCGACCTCGATCTCAGCGCGTCCGCGTACCGGTCGCTGCGGCAGGTCCGAGAGTCTGCGGAGGCGGCCGGTCGGCCGTGGTGGACCGTGGGCCCGCTCGCCTCGGGCAGTGACGAGGAGATCGTGCTCGACGTCGACGCGGCGCCGGACGTGCGCGGCTCCGAGGAGGCACTCGCGACGCTCTTCCAGATGTTCACGGCGCACCTCGCGTCCGGCGGCCGCGTGGCCGTCGTCGTCGCGGGCGCGGGAACGGCGCAGCGCACGGTCGAACGCCTGCGGGAGGCCGGTGTGCCGGCGCTCCCTCTCGATGCCGGTGCCGAGCCCGGCTCCGACGTCGTCGGCGTGATGTGCGGGTCGTTGCACTCGGGTCTCGTCCTGCGTGACGCCGGCCTGGTGGTGGTGACGGAGGCCGATCTCACCGGCAACCGGGTCGCGGCGGCCGGCGACGGCAAACGGTTGCCCGCGAAGCGTCGCAACCAGGTCGATCCGCTCGCGTTGACGGCCGGCGACATGGTGGTCCACGACCAGCACGGCATCGGCCGCTTCGTCGAGATGGTCGAGCGGACCATCGGCGGGGCACGCCGTGAGTACCTCGTCGTCGAGTACGCGCCCAGCAAGCGCGGCCACCCGGGCGACCGCCTCTTCGTTCCCATGGAGTCGCTCGACCAGTTGTCCCGCTACGTCGGCGGGGAGATGCCGAGCCTGAGCAAGCTGGGCGGATCCGACTGGACCAACACCAAGCGCAAGGCCCGCAAGGCCGTCCGCGAGATCGCAGGGGAGCTCGTCCAGCTCTACGCGGCGCGGCAGGCGGCGCCCGGTCACGCGTACGGGCCGGACACCCCGTGGCAGAAGGAGATGGAGGACGCCTTCGCGTTCACCGAGACCGTCGACCAGATGACCGTCATCGACGAGGTCAAGGCGGACATGGAGAAGCCCGTCCCGATGGACCGAGTGGTCATCGGCGACGTCGGTTACGGCAAGACCGAGGTCGGCGTCCGGGCGGCGTTCAAGGCCGTCCAGGACGGCAAGCAGGTAGCGGTGCTCGTTCCCACCACCCTGCTGGCCCAGCAGCATCTGCAGACCTTCACCGAGCGGATGGCCAACTTCCCGGTGACGGTCAAGGGGCTGTCCCGGTTCTCCGACGCCGCCGAGTCGCGGGAGACGTTCGCCGGCCTCGCGGACGGCACGGTGGACATCGTCGTGGGAACGCACCGATTGCTGCAGACCGGTGTGCAGTGGAAGGACCTCGGGCTGGTCATCGTCGACGAGGAGCAGCGCTTCGGCGTCGAGCACAAGGAGCACATCAAGGCGCTGCGCACGCACGTCGACGTCCTGACGATGTCGGCGACACCGATTCCGCGCACGCTCGAGATGAGCATGGCGGGCATCCGCGAGATGTCGACCATCCTGACGCCGCCCGAGGAGCGGCACCCCGTCCTGACCTACGTCGGTGCCTATCAGGAGAAGCAGGTGGCGGCGGCGATCCGCCGTGAGCTGCTCCGTGACGGCCAGGTCTTCTACGTTCACAACCGCGTGAGCAGCATCGACAAGGCCGCCGCGAACATCCGACGGCTGGTGCCGGAAGCGCGCGTCGTGGTCGCACACGGTCAGATGAACGAGGACGCGCTCGAGAAGACGGTGCAGGGGTTCTGGGAGCGTGAGTTCGACATCCTGGTCTGCACCACCATCATCGAGACGGGCCTCGACATCTCCAATGCGAACACGCTGATCGTCGAGCGAGCCGATTCGTTGGGTCTGTCCCAGCTCCACCAGTTGCGTGGGCGTGTGGGTCGCAGCCGGGACCGTGGCTATGCCTACTTCCTCTACCCGCCGGAGAAGCCGCTCACCGAGACGGCGTACGACCGGTTGGCCACCATCTCGCAGAACTCCGACCTCGGTGCTGGTATGGCCGTGGCGATGAAGGACCTCGAGATCCGCGGCGCGGGCAACGTGCTGGGCGCGGAGCAGTCCGGCCACGTCGCCGGTGTGGGATTCGACCTGTACGTCCGACTGGTCGGCGAGGCGGTGGAGGCCTACCGCGCCGTGGCCGACGGCCGCCCCGTCACCACCGACGAGGCGCCCAAGGAGGTGCGCATCGACCTCCCCGTCGATGCCCACATCCCGCCGGACTACGTCACCAGCGACAGGCTCCGACTCGAGGCGTACCGCAAGCTGGCCGCGGCGCAGAACGACGCCGAGATCCGCGCGGTCATCGACGAGCTGACCGACCGCTACGGGCCGGTGCCGGCCGAGGTCGCCCGGCTCGTGGCCGTGGCCGTCCTGCGCATCCTGTGCCGTTCCTACGGCATCGTGGACGTGCAGATGGCGGGGACCATGGTGAAGTTGGCGCCGATGGACCTACCCGACTCCAAGCAGATACGGTTGAAGCGGCTCTACCCCAGCGCACAGTATCGGGCGACCACCGGCACGGTGCAGATCCCGATTCCGCGTGTGGCAGGTGGTGGAGTCGGTTCGGCCCGTGTCCGCGACGAGGAACTTCTGCAGTTCGTCGCCGACGTACTGCTCGCGATGGACGGGCAGCCCGCGGGCTCCGTACGAGTCGAGCAACCGATCGGGGTGTGAGCGCGCGATGACGATTCTGCTGCTGGATCCCCTGCGGCCCACCATGGTGCCGGTGCAGGCCGTGACGTTGCTGGACAAGCCCGTGGGCTTCACCGAAGAGGTGCCGGTCTCCATCCGCTGGCGCCTCACGGGGTTCACCTCCGCGGGCGACGACGAGCCCGAGGTGCTCATCAGCACCAGCCGCGACAACCCCGACGTCCAGGAACGCATCACGCGCGGCGAGGACGTCATCGAGGTGCCGGTGCCCCGCGGCGGCAACCTCGCCGAGGCCGTCTTCGTCATCGACAAACTGCGCTCACTCGGCGGATGGGAGGCGCAGCAGACGCACGAGTCGCTTCGCGGGTACCTCCTCGAGGAGACCTACGAACTGCTCGATGCCATCGAGACCGGCGATGCGGACTCCATCCGGGAGGAGCTCGGCGATCTGCTGCTGCAGGTCATCTTCCACGCGCGCATCGCCAAGGACGCGGGCGCCGAGGCGTTCGACATCGACGACGTGGCGTCCACCCTGGTGGCCAAGTTGACCCACCGCAGCCCGCACCTGGCCGACACGTCCGGCGCCCCGATCGACATCGGTGCGCAGGAGAAGGCCTGGGAGGAGCGCAAGGCCGCGGAGAAGGTACGCGCGTCGTGTCTCGACGGCATCGCCATGGCGCAGCCGTCGCTCGCGCTCGCCCAGCAGGTCACCACCCGAGCGGTCAAGGCCGGGCTCCCTCAGGACTTCGTCCCGGAGTCCATGCTCTCGGTCCGCATCGACATCTCGGGTGATCACGGCGCCACCAGCGCCGAGGACTCGCTGCGCCGCACCGTCAACGAGTTCGTGGCCGACGTACGGGCCGCGGAGCGCGGCGCCGCCATGGACGGAGTCCGATCGGCCGAGATGGACGCACGAGCGTGGTCCAAGTACTGGCCGGGAACCGACATGTTCGGCCGACCGCTCGCGGCGACGGGGACGGACGACGCACGCGTCGCCGCGTCCCACCATCGGCCGCAGGCGGACGAGAAGAACCGCTGACCGTCTA
Source organism: Rhodococcus sp. BP-332 (assembly GCF_019836065.1). NCBI lineage: Bacteria > Bacillati > Actinomycetota > Actinomycetes > Mycobacteriales > Nocardiaceae > Rhodococcus > Rhodococcus sp. BP-332. Next base: position 152,712 of record NZ_JABUEC010000003.1, read on the forward strand.
GCCGAAGAGCGTCGAGCCCCAGTAGTCCTCGCTGCCTTCCGGAACTCCCGGTGGGCAGGCGAAGACCGCCGAGCCGACGTGGGAGATGTACTCGTTCAGGGCATCTCGTCGCGCGAGAGCTTGCTGCATCGGCACGAACTGGGTCTGCGGATCGCTGCAGAAAGCGACGAAGAAGAGCCCCGCGTCGAGGTGGCCGAAGCCGTCGGAGCCGTCGGTGAAGTTGTACCCGCGGCGAAGAATCTTGATGCCGCCCAACGACTCCGACGACGCCAGTCGTACGTGCGCGTCCTTCGCGATGGTCGAGGAGCCGAGGTCGACGGTGTCGAACTCGGCCGTGCCGCCCAGTGGCGCGCCGGTGGCCTTGGACCGACCGATGACGCGTTCCTGTTCGCCGAGCACCGCGCGGTCCCACGGTTCGATCTTCATCCGGATGCGCCGCGCCACGAGGTAGGTGCCGCCCGTCATCCAGTCGGACTCGCCGCCGTTCACCCACACGTGCTCGTCGACGGTCGCCGCTTCCTCGGCCTTGATGTTGTTCGTGCCGTCCTTGAAGCCGAAGAGGTTGCGCGGTGTCGCCTGGGCGGTCGACGTCGACGCGGTGCGACCGAAACCGAGCTGCGACCACCGCACCGACGCGGTGCCGAACGCGATGCGCGCGAGATTGCGGATGGCGTGCACCGCCACCTGCGGATCGTCGGCGCAGGCCTGCACCGCGATGTCGCCACCGCTCCTCGCCGGGTCGAGGTCGTCGCCGGGGAATCGCGGAAGATCCTGCAGTGCAGCCGGTCTGCGGTCACCCAAGTCGAACCTGTCGAAGAACGACGGGCCGAAGCCGATGGTCAGCGTGAGGTTGGACGGCATCAGGCCGTAGGCCTCGCCGGTGTCACCGGGCGGCTCGTACTGTCCGCCGCCGACCACGCCACCGGGCACCGACTCGGCGCCGACGGTGAGACGTTCGGCCATCGCCGTCCACTTCGTGAGCATCGCGACGATCTCGTCGCGCGAGGTGGTCGTCACGTCGAAGGTGACGAAGTGCATGCGGTCCTGTGCGGGCGTGACGATGCCCGCCTGGTGGACGCCGCGGAACGGCACCACGGCCTCGGCCGCGTCGGCGACCACGGGTTCGGGTGCGGTCGACCGGCCCAGCGCGGCACCGGCGCCGACCGCGAGTGCGCCGGCTCCCACGCCACCGAAGAGCGCGCGGCGCGAGAGGCGTCGACTCGGCGGGGTGGTGGCGGCGTCCGTGTCGGACGTCCGCTCAGGCGCCTGCGACGACACCCTGGACCTGGCTCACCGATGCGGACAGGGCGTCGATCTTCTTCGACAGGTCCTGGCGCTGCGGCTCGGTGACCGTGTCGTAGGAGACGAAGCCGTCACCCTGGCGGTACTTCGCGAGCTCGGTGTCGAGTTCCGCGAAGCGCTGCTCGATGGTGGCCGCGAGTTCCGGGTCCCGCTCGGACAGCACCGGAGCGAGCGCCGCCACCGCTGCCTGCGATCCGTCGACGTTCGCCTGGAAGTCGTACAGGTCGGTGTGGGAGAAGAAGTCCTCCTCACCGGTGATCTTCGTCTGGGCGACCTCGTCGAGGAGGCCCTGTGCGCCGCCCGCCACCGTGATCGGGTCGATCACGAAGTCGGGGGACTGCACGCCCGCGACCAGTTCGTCGACGTCCGCCTTCAACTGCTCGGCGATCGCGTTCGTGTCCGGCTGGAGCCCCTGTGCCCACAGGTCCTTCTCCAGGCGGTGGAACCCGGTCCACTCGGCACCCGGCTCGACGTCCGGCTCGCGCAGGTCGATGCGGGGGTCGAGATCGTCGGGGAAGCTCTCCGCGACGGGTTCGATGCGCTCGTAGTAGGTGCGGACGAGCGGGAACTGGGCCTTGGCGCCCTCGACGTCGCCGGACGTGACCGCGGTGACGAACGACGCCGTCGTCTCCTGCAACGCCGTGACCTGGCTGACGACGTAGCGCTTGTAACCGTCGGCCGCCTCGGCGAGCGTCCCGTCGGCGTCGGACCCCTTGGAGTCACCCGTGACGACGAAGTCGCCGCGGAGGCCGTCGCCGACCATGCCCGGCTTGCACGCGGTCTGGTACGTGGCGGGCTCGGGCAGCGCGACGATGAGCTGGCGGGAGACGCCGGGCCCGATGTTCTCGATCTCGCCCATGACGCGGTCGCCCTCGCCGTAGACGTAGAACTCGGTGACCTTGGAGCCGTTGTTGGTCACCTGGAAGGTGGAGCTGCCCGTCTGTGCACTCGTCGTACCGACGTCGCACGAGCTGTCGGTCGCGTCGACCACGATGTCGCCGCCCTCGGCCGAGGTCGCGGCCTCCTTCTCGGTGCAGGCCGTGAGTGCCAGCGGCAGCGCGGCGGCGCAGAAGAGGAGGCGGGTGGTGGTGCGCATGGAGTGGTGCCCTTTCGGGAGCGGGGAGGACGGTCGGCTCGGGAGCAGGGAGATGCGAGTCAGGAAGCGGCGGGTTGTGGCTGCGGTGCGGTGACTCGTGGCACGGCCTTCGGCCGCCGGAGGAACAGGGGCAGGACGACGACGAGGTAGAGCACCCAGGCCGCGACCTGCAGAACGGTCGGCTCGGGGCGGAAGTTGAAGATGCCGGCGACGACGGTGCCGTACCAACTGCCCGCGTCCCAGGTGTCGCTGATGTCGAACGCGGTCGCGCTGCCGCCGGGGAGGATTCCGCCGATCTGCAGAGCCCGCAGTCCGTACGCCAGGATTCCGGCGGCGACGAACACGAGGAAGACGCCCGTCCAGCGGAAGAACCGGGCGAAGTCGATGCGTACTGCTCCGAAGTACAGGAGGACGGTGAGGAATGCAGCGACGGCGATTCCGGCCAGCAGACCCAGCAGCGGCCAGGAACTGCCGTTGGTGTTCTCCGCGTAGCCGACCATGAGGAGCGCCGTCTCGATTCCTTCGCGCCCGACCGCCAGGAAGGCGAGCGATGTGACGGCCACCGGCCCGACGTCGAGCGCGCGGGCCATGCCGGCCTTCAACGTGCCGGAGATGGAGGCGGCGGCCGACCGCATCCACAACACCATGCCGGTGACGATCGCGACGGCGATCAGCGAGGCGATGCCGGCGATGATCTCGGCGGTGAGGCCCGTGACCGTCGAGGTGCCGAGGTGGATGACGGCGAACACGACGGCGACCATGCCCACGGCGGCCAGGACACCCGTCCACACCCACTTCAGCGCGTCGCGGCGGTCGGATTTCACGAGGAACGCGACCAGGATCATGACGACGATGCCGGTCTCGAGTCCCTCCCGGACGCCGATCAGTCCGCTGCCGACCATCTGCGTCACGACGGACGGCGCGGACGCGACGACGACTGTGGACACGGCGGGATCTCCCGGGCTCGACTGGAGTGGGGCGTCTTAGGCAAGGCGACCCTCATACGAAAGGTGAACATACACCGGCTTCGGGGTGCGAAACAGCCGCCGACCAGGACTTTTGAAGACCTTTACCCTTCTATTACTTTGACTCGGGATGATGGAGGCATGCTCCCACCGCGCTCCCGGCGCCTCCGCGTCGTCGCGGCTGCGCTCGCCACGGCCGCCGTCGTCTCCGGCTGCGGCGCCCTCGATCTGGATCCGGGCAGACCCGCGGTGGAGATCCCGGAGGGAATCCCGCCGGGGCCCGGAGCGCCCCTGCCGCCGATCGACGTGGACGCGCCCGGTCGCTCGGCCGACCTGCTCGCCGGCTGGGCGGAACCGCTGGTCGACCCCACCGGCATCGGCCGCACCGCGCTCGAGGCATACGGCCACGCGGCCGCGGTCATGGCCCGCTCGTCACCGGGGTGCGGTCTGGCCTGGACCACGCTCGCCGGGATCGGCCGCATCGAGAGCCGCCACGGCACTTTCGGCGGGTCGTCCGTCGGTCCGGATGGCACCGCGACCCCGCCCATCCGCGGAGTGCCCCTCGACGGCACCGCCGGCAACGCGGAGATCGCCGACACCGACGGTGGAGAACTGGACGGCGACACCGTCTTCGACCGCGCGATGGGACCGATGCAGTTCATCCCCGAGACCTGGCGCAAGTGGGGCGTCGACGCCAACGGGGACGGCCGCGCCGACCCCGACAACCTCGACGACGCCGCACTCACCGCGGGCCGCTACCTCTGCGCCCGCGGGGGAGACCTCACCACGCCGGAGGGATGGCAGGCCGCCCTCATGGCCTACAACCTGTCGGGGGTCTACCTGAGGGACGTCCGCGACGCGGCCTCCGCCTACTCCGTCGGTGCCCGGCCGTCCTGACGTCGACCTCCTCCGGCCTGCCCGCCCGATCACCGACCGGCCTCCGGCCTGCCCGCCTGATCACCGACCGGCCTCCGGCCTGCCCGCCTGCGCGTCGAATATCGAGCGTGGCGGCTGCGGCGGCTAGTCTGTCTTCGAGCCGCGCCCGACCACGGGTGACCGGTTCGCGCCCGAAGCTGTGTGTTCAACGCCTGACTAGGAGTTCATTCGTGGCCATCATCGAACAGGTCGGAGCTCGCGAGATCCTCGACTCACGTGGCAACCCCACGGTCGAGGTCGAGGTCGCGCTCGACGACGGCACGCTGACCCGTGCAGCGGTGCCCTCGGGCGCCTCCACCGGTGAGCACGAGGCCGTCGAGCTCCGCGACGGCGGCGATCGCTACGGCGGCAAGGGTGTCGAGAAGGCCGTCAACGCCGTGCTCGACGAGATCGCGCCGGCCGTCATCGGCCTCGACGCCATCGAGCAGCGCACGGTCGACCAGGCACTGCTCGACCTCGACGGCACCGCCGACAAGTCGCGCCTCGGCGCGAACGCCCTGCTCGGTGTCTCGCTCGCCGTGGCCAAGGGTGCCGCGGAGTCCGCCGGACTGGAGCTCTTCCGTTACCTGGGTGGACCCAACGCCCACATCCTGCCGGTGCCGATGATGAACATCATCAACGGTGGCGCCCACGCCGACAGCGGCGTCGACGTGCAGGAATTCATGATCGCCCCCATCGGTGCGCCGACCTTCAAGGAGGCCCTGCGCTGGGGCGCCGAGGTCTACCACGCACTGAAGTCGGTCCTCAAGGCCAAGGGCCTGTCGACCGGGCTCGGCGACGAGGGCGGTTTCGCCCCCGACCTCGCGGGCACCAAGGCCGCACTCGACCTCATCTCGGAGGCCATCGGCAAGACCGGCCTCACGCTGGGCTCCGACATCGCTCTCGCGCTCGATGTCGCCGCCACCGAGTTCTTCACCGCCGGAAAGGGATACGCCTTCGAGGGCAACACCCGCACCGCGGAGGAGATGTCGGCGTTCTACGCGGACCTGCTGAACCAGTACCCGCTCGTCTCCATCGAGGATCCGCTCGACGAGAACGACTGGGACGGCTGGGTCGCCCTCACCGACAGCATCGGTGACCGGGTCCAGATCGTCGGCGACGATCTGTTCGTCACCAACCCGGAGCGCCTCGAGGAGGGCATCGTCAAGGGAGCCGCCAACGCTCTCCTGGTGAAGGTCAACCAGATCGGCACGCTGACCGAGACCCTCGACGCCGTCGATCTCGCACACCGCAGTGGCTACCGCACGATGATGAGCCACCGCAGCGGCGAGACCGAGGACACCACCATCGCCGATCTCGCCGTCGCCGTGGGCAGCGGACAGATCAAGACCGGTGCCCCGGCTCGCAGCGAGCGCGTCGCCAAGTACAACCAGCTGCTGCGTATCGAGGAGGCACTCGGCGACGCCGCGCGCTACTCGGGCGAGTTGGCGTTCCCGCGGCTCGACTTCACCTCGAAGGACAGCTGAGCTCACCGATGGCGGACCGGGACTCTCGACGCAGTGCGGCACGGCCGGGTGGCCGTTCGCCGCGCCGTGACGCGCGTCCCGGTCGATCCACGCGCCGCGACGGGTCCGGGGCCTCGCAGCCTCGGACCGTCGCCGGTGCGGTCAACGACGTCGTCACCGAAGGTGCCGCGCTGGTCGGTCGGCGCGGACGTCGCCGCGGAGGCGAGAAGAAGGAACGCACGTTCCTCGGACTCTCGACAGGCAAGGCCGTCGTCCTCGCCGTGGTCATCTGTGCGTTGGCCCTGACGCTCGCGGTTCCGTTGCGCACGTACATCTCCCAGCGCGGGGACGCGGCTCAGGTCGCCGCCGAGCGGGTGGCGCTGGAGCAGCGCGTGGCCGAGCTGCAGATCCGCAAGGACCAGACGGACGATCCTGCCTACATCACCGCGCAGGCGCGCGAGCGTCTCGGCTACGTCATGCCCGGTGAGACCCCCTATCAAGTCCAGTTGCCCGGCGCGCGTGCACGATCGGACGTCGAGAACGATCCGCCGCCGCCCCCGCCCGGACCCTGGTACAGCGACCTGTGGTCCACGGCGACCACCCCACGGTGACGCCTCGGTGCACGCCGATCCACCCGATCCGGAAATGAGTCAGACCCAGTGAGCGACGTGTCGCGCGAAGACCTCGACGCCGTGTCCGCCCAGCTCGGACGAGAGCCGCGCGGCGTGCTCGAGATCGCCTACCGCACCCCGGACGGCCGTCCCGCCGTCGTCAGGACGGCGCCGAAGCTGCCCGACGGAACGCCGTTCCCCACCCTCTTCTACCTCACGGATCCGCGTCTGACGGCCGAGGCCAGCCGCCAGGAGTCCGCCGGCGTGATGCGCGAGATGACCGAGCGGCTGCAGCAGGACGAGGATCTGGCCGCGGCCTACCTGCGCGCCCACGAGGCGTATCTGGCCGAGCGCAACGAGATCGAGTCGCTCGGAACCGATTTCACCGGCGGCGGGATGCCGGACCGGGTCAAGTGCCTCCACGTGTTGATGGCGCACTCGCTGGCCAAGGGGCCGGGGGCCAATCCGCTGGGCGACGAGTCCGTGGCACTGGCCGCCGAGGGTCCCCTGCGCGGCACGGCGTTGCCCGCCGACTGGCCCACCATCGAGGAGCTTCGAGCATGAGGGTCGCTGCGATCGACTGCGGCACCAATTCGATCCGTCTGCTCGTGGCCGACGTGGACGACGACGGTCTCCGAGACCTCGCGCGTGAGATGCGTGGGGTCCGGCTGGGGCAGGGTGTCGACGCGACCGGGTCGTTCGCACTCGAGGCGATCGACCGCACCGAGGCGGCGCTGCGGGAGTATGTCGACATCATCACCGCGCTGGGCGGTGTCGACGCGGTGCGCATGGTTGCGACGTCGGCCACGCGCGACGCCGACAATCGTGATCTGTTCTTCGACATGACGCGCCGGACACTCGCCTCCGTCGCGGACGGCGCAGTGGCCGAGGTCATCTCGGGAGACGAGGAGGCTCGTCTGTCGTTCGCCGGTGCGGTCGGCGATCTGGATCCGGACGAGGGGCCGTTCCTGGTGGTCGATCTCGGCGGCGGCTCCACCGAGCTGGTTCTCGGCGACGCCGACGGCGTACGCGCCGCCTACTCCGCCGACATCGGATGCGTTCGGCTCACCGAGCGGTGCCTGCGATCCGACCCGCCCACCGAGGCCGAGCGCAGGGCAGGGCAGGCCTTCACCTCGGAGCGCCTCCAGCCGGCGTTCGACGCGGTACCCGTGAAGGATGCGCGCACCTGGGTCGGGGTTGCCGGGACGATGACCACCCTCTCGGCCGTGGCACAGAATCTTCCCGCCTACGATCCGGACGCGATCCACCTGTCGCGCATCCCGTTCACCGATCTGCGCGACGTCTGTGATCGTCTGCTCGGCATGACGAGGGCGGACCGTGCCGTGCTCGGCCCGATGCACCCCGGTCGCGTCGACGTCATCGGCGGCGGATCCCTCGTCGCGGCCACACTCGCCGAGAACATCGGTGGCGAAGCCGGAATCGACACCCTGGTCGTGAGTGAGCACGACATTCTCGACGGGATCGCTCTCAGCCTCGCCGGGCGGTGATCACTCGGGCTTCGGGCCGAGCTTCCTGACAGTCACCGGAGCGCGGCACTCCCACGCCTCCTCGATCAGTTCACGGAGTTCGTCGACGTCCACTTCGGGCAATCGCACGAGCACCGACGCATGACCCTCGTAGTGATCTGTGGTGAAGAACGCTGCCGGGTTCGAGCTGATGAGGGCCTCGCGGTCCTCGACGCTCGGTCTGCGGAGCAGCAGAACATCGGGCATCTCGTGGACCCGTGCGAACAGTCGGTCCTTCACGCGGAAGCCGGGAGTGCCGTACGACGGCTTCTCCGTCACCTCGCGCAACGCGAGTGCGATACGCCTGACGTCGTCCTCTGTCGCCATGAACGAAGTGTGCCACCTGCGGTCCTGCATCGCCGCAGATCGAGGGTGCAGGGATGCCTCTTGCCATCGGGCGGGACCACGGGAAAGGTCGATCGAGGCCGTTGTGGTCCCCGACACGCCGATCGCTCGACGACCAGGAGGTCACCATGGCAGTCCGCGACACCGACGCACCCGCGGAGAAGGGTCTGGCGCGAACGGCCCAGGCGCTGGCGCGAGGTACCGAGAAATGGTTCCCCGACGCCTACATCTTCGCGCTGGTCGGCGTGCTGGTGGTGGCGCTCGCCGCATTCGCGAACGGATCGTCGCCGCAGAACGTGGTCGACGCGTTCGGCAACGGCTTCTGGGACCTGACGGCGTTCACCCTGCAGATGGCCATGGTGGTACTCACCGGATACGTGGTGGCGACGTCACCACCCGTGGCGCGGCTCATCACGAGACTGGCCGCGCTGCCGAACAATCCACGCACGGCGGTCAGCTTCGTCGCGCTCATGTCGTGCTCGGTGTCGTTCCTGAACTGGGGTCTCAGCCTCGTCTTCGGTGGACTGCTCGCTCGTGCCATCGCCCGGCGACGCGATCTGAGCGTCGACTACCGCGCGCTCGGCGCCGCGGCGTTCATGGGCCTGGGTGCGGTGTGGGCACTGGGCATGTCGTCGTCCGCGGCGCAGCTCCAGGCCACCGCGAGCTCGCTCCCGCCGGCTCTGCTCCGGATCACCGGAGTCCTCGATTTCGGCACCACCATCTTCACGTGGCAGTCACTGGTCATGTGCGTGATCATCATCGTGCTGACCGTGATCATCGCGCACTTCTCCGCGCCCACCGGTGCGGCGATCAAGACCGCCGAGGCCTTGAAGGTCGACCTCGACGACACGATCTCCGAGCCGCCGACGCGCACCCGTCCGGGCGAGTGGCTCGAGTACAGCCGCATCCTGCCGATCCTCGCCGGGGCGATGACGCTGGGTTGGCTGGTGTCGCAACTGCTCTCGAAGCCCGTGCTGTCGGTGGTGAGCAGCCTCAACGGCTACTTGCTGGTGTTCCTGATGCTGGGACTCGTGCTGCACGGCACACCGCGGCGGTTCCTCGATGCCGTCGCCAAGGCCGTGCCCGCCACGGCGGGCATTCTGGTGCAGTTCCCGCTGTACGCCGCGATGGCCGCGATTCTGACCACATCCGAAGGGCGGGGCGGAGTCACGGTGTCCGAGCACCTCGCCACGTTCTTCACCGAGGTCGGTGGCGGCGGAGCCTTTGCCGTGGTCATCGCCGTCTACACCGTGATCCTGGGGCTGTTCGTCCCGTCGGGCGGTGGCAAGTGGTTGGTCGAGGCGCCGTACGTCATGCAGTCCGCGACGGACGTGCAGATGAACCTCGGCTGGACGGTGCAGATCTACAACGTGGCCGAGGCGCTGCCCAACCTGATCAACCCGTTCTTCATGCTGCCGCTGCTCGCCGTGCTGGGTCTGCGGGCACGCGATCTCATCGGGTTCACGTTCCTGCAGTTCCTCTTCCATTTCCCGGTGGTGTTGCTGCTCGTCTGGTTGCTCGGGACGACGTTTACCTTCGAGCCGCCCGTCATCCCGGCCTGAGCGCTGCCGGCCGCGTCGCGCTCCCGCGCGCAGCGAGTCGTACGCTGATCGCCATGTCGGAGATCCTGGTGACCGTGTCGGAGTTGTCCGCAGCGCTGACGTCGCCGCGCCCGCCGGTGCTGCTCGACGTGAGGTGGGCACTCGGTGATCCCGACAACCACCAGCACTACCTCGACGCGCACATCCCCGGCGCCGTCTTCGTCGACCTGGGCTCGGAACTCGCCGGTCACGGAGAGCCCACGGACGGGCGACACCCCTTGCCCGAACTCGACGATCTGCAGATGCATGCGCGGCGATGGGGCATCGACGCCGACTCGTTCGTCGTCGTCTACGACGCCACCGGCAACATGGCTGCGGCTCGGGCGTGGTGGCTGCTGCGCTGGGCTGGCGTCGAGACCGTGCGCATGCTCGACGGTGGACTCGGCCTGTGGCGGGCGGCCGAACTACCCACGCGGTCGGGCGAGGAGACGGCGCCGCGAGCTGGGGACGTGACGCTGTCCGAGGGCCATCTGCCGACGGTGACGGCGGACCATGCCGCGACATTCCCCGGCCGTCTCCTGGACGCACGTGCGGGGGAGCGGTACCGCGGCGAGGTCGAGCCCGTCGACCCCCGTGCCGGCCACATTCCCGGCGCTCTCAATGCACCGACGTCGGACAACGTGACCGGCGACGGAGCGTTCGTAGCACCCGATGTACTGCGAGATCGGTTCGCGACCATGGGTATTCGGCCCGGTGACGAAGTGGCCGTCTACTGCGGATCCGGTGTGACCGCGGCGCACGAGATCGCAGCGCTCGCACTCGCCGGTATCGATGCGGCCTTGTTCCCGGGATCGTGGTCGGCGTGGGCGTCCGACCCACGACGGCCGGTCGAGACGGGATCGGGCGTCTCCTGAACGGCGCGCGATAGGCTGGCCCGAGCAGGCCCCCATAGCCCAATTGGCAGAGGCGACGGACTTAAAATCCGCTCAGTGTCGGTTCGAGTCCGACTGGGGGCACCAGAGTCCGTATGGATCCAGATTCCTGGACCAGGACAGTGCTTTTCGGGTTCAAGCGTCGAGCCGTATCAGTCCGTGTGGCGACGCTTGCTCGACCACGGCAGCTCGTCAAATCTCAGTGCCGCAAAGCAATGTCGCAGTGACACTCTGCAACTGGACCTCGTTCGGGCCGTGCTGTGATGGTCCGTACCGACGGAGCCGGAGCCAGCCACGCTTTCATGACATGGCTGCAAGCGAGTGTCGTGGTCAACCGGCTTCGCGCTCACCGATGCGACGGCGTGGGTCAGCGACGCTACCGGCCCACTCGAGCTGACGACGTGGCCGACCGGGATGCGCGTGATCATCAGGAAGGAACGCCTGCACCCCGGCGCGCAGTCGAGTTCACCGATGCCGACTGTCGTCGATCGACCGCGTTCGCCACTGACACCGTTCGCGCTCAGGTGCAAGATCTCGAACTGCGGCACCGTCGTCGCGCCCAATCTCCCTTGGACGGGTTCGATCGGAACCGCATCTGGCCGGCGATGTTCCAGTCCGCCAAGGATGTGAAGTCGTGAGTCAGACGCGCGGCTTCGCCGACCACGAGGCACTCGGATGGAAACCCGAACCTGTTCGGCTACTACTGTTCTCGATCTCAGGACGCATCTCGACTCATGCCCGCCCTGTTCATCTCATCGAAGTGTCCCGATACTGGAACGGCTCGGGGGCAGGAAATGCGACCGGTCGCGTTCGAGCCGGACCGAGCAACGCCGGTCCGAGAAAAATGGTGAAGACTTTTTATTCAGTACGCCGTGGGTGCGTCGATCGATCGGACTTCTACAGGTTGATGCCGAAGGTGTTGAGTATCGGTTGCAAGACGTTGACCAGGAAGTCGCCGATGACGAACCCGACAGCTTCAACGGCGGGTCTGGCCCACTCGGGTGCCCAAGGATACGGGTATGGGCTACCGGGCGATGCGTTGGCGACGCCCGATGTCATGAAGAGCACGAAGCTTACGGTGACGGCGACTGTGGCAATTCTGAGTCTTGTCATACCTGTGGAATCGCTCTTCGCGAGTCCGCTGTTACGCAAACGGTCGGTCGAGTGGTATCGAGAGATCATCGAGTTGAATCACCCGAGGTTCGGTGCTCGCACCGACCCTGTTGTCGATCGCGCGGGCAATACTCGAGCCGCTCCCACCCTGTCCAGCGACCCGTTCGAGATCAAAAGCAATTGACGAGATGCTCACCAGTTGGGCCGCGCCGAGGTTTCGTGTCGTGCATCCAGCGGTCGATCGTTGGTGACTCGAGGGGTTTCGGTGCTTGTCGGTGTGGGCTCGAGAACTGGATCTATTCGCCGTGATGGGTCCCCGGGCTTCAGAACACGCACTCGGGGTCGCGGCAGTCGATCCGCTCTCGCCGTAGTCTTCGGTCCGCAGTTCACGTGGCACGACTGGACTTGCGCTCTCTACAGTGTCGGTTCCAGTCCGACTGGGGCGCCAGAGTCCGGATGGATCCAGATTCGTTCACCAGGCCGCGCGTTTCGAGTGCCAGTGTGGACCGACGTTTTCGAGTGGACAACCGAGACAGTGGATCTCAGATTCGTGCGGGACCAGGCGCGCTGTCAGGCGCTGGAACTATTCATAACTCTTCTCGCGCTTATATAAGTCGAATGTGGTAGTTTTCTTCTCGTGAGCGCGTTCGATGTTCTCGGCGACCCGGTGCGTCGGCGCATCCTGGAGTTACTCGCCGAGGGTGAGCAGACTTCCGGCGCGATCACGGACGTGATTCGGGCCGAGTTCGCGTTGTCGCAGCCTGCTGTCTCCCAGCATTTGCGTGTACTGCGTGAGCACGGATTCGCATCGGTACGGGCAGAGGGTGCCCGTCGGTTCTACGCCGTGGAGCCCGGGCCGTTGAGCGAAGTCGACGCGTGGCTGGACCGGTTCCGCAAATTCTGGGACCAGAGGCTCGACGCACTCGAGACCGAGCTTGCCCGCGGGAGGCGCACCACCAGGAGATCTGCCGGCGACGAGCTCGGCGCAAACAAAGAAGCCTAGACACAAGCGTTTCCTATTGGACGGAGCACGACGATGAGAGATGTACTCGACGAACTTTCCGCGGCCCGCCGAAAGATGGGCGCGGCAACCCTTCCCGCCGGGGAGGCCTACACGATGGAGCTCAGGCGTCGCTACGACGCGCCCCTCGATGACGTGTGGGACGCCATCACCAACCCTGAGCGGATCGGTCGCTGGATGAAGCCGATCACCGGCGACCTTCGTCTCGGCGGGTCATTCGAGCTCGACGGCGGGGAACACGGCGAGATCCTCCGGTGCGAGCCACCGCGTCTGCTGCGGGTGTCCTGGATGTTCGGACCCGGCGCGGACGAGTGGCCGGGAACGAGCGAGGTCGAAGTCCGCCTGTCCGCTGGCTCGAGCGGAGGCACCGAGTTCGAGCTGGTCCACGCTGCGGCCGTCGGTGAGCCCATGTTCCCCATCTACGGTCCCGGTGCGGGTGGTGTCGGCTGGGACCTGCATCTGCTCACGCTGGCGAGCTTCCTCTCGGGCGGCGAGGTGCTCGAGCACGAGAAGTTCAGTGCGTCGTCCGACGGTCGCGAGTTCAGTCGGCGTAGCGCCGCCGCGTGGGGTGAGGCCCACCTGGCCGGCGGCGGGGAACCGGGCCACGTCGCAGCTGCGGTCGAGGCCACCACCGCGTTCTACCTGCACACCGGTGATACGCGATGATGTGACCCGGAATGCGGGGTTCAATGGACCGTGCGGGGGCGTGTGGTGACGACGCCGCGATGAAGTCGTTCCAGCGTTGCCTGTGCGAGCTCACTCCGATCGAGTTCGAGACAGCCAACAGGGCCGCACACGCGGCATGATCTGATCGACGGATAGCGCAGGGGTCGCAAGTGAACAAGTATCGAGTCCACTTGCTTTGAGGTGAATCCAGATCCGGCGACGTGAAATCCGTACTTTCTGGACCAGGGCCATGCACTTCGGCCCCCGCGACCTCGAAGGGTTACTCAACGAAGAGGTGCGCTGAAACACTGTTCGTAGGAATGTCAGTCAAGTGCTGGCGAGCGACGCCGGTGCAGGCCAGGAGCATCGGTGGGCAATGGAAGTGCCCGAAGCGCATGACACGAAGCCGCGGCACGCGTTTCCGAAGAGTCAGATGGCGCAGCGCGTGCCGTCATCCGGCAGCTCGAGGTCTATCAGGTAGTCGGCGATCACGCCGTCGACACAGGCATTGGCGGAGATGATCGTCCCGTGCTGGTTTCCGTCGACCGTGAGCAACCGCGCACCGAGGGTCTCGGCCAGGCTGATGCCGCCTTCGTGAGGCGTCACGGGGTCCCCGGTGGCCGAGACCACCAGCACTTCAGGGAGTCCGTCGATATCGGTGGCGTAGGGGTATCCGAGTGTGGGCTCGGCCGGCCAGAACTCGCAACCGTCCTGCGCAGGGGGTGCCGTTCCGGGATCGAGGAACGGCACCGCCTCGTTGAGATCGTGGCCGAGCCGGGTCATTTCTTCTTCGGTGAACCGTTCTTCGTCGAGGCAGTTGATGGCGAAGAGTGCTTCGAACGAATTCGTGTACTCCCCATTGTCGGATCGGCCGTAGTACCCGTCACGGATCGCGAGGAGAGCGTCGGGTCGTCCGGCTTTCAGCTCCGTCAGCCCCGCGATGATGGCGGGCCAGCCGGCTTCGGAGTACAGGCCGGAGACAATTCCCTCACCGGCGGCGAGGAAGCCCACCTCTCGTCCGTCACTGGCCACCAGCGGCTCCTCCTCGAGGGGCTGGAGGAGGTTCTGCACCACCGCGGTCGCCTGCGCCGGATCTGTTCCGAGCGGGCACGCGTTCTGTGTCACGCAGAAGTCGGCGAGACGCTGGAAAGAAGCCTGCAGTCCCTCGCTGAGCTGGATCCTGCGGTCCGCGGTGTCCATGAGGGGATCCACCGCGCCGTCGAGAACGAGAGCACGGACATTCTCGGGAAACATCTCGGCGTACACCGAACCGAGTCGGGTGCCGTAGCTGACTCCCGCATAGGTGAGCTTGTCGTCGCCGAGTGCGGAGCGGAGCACATCCATGTCGCGAGCGACGTCCCGTGTTCCGAGGTGGGCGAGTATCTCGTCGCTTCCGGAGCCGTCGGCGCACTTGTCGACGATGGCCCGCGCGGATTCTTCGGTCCATTCGCCGAGTGCCGACAGGGGTGCGTCGGCGTCGCGCTCCTCATCGGAGTAGCAGTCGATAGCCGGGTTGCTGAGACCGACTCCTCGCGGATCGAAGCCGACGATGTCGAAGCGCTCGGGGATGGGGCCTCCCGTCCACAGGGCATTCACGAGCGGGGCGAGCGTGGTCCCCGCCGCTCCGGGACCGCCAGGGTTCAGCAGGACAGAGCCGATCGGGTTTTCGCCGGTAGCGGAAATGCGCGAGACGGCGATCTCGATGGTCTCGCCGTCGAGGTCCTCGTAATCCATCGGCACGGTGAGCATCGCGCATTCTGTCTTTTTTGCCGCCTCGACGACCTGGGGAACCGGCGGCTGGGAGTCCACGATGCCGGCGTCGCATGCTCCGAACTCGAGCGACTGCTCCATGAACCGGTCGAGGCCACCGCCGTTCGCGCTGTCGTCGTTCGGCGCCGCGCCGGAGCATCCGGCGATCAGGAGCACTGAGGCAGCAGCCGCGGCCATCGTCGGCTTCGGCCATCGTCGTCGCTCGTATTTCCGTCGGATGATGGTCGGAATCGTCTGAGGCATGGTGAGTTTCCCTTCGTGGGTTCAGCTTGCGAGTTCGTCGATCCAGCTCGATCGCATCCGTAGAGCTCGTTCCGTGCTGCCGAGGACAGCGGCGAGTCCGATGATCAGATTGACGTGGAGCGGTAGTCGGACGGGTGAGGTGAAGGTGCCGATCGAATCGGCGATGGGGGGAATGAGAGAGAGGGATGCGATGATCTGCGGCACCTCCACGCAGAGGCCGCCGATGACGAGCACGATCGAGATGAGACCGATGACGCGACTGGGACCCGGATGCCGGTGGTGCAGCCTGGCGCGACGCCCCTCTGCGGATGCGGGATCGGGAGACAACAACTGCTCGGTGCCGTCGTCGCGCACGTAATGGCAGCGCTTCAGTCCGAACCCTGTGGCCGCGACCTCGATGTGTCCACCGGGGACGGGGAAGCGGGTCGGCATCTTCGCGTAGGACTGCAATGCGCCGTCGACGTAGAGGCGAGCGCGTACCTCACCGTCCTTCGCGTCGCCCATGTGTCGAACGTCGATGGCGTAGGTCGACGTCGTGCCGTCGGGCGCGGACAGCCTGATCGTGCGGAGCGATCTGCCGAACATCTGCCACCAGCGGTAGCGGCGGAGCGGTTCACCCGATCCGGCTCGAATGCGCCGGTAGCGCCACTGTCTGATTCCCATCTGCTCAGTCCCCGATCCAACTAGTACAGCGTGATAGCTTGCCAAGAAACTAGCACACTGTGATGGAGGACGTCGTCGTCAAGATGGAGTGTCGGAAACGAGCGCCGTGCGGCTGCCATGGCGGGTCGATTGGTACGCTGTGACAGCGGTTCGTGAGATCACGCGCCAGCTCGGGGCCGGGGGGAGTCGAACACCATGGATGATCGCGTGAGCGAGCCCAGCACCAGGGATCGCATTCTGATCGCAGCCGCGACGATGGTGTCCGAGGATCCGGGCACCCGGCTCAGTGTCCGAGCGGTCGCCGCGCGAGCCGGGGTCAGTACCGGATCTCTGCGCCACTTCTTCCCGAACCAGCGAGTGCTGATGGACGAAGTCGCCGCGGCTGTCACCGGGCTGGTGGCGAACAGAAACGCCATCGACGATGCCGCTGTGCCTGCCGAGACGCGCCTACTGGCCTGTATGCAGCAGGTGTTGTCGGCCACAGGGACCGGTGAGCAAGCCCGCGACACGTGGCGACGGACGTTGGGAACGTATCTCGCCTCGGAGCTCGACGCCAACGTCATCGACACGTACCTCGCTTTCAGCGCGGCCGGACTCCGGCACATAGAACACTGGCTGGACGTCCTCGACGAAGAAGGTGCACTGCCGCCGGGCGACAACACCCAGCGCGCCGCCTATCTCAACGTGATACTGGACGGGCTGTCCGTGGCACGAGCCCTCCCGACCGATGCTGCTCGCATTCGCTCGGAAACGGACGTTCTGCAGCACGCCATTTCGATGCTCTTTCAGGACGCTGTACCGATGCCGAAGGGCGACTCGGACTGACTTCGACGATGAGCGCGAGGTGATTGCCGGGATGGCATACGCCCTCCCGATCCGACACCGAGGATGCGGCAACCGACGAGGCGTGTGGACTGGGTGATCCCATGTCCAGGAAGCACTTCCACGACGCTGCGCGGTCGGAGAGCCTCACCGAGACGTCGGCGCACTGGTGAAGCGGGTTGGTGTCTCGGTGCGTCGGGTACGCCGGTGGCATGGCAGAACCCGTTGCTCCTGATGTCGTCGTGTTCGATGTGGTCGGCACACTCGCCGATCTCGACATCGTCCGCGACAGGTTCATCTCGGTGGCGCCGCCGTCGTCGTCGTTCGACGGATGGTTCGCGCACCTGTTGCGTGACGGCATGGCGCTGACCCTGTCCGGTGCGTACGAGCCGTTCGCCGTCGTGGCATCGTCCGCTCTGCGGGCGTACACCCGTGGGTTCGTCTCCGACGCCGACATCGAGCACGTCGTCGGAGGGTTCGCCGAGACGACACCGCACCCGGACGTCGTCGCGGCACTCGACGCCGCTGTCGCCAGTGGTGCGCGAGTGTTCACCCTGTCCAACGGAAGCGCGGACTCGACAGCAGGGTTCCTCGACCGGGCGGGTGTGTCCCATCGGGTCGAACGAGTGCTCAGCATCGACGACGTCCGCGCGTGGAAGCCGGCAGCAGCGCCGTACGAGCTGGCGGTGTCGAGCGCCGGAGTCACCGCGGACCGGTGCGCGATGGTGGCGGTGCACTCCTGGGACCTTCAGGGCGCCGGACGCGTGGGAATGCGCACCGGATGGTGCCGCCGTGAGGAGAAGGTGCCCACGGCCGCTTTCGGTGAGGCGGACGTGTCAGCCGAGACGCTCGACGGTGTGGTGCGCGCACTGTTCGACTCGACCGACGAGTGAACAGACACCCGCGCAGAGCGAATCCGGTGCACTGAACCGCGTACAGCGCGGACTACTGCACCGGATCCCACCGCCCCATCGATCGCTGGGGCCACCGTGCCGGACTCGTCACGGGTCCACTGGCAGGGTTGCCGTATTCGATTCGGCGAATAGCGTGACTCAGGAGTGGCGGTCGGCGGCGTAGTTCGTCCATTGGCCGCTGGCTCGGAGCGTGTGCTGCGCGACGGTGTGTGCGTTCAGGCCCAGCATCGCGGCGAGTGCGCTCGGTGGGAGCTCTCGGGTGAGGTGGGTGATGGCGGACAGTCTCAGGGCCTGCGGACTGATACCGATGCGACGCATCCGGTTACCGAGCGCCGTCGCCGTGAGTGGCATGTCAGCACGGTGACCGGGGAAGAGCCATGTCTGAGGTATTTGCTCCGCGGTTCCTGCGCGTCGTGGTCGGGGTAGTTGCAGGGCGATCTGGGCGAACGGATCCGGTAGCAGGAGCGTGTCGGCGCTGCCGAGCCGCAGTTCGACCCCGGCGTCGGTTTCGGTGACGTGGGCAGTGGTGAGCCCGGCGATACGAGTCAGTGGTTGGGCGAACAATGCGATCAGAGCGCCGGCGAGCCGGTCGGCGGGGTCCAGCGACTCGTCCTGGACGAGGCGTCGGCAGATCTGCCACCTCTCGTCGTCGCCGGTGGGGACTTCGGCTCGGCCTCGGTAGCTCGAGGGGAGGGTGAGTGTGCGGGGTAGGTGCCGGTTGCGTCGTGCCCACGTCAGGAAGGACCGTACCCGCCAGTGGGCGGCTCCGGGCGTGCTGAACCAGGTGTCGATGTCGTGTTGTGTGTATTCGCCGAGCTCTGTCGAGCGCTGCTGCAGCAGGTCGAGGAACAGTGCCGATTGTCGGATCTGTGAGCGAGCGTTCTGGGCGCCGACATGGCCTTCCCGTTTCTCGGTCGCCGCGCGCAATCTGGGTAGTACGGCCCACTGTGTCCACCTGGTCAGGAGTGCGCGGTGGTTCGGGGTCAGGCTGCTCAGTAGTTGGGGGAGTTGGGCTTCGAGGCGGCGCATGCTGCGGTCGAGGTCCGGGCCGAGGATGCCGGTGGCGACGAGGAGTGAGCGCAGGTGCTCGACCGACTTCGGGTGCGGGAGGGTGTCGAACGAGGTGTGTGTGAGGGCTGTGCTGCCGTCCTGGATGGAGAGCAGCAGGGGTGTGGTGCGGATCAGCCACCGGCGGGTGGTGACGGGTTCGGCGTGCAGGAGCGGCTGCCGCAGCGGTGCGAGGGGGCTGTCGGCATGAGGAGGGATGATCGCGTCGAGGCGGCGGGTCAGTGTGCACCGGTGACAGAGGGTGTCGCCTTCGGCGCTGGTGAGAGCTGATCCTGTTGCAGCGCAACAGGTGCAGGTGCGACGCGCCTTCTGGCGGCACCACCGGCAGGTGTCGTCGTCGTCCAACAGTTTGTCCGGCTTTGTGCAGCCGGCGCACGTGCCGCGGTGCTGCGTGGCTCGTTTTCTGCAGCGGTCGCACACCGTCATGCCGCGAACCTCGGCGGTGGTGCAGATGCGACAACGTCCTGCGATCACTGTCGCCGGATGTCGGCGCGTCGGGGTGTGCGGGTCTTGGCGCGGGTGGTCGCGGCAGCGGTGTCGGGGCGGTGTGTCGATGTTCCGGTCGCGGTCCCTGTGGCGGGTTCGGCGATCGGTTCGATCAGGTCGTTGGGTGTGCAGGTGAGGATGTCGCACAGTGCCATCAGGGTGCGCAGGCTCAGACGTTCGGGTGTCCCGGTGACCAGGCGATACACCTGTGCTTCGGAGAGTGTGATTCCTCGTTCGGCGAGGAGAGGTCCGAGTCCGGTGGTCGCGAAGATGCCCTGGTCGGCCAGGAGGCGGCGCAGGTGCCACTGGTAGTTCAGCTGCGGTTGCGGCATCAGTTCTCCTCGTCGGTGCTCGCGGTGGTAAACGCCCGACTCAGTGCTCGTCGGAGGGCGTTGTTCTTGTAGTCGGTGCCGACGCTGGTGTAGATCGCGGTGGTCGATCCCCAGGAGTGTCCGAGTTGTTGTTGGACGAAGAGGTGATCGAAGCCGTCCTCGAGCAGATGTGTCGCATACGAGTGGCGCAGACAGTGCGGGCCGAGGTGCTTCTCGAGCCCGACGGCGTTGCGGTACTCGGCGAACCGTTGGGAGATCGACACCGCTCCCACCCGCGCGCTGCGCTCGGTGGGCCAGAGGGCGAGTTGGTCGGAGTCGTAGAGGGGCCGGATCTCGGTGACCCACTCGTCGACGGCCTCGGCGGCCCATTCCATGGTGGTCAGGACAGTGCGGCGCCGTGGTGGTCCGCCGGAGAGGGCTTTGCCGTGGCGCACCGACAGCGCCCCGTAGCGGCCGAACTCGGTGGCCGCCGGGTTCGCGGTCCAGTCGACGGTGTCGAGCATCGAGGCTTCTCGCCGGCGCAGGCCCCAGGCATAGATCACCTTGAACAGCGTTGCGTCGCGATAGCTCGCCAGCCATCCCTTACGGCCGGAGGCGCCGACCCGGTTCACCCGGGTGTCGCAGTAGTCGAAGAACGCCTGCAACTCGTCGCGGGTGAGCGGGCGATTCCCTGGCCGCCCTTCGTAGTCGCTGCGGTGCACGACCATGTTCCACTCGTGGAAAATCTGCACCGGGTGCACCCCGAAGTGCCGCTCACAGACCTCGTGCCACCGGTAACGGGTGTCGGAGATGTAGCTGCAGAACAGCGATGCCGCCATCTGATACAACCGCACCGTCGAATGCGCGGCCCCCGACTCCACCAGATGCGTCGTCCACTCCTCGACGTCCGCCGATGACCACTGCCACGGGTAGTCGTTGGTGAAGATCACCAACCGGCGCACGATCTGTGTCCGACGCTCGATGGTCAGATTCGCGAGCATCCGCGAGCGCTGCTGTTGCTCCCACCCTTCGATCATCGCCGCCAGCACGGTTTCCTCGGGCGCGAGCAGCGACAGGCCGTCTCGCAACAGGTGATCTGCCGACCCCTCGGCGCGAGAAGCGCCGGACCCGACGGTGTCCATGGCCGACATCGCATGAACGTATCATGCATCCAATGCAAGGCGCTTGGATGACGTCGATGTATTTGTGGTGATCAACGACTCCGTCGGTCAGGAAGTAGTGACAGCGTCACCGTCACCGTCGACGACCGCGCTTTCGGTTCGAATAGTGTTCGTGGAGAACGTGATCAGGTTGCCGTCGCCGTCGACGGTCGCGAACTCCGTCGTTCCCCAGTCCGTCGCGACGGGGTGGCCGGCGTCTGCTGGGTGCAGGACGCCCGCGCGCGAGAGTTCGTCGTACAGTTCCGTGATCTCGTCGACGGTGATGCGGCAGCTGGCCGTTCCGGCGAGGAAGGTCTCCGCTCCGCTGCACACCGGCCACGGCGCAGGGTCGGTGCGGGTGGTCCAGCTGTCGTCGTCGGAGGCCCACAGGTGGATCTCGACGTCGTCTCGAGTGAGCTTGGCGAAGGTGGGATCGGAGTACTGCGCCGTGAAGCCGAAGGCGCGGGTGTAGACGGCGATCGCGGTCTCGATGTGCCGTACCGGCAGCGCGGGGACCGCTCTGGACATAGCCATGGGCAACACTAACGCCGGCGAACGCCACGAGGGAGTGAACGCTGCCGTGCCTTCGGGGAGTGCGTGCGGGTCGAGGTGCGCTGGTCGCCGCGCGGGCGCTACCGCTCAGTGTTCGACCGGGGCGGCGGGACGCGACCCTTCGCTGCGTTCATCGTTGCAGCGCTTCGTCTTTCGATTGCAGCGACGCGGCGAGTTGGTCGACGGTCGGCAGACCCGCCAGGCCGCGGTCGGTCGAGTAGACGCGGCAGGCGAGTTCGGTCAGTTGCACGGCATCGTCGAAGGCATCGACGCCGTCGATGAGGATGGTCGGTGAGCCGGCGAAGGCCGACGCCGCTGCCTCGGCGTCGGAGGAGATCAGCCGGTGACCGATCTCGATGTCTGACTGTTCGATCAGGCTGGCTGCAGCGCGAACCCGGTCCGCAGCTTCCTGCCAGTTCGGGCACCCGTCGAAGTACAAGATTTCCACCTTCATACGAGCGAGTCTGCCCTCGAATCGGTTGGCGTGCCGGTGCGGCCACAACGGGCGTCGGTTCATGGTGAGATCGTGTCGGCTGCAACGGGCGGGGCGGCGATCGTGCATCTGATGCTATTCCGCATCCTTCGACCACACCATCGTCGTGATTCAGAACGGATGTCCGGCCGGATCGAGGAGAACAGCCCACCGAGAATCGACCTGCGGTTCGGACTGTCGCGCACCACAGGTTTCTGCGTACCGCACCGCACCGGCCAGATCGTTGCCCGCGTCGATGTCCAGATGCACCACGGCGGTTCCGGGCCACTCGGGCGGTGTGTACTCCTCGACCTTCTGTGCCACCAGGACGAGCCCCTCATCGGTGCGCATCCCGGACGCCTGGTCGTCGCGCCAGAGTCGACGACCACCGAGAAGGGCCAGATAGAACCGAACGAGTTCTTCGGGATCCGCACAATCCAGAGAGATGCCCGCGGTGCGTAACGGCCCGCTCGTCGTCGGGTTAGGTGCCTCACCGCGCGCTCGCTCCACGACATATCGCCGTTCGATGCCCGCCGTCCGTCTGCCCCACTCACTCGACGAGACTCGCTCCTGATGTCGCGCGAAGGCGTCGTCGTCGGTGAAGTACTCGTCCACCAGCCACACGAGGGGATCACCGCTCTGGTGGACGTCGAAGGACACGCAGCCGAGTTCGGCGCGGGTCAGCTCGACATGACGGGGCAGGCATTCCGACACGACGGCCAGCTCGGCATCGTCCCGACAGACCAGCTGACCGCTGAGGTGGACGTGCTGGCTCATGCGTGGCTCCTCGTCGACGTGCCGATGAAGGGTGTACGACGACCATCCTCTCCTGCGGGCGCTGAAATCCCGGTGTTCGCGCACCCATCCTGGCGAGCCGCACGCGTGTTGCTCGGCGTGGTTGCGTGCGAGGGACGAAAAACAGTGCGGGAACCCAGCCCGCGGGTCACCGGGCGGCGCGTTCCACGGGCTCGAACCCCTACAGTCGATAGGTGCTCGAACCCCGCGGCCACCTCGACCCGCCACCGCGACGCATCCTGATCGGGGCGCCGGCGGGTGCCGGGAAGACCACGCTGGCGCGAGAGATCGAGAAACGCACGGGTCTGCCGCACACCGAGATCGATGCGCTCTTCCACGGACCGGGGTGGACTGTGCGACCGCGCTTTCACGCAGAAGTCGACGCGTTCACGGGCCGTGAGCGGTGGGTGACCGAATGGCAGTACACGACGCAACTGGGCCTGCTGCTGACGTCGCGCGCCGACACCCTGGTGTGGCTCGACCTACCCGTTCACGTGCACATGGTGCGGCTCATCCGTCGTACGCTCCATCGCCGCCGGCATCGAGTCCCGTTGTGGAACGGCAACATCGAGCCGCCGCTGCGGACGATCCTCACCGACCCCGAGCACATCGTCCGGTGGGGCTGGAAAGGCAGGAAGAAGATGCGCGGGCGCGTGGCCGACGCATCGAGTGCGCACCCGCATCTTCGAGTCGTCCGGTTGCGATCGAGCCGCGAGGCGATGCTCTGGGTGCAGGGTCTGCCGAAAGCGCAGCTCTGATCCGTCGGCACCGAGCGACTCACCCGCACCGCCCGGACCTTCCCGCATCCATCGTCGCGTTCCGCACGCGTGTTGCTCTGCGAGGTCGCGTGCGGGAACCGAGGAAGGGTGCGGGAGAACATGGTCCACCGGCGTCACGGCAGTGTGTGCCCCGCCGCGCGGAAGAGGCGGTACCACTGCTCCCGGCTCAGAACCACGTCCGAGCCGGCGGCAGCTTCCCGCACGCGGCCGGGATTGGTGGTTCCGAGCACCACCTGAATGTTCGCCGGGTGCCGGGTGATCCACGCGGTGGCGATCGCGGTGGGCGTGGTGCCGAATTCGGAGGCGAGCTCGCGGAGCGCATCGTCCAGTTCGGGGTAGTTCTCGCGATCCCCGAGGAAGACGCCGTCCGACGTTCCCTTCTGGAACGGCGACCACGCCTGCAAAGTGATGCCGTTCAGTCGTGCGTGATCGAGCACCCCGTTGTCGCGATTCGTCGACTGCTCGAGCCCCGCGATGTTCGCCGCGAGACCGGCAGCCACGAGCGGCGCGTGCGTGATGCTCAGCTGGACCTGGTTCACGATCAGGGGCTGTCGCACCTCGGTCTTCAGCACCTCGATCTGTCCGGGAGTGTGGTTCGAGACGCCGAAATGTCGTACCTTGCCCGCCGCGTGCAGCGTGTCGAAGGCGGCTGCGACCTCGGCGGGCTCCACGAGGGTGTCCGGCCGATGCAACAGCAGGATGTCGAGGTGGTCGGTGCGCAAGGCGGTCAGCGATTCGTCGACGGTGGACAGGATGTGCTCCGCCGAGAAATCGTAGAACCCTTCCCGGATGCCCACCTTGCTCTGGATGACGACATCGTCTCGATCGGACGCGAACGTCACCGCGTCGCCGAACCTGCGCTCGCAGGCGTGCCGCTCGCTGCCGTAGATGTCCGCGTGGTCGAAGATCGGCACTCCCGCGTCGCGTGCGGTTCCGACGAGGGTTCTGATCTCCTCGTCGCTCAGCGTCTCGATGCGCATGAGGCCGAGGACGATGCTGGACGCTCGGAGGTCGGTACCCGGGAAAGCGTGAGTCTTCATCTGCACTTGAGTACCCGTCGGGAACCGGGCGGCGCAACCGCACGGTCGGAAGCCGCCGACCGACTGCGGTGTGCGTCCGTCTGACTCGCATCGTCGTGACCGCTGCGGAGCCGGTGAACAGCCTGCGTAACGATCGCACATCGATGTAGCGCATGGGGCTGATGCGGCTGATGTGGCTGATGTGACTTTGGCACACTGCAGCCGGTGACATCAGAGCGACGTAGGCGACTGTCCGGAATACCGATGGTGCTTCTCGCTGTGGCGAGTCTGCTCGTCGCCGCCCCTGCGAGTAGTGGCGCCGCTCCGTCGGAGTGGGCGTACACGATGGTCGCGTTCAGCAATGCCAGCGACCGTGACCTCGACGTCTACCGATCGTCGGACGGGACCACCTTCACGCCGGAGCGCACGTCCGCGTTCAGGCCGCCGTCGGGACTGATGCGGGACCCCAGCATCTCCCGCCACACCGACGGGTCCTATCGCTTGACCTACACCACGGCCGACGGTGCGAACATCGGCTTCGCTCGCAGCCCGAACCGGGTCGACTGGACGTTCACGGGCACGCAAGCGGTTCCGTTCTGCTGCGCGTTCATGCCCGGCACCGGAGACGGCAAGGGCCCTCGCATTCCGTTCTTCTCCGAGTCGGCGGGCTTCGCGGACGGTCCGTCCCTGTCGCCGTTCGTCACCAAGGCCTGGGCTCCGGAATGGTTCGTCGACGGTGACCGAGTGCATGTCATCCTGTCCCTGTCGACGGGCGGCGGCTTCGTGCCCTACCTGATGACGGCACTCGATGACTCCCTGAGTTCGTGGAGCATCCCGGTTCCACTCGACGGTATCGGGGCCGACCACATCGACACGACGATCGTCAAGGTCGGGTCCACTTACCACGCGTTCACGAAGAACGAGACGAAGAAGGTCATCGAGCACGCAGTCGCGCCGACCGTGCTCGGGCCGTACCGCTTCGTCGCCCCCGGTCCGTGGGGTTCCATGGTCGAGGGTCCGGCCGTCGTCCAGCTGCCGAACGACGTATGGCGCATCTACCTCGATGCCTACATCGACGGGAAGTACCTGTACTCCGACAGCACGGACGGTCTCGCCACCTGGTCGCCGGTACAGGAGCTGCCCGGCGTGTCCGGAACCGCTCGGCACTTCGGTGTGATGCGAGAGCCGGCGTGATCCCGAGTGCTCGTCGCTGACAGAGCGGGACGAGTCGACTCGCGGGACTCACCGAGCTGCTGCCTCCCGAACACCTGATCCGGCTACGACGACGCCGTGCGCGGGAATTGATCCTCGGCCGTCAGCGATTGCCGTTCCCATTCCCGGAGTTCCCGTTCCCGTTGCCCGAGTTGCCGTTGCCCGAGTTGCCGTTGCCCGAGTTGCCGTTCCCGGAGTTGCCGTTGCCCGAGTTGCCGTTACCGCTGTTGCCGTTGCCCGAGTTGCCGTTCCCGGAATTGCCGTTGCCCGAGTTGCCGTTGCCCGAGTTGCCGTTGTCGGGTGACGCGGGTTGCGGAACGATGGGGGCGGGTTGCGGGGCAACAGGTGCGGGAGCGACCGTCGTCGTCGTCTCGACGACCGGTGGCGTGACCTCCGGGACAGTCTCGGGTACCGGGACAGGAGTGGCCGTCGGCTGCGACGTCGTCTCGACCACCACCACGGACGTGGTCGGCAGGGGCGGCTCCGTCGTCGGTTCATCGTCCGACCCCGCTCCGCGGATCGCGAGCACCGTGACGAGCGCCGCGCAGATTCCCAGCACGGCGAGTACCCACGGCACGGCGGATCGTCGACCGGACACGGCTGCGGCCGGCGTCGCCACCGGGGTCGCGAGGACAGCGGTGTCCGTGTCCTCGGTGAGGGTCTGCAGCCGGCGAGCCACGTCGGCGGCGGCCGGGCGCGCGGTCGGCGTCCGGGAAGTCATATCGGTCAGTAGTGACACCCATGTCGGTCCGAGCTCGACGGGGATCACCGGGTCGCGGTGCAGTCGGGCTATCGCGGCGGCGATCGCGCTGCCCTCGAACACCATTCGTCCCGTCAGGCACTCGGTCAGGACCAGACCCAGCGAGTAGACGTCGGAGGCCGGCCCCGTCGGCTCGCCCGTCGCCTGCTCCGGGCTGAGGTAGTGCGCCGTCCCGACGGCGGTGCCGTGCTCGGTCATCGGATCGGAGTCCACGATGCGGGCGATGCCGAAGTCGGCGAGCTTCGCCCGGAGGCCGGAATCGTCGTCGTCAGTGATCAGAATGTTGGCGGGCTTGACGTCACGGTGGACGATGTTCACCGTGTGGATGTGGGCCAGTGCCTCTGCCACCTGGTGCCCGATCTGCCGGACCACCTCCGGGGGCAGTGCGCCGCCTGCGCGGAACGAGGTCAGCGTGGTGCCGTCCACGAACTCCATCACCAGATACGGGCCGTCGTAGCCGACGATGTCGGACTCGGCGCCGGCGTCGTGCAGCGTGACCAGACCCGGGTGGGTCAGCGAGGCGAGGGTGCGCATCTCGGAATCGATGCGTCTGTGGTCGCTCGGTGTGTGGTCGTCGCTGCGGAACAACTTCACCGCCACGGCCCTGCCCAGCGTTCGATCGGTCGCCCGGAACACGTCGGACACACCGCCACGACCGAGCACGGGTCCCAGGGCGTACCGACCGGCGACGAGGCGCGGTGTGCCCGCCTGCGGGGATGTCACCTGCTCAGCCATTCCCCTCGCCTTTCCGCTGGTCGACCGTGCGGACCGATCCTAGGACGAGCGTGCCATTGATTCCGCGTAGCCGCGATGTCCGGTCGGAATGGACCTCGAGGCAGACTGAGTAGCCGGGCGGGGGCGTCGGCGGCACGGTGGACAGGAAAGGACACGAGGTGAGCTCATCCCCTGTCCTTCCCGGTCCCATCGACACCGCGTACCAGCCCATCGTCGACCTCCGCAGCCGATCGATCGTCGGATACGAGGCGCTCACCAGGCCCGCAGTCGGCACTGTGTGGGAGTCGCCCGAAGCACTGTTCCGCGAGGCCGAACGTCGGGGTGTCACGGCCGAGTTCGACTGGCTCTGTCGGGTGTCTGCCGTGCACGGCGCCGTGACGGCGGGACTCCCCGCTGAGCTGGCGCTGTTCGTCAACTCGGAACCCGCCGCCCTGGACGCCCCGCCGCCGGACTTCGCGCGCGCCGCGCTGGCGGACGCGGCAGACCACTCCATCGTCGTGGAGATCACCGAGCGTGACCTGATGGCGGATCCGGCGGGGATCCTGCGCGCGGTCGCTCACGCCCGCGACCTCGGGTGGCGTATCGCCGTCGACGACGTGGGGGCGGATTCGTCGAGCCTCGCGCTGCTGGCGTTGCTGCGCCCGGACGTCGTCAAGCTCGAGATGCGATTGATCCAGCAGCCGCCGACGCCGACGACGATCGCGCTCCTGGCCGCGGTGTCGGCGGAGACTGCGAGAACGGGATCCGTCGTCGTCGCCGAGGGAATCGAGAACGCAGCTCACGAGGCCCGCGCACTCGATCTCGGTGCAACGTGGGGGCAAGGCTGGTATTTCGGTGTGCCCGGCCCTCTGCCGCGTTTCGACGCCGCGCCGCGACGACCGCATCCCGGTCTCGCCGGCCCCGCCGTGACGGTGCGTGCCCCGGTGGCCGTGACACCGTTCGGCCTCACCCACGACCGCGGTACCGCGACGCGGGCCACGCGGGCCGCGCTCGTCGACGTGGAGGAGGACCTGCTCCGTCGTGCGCTCGAGTGTGGGCCGACGTCGCTCGTGCTCGCGACGGTTCCGGAGCCGGACACGATGGCCGAGTCTGTGCGCCGGTTGCTCGATCGGCTGTCCGAACGCAGTGCTCTGACCGTGCTGTTCACCGCGGGGGATCCACACTCACTGGCCGGTCGTCACCGTGTCGTCGTGATCGGACCGGGCGAGCCGCTGGCGCGAGAACACTCGGTCGTGGTGGTGGACCCGTCGTTCACCGCGGCACTGACGGCGGTGCCGTGCGACGGGGGCGGTGCGCCGTGCGTGGAGTATCGGCTGACCCACGACCGCGATCAGGTGCTCGACGCCGCGACACTGTTGCTGCACCGGGTGTCCCCGCGCTGAGCGCGGTCGTCACATCTGCACGCCGGCGATTTTCTCCACGCCGCCCCGGCCGTCGAAGGCGAGTTGGCGGAACGCGATCTTCTCGATGAAGAAGCGGTCGTGGCTCACCACCACGACGGCTCCGGGGAACGCCATCAGCGCCCGCTCGAGGATCTGAGCGCTGGGCAGGTCGAGGTGGTTGGTCGGCTCGTCCAGCACGATGACGCCGGCTCCGAACAGGAGACACTGCGCCAAGGCGACGCGTGCTCGTTGACCTCCGGACAGTGTTCCGATGCGCTGCTTCTGTTCGGCCTCGCAGAACTGCAGCAGAGCGAGGAAGCGCGCCACGTCCTTCCGGGTCGCTGTCAGCGCGAGGCTGTCCGGCATCGCGTTGACCGCGTGCGTCACGGTGTCCTCCAGGTCGAGGTTCGCGAGCACGGTGTTGTAGTGAATGAACGAGGGAGCCTTGACCTTCCACCTCACCGTCCCGGAGTCGGCGGGTGTGAGACCGGTCAGGACGTCGAGCAGCGTGGACTTTCCGCAGCCGTTGGGGCCGGTGATCGCGATGCGGTCGCCCCGGTGGATCTCGAAGGAGAGGTTCGCGAACAGTGGATCGCCGCCGTGCCCCTTGGTGACGCCGTCGACGACGCAGAGGTCGTCGTGCACGTGCAGTCCGCCGTAGATCGACGTGATGATCTGATCGACCGGGCGAGGGGTCTTGCTCTTCTTGATCGACGCCAGCCGCCGCTTCAGCACGCCGCTCGGATTCTTCGCGGCTTCCTTCCGGTCGGTGATCGCGTCCTGCTCGTAGGCGAGGAGTTGCTGCTCGGTGCTGAACTCCTTCTCGAGGTTCTTCAAGCGGAACTGCTTCTGCTGCACGTATTCCGAGTAACTGCCGTCGTAGGTGTGCAACCGGTTGTTCTCGATCTCGACGATGGTGGTCACCACCTGCTCGAGGAAGCGGCGATCGTGGGAGACGAGGAGCAGAGCACCGCGGAAGTCACGGAGCCACCGCTCGAGCCACGTGATCCCGGCGACGTCGAGGAAATTGGTGGGCTCGTCCAGAAGGAGGACGTCGGGCGATTCCAGCACGATGCGTCCCAGCGCGGCTCGGTTGCGCCATCCACCGGACAGCTTGTCCACCGGCAGTTCTCGACGCTCGGCGTCGAAACCGAGCATCGACAGGGCGGTGTCGATCTGCTGGTGGTACGTCCATCCACCGCCGACCTCCATCTGCTCGAGCAACTCGGCCTGCCGGTCGACGAGGCGGTACATCTCCTTCTCGTCGATGTCGCCTCCCAGCGCCGTCTCGACCTCGGCCAGTTCGGTCTCCACCGCCCTGATGTCCCCGAAGAGCGACTCCAGCTCGGCGGTGATGCTGCGATCGCCGTCGAGCTCGGAGAACTGGGAGAAGTAGCCGATTCGAGCGCCCTCGGTGACGTCCACCGTGCCGGAGTCGGGCGCCACACGCCCCAGAAGCAGCTGCAGGAGAGTGGTCTTGCCCGATCCGTTGCGGCCGGTCAGGCCCACCCGGTCACCGTCGGAGAGTCGGAAGAACACGTCGCGGAGAACGACTCTCTGCTCGTACCCGGCGTTGACGTCGTTCATGCGAATCCAGCTCATCGCGACGACGCTACCGGCAGACACCGTCGGTCAGGTGCCGGCAAGGGTCGCGAGGAATCGTGCGCGGAACGGTCCGCCCGCCCGCGTGACGAGACTCGCACACACCGCCGCGGTAGTCCGTACCCCGTGTGGGGTACACCCCTCCGGTGACGAGACGAGTGACGTTCAAGCGATCCGTCGCGCAGGCGATGGCCTTGTTCGCGGTGCTGGGCCTGTTCTGGGCGCTCGTCGGTGCGCGCCTCGATCAGGATCATCCGTTGCGCACCATGGTCGTGGTCGGCTGCAGTGTGATCGGCGCCGGGTGGTTGCTGCTCGCCGTGGTCGTCGTCGTCCGTCTCCGGCGTCTCCGCGCGAGTCGTGACGCCGTGAGTGAGCGCTGACGAAAGGACGTTTCATGAACGCCACCGCACCCACCGTCGCGGTCACCGGATCGACCGGCGCACTCGGCGGCGCCGTCGCCGCGTCGCTCGCCGCTGCGGGCGCGTCGCAGCGTCTGCTGGTGCGGAACGCCGGTCGCGCGCCGTCACACCCGGGTGCCGACGTCGCGCAGTGTTCCTACTCGGACGCGACCGCCGCGGTGCAGGCACTCGCCGGGATCGAGGTCCTGTTCATGGTCTCGGCCTCCGAGAGCGCCGATCGTGTCGACCAGCAGAGGACGTTTGTCGACTCGGCGGTCGCCGCCGGCGTGCGCCACATCGTCTACACGTCGTTCGTCGGCGCCGCGCCGGACGCCGTCTTCACCCTGGCCCGAGATCACCACGCCACGGAGAGTCACATCCGGTCCACGGGTATCGGGTTCACGTTCCTCCGGGACAACTTCTACCTCGACGTCATGGAGCACTTCGTGGGGGAGGACGGTGTTCTGCGCGGACCGGCGGGGGAGGGGCGTGCCGCGCTCGTCGCCCGCGTCGACGTAGCGCGCACCGCTGCGGCGGTGCTGAGCGACCCTGCCCGTCACATCGGCCGGACCTACGATCTGACCGGGCCCGAGGCGCTGTCGATGACGGAGGTGGCCGCCACACTGTCCGACGTCCGGGGAGTCGACGTGCGGTTTCACGACGAGACGGTGGCGGAGGCCTACGAGTCGAGGGCACGGTGGGCGGCACCCGCCTGGCAGAACGACGCGTGGGTGTCGACCTACACGGCCATCGCCTCGGGAGCTCTCGCCGACGTCTCGGGTGACGTGGAGGAGATCACCGGACGCCGACCGCTCTCGTTCCGGGAGTTTCTCACCGTCGGCTGAGCACGAGCACGGTCGGTATAGTGCACTGCATAGAACGAGAGGATCCCATGCCCAGGCAGAGCACCGCCCGTACCGACATGTTGCGCAGCGCGGCGCTGCTGTTCCGGGAGAAGGGTGTCGAGGCCACCTCGGTGGCCGACGTCATCGAGCATGCCCATGCGCCGCGCGGGTCGATCTACCACCACTTTCCCGGAGGGCGCCCGCAGCTCGTCGAGGAAGCGACACGGGGCGCGGGTGACTTCATGGGATCGATGATCTCGGCGGGTCTCGCGTCGCGGGGACCCGAGCACACCATGGCCTCCATCGTCGGGTCGTTCCGTGACCAACTCGTCGCGACGGATCACGTCGCGGGGTGTCCCGTCGGTGCGGCGGCCGTCGAGGGGCCCAACACCCCGGGTGCCCGCGACGCGGCAGGTGCGGCCTTCACGTCGTGGGAGAAGATCATCGCGGACTCTCTGTGCGAGCGCGGTGTCGCTCGTGACGACGCGGAACGCGGTGCGACCCTTGCCCTGTCGGCCATCGAGGGCGCCCTCCTCATGTGCAAGGCGCAACGGAGCACGCGGCCGCTCGACGTCGTCGAGGAGTGGCTCGTCGGCATGATGGCCGACCTGCTGGGCACCGCCTCTCGGTGAACTGCGCCGCACGGCGCGGAGCCTTGTTAGTGTCGGTCGAATGTTCGTCCCGTTCAGTGTCACCGACTTCCTCGACCGCGCCGCCGCCGTGTACGGAGACCGGGTCGGGTTCGTCGACGAGCCCGATCAGCCCGCTCCGAGCCTCGGATCGCCGACCTATGCCGAGATGGCGGACCTCGCCCGGCGGCAGGCCGCGAAACTCGACGATCTGGGTATCGAGCGTGGCGATCGAGTGGCGATCGTCAGCCACAACGCGGGCCGTCTGCTCACGTCGTTCTACGGAATCAGTGGCTGGGGCCGCGTCATCGTTCCCGTCAATTTTAGACTCCGGCCGGACGAGGTGCGGTACATCATCGAGGACTCCGGTGCGCGCGTGCTCTACATCGATCCGGAGCTGAAGGACTCGCTCGGCGACGTCGAGTGCGAACACGTCGTCGTTCTCGGTGACGACCAGAATCTGTACGCTCCGCCGGGATCCACTCCGGCACCGTGGGATCCGGACGAGAACGCAACCGCTGCCATCAATTACACGTCGGGGACCACGGCTCGCCCCAAGGGTGTCCAGATCACGCACCGCAACATCTGGGTCAACGCGGTCACCTTCGGCATGCACGTCGGCGTCAGCGATCGCGACGTCTACCTCCACACCCTGCCCATGTTCCACGCGAACGGCTGGGGACAGCCGTTCGCGATGACGGGAGTCGGTGCGCAGCACATCGTCCTGCGCAAGGTCGACGGCGCCGAGATCCTGCGCCGCGTGCGCGATCACGGCGTGACGGTGATGTGTGCGGCCCCCGCCGTCGCGGCAGCCGTGCTCGATGCCGCGCAGTCGTGGGAGGGCGAGATCCCCGGCCGGGATCGGGTGCGCATCATCATGGCCGGTGCGCCGCCACCGACGAAGACCGTTGCGCGCGTGGAGCGTGAACTGGGGTGGGAGTTCATCCAGATCTACGGGCTCACCGAGACGTCCCCTCTGCTGACCGTCAACCGCACTCGCCAGGAGTGGGACGATCTGGAACCCGAGGAGCGTGCCGCGAAGCTCACTCGGGCCGGCGCCCCCGCACTGGGTGTCCGACTCGACGTCGACCCGACCGGCGAGGTGTTGGCGCGATCCAACGTCGTCATGGAGGGCTACTGGGGGCGGCCCGAGGAGAGCGCCAGTACGCTGGACGGCGGCTGGTTCCACACCGGTGACGGCGGCCTCATCGGCGACGACGGCTATCTCACCATCGCCGACCGCAAGAAGGACGTGATCATCACCGGCGGCGAGAACGTCTCGTCCATCGAGGTCGAGGACTGCCTCTTCTCCCATCCCTCGGTGAGCGAGGTCGCCGTCATCGGGGTGCCGAGCGAGAAGTGGGGCGAGACGATCAAGGCCTTGGTGGTGCTCGCGCCGGACGTGGACGCCGGCCCGGAGACGGAGGTCGACCTCATCGC
Organism: Rhodococcus sp. BP-332; assembly: GCF_019836065.1. Classification (NCBI taxonomy): domain Bacteria; kingdom Bacillati; phylum Actinomycetota; class Actinomycetes; order Mycobacteriales; family Nocardiaceae; genus Rhodococcus; species Rhodococcus sp. BP-332. The sequence continues at coordinate 186,268 of NZ_JABUEC010000003.1, forward strand.
GTGGTGCAAGCAGCGACTGGCCGGGTACAAGGCGCCGACCACCGTGGAGTTCCGGGACGAGCTGGCGCGCACGGCCACCGGCAAGCTGCAGAAGTTCAAGTTACGCACGCCCTACTGGGACGGGATGGACCGCGAGGTCAACTGACTCGCCGGAGCCGATCTCTCAGGGAGGCTGTTTACACTCGGGGACTCGACCACTCTCCGACTCTCCGACGGGATCTCACCGATGACGATGTCCTCGCTGTCCGACGACGACGTCGACGTGGACCGTCCGTCTCGCGGAACCCCGGCGCGCGTGCTGCCGTGGGTCCTGCTGATCGGCGGGGTCGTCGGATTCGCGGCCGCCTGTGTGCTGACCTACGAGAAGATACGACTGACGGCGGACCCGTCGTACGCGCCGACGTGCAACCTCAACGCCGTGGTCAACTGCGGCTCGGTCATGGCATCACGCCAGGCGGCCGTCCTCGGATTCCCCAACTCCTTCATGGGGGTGGGCGGCTTCGCCATCGTCGCCATGGTGGGCGTCGCCCTGCTGATGCGCACGCGTCTCGATCGGTGGTTCTGGGCAGGGCTGCAGGTGGGGGTCACCGCGGCCGTCGCCTTCGTGCACTGGCTCATCGTGCAGAGCCTGTACGAGATCGGTGCGCTCTGCCCGTACTGCATGGTGGTGTGGGCCGTCACGGTGCCCGTCTTCTGGTACGTGACGGTGGTGAACGTGTCGGCTCTGGCGGGACCGGGCCGGACGAGAGACCTGCTGACGCGGTACCACGCCGTCCCCCTCGTCCTCTGGTATCTCGTGCTGGCAGGACTCGTCGTGCAGAGGTTCGTGCTCGGCTGACCGGGGTCGGTGCGCTACTCTGCGCGCAGTGATCTCTTCATGATGTCCTGACCAGGCCCTGTGGCTCCGACCGAGCGCACTCCGTGCGTTCGGTGGTGACTGCGTGCGCCGGTGTCGGCGGAACCTTCCGAGGGCTCCGCCGCCTCCGGCCCCTGTCACTTCTCTCCGGAGTACCTCATGAACGAGCCGTTCTCGGCCCCTGTCCCGCATCCGTCCACACTGCGCGCCGACTGCGCGCGGTGCACCGGCCTGTGCTGCACCGCCCTCGGCTTCTCGCGATCGGTGGAGTTCGCGACCGACAAACCACCGGGCGTCCCGTGTGCCCATCTGGACACGACGTTCCGGTGTTCGATCCACTCCGCTCTGGCTCGACGCGGGTACCGCGGTTGCGTGTCCTTCGATTGTTTCGGAGCCGGCCAACGCGTCAGCACGACGATGTTCCCTGCCACGTCGTGGCGCGACGGTGACGCGACCGCGCGCACCGTCTTCTCGGCCTTCGAGGTCGTGATGGACCTGCACGAGATGCTGTGGCATCTGACGCGGGTGCGCACGCGTGCCCACGACAGCGACCTGACCGACGAGGTCGATCTGCTGTGCGCGGAGATCTCTGCCGCCGTCGACGCTGGCGCCACCTCGGTTCTCGCGGTGGACGTGACGTTCGTTCGAGGGCGCGTAAGGCAGGTGCTCGACACCGTGAGCGCCGAGGTGCGCGCGGCCTACTTCGCGGACGGGGCGGCGACGGACGCACGGCTCGTCCCGCGAGCGGACCTGGCGGGCGCGGACCTGCGTGACGTGTGGCTCGTCGGTGCCGACCTGCGCGGGGCGTCATTGGTGGGGGCGGATCTGCGCCGTTCCGACCTCACCGGATGCGACCTTCTCGGGGTCGATCTGCGCGGCGCGGACGTCCGGGGTGCGGACCTGCGTGACGCGCTGTTTCTCACCCGGACGCAACTGGCGTCCGCGAGCGGGGACCGGAACACCCGAGTTCCGGTCGACCTGGAGGTTCCGCCCGGGTGGTGACCGGTCGGACTGTGCGTCAGGTGGGGCGCGCGCCGGTCATCTCGGCCGGCGCGACGTCCGTCACCGACGACACGAATTCGCGGGCGATGTCCCGCAGTCGGCGGTTGGTGCGCTGCGACTCGGTCGAGAGCACCTCGAACGCCGCGGCGTCGTCGATGCCGCGCAGGGCCATGAGGATGCCCTTGGCCTGCTCGATGGGTGCGCGGTGGGCCATGGCATCGCGGAGGCCGTCGACGGTGGTCGAGAGGTCGCGGTGCTGGTCGTCGCGCTCCAGCGCGTCCGAGACGGCGCCGACCAGCGTGCTGAGAACCTGACGGTCCAGGTCGTCGAACGAGTGCGGGGTGTGGGCGAAGAGGGTGAGCGAACCGATGGTGCGGTCACCCACCCGCACCGGGGTGCACATCATCGCGGCGATCCCCGCGGCGCGCGCAGTGGTGCCGAATTCCGGCCACCGGGCGTCTCCCGCCTCGCAGTCGACCAGCACCGTCTCGCCCTCGCGAGCGGCGTGCAGGCACGGACCGCTGTCCGCGTCGTACTGCTCGAGGTCGATGGCGGAGACGGTGGCCGACGACGTCGCGGCCGCGAAGGGTGCGCCGTTCAGCTCGACGGTGACTCCGCACATGTCCGTGTCGGGGATGCACGCGCAGGCGGCGTCGACCAGCCGGTGCATCAACTCCGCAGCATGGTCGTCGTCGGTGCCCGCCGCGCTCAACGAGCGGACGGCGTTACCGATCACGACCGCGAGCGGCAAGGAGTCAGAGGAGTTCACGGCACCATTGCACCACGACGGGGCGACAACCTTCCGGCAACGACCAGGTCACCCCCGGTCGGCCGCAGGCGTACGGATGAAGAACGAGGCGCCCACTGCCAGCAGGGACACGGCACCGCCGCACAGGAACGCGGTGTGGATCCCCGACTGCTGCGCCGCCACGTCGCCCACGCCACCGGCCAGTCGGGAGGCCGCAGCGGTGGACATCACGGTCACGAACAGCGCGGTGCCGGCCGCTCCCGCCAACTGCTGCACGGTGTTGAAGATCGCGCTGCCGTGCGAGTACAACTGCGGCGGAACCGAACCCAGTGAGGAGGTCATCAGCGGAGTCATGATCAGAGCGAGTCCGACGCTGAGCAGCGAGTGGATCGCGACGACCACGGGGAGGGCGGTGTCGGCCGTGAGGATCGTCATCGACCACAGTGCGGCGCTGACGACGACGGCGCCCGGGACCACCAGTGGGCGGGGGCCGACCCGGTCGAAGACCCGTCCGACGACGGGAGCGAGACCGCCCATGATCAGACCGCCGGGAAGGAGCATCAGGCCCGTGGTCAACGTGTCCAGCCCGCGGACGTTCTGCAGATACATCGGCAGCAGGATGAGGGCACCGAACAGCGCCATCATGCTGATGGAGAGCATGCCCAGGCCGATGCTGAACGTGGGGGTGCGCAGCGGACGCAGGTCGAGCAGGGCCCGGCCCGAGTCCTGACGAGCGATCTGCCGGAGGACGAACACGACCAGTGCGACGACGCCGACACCCAACGGGATCCACACGGGGACCGCGGTGCCCTCGGCGGCGTGACCCAGGCTGCCGAGTCCGTACACGATGCCGCCGAACGCCAGCGCGGACAGCACCACCGAGACGGCGTCGAACGGGGCCACCGTGCTCGCCGCGGTGGCGTTCTCCACCAGGCGGGATCCGATCGCGAAGGCCAGCAACGCGATCGGGAGCACGAGCCAGAACATCCACCGCCAGTCGAGTGCGCTGAGGATGACACCCGAGATGGTCGGCCCCACGGCCGGAGCCACGGCGATGACGATGGAGATGACGCCCATCATGCGGCCGCGCCGATCGGCGGGAACCAGTCGCAGCACGGTCGTCATCAGCAGGGGAAGCATGATCGCCGTGCCGCCTGCCTGGACGACTCGACCGGTGAGCAGCAGCGGGAAGCCGGGCGCCGACGCGGCGAGAACGGTGCCCACGGAGAACAGCGACATCGCCGCGAAGAAGACCTGGCGGAGAGTGAAGCGCTGGAAGAGGAAGCCCGTGGTCGGGATGACGATGGCCATGGTCAGGAGGAAGCCGGTGGTGAGCCACTGCGCGGTGCCGGCGTCGATGGCGAGATCGACCATCAGGGTGGGCAGCGCGACGCTCATGATCGTCTCGTTGAGGATCATGACGAATGCCGACACCACGAGCACCGCGATCAACAGCCGACTGCTCCGTGGCAGAGGCCCGTCCGTGACGCGCGGCGCGTCCACCTCTGTCTGCTGAACCTGCATCGTCGTGGGGCCTCTCTGTCGTTCGGTGTGGTAACAGTGTCTTCCTGCATGACAGTCACTGTCAAACTGGTTGTTGATGTAGGGTAACGGCCATTCGGAGAGGAGTGATGTCGTGAGTGGAGACGGCTCGACCGAGGTGGCGGCGACACCGGTGCCCGATCTGCGGGAACGTCGGCGTCGCGACATGTGTTCCGAGATCTCACTGGCGGCGCTGGAACTCTTCGAGCGTCAGGGATTCGCGTCCACCACCGTCGGCGACATCGCTCGCGACGCGGGCATCTCGCAGAGCACGTACTTCCGTCACTTCCCCACGAAGGAGCAGTCCGTCGTCGGCTTCGACGCCGGGCTCGAGCGAGAGATCCTGGCGTGGGTGACCGAGGCCGACCTCGCGTGTGTCGGTCTGGCCGGCATCGAGGACATCGTGGAGCGGTTCCTCCGGCGCATGAGTGCGGCGAACACGGCGTCGTCCGACCGCGTGATGCGCATCCGTCGGCTGATCGTGTCGGATGCGCACCTACGGTCCGCGGCGATCGCCCTCGACGAAGTGGTCATCGCTCGCCTGGCCGACGCGCTGGCGGCGCGAGTTCCGCGATCGCCCTCCCGCCTGACCGCCGAGACGGCGATCATGACCGTCCGGGTCGCGTTCGACTCGTGGGCGGCGCGCGTGGACGACGGGGATCAGGACGCCGACCTGGCGGAGATCTATCGCGTCGCGTGCCGTGATCTGCGGACCGTCGTGACCGGTGCCGCCCCGGACGTCACGACGTAGCCCTCGGTGCGCCGGTGGTCGACCGTGACACCAGGCTGGGCGTCAGCACGATGCTCGGCGCACTGTCGTCGACGGTGAGGGTGAGTGCGGCGTCCACCGCCGCGTCGGCCAGGCTCTCGGCGTCCTGGGACACCGTGGTGAGTGCGACGTGGTCCAGTCCGGCGACGCGCGAGTCGTCGTACCCGATCACCGACATGTCCCGCGGCACGGCGAGTCCGCGAGCGACCAGTGCAGCGAGAACGCCTGTGGCGCACCGGTCGTTGAAGGCGATCACGGCGGTGGGAGGGTGCTCGGTGTCGAGGAGTCCCTCGACTGCTCGCGCTCCGTCGTCCTCCGTGAGGCCGCCCCGCACCACCTCGGCTCGGGCGTCGTCGATGTGGGACAGGGCGTCCAGGAAACCGGCGGATCGGTCCTCGCTGCCCGGTGCGCCGTCGCCGTCGACGAAGGCGATGCGACGATGGCCGAGCTCCTCGAGATGCCGTACCGCCAGCGTGATGCCGGCGACGTCGTCGCTGCGCACCGTCACCGTGTCCGGGGTGTCGACACGGCGAGCGACGACGACGGTGGGAACGGTGCGGGCGAGCGCGGCCAGCTCGTCCTCCGGCAGTCGGCTGCCGAGGAGGATCGTTGCCTCGCAGCGATCGTGACGGAGGGAGTCGATGGCCGCTGTCTCACCTCTGCTGGGTGCGACGGCGCTGAGAGCCACCTCGTAGCCCCGTCGAGCCGCGGCGGAATAGACGTGTTCGACCAGATCCCCGTGGAACGGTTGTTGCAGCTCGAAGACGACCCCGAGAAGCCGGGAGTGCGACTGCCGCAGACTGCTCGCCCGTCGATCGCGGACGTATCCCAGTTCGTCGGCGATCTCGCGTACCCGTGCGCGGGTCGCGTCGCTGGCACCGGGGGAGTCGCGGAAGACGATGGACACCAGGGCGGTGGAGACTCCCGCCGCCCGTGCCACGTCGGTCATCGTGACGGGACGCTCGGTTCGTCTCCTGATGGTCACGCACCGATCGTACGGGGGTGTTGACGCCGGCGTCTAGTACGTTCTAGCCTCTGCGAACAGGCAAACTAGAACGTACTAGTAGGAGGCGTCATGGCAGTCGATCGTTCGGAGGTGGTGGGCATCGCGGTGCTCGGTGCGGGCAGGATCGGCGCCAACCACGCCGAGATCGTCGCGCGCCGGGTACCGGGTGCCGCACTGCGGGCAGTGGCGGATCCGGTGCCCGGCGCCGCCGACAGGCTCGCCGGGGAACTCGGTGCACCGACGGCGTCCACCGACATCCACGAGACCCTGCGGCGTGACGACGTCGACGCGGTCGTCATCTCCGCCCCCGCGCGGAGTCACACCGTACTCGTCGTCGCGGCCGCGGAGGCAGGGAAGCACGTGTTCGTCGAGAAGCCGATGGCCGTGACCCTCGAGGACGCGGACCGCGCCATCGCCGCCGCACGGGCCGCGGGAGTGACACTCCAGGTAGGCTTCAACCGACGCTTCGCGCCGGGATTCGCGGCGGCACGTCGGGCCGTCGACGAGGGCAGGATCGGTACGCCCCAGCTGCTGCGGTCGCTCACCCGTGATCCCGGCCCGTGGGGTGGAGATCCGAGCCGCGTTCCAGCGTGGACCATCTTCCTGGAGACGCTGATCCACGACTTCGACACGCTGTGCTTCCTCAACCCGGGAGCCGCTCCGGTGCGCGTGCACGCCATGGCCGACGCGTTGATCCGGCCCGAGGCCAGGGACGACGGCTTCCTCGACACCGCCGTCGTCACCATCGCGTTCGACAACGGCGCCCTCGCGACGGCCGAGGCCAACTTCTCCGCGCTGTACGGCTACGACGTCCGCGGAGAGGTGTTCGGATCCGGCGGCATGATCACTGCCGGCACCGCGGCGTCGAACGACATGACCCTGTACGACGCTCGCGGGATCACCGTGGACACCGCCCGTCGCGACATCGATCTGCTGCGCGAGGCCTACATCGGCGAGTTCACCGCGTTCGTGTCCTCGGTCCGCGACTCGACGCCCGCGGTCGTCGGTGGAGCCGACGCACGGGTCGCCCTGTCGATCGCGCTCGCCGCGATCGAGAGCGTGCGGTCCGGCGCCGCGGTCGCCGTCGCGGATCTCGACTCGGACGGTGTCCGATGACGTACACGCTGGCGGCCAGCGCCGAGATGCTCCACCTCGATCTGCCGTTCGTCGATCGGGTCCGACGGATCGCGGACCGCGGCCTGCAGGTCGAGATCTGGAACTGGTCGACGAAGAACATCGACGATCTGCAGGCCACGGGTGCCCGGTTCTCCTCGATGACCGGGTACCTGAGCGGAAGCCTCACCGACCCGGACGGCATCGACGAGTTGCTCCGCACGGCCGCGGAGTCGCTGCTCGTGGCCGATCGGCTCGACTGCCCGCGCCTGAATCTGCACGGCACAGGTCTCGATTCCGAGGGGTTGCCGGTCCACCCCGAGCACGCGGTGACCCCCGACATGTGGCTCCGGGCGGCCGACACACTGCGCCGGGTCGCGGAGCTGGGCGAGCGTGCCGGTCGCGTGTTCACCCTCGAGAACCTCAACACCGCGGTTGATCACCCCGGTACACCGTTCGCCACCGCGGCGGACACGCTCGCACTCGTGTCCGCGGTGGACAGTGCGGCGCTGCGCCTGAATCTGGACCTGTACCACGCTCAGATCGGCGAGGGGAACCTCATCGAGACGGTGCGGCGCTCGCTTCCCTGGATCGGCGAGATCCAGGTGGCCGACGTTCCGGGGCGCTGCGAACCGGGCACCGGGGAGATCGCCTACCCGGTCGTCGCCGCCGCACTGCGCGAGATGGGGTACGACGGTGTCGTCGGTCTCGAGGGGTGGGCACGCGCCGATGCCGACGAGGCACTCGACGCTTTCGAGGCGGCGTTCACGGCGCGGTGATCGTCGGTCAGCTGTCCTCGGTGATCGGGCGGGCCACGTCGACTAGTGGTAGTTCTGCTGCGGCAGCGGCTTTCTCGAGTAGTGCTCGGGCCTCGCCCATGTCGATATCGTCCCGCACCATGAGGATGCCGACCGCGATGCCGACGACCCGGCGGTCCGCCATGGCCGCACCGATCCGTCGGACTCCGGCGTCGAGGTCGCGCCCGCGGCCGTAGGACCACAGGGCGGTGTCGAGGTGGTCCACGAGGACGCACACCAGATCGTCCTCGGCCTCGACCTGCGCGGAGGACAGGGGAGGCCCCGCGGCGTACAGGTTGACCGATCCGGCGGCCGCCCCGTCGACGGTCAGCGCGCACGCGTGCACCCGGTCCACGCCTGCCCTCGCCGCGAGGGCGGCCAGGGGCGGCCAGAGTCGGGCCACCTCGTCGTGGGAGAAGTGCAGCGACGAGTGTGTCCGCAGCGCGCGCAGGCAGGGTCCGTCGTCGAGGTCGTACTGCTGGGCGTCGAGCGCGAACACGACGGCGTCGGTGGGGGACACGGTGAAGGGGTGGCCGTCCACGGTGGCGGTGATGCCGGCGTGCGCCACGCCGTCGAGTGATCGGACCGCCGCCGCCGCGCCCTGCTCGAGCACGACGAGCAGAGCGGCATCGTCGTCCACCGAGCCGGTCAGAAAATCGGAGACCGTGGTCGTCGCCGTCGAGTCCCGTTCGCGGGCCCGACGGAAGTGGGGGAGGTCGCGCAGTGCGAACAGACGTCGCGTGAGTTCGTCGTCCATGTCCGCGCCCCTCCCGTGAGATCGAGTCGTCCGGGACGAGACTACGCGGCCGACGTGCGTCAGCCGGGGTTCCGCGGATCGATCTTGTAGTAGGCCGTCTTGCGGTAGAGCGTGGCGCGGCTCATCCCCAGCTGACGGGCCGCCTGGCTCATCGTGACCTTGCCCGACGCGAGGACCCGCACTATCTCCCCGTGCTCGAACGCCTCGATGCTCGACAACCGGCGCGTCCGGCCCGCCAGCAGTTCGGCGGGGAGCATCGCGACGTCGACGACGTCCGCACGCGACGCGACTCGCGTGACGAGTTCGCGGAGCTCCGCCGCGCCCTGCGGCCAGTCGTGGTGCTGCAGAGCGCGTTCCGCCGCGGGGGTGATGTGCACGTCGCGTCCGCGCACCGCGCGCGCGAACTCGTGAGCCAACGGCACGACGTCGTCCGGTCGGTCCGACAGTGGGGGCAGCGACACGACCGATGCGACCGCGGAGGCGAGTGCGGCCGGGATGTCGTGCAGTCGTTCGGCGGTGACCGCGAAGGGCATCCGGGTCTCGGCGGACCGCAGCAGGTCGACGAGTGACTGCGCGGCGAAGTCGGGGAGCGTGTCGACGTCGCGCAGGACGACGACCGTGTCGGTGCGATCCGCCTCGTACGTCCACAGGTCGAGCCACGTGTCGACGTCGTCGGGTGCGGGGGCCGCTGCCGAGAGAATGCGGTGGCGCGGGAAGGCGCGCCGCGCAGCGTGCGTCACCAGCGACGAGCGGCCGGAGCCGGGGCGGCCGATCACCGCGACGGTCGATCCCGCGGCCATCGCGGAGTGGGCGTCCGCCTCCAGTCGTGACCACTCCGCGCCGAGTCGAACGCCTGTGCCGGTGGACCCGTGCTCGATACGGAAGAGGCTGCGACGCACCGTCGGTCGCTCTCGTCGACCGGTCGATCGGGACGACATCGACAGCGAGATGGTGCTCGCGGCCGACCGTGCGAGTGTGAGTAGGAGGTCGCTCGACGTCCGGGACCAGGTGGTGAGATTGACGGCACCCTGCAGACGACCCGTCGCGGGATCCAGCACCGGGGCGGCTGCGCAGGTGAAGCCGGTGAGGCTGTGGGAGTAGTGCTGTTCCGCTCGGACCAGGGTGGGTGCCAGGTCTGCCAGCGCGAGACCCAGACCGTTGGTCCCCACCTCCCGTTCCGAGTAGCCGAAACCGGGCGCGAGGTGGACGTCGTCGAGCGCGCGGAGCAACGTGTGGTCCCCGCTCAGGCGGGACAGAACGAGGCCGTCGGCGTCGGTGAGCATGAGGCCCACCGGCTCGGCGGTGAGCGTCCGCTGCAGGTCGGCGAGCACTTCGTCACCGCACTGCCGAAAGAGCGACTCCTGCCGTTCCGTCCCGGCGAAGACCGGCTCGACATGATCGACCGGGATGCCGTAGCGCCGACTCCGAAGCCAGGAGGCGCGGAGCCGAGGGGGTACCGCACCGGCGACCGCGTCCACCTCGCGGCCGGAGCCGGTCCGGTGTTCGGGGAGCTGTGCTGGCACGCGGGCGTCCTGGTGGGTCGAAGCGGGTCGGGTTGTGATCCAGGTTACAGCGCCCGAGGGGTGGTCGACCGTCTCAGATTGAGACGCCGGGGACGCCCGCTTCCCGTCCGTCGCGCTCTAGCGTCGAGCCAGTGAAGGTGACGCCAGTCACACGACGAAGGGACCTCGATGTACACCAAGGGCGACAACAGCTTCTTCATCGTCGACGCGCACGTCGCGCTGTGGGACGCGCGGCCCGAGAACCAGCGCAACATCCACGGCAAGCAGTTCATCGACTGCTTCTACGACTACCACCGCAACCTGTCGCCCGAGAGCGAGCTGTGGCCGTACGACGAGTACCTCTACCAGGGCGGCGACCGCCTGATGAAGGACCTCTTCGAGGACGGGTACGTCGATCATGCGATCTTCCAGCCGGCCCACCTCGGGGAGTTCTACGTGAACGGGTTCGGGCAGACGGAGGAGGCATGGGCCCTCACGGCGCAGAATCCCGACAAGCTCACCTACAACCACCACTTCGATCCGCGCAACGGCGAGCGTGGGCTCGATCAGCTCCGCGCCGATGCCGAACGGTTCGGACTGAAGGGCGTCAAGCTCTACACGGCGGAGTGGCACGGAGACTCTCGCGGCTACAAGCTCGACGACGACTGGACCCGGCGTTACCTCGAGGTCTGCCGCGAGCTCGGGATCACCAACATCCACGTCCACAAGGGACCGACCATCAGGCCGCTCGATCGCGATGCCTTCGACGTGGCGGACGTCGATCATGTCGCCACCGACTTCACCGATCTGAACTTCGTCGTCGAGCACTGCGGTCTCCCGCGGCTCGAGGACTTCTGCTGGATCGCCACCCAGGAGCCGAACGTGCATGCCGGGCTCGCCGTCGCGATGCCGTTCATCCACTCCCGGCCGAAGTACTTCGGCCAGATCATGGGCGAGTTGCTCTACTGGCTCGGCGAGGACCGGATCCAGTTCTCGTCCGACTACGCCCTCTGGACACCGCGCTGGCTGATCGAGTCGTTCGTCGACTTCCAGATCCCGGCGGAGCTGAGCGAGTACCCGGAGATCACGATGGACCAGAAGCGCAAGGTGCTGGGCCTGAACGCCGCGAAGATGTACGACATCCCGGTTCCGGCGGAGCCGCAGATCGCCGATGCCGACGAGACGGCCACCGGCCCGCGCGGCGCCGACCGTGCGGCCGACGACGTTCTCGTGGGAGCGTGAGATGACCACCCGTGCCGACTCGGCGATGCGGGCTCTGGACGTGGTGATCGATCCCGAGCTCGACGAGCCGATCACCGACCTCGACTTCGTGCAGTCGCTCACCGTCTCCGAGGACCGTGACGTCGTGGTGCACCTGCGCTTGCCGACGTCCTTCTGCGCGCCGAACTTCGCCTACCTCATGGCCTCCGACGCGAAGGACGTGCTCACCGGCCTGCCCTGGACGCGGAACGTGACGGTGGAACTCGACGACCACCACGATTCACCGATCATCAACGCGGGACTCGCCGCGGACGCGGGGTACCGGGGCACCTTCGCGCACGAGGCGGAGAACGATCTGGAGGAGCTCCGGACGACGTTCCGGCGCAAGGCTCACGTCGCGGCGATGGAGCGGTGCCTGACCGCGCTGCTGAAGCGGGATCCGTCCCGGCGCATGGAGGACATGGGAACCGTTGTGCTGGGCGATCTCCCGGACGACGACACCACCAGGGCACTGCGGTCGCGGCGACGGTCCCTCGGTCTGGACGACGTGCCCGACAGCATCGTCATGGTCGATCACACCGGAGCCGGCTATGCGCAGCTCGACGTGCCGCTCGCACTGCGTCGGGCTCGATCGACCCGCATCTCGATCGACGGCAATGCCCACTTCTGCCGGGGACTGCTCCGTACCCGCTACGACGACCCGGACCGCACGACGGTCGACGCCTGACCTTCCCGAGAAGCCGAGGAGACACATCATGAGCACCATGCGCGCAGTCCAGGTCGTGGGGTACCACGAGAAACTCCGAATGACCGAGGTACCCGTTCCCACTCCCACGGGGCCGTTCGACGTGGTCGTCCGGATCGGTGGAGCGGGGGTGTGCCGTACCGATCTGCACATCCTCGAGGGGCAGTGGGCCGAGAAGTCGAACGTGACCCTGCCGTACACGATCGGTCACGAGAACGCCGGCTGGGTCCACGCCGTCGGTTCCGCCGTGACGAACGTGCAGGAGGGTGACAAGGTCATCGTCCACCCGCTCATCACGTGCGGGCTCTGCCGCGCCTGCCGATCCGGCGACGACGTGCACTGCGAGATCAACCAGTTCCCCGGCATCGACACGAACGGTGGCTACGCGGAGTATCTGAAGACGTCGGCACGCAGTGTGGTGAAGCTGGACGACTCGCTGGAGCCGGCGGACGTGGCTGCCCTCGCCGATGCCGGGCTGACGGCCTATCACGCCGCAGCGAAGGCTTCCCGGCATCTGACTCCGCGCGACCGCGTCGTGGTCATCGGTGCAGGTGGGCTGGGGCACATCGGGATTCAGGTGCTGAAGGCGCTGACCGCGGCCGAGATCGTGGTCGTCGACCGTAACGCCGACGCGGTGAAGCTGGCCCTGTCCATCGGGGCGGATCATGGCGTCGTCGCCGACGGCACCCACATCGAGCAGGTGCTCGAGCTCACCGGCGGGCAGGGCGGCGAAGCGGTCATCGATTTCGTCGGTGAAGGCGGCGCGACGGCGGAGGGCATCGCGATGTTGCGGCAGGCGGGCAATTACCACGTCGTCGGATACGGCGAGAACATCGACGTGCCGACAATCGACATCGTGTCGTCGGAGATCAACGTCATCGGCAACCTGGTCGGGTCCTACAACGACCTGTGCGACCTCATGGCTCTCGCGGCACGCGGGTCCGTCGTTCTGCACACCGCGAAGTACGCACTCGACGACTTCCAGAGCGCCATCGACGATCTGGACGCGGGCACGGTGCGAGGGCGGGCCATCCTCACGCCGTGAGAACGGCCCGCCGCCGGTCAGTGCGTGACGAGGTCGTCGGCGTCGGTGAGGGTGGCGCCGGTGGCGTCGTGCACCTGCGCGGCCGTGACACCGGGCGCGGTCTCCCGCAGGACCAGGGTGCCGTCGCCGACGACGTCGATGACGGCGTAGTCGGTGATGACACGGTCGACGACGGCCTGACCGGTGAGGGGGAGCGTGCACGTGTCGACGATCTTGGGGTTGCCGTCCCGATCGGTGTGCTCCATGACGACGATGACGCGCGCGGCGCCGTGGACGAGGTCCATGGCGCCGCCCATGCCCTTGACCATCTTTCCCGGGACCATCCAGTTGGCGAGGTCGCCGGTCGCCGAGACCTGCATGCCGCCGAGGACTGCGGTGTCGATGTGGCTGCCGCGGATCATGCCGAAGGACAGCGCGGAGTCGAAGAACGCCGCGCCGGGCAGGGTGGTGACGGTTTCCTTGCCGGCGTTGATGAGATTGGCGTCGACCTCGTCCTCGGTGGGGTAGGGGCCGGTGCCGAGGATGCCGTTCTCGGAGTGCAGCGTGACGCGGATCGCGGGATCGAGGAAGCCGGGAATCAGTGTGGGCAGCCCGATGCCGAGGTTCACGTAGTCACCGTCGCGCAGTTCGGCCGCCGCGCGCCGAGCCATGTTCTCGCGGGTCCATCCGGTGTCGGTGCTCATCGTGCGTCTCCTGCGGGTCGGGTGGTGCGCTTCTCGATGCGGGGTGTCTGTGGGCCGGTCTCCACGATGCGCTGGACGAACACGCCGGGCAGGTGCACGTGCGCCGGGTCGATCTCGCCCGGCTGCACGAGATGCTCGACCTGAGCGACGGTGATGCGGCCGGCCATGGCGGCGAGCGGGTTGAAGTTCATGGCTGCCTTGTCGAAGACGAGATTTCCGTCGGTGTCACCCAGGTGCGCGTGCACGAGCGCGAAGTCGGCGCGGATGCCCTCCTCGAGGACGTACCGCTTGTCGCCGAAGACGCGGGTCTCCTTCGGGGGGGACGCGAGTGCGACGGATCCGTCGGCGGCGTAGCGCCACGGGAGCCCGCCGTCGGCGATGGGGCTGCCGACACCGGCCGGGGTGAAGAACGCCGGGATGCCCGCGCCCCCGGCGCGTAGTCGCTCGGCGAGAGTGCCCTGGGGAGTGAGCTCGACCTCGAGCTCGCCGGACAGGTACTGCCGGGCGAATTCCTTGTTCTCGCCGACGTAGGACGCGGTGACGCGACGGATCCGGTGCGCTACGAGCAGGATGCCGAGGCCGTGATCGTCCACTCCGCAGTTGTTGGAGAAGACCTCCAGATCGGTGACGTCGGTGGCGGCGAGGGCGTCGATCAGTGCGTCCGGGATGCCGCAGAGCCCGAAGCCGCCGACGGCCAGGGTGGCGCCGTCCGTGACGCCGCGGACCGCGTCGGCGGGGGTGGACAGGACTTCGGTGGCCACGAGTTCCTCCTGAGATCGAGTACTGATCAGATGTACGGTCCGGTGAGTGGACGTGCGCACTCTCTGCATTCGATCAGGACCACGGCGTCTTCGCAGGCGATACGGGGTCCGGACGGCGAACTGCTCGACTCGTGGAACGATCGGCGGCACGGTGTTCACTGAGTGGACACCCCGCGAGCCCTAGACTGTGGTGATGGCGGAGGCAGCGAGGTCGGTCATCGCGCGAGTCGCGGCCGTGATGCGTGCCGTCGGTGATCACGAGCCGGACGGCGCGTCGACCACCGACATCGCCAGGACCGCCGGGTTGGCGCGGCCCACCGTGCACCGGATGGTCACCGCGTTGGCGGCGGAGGGCTTCGTCGATCGGCACGAGTCGGGCCGGTGGGCGCTGGGGCCCGAGACCTTCCTTCTCGGATCGATGGCAGCGGAGCGGTACGACATCACGTCGAGCGCGGGAGACATCCTGCGCGATCTGGCCCGAACGACGGGGGAGAGCGCCTTCCTGTCGGCACGTCGGGGCGACGAGACGGTCTGCATCGCGAGCGAGGAGGGCAGTTTCCCGCTGCGCTCGCACGTCCTGCACGTCGGCCTGCGCATGCCCCTCGGAGTCGCGTCCGCCGGGTTGGTCATCCTCGCGCACCTGCCCGAACGTGAGCGGGTGGAGTACCTCGACCGTGCAGAGCTCGGCGGCTGGGGAGAACGTCACGCGCCGCGCGAGATCGCCGAACGGGTGGAACAAGTTCTGGTGCAGGGATACTCGGTAAATCCCGGGTTGTTGGTGGAAGGTAGCTGGGGTCTCGGGGCCGCGGTGTTCGATCGCCGCGACGCCCCGGCGTGGGCGCTGAGTCTGACGGGCGTCGCCGGCCGTTTCGACGATGTCCGGCGCCCTGTTCTCGGCGAACAGCTGCTGCGGGCCGCACACGCGTTGACCTCGCGTCTGCGGTGATCGGAGGTCGATGCGGCCGGTCGGACAGAACTCGGGCGGTACATCCAAGTTATTCACCCGTTATATCGTGAATGCATGCCCGATATCGTATCGATGTCGACATCAGAGTCCGAGAATTGTTGTCGCACAGAGATGTCAGTCGTCCATCACGTGATTGTCCGGACTCGACAGAATGTCGCAATTCCGGCATGCATTGACATTACCGTTATCGTCCTGTTCACTCTCATTTATGCCGTAAATCTACGTCGCATTCGACGGAGTCGGCTCGATCTCACACCTGCCCCCGCCACATCTCGGCGCCGTGGTCGTCTTCTCGGACGGTCATCGACGCGCCGACGTCGCCGGGGCGTCATCGCACCGCTCTGCGTCGTCGGGGACAGAGTCTGCGCACCACATGTGCTGCATCAGGGATGCGGCACATTCACCACATCGCGCAAGGAACCGCATGATCAGGACACACCTCGACCGCTCTCCCTTCGACGCCGCGAAGCGAGGCCGCCTCCCCGCACTGGGTACCGTCGCCGTCGCCACGGCGGCTCTGATGATCGTCGGCGCGAGCACCGCCGACGCCGCCACTCCGGTGGGACTCGGCACCGCTGCCAGTTACGCGGTCCTGGCCGGTGCGGGCGTGACCAACACCGGCCCGTCGGTCATCTCGGGTGACCTCGGAACCAGTCCGACCGCGGCCGTCACGGGGTTCCCTCCCGGTCTCGTGAACAACGGCACGATCCATGCCGCCGACGCGGTTGCGCTGCAGGCGCAGTCGGACCTCACCACGGCATACGACCAGGCGAGTGCGGAGCCGATCTCGGCGAACGTCGCTGCCGACATCACCGGCAGCACCCTCGCCCCGGGGGTCTACAAGGCTTCCAGCGCACTGGCCCTGAACGGCACCGTCACGTTGGACGGTGGATCGGATCCCGACGCCGTCTTCGTCTTTCAGGCACCGTCCACATTGATCACGGGGTCCGGCAGCAGAGTGGCACTGATCAACGTGAATCCCTGCAACGTCTTCTGGCAGGTGGGCAGCTCGGCGACCATCGGTACCTCCACGACGTTCGTCGGAACGGTACTGGCGCTCACCTCGATCAGCGTCCAGAACGGTGCGACCGTCTCCGGACGTGTGTTGGCGCGCAACGGCGCGGTGACCCTGGACGACAACGTGATCACGGCGAACGACTGCTCCCCGCGGACGACCACCACCCCGGTCGGCGACGGGGGAGTCGTGTTGCCTCCCATCGTGATTCCGATCCCGTCGATCCCGGGACTGCCGTCGATCCCCGGTGTCCCGCCCGTGATCACCATCCCGGGTCTTCCGGGGTTGCCGGGTACACCGCCCACCTCGTCGGTGCCCACCGCACCGGCGGTCCCGCCCACCTCGGACACTCCCGGTACGCCGGGAACCCCGAACACTCCCGGTACGCCGGGAACCCCGAACACGCCGGGAAATCCGAACACTCCCGGAACCCCGAACACTCCCGGAACCCCGAACACGCCCGGAACCCCGAACACGCCCGGAACCCCCGGTGTCCCCACGGGTCCGGACGCGCCGGGCCGGTACTCGCCGGGCAGCCAGATCACTCAGGTCCCGGGTGGTGGCGTCGACACGGGTGACGGCAGCACCGTCCGGTCGGCCGACCATCGGCAGCCCGTGTCGATCGGCCTCGCGGCCGCGGCGATCATCGGGTCGGCACTGGTGCTGCGTCGTCGAAAGAGCTGACATGGCATCACGTTCCGCCATCACCGCGGCGCGCTCACTGTGCGCTGCGGTGCTGCTCACGCTGGCGCTGATCTCCGGATGCTCCACTGCTGCCGGCACCGAGTCGCCGGTGCCGGCCGCGACCGAGTCGGCGGACGTCGGCGTGGTCGACGAGGGCACCACCGGTGTCCCTGATGCCGTGGCCGTCTCGTCGCCGCCGGTCCGCATCGACGTTCCCGCGATCTCCGTGAGTTCCGACCTCATGGGCCTGGGTCTGCAGCAGGACGGGACGATGGAGGTACCACCCGGCGCGTTTCCGGCCGGGTGGTACACGGGTTCACCGATTCCCGGCGCGATGGGGCCGTCCGTGATCGCCGGTCACGTGGACTGGGACGGTGCGCCGGGCGTGTTCTCCCGGCTCGGTGACCTCGTCCCGGACGACGACGTGATCGTCACTCTGCAGGACGGCACCACGTCGCGCTTCCGGGTCATGGAGGTCGATCAGTACCCGAAGGCCGAGTTCCCGACGAACACGGTGTACGGCGACATCGACCACCCGGGACTCCGGCTGATCACGTGTGGCGGTCGATTCGACAGCGACGCAGCCAGTTACGACGACAATATCGTGGTCTACGCTGATCTGATCAGCTGATCCGTTCGCGGATCCGGTCGATGATCTCCAGGGTCGCGACCGCGTCGGCGAGGGGATGGACGGCGGACTCGACCTCGCCGACGGAAATCCTTCTCGCAGCCTCCACCGCGGCGAGATGCAGTCCGTCGACCTGGAGGCCGGGGGTCTCGTCGTAGGCAAGGGTGATGCCGTCGCGGAGTGCGACGGTGAACGGCCCCGGCATGAAGAAGGGCCCGGCGATGGTGAGCGTGCCGTCCCGGCCGCACACGACCGCCGTCGTCGGCGTGTTCGTCAGGATCGTGGTGTTGAGCACCGCATGTCCGGACTCGCCGGTGAGAAGGGCCGAGATCTGACCGTCGATCTCGTCATTGGCAGGTCGACTCCGAGCATCCACCGTCTCCGGTGCACCGAGAACCGAGTAGGCGAAGGACGCGACGTACGTTCCCAGATCCAGGAGCGGGCCACCGGCCAGCGCCGGATCGTAGATGCGGTGATCGGTGGTGAAGAACTCGCCGTGATCCGCGAGCACCGTGTGGATCGGTCCGAGGACGCCGCTGCGGAGCACCTGCTCTATCACGTCGAACTTCGGCAGGAATTTCGTCCACATCGCTTCTCCCGCGAACACTCCTGCCGACCGTGCGGCCTCCGCGATACGGGCCGCGCCGGCCGCGTCGACGGCGAGCGGCTTCTCGACGAGCACGTGCTTGCCCGCGGCGATGGCGTCGAGGGCGTTCGCGAGGTGCTCGGTGTGTGGCGTGGCGATGTACACGATGTCAACGTCGTCGTCGGCGAAGACGGCCTCGTAGGTGCCGTGCGCACGGTCGACGCCGTGCTCGTCGGCGAAGGCGCCTGCGCGCTCCGGTGAGCGGGATCCCACCGCGACGACGGTCTGGGTCGTGTGCCGGTGCAGTGACTCGACGAACCGGTGCGCGATCCAGCCCGGCCCGAGGACTGCCCATCGGAGCACGGGCGCGTCACGGGGATCGGGAACTCGTGACAGGGGGAGGGAGGCGCTCTGCGTCATGCGGCAGAGCCAATCAGACGAAAGCACATTTGTCAGGACATTAAGATGTAATACTTTCGATCATGACTGTGCGGGTTGGAATCATCGGTGTCGGCGTCATGGGAGCGGACCATGCCCTGTCCCTCGATCGGCGGGTGTCGGGCGCGGCGGTGACCGCTGTCGCCGACTTCGACGCAGCACGGGCGAGTGCAGTCGCCTCCACCCTGCGCGGCGCCACCGTCGCGGCGGACGGCCCGGCGCTGATCGAGCGCGACGACGTCGACGCCGTCGTCATCGCCTCGCACGATTCGACCCACGCCGAACTGGTGCACCTGGCGCTGGCCGCGGGCAAGCCGGTGCTGTGCGAGAAGCCGCTCGCGCCCACGGCGGCGGAGTGCCGCGAGATCATCGCCGCGCAGGGCGAACGCACCTTGATCACGGTCGGCTTCATGCGTCGGTTCGATCCGGCCTACGTGGACCTGAAGCGCGTGGTGTCGTCCGGTGAACTGGGTGAACCCCTCGTCGCCCACTGCGTGAGTCGCACCGTCGAGGCCTACCCCGGCGGCACGTCCGCGTCGACCATCACCAACTCCGCGATTCACGAACTCGACATCGTGCCGTGGTTGCTGTCGTCGCCGATCACGGAGGTGAGTTGGCACGCGGGTCGTACGTCCGCGCACTCCGGAACGCGCCAGGATCCGCAGATCATGCTGTTGCGGACCGAGTCCGACGTTCTGGTGACGGTCGAGATCTTCCTCAACGCCCGCTACGGATACGACACGAGGTGCGAGGTGGTGGGCGATATCGGAGCGTCTGCGCTCGTGCTGCCCACTCACGTGGTCACCGACCGCGACCGCCGGCGGTCCGTGGCCTACCCGGCCGACTGGGTTCCCCGCTATGCGGACGCGTATCGCCTGCAACTCCAGGAGTGGGTCGATTCCCTCGAGGCCGGCCGGGTCTCGGAGCTCGCCGACGCGGACGCGGGGCTGCGTGCAGGTCTCGTCGCCGACGCTCTCGTCGCCTCGATGAACGAGGGCGGCCGAACCGTCGACGTGGAGTGATCTCCGCGGTACGTTTATCCATGTCCGACTCGGGCACCAGAATCCATGGATTCCTTCGACGCCACCCGCGCCGTGGTGGAGCGGTACGCGCCGTCGCTGGGTGTGGACGGGATCGCGGTGGCAGTCATCGTGACCGCGGCGATCCGCGACCTCGTCTACAGCAGCGACGACGTCGCGACCCGCATCGACGAACTGCAGTTCACGCTGGGAACCGGGCCCTGCCTCGATGCCTTCCGGAGTGAACAGACGATGATCAGCATGGTCGGTACCGACGAGGGCTCGCCGTGGCCGCTGTTCGACGACGCCGTTCGAGCTCTCGACGTGGGTGCCGTGTTCGCGCTTCCGGTGGGCACGGAGCCGACGGTGGGCGTGCTCGAGCTCTACCGCCGCGACGCGCATCCGTGGTCGCCGGTGACCGCGGCGCGTGCCGCGCGGTGCGCCGGGGAACTCGCGTCCGCGGTGCGCCGCGACGTCGCCGGAGTGGGGGACGACGCCGCGGACGATCCGCTGTCCCGCGCCTCCGTGCACGTGGCTGCCGGCATGATGGCAGCACGGTTCCGGATCACCGCCGACGAGGCCGTGGTTCGGCTCCTGTCCCTCGCCTACGCAGACGGGATACGCGTCACCCAGCTCGCGGACGACATCGTCGGGCGGCGGGTCGAGCTGACCGATGCCCTGCTGGACTGACGCCGGCCGCGGAGCGGCTCAGATGACGGTGCCGACGTCGGAGGCCACGATGCTGTCGAGAGCGTGCTCCGCGACTGCGGCGATGGTCATCGACGGATTGCAGGCGGCGCAGTTGCCCGGGATCAGGGCGCCGTCGAGAACGTAGAGGCCGCGCTGTCCCTGGACTCGACCCTCCAGATCACAGACCGTTCCCATGTTGGCCCCGCCGAGCGGGTGCCAGGTGGACGGGAACACCGCGTTGGTGTCCACGACGAGGCTGTTCGGTCCGGCGATCGCGCGCACGCGCGGGTCGATGTGACTCTGGATGGCCGCATCCCCCTCGTGCGGCCACCGCAGGATCGCATCGTCCCGCGCACCGTCGTAGACGAAACGCCCACGGGCGTCGCTGACGCCGTAGCCGACCAGAACGGTGGTTCGGGCATCCACCCCGAGAGGGGGGAACGACGCCTGGATGACCGTCATCGCGCGGGACGGGTCCGCCCAGTCGAGACTGCCGAAGACCACCGGGCCGCCCTGTGCGGGTCCGAAGTCCTGGTCGAACGTCGTCCACGAGTAGATCCTGTCCGCGTTGGTGCCCCAGCCGTCGCCGAGCGTGTCCGGCATGTCCGGGATCCGGCCGGACGCTGCCGCCCGCATCAGCAGTCGCGTGGTGTTCATGCTGCCCGCAGCCATGATCAGGGTCGGCGTGGTGAGGATCTTGTTCTCCACGACCGCCCCCGAGGTGTCGATGCGGTCGACGTACACCGTCCACCGGCCGTCGGACGCCCGTTCGACGTCGGTGACCTGGTGCAGGGTCTGTACCGTCGCCAGCCCGGTCGCCTCCGCCTCGGCGATGTACGTGACGTCCACGGAGAACTTGCCGCCGTTGTTGACGCCGATGGCGCCGTCGCCGTTGGTGTAGGACGGGGCCATCTCGCCACGAAGTTCGTCGAGGGCGAAGTTCCAGTCGATGGGCATCGGGATCTTCGACACGGGAGTCCGAGTCGTCGTGCACTGTCCCGGAATGCTCGTGGTGCAGCGTAATTGGGGCTGTCGACCAACTGGTCGGGCGCGACCGCGAGGTGTAGCATCCGGGCGACCCGCGGGTAATGGACGCGATCGAGCAGGCCCCAGTCCAGTGCGCCGGGGAACTGCGACGCGAACACCGCCTCGGCCGGCTGCAGCGTCATCCCCTGATAGACGAGGGACCCGCCGCCGACCCCGGCCGCACACAGCGCGGTCATGTTCTCGCCGGGAACCGCCTCGACGAGGCCGGTGTACGCCGGGACGTCGATCGGACGTCCGAACACGTTCTTCGCGGATCCGTACCAGAGGAAACGACCGTCGGGTGAGCGAGCGTGCGGAAAGGTCTCGGCGTTCGGACCGGTCGGCCATCGCAGACCGCGCTCGAGCACGGTCACCGGAACGCCTGCCTGTGCGAGGCGCAGTGCGGCGACGCCGCCGCCGAACCCGGAGCCGACGATCACCACGCGGTGATCCTCGCGGGAGAGCGGAACTCGTTGTGTGCGTGCGGCGATGCCGTGAGCAGAGGCGCGGGCGGCATGGTTGCCGGCGATCAGCGCACCGCCGGCCGCGGCGGCGCCGGAGAGGAACGTGCGGCGAGTGAACGGTGGCATGCGGCTTCCCCCGGATCGTTCGTGGAGTCCGCCGATACCTGTGGGCACCCCCCGGCGAACACCCGATCTCGATGCCGGGTGCTCAGAACCTAGACAGTTCTGTCCGCGAGTGTCAAGATTTCGCCCCGACTAGGCTCGAACGATGGCTACCAGACGCATCGCAGTGATCCCGGGTGACGGCATCGGCAAGGAGGTGGTTCCCGCCGGTATCGAAGTACTGGACGCCGCGGCGGCGGCGTTCGACCTCGACCTCGAGTACGAGTACTTCGACTACGCCAGCGCCGACTACTACGTCGAGCACGGAAAGATGCTTCCCGACGGCTGGTTCGAGGAGCTCCGACCGTTCGACGCGATCTTCTTCGGAGCGGTGGGCTGGCCGGAGGTGGTGCCGGACCACATCTCGTTGTGGGGCAGTCTGCTCCAGTTCCGACGTCACTTCGACCAGTACGTGAATCTGCGGCCCATCCGGCTCATGCCGGGCGTCACCAGCCCGCTCGCGGGACGCGAGGTCGGCGACATCGACTTCTACGTGGTGCGGGAGAACACCGAGGGGGAGTACACCGATCTCGGCGGCCGGATGTTCGCGGGGACCGAGCGTGAGACGGTGATCCAGGAGACGGTCATGTCGCGCATCGGCGTCGACCGAATCCTGAAGTACGCCTTCGAACTCGCCGAGACCAGGCCGAAACGCCACCTGACGTCCGCGACCAAGAGCAACGGCATCTCCATCTCGATGCCGTACTGGGACGAGCGGGTCGCCGCCATGGCGTCGCATCACCCCACGGTGGACGTCGACAGCTATCACATCGACATCCTCACGGCGAACTTCGTGCTGCACCCGGACTGGTTCGACGTGGTCGTCGCGAGCAATCTGTTCGGGGACATCCTGTCCGATCTCGGACCGGCGATCGCGGGCACCATCGGCATCGCCCCGAGTGGAAACATCAACCCGGAGGGGCTCTTTCCCAGTCTGTTCGAGCCGGTGCACGGATCGGCACCGGGTATCGCGGGCAAGAACGTCGCCAATCCGATCGGACAGATCTGGAGCGGCAGCATGATGCTCGATCACCTCGGCGAACCCGATGCCGCGCGCACGGTCCTGACCGCGGTCGAGAACGTGTTGGCACGGGGCGGCGCCGCGCTCACCGCGGACATGGGCGGAACGTCGGGGACCGACGAGTTGGGGCGCATCATCGCGGACGAGGTGACCGCTCTCGCTCGCTGATGATGTTCTCGAAATTGACACCGTTTCGGGGCGTTGTCTGTGAGCACGACCAAGTCAGTGACAGGTCACCACACCGTTCATCGTCGTCCGTGACGACGGGTCCTTCATGATCTGTGTGCGCGAAACAATCGCGACATCACTCACTCGGGAGACATCATGCTCAGCATTCTCAACGGCCTCAGCTTCCTCAATTTCTCGTTCGGAGATCTGCTGCCTCTGACCGATTTCCTGAATATTCTGAAGAGCCTCTCGATCGCGTCCTGACGCCGACGGCCGGGCGGGTCCACCCGCCCGGCCGTTGCGTCCGACGTCAGCGAGGAATGATCCGAGCGTCCCGGTACCGAGCGAGGTTCTCCGCGAAACTCTCACTGGTCGAGCGGAATCCGAGGAACCCCGCCTTGCGGCTCTTCGTCATGTCGGTCAGGCACTCCATGTCGCGGCCGAGGTCGCCGTCGGTGTGCCACCACGATGCGAGTCGAGTCACGTCCGACTCGACGAGGTCGTACTTCTCGGCGATGCGCCGCCACGCGTCGGGTGCATCGTCCATTCGCGTCGCCAACGGTCGCGGTTCGGTGTCGAAACCGACGGGTTCGACACCGAAATGGTCGGCGATGCGCGGCCACAGCCATCGCCAACGGAACACGTCGCCGTTCGCGACATTGAATGGCTCGTCGGCGCCGTTCTCGTTCGTGGCGGCCCAGATCATCTGCTCGGCGAGCAGATCGGCATCGGTGACATCGGTCAGACCGTTCCACTGGGTCTCCGAACCGGGGAAGACGAACGGCTCGCCGGTCTCCTTGCAGAGAGTGGCGTACACCGACAGGGTGAGTGCCATGTTCATGGCGTTGCCCACGGCGAACCCGAAGATGGTGTGTGCCCGGTGCACGCTCCAGGTGAAGCCCAGTCGCTCTGCGCCCGAGAACAACTCGTCCTCCTGGGCGTAGTAGAAGTTCGGTGTGTCGAGGCGCTCCTCGCTCTCGTGGAACGGGGTCTCCGCCGTCACCGCGGCGCCGTAGGCGTCGAACGGGCCGAGGTAGTGCTTCAGACCCGTCATGAGAGCGACGTGCTTCACCGAGTTCTCCGGTGCCAGCGCGTCGAACGTGTTCCGGAGGGTGGCGGTGTTCACCTCGATGTTCTCCGCCTCCGAGTCCTGCATCATCCACGCCGTGAAGAACACGAGGTCGGGCGCCGTTCCGCGCAGTGCCTCACGCAGCGCATCGGCGTCGAGAAGGTCGGCCGTCACGGGTGTCACGCCGTCGACCGGCAACTCGGTCTTGCGCGACAACCCGTAGGTGCGCCACCCCGCGTCGACGAGTCGTCGACAGATGGTCTGCCCCGAGATGCCGGTGGCTCCGACGACGAGCGCCGTGCCCGGACTTCGTGCTGCCATGTGTGTGATGCCTCCGATCGGTGATCGTGTCTCGATCCTGCATGGGCTACCCGTGGGGGCAACGGAGCAACCAGTGGGGCCGAGTGGCGCGGCGCACTGGTCCGCTACGTGGCGCCGAGCGCACCGCCCGGTGCCGAGCGCGCGCTGCACCGTGCGCGGAACGCCGTGCGCAGCGCGCGGGCGTCGGAACAGCTCGAGTGGTGCGGCGCACTCGTCGACGTCACGGCCGATCGCCTCTCATCGAGCCGGGCGAAGTGGACAACTTACCGGCGAGTAAGGAAGCTTCAGCGCATCCGCTGCCCGTCCGCGACACCCGCGATCACCTGCACCGGGTGGAGAGAAGCGTCGACATGCAGTGGTCGAGAAGACAGTTCCTGGGCGCGATGGGCGTCGCGGGCCTGATCGGGTCGACGGGACCGGGAGCGGTGTCCCGCGCGGCTCCGATACTCGACGGTCTGTACCGGTCGGCGGTGCCCGAGCTCTACGCACCGATCGATCCGGCGCCGGCGCATTCGGAGGCCGTGGTGGTCGGATCGGGCTTCGGTGCCGCGGTCACCGCGCGGCGCCTCGCCGAGGCCGGCGTTCGCGTCACCGTCCTGGAGCGCGGGTCGCAGTGGCCCACGGATCCGCGTCGACAGATCTTCGCCAACGACTTCCTGCCGGACGGGCGCGCGTTGTGGCGTCGCGGCGGCACTGCTCCGCTGACCGGACTGCCCACGGTTCCCACCGACCGCTTCGGCGGCATCTTCGACGTGAGTGAACACGGCACCATCGACGTGTGGTCCGGAGCCGCGGTCGGCGGTGGTTCGTTGGTGTTCACCGGCGTGATGATCGCCCCCGAACGACGGTTCTTCGACCAGCTCTTCACCGGGCTCGTCTCGTACGACGAGATGCAGGCTCTGCACTACCCGCTCGTCCGTTCCGAGCTGCGGCTCTCACCGATGCCGGAGGACGTCTATCAGTCGCTGCCGTTCACGCATTCACGGGTGTGGGATCACCAGGTCCGCCGCGCCGGGTACACACCACAGCGCATCGACGGTATCTGGGACTGGGACGTGGTGCGCGGAGAGATGGCCGGTCGGTCCCGTCCGTCCGCGATCATCGGGGAGTCGAATCTCGGCAACTCCAACGGCGCCAAGTTCGACCTCAACCGCAACTATCTGGCCGCTGCTCGCGCCACTGGCCGGTGCACGATCCATGCGCGTCACGAGGTCACCGCCGTGACCAGGGAGGCGGACGGTCGCTACGCGTTGACCGTGGATCTGCTCGACCCGTCCGCCGAGGTCCTCTCCACCCGCACGGTGACCTGCGACGACCTGTTCCTGGGCGCCGGGTCGATGGGAACGTCACGGCTTCTCGTGCATGCCCGCGACACCGGACTGCTCCCCGACCTGAACGAACACGTCGGTGAGGGATGGGGCACCAACGGTGACGCGGCACTCGTCCGGGGCATGAGCCCGGAGGGCAACGGCATCGTGCAGGCGTCGCCCTCGGCGTCGAGGATCTCCGACGACTCGGGCGCCCCGCTCACCCTCGAGAACTGGTTCGTCCCCGGATCGCCCGTCGATCTGACGCTGATCGGCTCGTTGGGCATGGTCATGGACCCGACGAGAGGGCGGTTCGTGTGGGACGAGTCGACGCGGTCGGTGCGGCTCGACTGGCCGGAGGCCGGCAACATCGCCGTCTCGGACGCCCTGCGACCGGTGCACGACCGCATCGCGGAGCGCTCCGGAATCGGTGTGGGGTATCCGCCCCTGCGGGTTCCGGACGTGAACACCTCGTTCACGGCGCACCCGTTGGGAGGGGTGGTGCTGGGCCGAGCCACGGACGGGCACGGCCGCGTCCTCGGCCACGACCGGTTGCACGTCGTCGACGGAGCGCTGATCCCGGGCAGCACCGGCAGAGTCAATCCGTCGCTCACCATCGCGGCGCTCGCCGAACGCAACATCGCGACGGTAATCGCCGATCGCTGAGCGCCCCGTGGAGCGAATGACGGGAATCGAACCTGTGTGCACGGCTGTGCAGGCCGTTGCCTCACCACTCGGCCACATCCGCAGTGAGTCCCACGTCGGGAATCCCGGACCGGTCGGGACAGAGAAGCGCTCACGGTGATTCTCGGGCTGTCGCGGTGAGATACCTCGCGGCCGCGGCCGGGTTCTCGTCCGCCAGTGACGCCAGCGCTCGACACAGTGCGCCGAGTGAGGTTCCCTCGGCGTGCGCGGCCGACTGCAGGAGTGCCGCCGCGGTGTCCCGGTCCACCGCGAGGTGTTCCATCGCCATGCCGATGCTCTGATCGAGCGCGGCCGCGGAGCGCAGTGCCGCGGAGTATCGATCCGAACGGGACGTCGTCGCCACGTCGATCTCCGTCTCGAGTCGCCGAGACAGCATCGCGAGTCGGACGGACGTGTGTTCCGGCCCGTGTCCGCGGGTCTGGAGCGCGACGAGGGTGGCAGCGACCGCCGCGGCGGCCTCGGTGCGCGCGCGTCTCTGCACAGCCTGCCGTCGACGGGACCGGAGGTGCTCAGACGACCGTGCTCGCAGCAGTGACGGCGGGTGGAACCGAGTCGTGTCGCCGTGCTCGACGCGGTCACGACCGAGACGCTTCGCCCGGTACATCGCATCGTCCGCGCAGGAGATGAAGGAGTCGAGCGTCGACTCCACGTCGCCGAGGGCGAGCGCGGCGCCGTCGGGAGCCGTGGCCACGGCCGTCGTGGTGCCGATGCTCACCGTCACCGAGCACCGTGTGCGCACCGATCGCAGGACACGGTCCGCGAGATCGGCCGTACGCGCACCGCGGGCGACGACCAGGAACTCCTCGCCGCCGAGACGGGAGACGACGGCGCCCGCCGGAGTCGCCAGCACCACCGCTCGCGCGACGGACTGCAGCGTCCGATCACCGTGGGTGTGTCCGTGGGTGTCGTTGACGGCCTTGAAGTTGTCGATGTCGATGACGAGGGTGGTGACCGATTCGTGCCGCGACGCCGCGGCACCCAGCAGTTCCGTCAGACGGGGGAGTACGCCCCGGCGGTTCAACAGGCCGGTCAGGACGTCCGTGCGTGCGAGCACGTCGAATCGGTGACTCACCCGCACCATCGACCGCCGCAGGCCCCACACCAACACGACGGGGACGACGACGATGGTCAGGGACGCGCCGGCACTGATGAACGCGATGGCCGCAGATCCTGCCGAGGCGAACGACACCACGACGGCGGCTCCACCGGCAGCCACGGTGAACGACCACGCGGTCGCGGGCGGCGACGCGGCCGCGGAGAGCACCGGGACGATGGTGAGCAGCGCGGCGATCGCGAGGGAACCCGCCGGATCGGTCACCGCCACCGCGGAGAACGTCGTACCGCACAGCATCACCATGCCCATGGCGACGAACTGGCGTTCGGTCAGCCGCCCCGAGCGCCGGATGATGCCGGCTCCCACCACGGCCGCAGCGACGGCGAGAGCGGTGGCGAGCATCGGGGCGATGCCGGGGAAGAACAGACCGGGCACCACCCAGCCCGCTCCCAGTGACAGGGCGGAACCGGTGATCGCCGTTCCCATCGCGATCGACCGGATGTCGAGCACCTGCCGTGCGGGTGTCTCGAGAGGCGACTCGGTGGGCGACGTCCGCGCGCCGCGGTGCGCTCTGTCGATGTGTGGCGTCACGCGAGCACCCCGGTCCCCGTCACCGGTGATCCGTCGTCGGCTGACCTCCACCGTGTACCCCGTGAATGTACCGACCGGGACGGTTCCGTCGCGGCGATCCGGCGCACGTCTGGCCGTGAGACCTCGGGCGCGTGACCACCGCGAACACGCGGTCGGTGCGGTTGTCACCCTTTCCGGTCATCCTGATTCGAACTCGACGGAGCCGAAAACTGTTGCGCGATTTGACGTCTCGAGACGTCGGCGCTACATTTTCCTCACCATCCAGAGCGACCGAGAGACCTGGCTCGTCGACGTCGCAGCAACCCGCCTCGAGTTCGAGTGTGTGGGTGCTACCGCCAGGACCGATGGAGGAGATCCGCCGATGAACACTGTGACGACCCGACGCCCGCACGTCCTTCGCCTGCACCTCGAGTCGTGTCGAGAGTGCTGCTGCGCCTGTACGCGGCGCTGACCGGGTCCCTCACTTCGTCCTCTCGAAAGGCACAGCGATGTTCGCTGCCCTCACGCACCGGTGCAGCCGGTGACTCAACTCCACGATCGACCGGTCACCACCGACGCCGGTGACGTCTCGGATCACGACCTCGTCGTCGCACGCACGGTGCACCCGTGGCGGTGGATCATCGCCGTCGCGACCCTGGTCCTTCTCGCACAGTTCGTCCACGGGCTGGTGACCAACGCCGGCTGGGACTGGGGCACCTTCGCTCAGTACTTCACGGCGCGGTCCGTCGTCACTGCTCTGTGGCTCACGATCCAGCTGACCTTCTGGGGCACCCTCATCGGGTTCGCACTCGGCATCGCTCTCGCGGCGGCGCGGTTGTCGCAGAACCCGGTCCTGCAGATCATCTCCTGGTTCTACATCTGGGCGTTCCGGTCGATCCCGCTGATCGTGCAACTGCTGTTCTGGTTCAACATCGCCTACCTGTATCAGCGTTTGTCCCTGGGCATTCCGTTCGGACCGAGCTTCGTCGAGTTCGACGTCAACAGTGTCATCAGCGGGTCCACGGCGGCGATCATCGGTCTGGCCCTGCATCAGGCGGCGTACTCGGCGGAGATCGTGCGCGCCGGCATCATCTCGGTCGATCAGGGGCAGCTCGAAGCCGCTGCGGCGCTGGGGATCCCGAAGCGACGCGAATTCTTCGCGATCGTGCTGCCGCAAGCCATGAGGGGAATCCTCCCCAACGCGGCCAACGAGGTGATCAGTCTCTTCAAGGGCACCTCGATCGTCTCGGTCATGGCCATCGCCGAGCTGTTCTATCAGGTCCAGGTGATCTACGGACGGACCGGCCGTGTCGTCCCGATGCTCATGGTCGCGACGGTCTGGTACGTGATTCTGACGTCCGTCCTGTCCGTGGTGCAGTTCTACGTCGAGCGGCACTACTCCAAGGGTGCACTGCGCACGGTGCCGCTCACGCCGATCCAGAAGTTGCGTTCGCGCATCGCCGCGCTGCCGCTGTCACCGAGGGGAGCAACTCGATGACCGCCGAGATCGAGACTGCGCGGTATGCGGTCGAGGTACGGGGAGTGCACAAGTCCTACGGTGCCCTCGAGGTCCTGAAAGGCGTGGACCTGGCCGTGCGGCCGGGGGAGGTCGCGGCCGTTCTCGGACCCTCGGGGTCGGGCAAGTCCACTCTGCTGCGCACGGTGAACCACCTCGAGAAGGTCGACGCCGGATCCGTCCGAGTGGACGGTGCCCTCGTGGGATACCGCCGCAGAGGCCGGAAACTGCACGAACTGACGCCGAAGGAGATCCGGCGCCAGCGCTCGCAGATCGGCTTCGTCTTCCAGAACTTCACCCTGTTCCCGCACCTCACGGTGCTCGAGAACGTGGTCGAGGCACCCGTGTCCGCACAGCGACGTCCGCGGTCGGAGGTGGAACCCGAGGCTCTCGCACTCCTGTCGCGGGTCGGTGTCGCTGACAAGGCGCACGACTACCCGCGGCGGTTGTCCGGCGGACAACAGCAACGCGTCGCGATCGCCCGGGCGCTGGCGCTGCGCCCGAAGGTGATCCTGTTCGACGAACCCACGTCGGCACTCGATCCCGAGCTGGTGGGCGAGGTGCTCGATGTCATCCGCGGTCTCGCCGCAGACGGCGCGACGCTCGTCATCGTCACGCACGAGGTCGGCTTCGCACGCGAGGTCGCCGACACCGTGGTGTTCATGGACGGCGGCGTCGTCCTCGAACAGGGTTCTCCTGTAGAGGTGTTCGACACCCCGACCCACAGTCGCACTCGAGAATTCCTCTCCCGGGTTCTCTGATTCCCACGCACACCTCTCCCGAAAGTGACCTCTCCCATGTCTCGATCGTCCCGTCGCCTCGCGTCGGTCCTGTCCTCCGTCGCCGTCCTCGCGCTCGTCGCGTCCGCGTGCGGCGAACCCGCAGCCGAGAACACCGTGGTGTCCGAAGCCGGTGTCTCCTATGATCTCTCGCCCGAGCAGTCCGGGCGCATCCACACCGAGAAGGTGGACGACATCGCGGCGAAGGTGCCGCAGGCAATCCGTGATCGCGGAACCCTCGTCGTCACCGGAACAGCGGGTGCGACTCCGCCTCTCGGCTTCTATGCCACCGACGACACCACCGTCGTCGGATCCGAGATCGATCTCGCGAGCCTCTTCGCCGACGTCCTCGGTCTCTCGGTCGACCGCCGCACCGCGGACTGGGCCCAGAACTTCGTGAAGATCGATTCGGGCGAGAACGACGCCTTCATCTCGAACGTGACGGTCACGGAGGAGCGCAAGGAGAAGTACGACTTCGCCACCTACCGCCTCGACAACGTCGCCCTCGAGGTTCCGACGGACTCCGACTGGACGTTCACCGACCGCAAGGACATCGCCGGCAAGAAGATCGGTGTCTCGTCCGGTACCAACCAGGAACAACTGCTCGTCGACTGGAACACGCAGAACGGGGCGGAGGGCATCGCGCCCGCCGAGATCGTCTACTACCAGAACGCCGCCGACTACTACCTCGCCCTGTCCTCGAAGCGCATCGACGGGTACCTCGGACCCAATCCGTCCGCGCAGTACCACTCGTCGAGCACAGGGGAGTCGAAGATCATCGGCACCTTCTCCGGTGCGGGCGAGGCGCTCCAGGGTGAGATCGCCGTCCTGGTGAAGAAGGACAGCGGGCTCGCCGAGGCGTTCGCGGACGCCATCGATCACACCATCGAGAACGGGACCTACCAGCAGGTGCTGGACAAGTGGGGGCTCGGCGGCGAGGCCGTGTCGGCCTCGGAGATCAATCCACCCGGGCTCCCGAAGAAGTGACCTCGGTCCGACAGGGAGCACCCGTGGCCGGCAGCGATCGCCCGCAGCTCGAGGTCGCGCGAGTCGACCAGGGCGATCCGCTGGCACGACCCCTGCTCGCGGAGCTGGCGATCGAGTACAGCACCCGCTACGGCGGGACCGCCGACCAGATGTACTCGGCTCTGTCCACCCATCCGGCAGAGGACTTCGCGCCGCCGCACGGCGGGCTGATCGTGCTCCTCGAGAACGGTGAACCTGTTGCCGGCGGGGCGTTTCGGCGTCACGACGAGCAGACCGCCGAACTGAAGCGCATCTGGACGTCCGCATCGCACCGCCGACGAGGACTCGCTCGGCGCGTTCTCACCGAACTCGAATCGGAGATCGCTGTCCGAAACTACGAGAGCATCCACCTCACCACCGGGTGGCGCCGACCGGAGGCTGTCGGCCTGTATCTGGCGGCGGGGTACACACCGCTGTTCGACCCGGTGGCCCCGCCGGCCGAGGGCGTGCCCCGTGCGTTCCGGAAGACGACTCGACCCACCAACTGACCCCCGTTCTTCGTTCCTGCACACACACCTCTTGGAGTTGACCCAGTGATCGACCGCCATCAACGGACACCCGCCGTCAGTGCCGCGATCGGCCTCGTCGCCCTGACCACGGCCCTCACCGCCTGCGGCGGCGCTGCTGGTTCGGCGGGCGCCGACGCCGGCCCCGCTCAGCCGGGAGGCACCCTGAACTACGGACTCTCCACAGCGCCGACGTGCTCGGATCCCGCGCAGGCAGGGACCAACCAGACGATCTACGTCACGCGCGCCGTGGTCGACTCACTCACCGATCAGGATCCCGACACTGGCGAGATCGTGCCGTGGCTCGCCGAGAAGTGGGAGACCGACGCGGATGCGACGTCGTTCACGTTCACACTGAAGGACGGGGTGTCGTTCAGCGACGGCACACCGGTCACCGCGCAGTCGGTCAAGAACAACTTCGACGCCATCGTGGGCACGCTCGGGGCGGCGAAGGCGCCGCTCGCCGCCAGCTATCTCGCGGGATACGTCGGGACGACCGTGGTCGACCCGCGGACCGCGCAGGTGACCTTCTCGTCGCCCAATGCGCAGTTCCTGCAGGCATCGGCGACCTCACAGCTGGGACTGCAGGCCGATGCCACCACGTCGCTGTCCGCCGAGGAGCGCTGCCAGGGCGGAAACATCGGCAGTGGCCCGTTCACGTACACCGACTACCAGCAGGATCGATCGGTGAGTGTGGCCAGGCGAGCCGGCTACTCCTGGGGTTCGCCGGCGTTCGGTCACACCGGTGAGGCCTACCTGGACGGCATCGAGTTCACGGTGGTGCCGGAATCGGGCGTCCGGACCGGAAGCCTGTCGTCGGGTCAGCTCGACGCCGTCAGCGACGCGCTCCCGCAGGACGCACCGACCATCGAGGCGACCGGCGGTCGAGTGCTGACGACGTCGAATCCCGGAACACCCTTCGGTATCGCGCCCAATGTCTCGCGAGGCGTACTGGCCGACCCGGACGTGCGCCGCGCACTCGTCCCCGCGATCGACCGTCAGCAGTTGGTCGACACCGTCCTCGGCCCGAACTTCCTGCCGGCGACCAGCACTCTCGCGAGCAGGACGCCCGGCTACGTGTCGTTGCCCGACGTGACCTTCGACGCCGACGCGGCGCGGACCGTGCTCGACAGTGCGGGTTGGGTACCGGCCGCGGACGGGATCCGCGAGAAGGACGGTCAGCGGCTCAGCTTCTCGATCCTGTTCAGCGCCGTGTTCGCGGGCAACCAGGCGATTCTCGAGTTGCTGCAGCAGCAGTTTCGGGACGTCGGTGTCGATGCCCGGCTCGAGCTGACGTCCGTGCCCGAGTCGATCGCACGACAGAATGCCGGTGACTTCGACGCGACGTACTACAACAGCACGCGTGCCGACGGCGACATCCTGCGGACGTCGTTCGCGGCGGACGGCCGAAATCTCAACCAGCGTGGCCCGATCGCCGATCTGGATGCCTCGTTGACCGATCAGCTGCGCACGACGGACACGACGCAGCGCGGCGAGTACCTGGCGCACGCACAGCAGCAGGTGCTCGACAACGGACTGTGGATCCCGACCGTCGAACTGTCGCAGGCGGTCGGCGCGAGCTCGGCGGTGCAGGACCAGA
This sequence comes from Rhodococcus sp. BP-332, assembly GCF_019836065.1. Taxonomy (NCBI): domain Bacteria; kingdom Bacillati; phylum Actinomycetota; class Actinomycetes; order Mycobacteriales; family Nocardiaceae; genus Rhodococcus; species Rhodococcus sp. BP-332. The sequence continues at coordinate 220,136 of NZ_JABUEC010000003.1, forward strand.
GGTTCGACGCGTCTGCTCGGCTGCAGTTCTTCGACACCTGGTTGAGCAGGAGCTGACATGCTTCGCTACCTCGGCCTGCGCGTCCTGCAGGCGATCGGTGTCCTGTGGGCCGCGTTCACCATCTCCTTCGTGGTGCTGTTCCTGCTGCCCTCCGATCCGGTGAGCATCGCGGTCGATTCCGGCGGCGGCAGTGGCACCCCGGTGGACGCGGCCGCGGTCGCCGAGCTGCAGGCCCGGTACGGACTGGACAAGCCTGTCCTCGAGCAGTACTGGACATCGCTCACCAGCGCGATCCGCGGTGACTTCGGCACGTCCATCTCCACGGGTCAGCCGGTGACCACCGCGATCCTGGGCGCCGTTCCGAGCACCCTCGCCCTGGCCGGTCTCGCGCTGATGCTCGCCGTCGGTGTCGGTGGGGGGCTCGCCTTTCTCGCTACCTACACCCGCGCACGATGGTTGCGTACCGCGCTGCTCTCCCTCCCTCCGCTGGGCGTCGCGGTGCCGACGTTCTGGGTGGGACTCCTGCTCCTGCAGGTGTTCTCGTTCGGGCTGCCGATCTTCCCGGCGTTCGGCGACCGCGGGTTCGGATCGCTGGTGCTGCCGGCGATCACGCTGGCGGTACCGACCGGGGCCGTCATCGCGCAGGTGCTCGCGACCAGCCTGACCACGACGTGGCGGCAACCGTTCACCACCGCGGCCGAGGCGAAGGGTGCGTCCCGGTGGCGGATCCAGACTCGCCACGTGCTGCGCCTGGCCAGCGTGCCGGCGTTCACCATCGCCGGCGTCCTCGTCGGCGAACTGTTGGCCGGTTCGGTGGTCGTCGAGACCGTGTTCTCCCGGGCCGGCGTGGGCCGACTGACGCAGACATCGGTTCTCGCGCAGGACATCCCGGTGGTGCAGGGAATCGTGGTCCTCACGTCGCTGGTGTTCGTGGTCGTCACGCTGGCCGTGGACATCGTGTACCCCCTGATCGATCCCCGGATCGTCCAGCGCACCACCCGACCCACGAAGGAGCCGGCCCATGTCTGACGTCCTGGTACGAGAGACGGTCCACGCGAGCGTCTCGCCCGAGCCGACGTCCCGTCGACGGCGAGTGACCCCGCGGGCCGTCGGCGGCAGGATCGGCGTGGCGGTGTCGGTGGCCGTCCTGATCGTCGCCGTCGGGTTCGCCATCGTCCCGTCTCTTTTCGCCAGTGGGGATCCCTTGCGCGGCGTCCCGGCGGAGAAGTTGCAGGGACCCAGCGCCGCTCACTGGTTCGGCACCGACAACATCGGCCGCGACGTCTGGACCCGGGTCGTGCACGGTGCCGGGTTGTCGCTCAGCGCGACGCTGATGGCCGTGGCCATCGCGCTCGTGGCGGGATCGATTCTCGGCCTGATCGGAGGCGCTGTCGGCGGAATCGTCGACGCGGTGCTCATGCGTCTCGTCGACGTGCTGTTGTCCATCCCGACTCTGCTGCTGGCCCTGGCCCTGGTCACCGCTCTCGGTTTCGGAACCGTGAACGTCGCGATCGCGGTCGGTGTCACCCTCGTCGCGAGCTTCGCGCGCGTGATGCGGTCCGAGGTGCTGCGCGTAAGGCGGTCGCTGTACGTGGAGGCCGCCTTCGCGTCGGGTTCGCGGTGGCACACCGTGCTGTGGACCCACATTCTCCGGAACGCGTACCCACCCGTGATCGCCCTGGCGGCAGTGCAGTTCGGCATGGCCGTGCTCGCTGTGTCGTCGCTCAGTTTCCTCGGTTTCGGAGCGGTACCGCCCACACCGGAATGGGGTTCGCTCGTGTCGGAGGGGCGCAACTTCCTCGCCACCTCCTGGTGGCTCACCACGCTGCCCGGTCTCGTCATCGTGGCGGTCGTGCTGTCGGCGCACAGAGTGGGCCACGCGCTGGATCGGGGTGATCGAGCATGAGCAGCAGGAGTGGAGCCGGCGGAACGACCCGGTCGAGCCTGCTCAGGGTCGACGGTCTGCGCGTGTCGTACGGGGCGACAGAGGCCGTGCGGGGTGTCGACTTCGAGATCGCGCGGGGTGAGGTGCTCGCCCTGGTCGGCGAGTCGGGCAGCGGCAAGACGACCACGGCCCAGGCGATCATCGGTCTGCTCGCCGGATCGGGCACCGTCACCGGGGGCACCGTCACGTTCGACGGTGACCGTGTCGACGACGCGGGACACCGTCGGTGGGAGAAGCTTCGCGGTGCGCACATCGGTCTGGTGCCGCAGGACCCGACCACGTCGCTCAATCCTGTGAAGCGAGTGGGGGAGCAGGTCGCAGAGGTGCTCCGCATCCACGGCCGGGCCGACCGGCGCAGCGCCGCGGCGGCGGCCGTGCAGATACTCGACGAGGCGGGGATCGACAATCCGGAGCTCCGTGCTCGGCAGTATCCGCAAGACCTGTCCGGCGGGCAGCGTCAGCGCGTGCTCATCGGTATCGCGCTGGCGTGCGAGCCGGAGCTGGTGATCGCCGACGAGCCGACCAGCGCTCTGGACGTGACCGTGCAGCGCCGCATTCTCGACCACCTCGCGGATCGGATCGCCGAGCACGGCACCTCGGTACTGCTGATCACGCACGACCTCGGGGTCGCGGCCGACCGCGCCGATCGGATCGCCGTCATGCGTGACGGTGAGATCGTCGAGATCGGGCCCGCGCGAGAGGTGTTGGAGAACCCGACCGCCGACTACACGAGAGGACTGATCGCGTCCGCGCCGTCTCTGACGTCGGTACGGGTGCCGCGTGCGACGCGCGAGGCGCAGCCGGTCCTGTTGTCGCTGAGACAGGTGTCCAAGACGTTCCGCATCGGTCGTGGACAGAACCTGACGGCGGTGGACGGGGTGTCGCTCGACGTCGAGCGCGGACGGACGGTGTCGATCGTCGGGGAGAGCGGCTCGGGAAAGTCCACGACGGCTCGCATCGCTCTGCGGCTCGAGAACCCGTCGGCGGGGTCGGTCGTCTTCGACGGCGACGACATCACGTCCGCACGCGGCAGGGAGTTGCGCACCCTCCGGCGACGCTTCCAGATCGTGTATCAGAACCCGTACGCATCGCTGAATCCCGCACTGCGCGTGCGGGACATCGTGGCGGAACCGCTCGTCGCGTTCGGGCTCGGATCACGCTCCACGCGTCCCGCCCGGGTGGCCGAACTGCTCGAGCAGGTCGCCCTGGCGCCGGAGTACCTCGACAGGCGCCCCGCCGAGCTGTCCGGTGGGCAGCGCCAGCGGGTCGCCATCGCCCGCGCGCTGGCTCTCCACCCGGAGCTGCTCGTGCTCGACGAACCGGTGTCCGCACTGGACGTCTCGGTGCAGGCGCAGATTCTCGAACTCCTCACTCGGCTGCAGGACGAGTTGGATCTGAGCTATCTGTTCATCTCCCACGATCTCGCGGTCGTGCGCCAGATCAGCGACACGGTGCTGGTGATGCGCAACGGGCGAGTGGTCGAGTCCGGGTCGGCGGAGGACGTGTTCGATCGACCGCAGCACGAGTACACCAGGGAACTGCGCAACGCCGTTCCGGGAACGGGAGTCGACGCACGACCGTCATGACCTTTCCGATCACGCCGAGCAGAACTGTGTCTCCGCGCGCCGCGCGGCTCTAGCGTCGGGCCATGACCTGGAACTCGATCATCGATTCGATCCGTCACTGGGTGTCCGACTGGAGCGACGAGTCTGCCGCCGGCTGCGTCGAGGCCGCGGTGCGCACCTCGTTCTGAGGGCGCGCGACGACGCTGTCAGCGTGCGGCTTTCGGCCGGGTCGCCGCGACGACCGCGGCCCCCAGCGCGGTGATCGCCATGACGACGATCACGGCGTGGTTCCAGCCGTCGAACACCGCGGACGGCGCGGTGCCGGCCGACAGGACCACCACCGACACCACGGTCACGCCGATCGCCGAGCCGAGGTAGCGCGCGGTGTTGTTCGCCCCGCTTCCCATGGCGGCGCGCCCGGCTGGGACGCTCGCGACGGCCTCGCGGCCGAGGGCGGCGTTGACTATTCCTGTCGCGGCGCCGGCCAGGACGAGACCCGGCACGAGGCGCAGGGGCGACGACGTCTCGGACAGTCCGAGTAACAGCCCCGTCCCGACGGCGACACCGACGAGGCCCAGGGCCAGTTGCGTTCGGCCGGAGACGGACGCGGGTATGCGCCGCGCGAGCAGGGCGGTGATCACGCTCGTCCCCGACCAGCCGAAGAGCAGGAAGGCGCTGTGGAGTGCGTCCAGACCGAATGCGGCGCCGACGAATCCGGCCATGTACGACATCAGCGCGATCACCCCGGCTCCGGTGGCGAGTGCGGCGACGGTGGCGGCGAGGAAGGCGGGTTGGCGCAGCAGCGTGAGATCGAGCATGGGCGACGCGGTCCGGCGTTCGTGCAGAACGAAACCCGCGAGCAACAGCGCGGCCACGGCGAGCAGGACGAGGGGTAGGGGTCGCGTCCACCCGGCACGGCCCTCGACGAGCGCGGCGAGGAGGGCCGACAGACCCCCGGACAGGGCGACGGCGCCGATCAGGTCCAGCCCGCGCCTTGTCTCCGTGCGGGATTCGGCGAGGAGGCGCCCTGCGACGACCGCGGCGACGAGTGTCAGCGCGGTGAGCAGCCAGTACCCCTCGCGCCACGTGGCGAGACGATCCGAGGTCGCGGACAGCAGGGGACCGAGGGTGATGCCCGCGCCGACGGCCGCGCCCCAGATGCCGCTGGCACGGGCGCGCAGCGGGCCGGGTTCGAAGGCGTGCGCGATGACGCCGAGACTCGACGCCAGCACCGCGCCCGCCCCGACGCCCTGGACCACGCGGGCGAGGACGAACACGAGCGTGGACGGCGCGGCCGCGCACACAGCGGACGCGAGGGCGAGGACGACGAGACCGAGAACGAAGGTGCGGCGACGGCCGATGTCGTCGGCGAGTGCGCCGGACACCAGCAACGCGGCACTGAGGCCGATGCTCATCGAGCTCAGGATCCAGGTTCTGCCCGACGCGTCGCTCCCGAGCGTCGCGGCGGTGCTGCCGATGGTCGCCAGGGGAAACGTGAACGCAGCCAGGGCGAGGAGGGTCCCGAAAGCCGCGACGGGCAGGGGACGGGCGAGAGGTGGTGCGGATCGCTGCTGAGTCATGCCCGTCCTTCGGTTCGGTGAGCGAACCGTAACCCGCCGATATGGTTCGGTCAACAGACCGTTCGAGGTAGGCTCGAGCCATGGCGATGGGAACGGATTACGCCGCGCAGGACTGCTCGCTCGCTCGCGCCCTGGAGATCGTGGGGGAGCGGTGGACACTGCTCGTCGTGCGGGACTCCCTGTTCGGTGTGCGCCGGTTCTCCGACTTCCAGCACCACCTCGGCATCTCGAAGGCAGTGCTGTCGCAGCGCCTGTCGGCCCTGGTGGACCACGGATTGCTGAGCAGGGAACGTGTCGGTGGGCGTGAGGAATATCGTCCCACCGAGATCCTCGTCGACCTGTGGCCCGCGCTGCACGCGTTGACCGTGTGGGGTGAACGAGCAGCGCCCGCGCAGGACGGCCCCCGTCGGGTGTTCCGACACGAACCGTGCGGCGGTGAGCTCGACGATCACGGCAGCTGCCCGCAGTGCGGGACCGTGCCCGCTGCCGGTCGGGTCGTCATGTCGCCGGGGCCGGGTGTGGTCGCGACCCCGCGGCCGAACACCGTGTCCCGCGCGCTCCGCGCACCTCGTCGGTTGCTCGAGCCGATCAGGTGACGGCGACACCCGGCGCGAGGTGAAGGGGGGCGGTCGCGCGACGGCCCCCGGGGCCTCGCTCTATTCTGGACCGGGTCGGAAACACAGGTCCGCGACACGGTCGGTTGTCATGGGCGTCGAGAGTGGGGAACACATGACGGTGCCGTACGGCGATCGCGGCGATCTCGTCCGCACCATCGACGAGGACACCTCCGTCGATCAGCAGGCGTCGGCGCTCGGCAAAATCGCCGAGATGGCCCGCACTCTCCGCGGAACCCGTCGATCGGTGGACGACACGCTGACAGCCCTGGTGCGGTCGGCCACGCAGCTCATGCCCGGCGTCGATCATGCGTGCGTCACCGTGATGACCGGTGCGCGGCGCACCATCCACGCCCGCACCGACGACGTCGCCGCCGATCTCTGCCGTGTGCAGTTCGAACTGGGTGAGGGGCCCACCGAGAACGAGATCTGGCAGATCGACACCGTCGTGGCCGAGAATCTCGGCAGCGAGCGGCGGTGGCCCTCCTTCGCCGCGGCCGCACGCGACAGGGGAATCGAGTCGATGGCGGCGTTCCGCCTCTACACCGATCCGTCGGCGCGTGATCTCGGCGTGTTGCTGCTGTTCAGCAGGACTGCCGACGCCTTCGACGCCGATGCTCAGATGGTCGGATCCGCGCTCGCCGCCCACGGCGCGGTGGCGCTGCTCAGTGCCCGCGACGACCAGAACTTCCGGGACGGCCTCGCGAGTCGCGACATCATCGGCCAGGCCAAGGGGATCCTCATGGAGCGATTCGACGTCGATGCCGTGCAGGCCTTCACGATGCTCGCCCACATCTCCCAGTCCGAGAACCGCCCGCTGCGGGAGGTCGCGCTGTCTCTGATCGAGGAGTCGCATCCCACGAGGTCCGTCGAGGTTCCGCCCGTCGCGTGACGGCCCGCCGGAACTGCCCGTCGGAACAACGCGGTGCGCGCGGACGTTGTCGGAACAGAGTGTTACTGCGACAAGAGGAGACACCATGGCGGACAGCACACAGGCAGGTTCCACGACCGAGACGGCCATCCTGGCGGGTGGATGCTTCTGGGGTGTCGAGGAACTTATCCGCAAGCAGCCGGGCGTGCTCTCCACGCGCGTCGGGTACTCGGGCGGAGACGTGCCGAACGCGACGTACCGGAACCACGGCACGCACGCCGAGGCGGTCGAGATCGTGTTCGACCCGACCCGGACGACCTACCGCGACATCCTGGAGTTCTTCTTCCAGATTCACGACCCGTCGACGAAGAACCGTCAGGGCAACGACCGCGGAGTGAGCTACCGCTCGGCGATCTTCTACACCTCCGACGAGCAGAAGCGCGTCGCGCTGGACACGATCGCCGACGTCGACGCCTCCGGTATCTGGCCCGGAAAGGTGGTCACCGAGGTCACCGCGGCGAGCGAGTTCTGGGAGGCCGAGCCCGAACATCAGGACTACCTGCAGCGGATCCCCAACGGATACACCTGCCACTGGGTCCGCCCCGACTGGAAGTTGCCGCGTCGGAACGCTACGGTCAGCTGAGCCGTTCGACCATCGACGCCCGTCGTCCCCTCAGGGGCGGCGGGCGTTTCTCGTCAGCTCGATCGTCGCGGCACGGAGATCGTCGAGTGACGCCAACGGCGACGTGTAGCCGACTCGCGTGTAGGACACGCCTCTCGGTGTGGTGACCGTGATGTCGAGTCCGTAGCGGTCGGCGCCGGTGCACACAGCGGACGTCGCATCGGGGAATCCGCCGAATGCCGCGGTCATCGCGGTGAGTGCGTCCGCGTGGTCGGCGTTCAGGTGCTCCACCGCGGGCCCGCTCACCGGCCGTACCGGATCCGGTACGGCGGCTGCGTAGTCCGCCGCCGTGGCCGAGTCCATGCGGCCGTAGCCGCCCACCCATCTGACTCGGTCCACCGACAGGATCCAGACGGTGAAGTCGCTGTAGTCGATGTAGTACCGTGCCGCCGGGACGGCCGCCAGGTGCGCCTCCCGCGCAGCCTCGACGTCCGAGCCCGACGGCCGAAGCACGGTGCCCGCCAGCGTGATACGTCCGCTCGCGAGCGGATCACTGTTCTCGCCCGGAGCGACGACGGACAGACTCACCCGTGGATCCGCCGCGAGATTGCGACCGTGCTCCGCCATGTGGGAGACACAGAGCACGGGGTTCCCGCCCAGGAGGCCGTACGTCACGTACGACGCCCACGGATGTCCGTCGGCCGAGAGGCTCGCGAGCGTGGCCGTGTTGGTCGACGCGGCCACCGTGCGCGCCTCCTCCGCCGCGGACGGCCGGCGAGGGTGGGTGACGGGAGCGGTGGGCGTCGGCATCGACGGGGCGTCGCCGGGGTCGCCGTGATCGAGAGTGGCCATGGGCGAACACTACCGGCGCCCGGCGCCGACCGGTGGCGCCGGAATGCCCTAGCGGACGGGCGGTCGCAGCAGGAGGGCAGCGCCCGAACCGACACCGACCACCATGAACATCAGCAGCATGACGACGTTGGCCATCTCGTTCTCCGTCTTCCGGGCGGGTACGTCCACATCGCGACCCGTGTGGACAGATCTCTACCCCCGGCCGTGTGACCGCAAACACTCACGCATGAGCGTGCATCTCCCACACCAGGATCTCGGCCGACGACGTCGTGTGGACGACATGTCCGCCGGTGTCGGTACCGCGGAGCGCGTCACCGTGACCGAGTGTTCCGATGCCGTCGATCTCGACGGTGCCGCGCGCGACGAAGAGGTGGAGGAACGGCGCGGTGGGGAGGGTGACGGGCGTGCCCGGCCGCAGCCGCGCCACGTGGAGCGCCGCCTTGCTCTGGCCCAGTCCGACGGCCGTGCCACCGCGGTCACGGTCGAGTCCCGACTCGACCGTGACCAGGCGGCCGGAGGCCAGTTCGCCTGCCGCCGCGTACTCCTCGTACCCGGGCGGCCGCCCGTTCTCGTCCGGCGGAAGCCACATCTGGACGACCCGCAGCGGTGTCCCGGCGGAATATCCGGCCCCGTTCCGCTCTGAGTGGACGACGCCGGAGCCCGCACTCATCCGCTGCGCCAACCCGGGCGTGATGGTCCCCTCGTTCCCGAGCGAGTCACGGTGCACCAGTGATCCGTCCAGCACCCAGGTCACGATCTCGACGTCGGCGTGCTGGTGGCTGTCGAATCCCTCGCCCGCGTCGACGGTGTCGTCGTTGTGGACGAGCAGCAACCCGTGCGCATTCGCGGCGAGATCGAAGTTGCCCGCCACGGGGAAGGACTGCCAGGAGTCCAGCCACTCGTTGCGCCAGTGGATTCGATCGGCAGCGGGTACGACGACGTCGGGCATGACACGCACAGTACCCGGGCACATCGACACTGCGACGCGATGTGATGACAGCTATCATCAGATGATGGTGGGACGACGGAGACCGTTGGCGGACCTCGCAGGCAAGGTGGTGGTGATCACCGGAGCCGGATCCGGCATGGGCCGCGCGTACGCGGCGGCCTATGCCGCACGCGGGGCGGTCCTCGCGCTCGGCGACATCGACGGCAACGCCCTCGCGGAGACGGTGACGAGCCTGCCCTCTGGCGGCACGGTGCTCACCGAGGTGTACGACGTGGCCGATCGCGACGCCGTCGCGGCCTTCGCCGCCCGCGTCGCCCAGGAGGTGGGCCCGGCGACCGTCGTCGTCAACAACGCCGGCATCGAGGGCGGTTTCCGGCCCGCCTGGCATCTCGACGACGCGTCCTACGACCGGGTGATGGCGGTCAATCTCGGTGGGGTGGTGCACGGGACGCGCGCCTTCCTGCCGCAGCTGATGTCGCGGCCGGCGGCTGCGCTGGTGAACGTGTCCTCCATCTTCGGACTGCAGGGGACGCCGAACCACACCGACTACTGCGCCAGCAAGTTCGCGGTGCGGGGATTCACCGAGGCCCTCGCGACCGAACTCGCCGGGTCCACCGTCTCGGTCCACCTGGTCCATCCGGGCGGCGTGGCGACCAACATCTCGCGGGCCGAGGGATCCCAGCAGTTCGCAGCGAAGTACTACGCCACCTCGCCCGAGGCGGTGGCCGAGCGCGTGGTGCGGGACGTCGAGTCCGGACGGATGCGCATCGTCACCGGACACCGGTCGCGCCAGGTCGCCTTCGGGGCCCGGTTCCTGCCGCTCCCGCTCATGGTCCGGCTCGTCCGTCGCGACATGAACGACATCCTGGACCCCGGCGACTATGCCGACTGAGCCTCGGCGCCGGGCGACCGCAGGACCAGTGCCCACAGAGCGGCGACGACGGCCAGTGCGATGACGAACGCGGCCATGGCCGACCAGCCGTAGGCCTGATACACGACGCCGCCCGTCCAGCCGACGATGCTCGAACCGCCGTAGTAGAAGAGGTTGTAGAGCGACGCCGCCTGAGCGCGACCGTCCGTCGCGCGATGCCCGGTCCATCCGGACGCGATGGCGTGCGCGGCGAAGAATCCCATCGTGAACACCACCAGGCCGAGGAGTACGACGATCAGCGTGTGCGCGATCGTCAGGGCGACCCCGGCGATCATGACGCCCGTCGACCCGGCGAGCACCGCGGAGCGTCCGAACCGGCCGGCCAGCTGTCCGGCGACGCGAGACGAGACGGTTCCGCTGAGATAGGCGATGAAGATGAGGCTGATCAGCGACTGGGGGAGTCCGAACGGGGCTGCCTCGAGGCGGAAGCCCAGATAGTTGTAGACGGTGACGAAGCCGCCCATGAGCAGGAACGCCTGCCCGAACAGCGCGCGCATGCCGGGGTCCCGGAGGTGTGTGGTGACGCGTTTCCCCAGCCCCGGGCCGCCATCCCGCGTAGGGAGCGCGCGCCGCGGTGCGGGGGCGAGGCGCAGGAAGGCGATCGCGGCCACGGCGGCGATGATCGAGACCGTCAGTGTTCCGATGCGCCAGTTCGTGTACTCGGCGACGGGTCCGGCGACGATGCGGCCGAGCAGCCCGCCCAGCGTGGTGCCCGAGACGTAGGTGGCCGCGGCCACCGCGGTGTTCCGGCGGTGCACCTCCTCGCTGAGGTAGGCGATCGCGATGGCCGGCAGCCCGCCGAGGGCGGCGCCCTCCACGAACCGCACCGTCAGCAGCATCGGCAACGACGTGGAGAGCGGGACGACGAGGCCCAGGACGGTGGCCGTGACGATCGAGATGCTCATGGCACGCACCCGGCCGACGCGGTCGGCCACCACGGACCACGGCAGTACGGCGACCGCGACGCCGACCGTGGCGCAGCCCACCGCGAGCGAGGACTGCGACGGCGTGATCGAGAGGTTCGAGGCGATGAGCGGGAGGATGCCCTGGACGGAGTACAGCTGGGCGAAAGTGGCGACACCGGCGAGAAGCAGCCCGGCGACGAGCCTGCGGTACTCGCGGGACCCACGGGTGTGTCCGTCCCAGTCGGTGTCGGTCGCCTCGTCGATGGTCACGGGATCCGACGGTAGGCCGGACGCGACCTATTCGTCCAATGCATTGCATCTCGCACAATCATGATCGTGACGTATCGTTCGATTCATGCGTGAGGAAGCCGAGGCACTCCTGCCTCTGATCCCGACACTGCTCGCCGTGGCGGAGACCGAACACATCACCGAGGCGGCGCACGTCCTCGGCCTCCCGCAGCCGACGGTGAGCCGGCAACTCGCCCGCGCCTCGGCCGCGTTGGGAGTGGCGGTCGTCGAGCGTCGTGGTCGGGGCATCGCCCTCACGCCTGCGGGACGTGCACTGATGCCCTTCCTCGACCGGGCGGTCCGCGAACTCGAGGCCGGGCTCGACGCCATGACCGAGCAGGACGCCCGCACTCGTGGCCGCATCTCGGTCAGCTTCCAGAACACGGTGGGCGAGGGCGTGCTCCCGCTGCTCATCAAGCGCTTCCTCGCCGATCATCCCGCCGTCACGTTCACCCTCGACCAGGGCGCGCGGGCCCGGTGCCTCGACAGACTGGAGGACGGGAGCGCGGACCTCGCATTCGTGGCGCTCGGCACCGAACACGGCACCGACACGTCCTTCGGGCTGTACGACGAGAGGCTCGTGTTGGTCGTCCCGTCCGATCACCGACTGGCGGGCCGCCGATCGGTGGACCTCGTGGAAACGGCGGACGACCCGTACGTGGCGATGGAACACGGGTACGGCATGCGTTCTCTCTGCGAGACACTGTGGGCCGCTGCGGGAATGGCCCCGACCATCGCCTTCGAGGGGCAGGACATCCACACCGTGCGCGGGCTGGTCGGGGCGGGCCTCGGCGTCAGCGTCCTCCCTCGCACGACCACTCCCGCCGGCCCGCTGCCCACGGTCGACATCGCGGTGAACGACCCCGCGGCGCGGCGGCGCATCGGCGTGGTGTGGCCCGCACGCACCCTGCCGGCGCAGGCCCTCGCCTTCCGCGACATGGTGGTGCGGCGAGGGGCCGCTGTCCTGGCGCGCTGACGATCGGCCTCAGGAGCGAGCGCGACCGTCGGTTGCCATCCCGCGGTGCATCACCCGGTCGCCCACCACTCCGCTGTGTTCGGCCCGGTGCATGACGCACCGGTTGTCCCACAAGACGACGTCGCCCGGCTGCCACGTGTGCCGGTGCACGTTGTCCTCGGCGGTGGAGTGGTCGTAGAGGAACCGGACGGTCTCGGCGGTCTCGTCGGGCGACATTCCGCTGATCGACGCGCATCGCGCGGGAGTCGACAGGTAGAGCGAGCGCCGTCCGCTGATCGGATGGGTCGCCACGAGCGGATGCACTGCGGACGACTCGGCATCGTCGGCGAGATCGAGACCGGTCACGACGTGCGTGAGCGTGCGGTCGACGAGTTCGTCGCGAAGGTCGTCGGGCAGTGTGTCCCACGCGCGGTACTGGTTGCTGAAGACGGTCTGTCCTCCCTCCGACGGCACGGTGACCGCACGGAGCGAGGTGTACGCCGGTGGGTGTGCCACGTAGCTCGTGTCCACGTGGAAGGTGGAGCGCGGCGTCGTCGTGCGACCGACATTGCTGATGACGTTGAGATCCGGGTGTCCGGGGACCGGTGTCTCGCCCTCGGTGAACACGAGGTCGCCGAACGCACGGAGGAACTCGATGAAACGGTCGTCGTCGAGCGACTGCCCCCGGAAGACGACGACGCCGTGATCTGCTGCAAGGCGGCGTGTCTCGTCGATTGCCGCCGCGTCGAGGTCCTCCACCCGGACGTCCTCGACGAGTGCGCCGACGGGTTCGAGGGTGGTGTGTCGCATCATCGTGCTCCTTCGATCGAGAGTTCGCGCAGTCCTGCGGCGAACAGGTCCTCGAGAGGTATTCCCGCGGCCGCGGCCATCACCGCGACCACGCTGCCCCGCGCGTAGGAGCAGTACAGGCCTGCCTCGAGAAACCACGGTCGACCGTCGGGGTCCACCCGGAAGTCGAAGAGGCTGTAGTGCCGACACCCCAGCGCTCGGTGGCACTCGAGGGCCACCGCGTGGATCCGCTCGGTGATCGGATCGTCCTCGGGGACGATCCACGCCTTCGTGGCGTTCTTGGCCACCAGGTACAGCGCCCCGTCCTCGTCGCGGGACAACTTGTCCTCGCGTGTGCGGATCGGACGATCGTCCGCGTCCACGGCGTACTCCTCGAGCGGCAGGCACACCGGTTCACCGTCCACCACGACGATGCCGCAGCGCACCTCACGTCCCAACTCGACGTAGCGCTCCACCAGCACCCGGCGGGAGAACCGCGCAGCGTCCGCGAGCGCGTCGGTGTACTCGTCAGGAGTGTGCGCGAGCGACACCCCCACCGAGTTGTCGGAGTCCACCGGCTTGACGACCACCGGTAACGGGACGGGCGACCGCGTGCCTGACCGTGGTGCGTCCGGGGGCACGACGACGACGTGGCCCTCCGGCACCGGAACGCCCGCCGCAGCGACCACCGCTCGGGTCAGCGCCTTGTCCGCCGCGAGTGCCATCACGTCGGCGGTGTTGCCCAGCAGAGCGAGACCCACGACGTCGACCAGCGCCCGGTAGGACGTCATGCCGGGCAGGCAGAACATCTGCGGCACGACGACGTCGACACCCAGAGCCTCGATGTGACGCAGCGCGTCCGCGAGCGACAGAGGCGGAGCCCCCGCCACCGCGTCGTCGGTGAGATCGACCGGGAAGCGCCACGTGCGGTCGGGCGAGACCAGTGCGACGTGGAACTCGTACCGTGCGGGATCGGCGAGCGCGGACAGCGCGTCCGAGGCGTACACCCGCGACAGGTCCGAATGGAACTCGTCCTCGGCGGACCCCGCGAGGTGCAGCACGGTCACCCGTGCGGTCGGGTGGACGAAAGCCGTGTCGTCAGTCACCGCCGGCCTCCACGAGTTTGCCGATGTTGAAGTCGATGCGGCTCCACGAGCGACCGGCGCGAAGGTTCGCCCAGATCAGCGACGGCATGTGAAGGTGGTGAAGCATGAAGTAGGGCAACGGATCCCACCGCGTGAACACCGCGTCCTTCCCGGTGGCGATGGTGCGTGCGCGGGCGAGGCGGCCAGGCTGGGTGAGCAGCCGCCAGATCTCGTGGTAGATCCAGTAGGTCGGCCGGGCGGACGGGAGCGGCGTGATGACGGGGTGCCCGTCGTCGAGGTACGCAGCCGCCACGTCCGGGTGATCGTGGAACATGGTGATGGCCGAATGCGTTCGCGGATTGCACTCGATGGCGTAGGCGTGGCCGTCCGTCGCCTCGATGAAGTCGAAGGACACCTGGCCCGTGAGCCCGAGCTCGCCGACGAAATGCTCCACCCACGACCGGATCTCGGGCTTGTCCACCATGGCGTAGTTGATCTGGAACGCCGACGACTCGCAGCACCCGTACACCTGCACGCGCCCGTTGCGGACAGTCGAGTGGGTGCAGTACTCCTGACCGGTGACGAACTCCTGCATGATCCACGGATCCTCGTCCGAGATGTCGAGCCCGGAGACGAACGCGGCATTCGCCGCGCGGTCCCGTCCCGTCAACGGCGTGAGGTCCATACGACCCACCGGGTTGTACGCGATGCGCTTGAGGATGTAGGTACGGCCGTCGGGGAAGTCGAAGTCCTCGACCTGCCGACGGTCGGTGACGAGGTGTGATTCCGGCACGCGCAGACCGAGCGACTCCGCGACCTTCGAGAACTGCACCTTGTCGTCGAGCATGCGCACGGTGGCCGAGTCGACGTGGACGACGTCGCACCGCCCGTCGAGCAGAAGACCGACCTCGGCGTCCGGCACGCTGGACGCCGGACTCGACACCGGCACGAACACGTCCGCTCTCTCGCTCAGCACGATGTCGGCGATCGCGCGCGCATATCCGGGTTCCGACGCCTCGGGGACGGTGTGGAACACGTCCACCGCTCGGGAGAACCGATGCGCGGTGTACCGGTACTTGGCCGATTCGACCAGTACCACCCGGTGGCCGGCGCCGTGGAACGATCTCGCGAGTTGTAGCGCCTTGGTCATCTTGCCGCCGTTGATCACGACCGTCCTACGCCGTGCGGCAGGCGAACCGGGTGCCGTGCGCGGTCGGGCTAGCGCCGCCAGGACGGGCACGAGGTCGAGCGGGGCGGTGACGAGCGAGCCGACGAGGACCGCCACGGACCGGCCGACGCTCGTCACGACGCACTCGATCGACGGATGAGCGTCAGTCCGTCCCGCAGCGGGACCAGGACCTGCTCGACGCGGGGGTCCGCCGCCACGGCGCGATTGAACTCCGCGATGGCGGAACCGTTGTCCGACATGGCCGTACCGAGGTACGGCTCGGCCTGCAGGAGTGTGTTGTCGACGGCGACCACGGCGTCCGGCGTCAGCAGCTCGGAGTCGAGAAGCGCCGTCAGGTATCCGAGGTATCCGGCCTTGTCGGCATCGATGAACACCAGGTCGAACCGGCGTCCCTCGTCGGCGAGACGGGTGAGGGACTCCGCCGCAGGACCGACGAGAATCTCGATCGCGTCGCCTGCCGACGACGCGTCGAAGCACTGTCGGGCGAACGCCGCGACGGGTTCGTCCAGTTCACAGGCGACGATGCTTCCGCCGGGTGGAAGTGCCTCGGCCATGGCGAGAGCGGAGTACCCCGTGAACATGCCGATCTCGAGGACCGACGTGGCGCGGGTCATCCGCACGAGGAAGTCGAGGAAACGTCCCTCGACGTGGCCGGACAGCATCTCCTGTTCGAGCGCGCTGCCGGACCATTCCGCGGATCGGGTGCGTGCGGCCAGATCCGCGAGAGCGGGTGATTCCGGGGTGGTGCACTCGTCCAGGTACGGGTCGAGGCCCGCGATCACGTCACGCGCACGCCGAGCGCGGCCGAGAACGGCTGCCGGGACCCCGAGGTCGTCGAGGTCCCGGCACAGCTTCGTCAGCTCGGCCGCGGCGATGGTGGTCGGTGTGACCGGCCGTGCATCACTCATCGTGGGACGAACCGACCGCGACCTCCGGTTGCGGCGCGGTGAACATGTCCACGCCGTCGCCGTCGCGGTCGTGCTCGAGGCAGATCTTCTTGTGCAGGGTGAGCGTGTCCGACAGCTCGTCGACGGTCACGTCGTTCAGGAATTCGCAGGACCCGATGGGCGCCGGCACCGCCGCGCGGAGAATCCCGTCTCGGGTCTTGAGGATGGACGACGTGGCCTCGGCGAGCAGGTCGGCCGTCAGGTACGAGCTGTCGAGCGCGAGCCCGATCCCGCTCATGACGCCGAGCACGCGGTCGCGGTCGTCGGCCGTGATGTGGCCGCGCTGCTCCGCGAGGGTGGTGGACAGCGCCATGTCGATGTTGATGGCGTGTCCGTGGAAGAACGGCGCGGGCGGGGTGAGCTCGAGCGTCGGACTCCAGGTGTGGCCGAAAGCGATCACGCGATCGAGGTCGATCTCGTGGAGGTTGGGCGCTTCCAGGTCCAGCATGGTCGCGATGGCCTTGTAGGTGAGGCGGTCGGCGATCTCACGCAGTTCCGCGGTGCCGTCGAGGTGACCGAATCGCGTCGCCAGCAGCTCCGGGCCGTGCTTCTCGAGCATCTCGAAGATCTCGAGATTGCCCACGACGGAGATCTTGATGAGCTCCGCCATGCCGTTGCGGACCTGGTCCTCCGGCAGGGTGCCCAGGAAACTGAAGTCCAGCAACACCTTCTGCGAGGCGTGGTACGCGCCCAGACGGTTCTTGTGCTTGCCGTAGTTGACGGCGACCTTGATGCTGACGCTGGCGTCGATGAGACCGATCAGCGTCGTCGGGATGCGGATGTACGGCGTGTTCCGGCGGTAGCTGGCGCACGCGAAGCCGGCGACGTCCGTCGTGAGTCCGCCGCCGACGACCAGGACGGGCTCGGTACGCACCAGGCCGAAGCGATCGAACTCGCCCACGATCCGCTCGAAGGTCTCGATCGACTTCGCCGTCTCGCGGATCTGCACCGGGACGATGGTCAGCGCGATGTCGTGATGGCGGAAATAGGTGTGGATCGCGTCGCCGTACAGCGCGAGGACGCTGTCGTCCACCACCATCAGGCAGCGGCCGTACGGCCGGTAGCTGTCCGCGAGCTCGGTGTTCGCGGTGTCGAAGACGCCGTCGACGTACACGAGGTCGTACTCGATCTTCTCGTATCCCTCGACGTGGAAGGTGCGATCGTCTGCGGTGACACGTGCCTGGAGGTTGCTCACTACTTCTCTCCCGAGGAAAACGGTTCGCGAGCATCGCGCTCGACGGGTGAACCGGGGTTGGCGTGGATGTGACTCGACAGGGTGTGGAGTCGACCGGTGAAGGTCACTGTCGAGCCGTCACCAGAGATTCGATGCGAGCGGGGTCGAGGGATTCGACCGTCTCCGATGCCGAGGAGAAGTCGCTGCCGGCCGTGTTCTCGTTCGGGAACGCGACGCAGGTGATGTCGGCTGCGGCTGCGGCGGCCACACCACCGGCGTTGTCCTCGATCGCGACGCAGGCGGAGGGCTGTTCGCCCAGCTTGTCGAGGGCGAAGGCGTAGGACGCGGGGTCGGGCTTGCCCTGCTCGACGTCGTCCGCGTCGACGAGGACGTCGAAGGAGTCGCGAGTGACCTCGGGGGACAGCGCCTCGAGCACGGCGTCGACGTTCTCCTTCGACGTGGTCGTGACGAAGCCGAGCTTGGCGCCCGACTTCTTCGCCGCGGCGATGGTGTCCACGACGCCGGGTCGCGGGCTCACACCGGCCGAGGAGAGGAGGGACCGGAAGATCTCCGACTTGGTCGCGTGCACCGCGGAGGCGTCGACCTCGACGCCCTCGGACGCCGCGAAGTCCTCGATCCGGTTCGCGCCGCCGTTGGAACCGAGCATGGACCGGTAGTCGTCGCGTGACCAGTTCCAGTCGAGCCCGTGCGAGGAGAACGCCTCGTTGAAGGCGCGTCGCTGGAGCTCGGACGTGTCGGCGAGAGTGCTGATGGAGCCGAAGAGGATGGCAGACATCGGTGTCCTTCCGTGGACCGGCCCGACGCTGTGCTGCGCCGAGGCCCGAGGCGACGGATGACCCGTCGCGAATGATGGTGGGGGAGTTCGCGGTCGAAATGCCGTGCACGAAGCTGGTCCAATAGTACAGTAGTGAACATTTAGTTCAATAGGTCTGTACCCGAAATTCGCGTAACTTCAACCCTCGAACTTCGATGCCCGAATTTCGAAAGCACAGCGACCGAGGAGGTGAGTGACGCGATGAGTGATACCCCGTCGGACGAGAACGGAATCGGAACAGAGCCCGACGCCGTGGCAGAGGACGCCCGCGTCGCTCGCACACGCGCGGACGTCTCGCGCGCCGCGCTCGAGGTGCTGACAGGCGAGGGGTGGGAGGCGGTGACCCACGCGCACGTCGCACGGGTGGCCGGTTACTCCAAGACCACGCTGTACACGCACTGGCCGTCCCGTTCCGACCTGCTCACCATGGCTCTCGAGGCGATCGGCGACATGCCGCATCACGACCTGGTCGGCGACGTCCGCACGGACCTGATCGGTGAGCTGCGGATGCTCCGCGACGCCATCGCCACGCAGCGCCTCGATCGCGTGCTCATGGCCATGGCGCAGTGGGGGGCCACCGTCGCCGAGATCGGCCGGGTGCGCCGCCGCATCGTCGACGACGGCGAGAAGCACACTCGGCAGATGCTCGGTGCGGTGATCCAGGGCCCGGAGCTCGAGGCGGCGGTGTCCATGCTGTCCGGCTCCGTTATCTGCCCGACGCTGATGTACGGGACGCTGCCCGACGATGCCACCATCGAGGCCGCCGCCGACATCCTCCTTCGGGGCATCGATCTTCGGGGCAACGAACTTCGGGGCAACGAACTTCGGGGCAACGAACGCTGACTCAGCGGCTGCTGTGCACCAGGTCGGCCAGGGACTGCCGCGACTGCGCGGACTCGGCCAGTGCCGCCGTCAGTTCCTCCCATGCGCGCTGGACGCGGAGTTCGTCGTGGGCGAGACGTGCGCGGGCGCGAGCCACGCGCCGGTGCTCGGCGTCGCGGGTGAAGGTCGCGTGTTCCTGCCGTCGGACGAGCAGGAACACGTCGGGATCGGTGGGATACATGCGTGCGTCCTCGAGTCGTGGTCGGTTCGATGTCGGCCGGCCTCCGGCCTTCCCGGTGGTCGGTTCGCACCACTGAAACACCCGAGGGGGGACCGCGTCGACCGAATTACTCGGGCTCGGCCGCACCGACCACCGCGGCGAGGAACCGGGCGGTCCCGTGAACGAGATCGGTTCTGTCCGCTCGGTATCCGTCCATGAGCCAGGTCATGGCGGTGTGGCTGATGCCGCCGACAGCGGCGGTGGCCAACCTGTCGAGGGAACTACCGACGGCAATGTCCGGCGTGTGGCGACCGAGGAGCCCCACCATCAGCTCACCGAATCCGTGCATCGTGTCGAGATACGTGCGGTCCACCCGTGGGCTCACCCCCAGCACCTCGAGCCACACGATCCGTGCGAGCTCACGGTCCTCCACGGCGCGGAAGAAGCCGTCGAGGCCGTGACGCGAGAGCGTCAGCGGGTCCGTCCCGGCGGGCAGGTCGTCGACCGCCGCCGTGGTGGATCGGGTCAGTGTGGCGATGCACTCGCGGTACACCTCGACCAGGAGGTCCTCGAGAGTGGGGAACAGCTCGTAGAAGTAGCGATCGGCGACGTGCGCGTCACGACAGATGCCGCGCACCGTCGACGCTCGGAAACCCACCGATCCGAAGGACGCGCGCCCCGCGTCGAGCAGTTGGCGCCGGCGACGAGCCGTGCGCTCCTCGGCGCTCTCCCCGCCGTAGGTACGTGCGGGCGATGGATCGGTCACGCCACCATTCAACCGGTCGACGCGAGACCGCGCGCCGTTCCCCCGTCCACGGCGACGCAGTGCCCACCCGATCGCTTGGCCCGGTACATCGCGGTGTCGCCCCGATCGACGAGTTCGGTGAGTGTGGCCGACAGGCGCCGGCGATCGTGCAGCAGGGTGGTCGTGCTCGCCATCGCGAGCCCGACACTCGCGGTGACCGCCGGCCCCGGGATCCTCTCCGCCACCGCGTCGCGGACGGCGCGGGCGGCCCGCAACGCCGCGAGTGCGTCGTCGTACAGATCGAAGACGAGGAACTCCTCGCCGCCGTGGCGTGTGACCACGGCGGCGGATCCGGCCGCGCGCACCAGGCTCTGTCCGACGCGCACCAGCACCTCGTCGCCGACGTTGTGCCCGAATTCGTCGTTGATCGCCTTGAACTTGTCGAGGTCGAGCACGATCACGGCGGCCACCGGGTGGGCAGCGGCGGCGCGGGTGGTCGTGGAACGCATGTCGTCGGCGAGAAGCATCAATCGCGACTCGAGCCCCCGGCGGTTGCTGAGGCCGGTGAGCGGATCGGTCAACGACTTGTCCGCGTCGACGCGGATGAGATGGACACCCAGTTCGATCACGATGGGGACCACCACGCCGACGACACTGAGCATGATCGCCTTGGCGGCGGCGATCGCCAGGTCGTACTCGGGGTCGAGCGCGACCTTGACGGCGAGCACCGCGATGGTGAATGCGCACCACACGACGTGCGCGAGTAACACCCGTGGCCCCAGCAGGAAGGTCGCGTAGGTCCCGAGGAGCACCAGCAGACCGGCACCGCTCAAGCCGGCGAGCGAGCTCGAGTCGAGGAAGCAGACCACGGCGATGGCGACATCGGCGTAGGCGAAGAAGACGACCGATTCGCGGAAGGACGGCCAGTGCGCCACGTTCCAGCGCACGGCCCAGCCGATTCCACCCACGATGGTGACGACGACGACGGCTCGATCCGCGAGACCCTGGGCTCCGGACGGCGATCCGAGCGACAGGACAGCGATGGCCGTGACGACGAGGGTGAGGCAGGAGATCAGGCCGCGCATCCATCGCGCGAGGCCGCGCGACTCCACGAAGAGCCGCAACTGCTGCGTGTCACGCTGGGCGGACCAGCATTCCCGGAGCAGGGCGGCGAGCATCATGCATCGGAACGATACCCGTGATAACAGACACTGTCGGTACTAATCACCAGTGTGCGGGTCACAAACGGGGAAATAGCCGAATCAGGGCCGGCGGCGTTCGAGCCGCGCGACGAGCGTCCGGATCGTCCGGTCCTTCTCCAGTACGACATCGGACAGCGGGTTCGCGATCCCGCGCATCGCCGAATAGGCCCGCCACCGTCCCGGAAGCTGGATCCGTGCTGCTCGTCGCTCGATACCGTCCACCGCTCCCGCCGCGAGAGCCTCGGGGGAGATGGGCGTGAGAAGGGGTGCGGGGAAGGCTCGCGCCACCAGAGCGGTCGCGATGTCGTCGGCGCCGAAGGCCACGTCCGCGATGGGGGTCGCGACCCACCCCGGGTACAGGACTCCCGCGGTCGCGCCCGTGTGAGCGAGCTCGGCACGCAGGGCGCGACCGATCTGCTCCACCGCGGCCTTGGTCGCGGCGTACGGAGCGTTCGCCAGGCCGTTGAGATAGGCGTAGGTCGACGACGTGATCAGCACGTGGCCGCGGGCGGCGACGATGTCCGGCAGTGTCGCCCGGATCGTGTTCCACACGCCGTTCAGGTTGACCGAGACGACACGCTCGAAGACCCCGTCGGGAACGGTCGCCACGGTGTACGCGGTGTCGCCGCTCGAGATGCCCGCGTTGGCGTGCACCACGTCGATCCCGCCGAACCGGTCGTGGACAGAGGCGACGGCCGCACGGAGTTCGTCGGGAGACGTCACGTCCACGCGGAGGGCGATCGCCCGGTCGCCCAGGGCACGAGCGACGTCGTCGACGGACGGAGCGACGTCGAGCAGCGCGACCGCGGCGCCGCGGGAGACGAGTTCGCGTGCGACGGCGGATCCGATGCCGCCGCCGGCCCCCGTCACGACGGCCACGCGCCCGTCGAGGCGGAGCCGCGGGGATCTCCGGAACATGCCCGTGGTGCCGGAGGTCATGACGCTGCCACTCTCTCGGTGTCGGTCGACGCGGGCCGCAGGACGTGGTCGTCGTCCCGGAACGAGCCGGCCAGTCTGCGGTAGGTGAAGCTGAAGCCGGGGAACATGGCGATCACGCGTCCGGACGCGGACTTGTACCAGCTCGTGCAGCCACCGTTCTGCCACACCGTGCGTGTCATCTCGTCGTGGATCATCGCGGTGTAGCGCTCCTCGGCGGCGCGGGTGACCTCCACCGTGCGCGACGACGTCCGCCGAGCGTGCTCGATGGCCGACATGATGTACCGCATCTGGGCCTCGATGACGAAGATGACGCTCGTGTGGCCGATCCCGGTGTTCGGCCCGGTGACGATGAACAGGTTCGGGAAGTCGGGGACGGTCGTGCCCAGATAGGCCCTCGGGTAGTCGGACCACACGTCGCGGAGCGCGCTGCCGTTCCGGCCGATGACCGGGTAGGAGATGACGCCGTCGGTGGCGTCGTATCCGGTGGACCACACGATCACGTCGAGGGGGATCTCGCGCCCCGTCGCGGTGGTGATGCCGGTGGGGGTGACTTCGGCGATGCCGTCGTCACGGTCGTGGAGCGTCGTGTTCGCGGAGCTGATGGCGGGATACAGCGTGTTGGACAGGATGATCCGCTTGCACCCGATCGTGTAGTCCGGTGTCAGCCTGGCCCGGAGATCGGGGTCCGCCACCTGGTTGCGGAGCAGATTCCGTGCGTGACGCTCGGCGAACAGCCAGAGGCCGACCTTCGAGTACTTGAAGCCGATGATCCGGGCCTCGAGCTTCCAGTAGATGGCCGCGCGCAGTGCTCGACGCACGAAGCTCACCCGCAGGGCACGGCGTTCCCAGGGTCGAAACTTCCGATCGGGTCGGGGCATCACCCAGTGCGGGGACCGCTGGAAGACGTGGAGCTCGCCCACCTCGGGCTGAACGGCCGGGATGATCTGCGCCGCGCTCGCACCACTGCCGACGATGGCGACACGCGCGCCGGCGAGGGGGACGTCGTGGTTCCACGCGTTGGTGTGGAACTGGGCGCCCGCGAAACTCTCGCGACCCGGGAAGGGCGGAACGACAGGCGTGCTGAGCGGCCCGGTCGCGTTGACCACGAACTGCGCACGATAGTCACCCGCTGTGGTCGTGACGTGCCAGGAGTCGGCGACCCACTCGATGCGCTTCACCTCGGCGCCGAGCACGGTGAGATCCCCGAGACCGTGCTTGTCCACGACGTGGCGGGTGTAGTCCTCGAGCTCGCTCTGCACCGCGAACATCTGCGACCAGTCGTACGGCTCGGACGCGATCGAGTAGAGCGGGCTCTGCACGTCGACGGCCGCTCCGGGGTAGGAGTTCTGCCGCCAGGTTCCGCCGGCGAACTCGCGTCGTTCCAGGACGACGATGTCGTCGATGCCGCGACGCAGCAGTTCGATGGCGGCGCACTGCCCACCGAACCCGCTGCCGATGATGACGACCGTGACGCTGCGCATCGCGCTCCCGAGTGGTGGGGCGCCCGTTCACGGACACCGCGGCAAGTGATGACAGCTATCATCACACCACATCTGGTGTACTCCGGGGAACGGATCCACCCACCCATTCACCCGACGAGGGGTTCCATGCCTGACGTGTCGCTGTCCGCACCGCTGACGTTGCCCAACGGACAGGTCCTGCCGAACCGGATCATGAAGTCCGCGCTCAGCGAAGCGCTGGGTACCCGTGACAACGCCCCGGACGAGAGACTGTCGCGTCTCTACCGCCGCTGGGGCGATGGTGGCTACGGGCTCCTCGTCACCGGGAACGTCATGGTCGACCACCGGCATCTGGGCGAGCCCGGCAACGTCGCGGTCGCGGACGGACGCGACCTGGATGCCCTCTCCCGCTGGGCGAAGACGGCGCAGGACGGTGGCAGTCCGATCTGGATGCAGATCAACCACCCCGGCCGTCAGGGCAACCCGGTGACGACGGTCGGCGGCACCCTGGCGCCGTCCGCGGTGGGCCTGGACATCCCCGGGATCCCGGCGCCCCGCGCGGCCAGCGGCGCGGAGATCGAGGACATCCTGTCGCGGTTCGCGACGACGGCCGCGGTGGCCGAGGAGGCGGGGTTCGACGGAGTGCAGATCCACGCCGCCCACGGTTATCTCGTCAGCCAGTTCCTCTCGCCCCTGACGAACCTGCGGACCGACGAGTGGGGCGGCGACATCGAGGGCCGCGCGCGTTTCCTGCTCGAGGTGGTGCGACGAGTACGGGCCGCCGTCTCCCCGGGCTTCGCCGTCGGCATCAAACTCAACTCGGCCGACTTCCAGCGCGGCGGTTTCAGCGAGGACGAGTCCCGTGAGGTGGTCTCGATGATCGGTGATCTGCCGGTCGATCTCATCGAGATCAGCGGCGGCAGCTACGAGTCGCCCGCGATGATGGGCACCGCGGTGTCGGCCAGTACGGCGTCGCGCGAGGCGTACTTCCTCGACTACGCCGTCACGGTGCGCGACCTCGCTCCCCACATCCCGCTCGCCGTGACCGGTGGGTTCCGCACGCGCGACGGAATGTCGGACGCGGTGCGGTCCGGTGCGTGTCAGATGGTGGGACTCGGCCGCCCGACCGCCGTCCTGCCCGGAGCGGCACGGGACGTTCTCGACGGCACCGTCAGCGTACTGCCCAGCCCGTCCATCTCCGTTCCGGTGCCGGCCCGCTTCGCGACCCACCGCTCGGTCCGGTCGCTGGGGGGACTGCTCGATCTGCAGTGGCACACCGATCAGTTGCATCTGATGGGAGCCGGCAAGGATCCGGATCCGGCTCGGCCCGTGGCGAAGACGATGCTGTCGTCGGTGCAGCGCAACGGGATCGACGCTTTCACCGCGGCGCGGCGAGGATCCGGTGGCGGTGCGAGCTCCCCCGTGGGGACGGTGTTCGCGCTCGCACGCCATCGGATCCTCGATCCCGCCGTCCGGCTCGTTCGGTCACGCACCGGACGCTGATCGGCTGTCAGAGCGTCGGGATCAACCCCAGCGCCTCGAGATCACGCACGTACTTCGCGACGAGATCGCGCGACAGGTGCGGGATGTCGTCGATGTCCGCCAGTGCCGACCCCGGTGTCGACGTGTCGCGGACTGCGGCACGGAACACCTCGGCCGGTAGGGGTGACCCGGCGGTCGGCAGGTCCGGCCGCGCGTAGGCGTGCCGCAGCGGCAGCACCGAGGCGGACCGCTGCGCCGACGGCAGGGACTCGAGCGCGTCGGAGAACTCGGCGAACCACGTGTCGTAGTCGGCGATGCGCCGAATCGTTCTGCCGGACTGGATGATCCAGTCGACGACGGTGTCGAGAGAGATGCCGTCGTCGTGCGGATTGAGCACGTCGAAAGTCCGGTGTCCCGACGTCGCGCTGCCACCGAGCTCGGTGATCGCCGCTGCGGTGAAATCGGCGGGGAGTCCGTCGTAGTGTGCGCGCGGCCGCCCTGCATCGTCGACGGGTGCGCCCGTGTCCTGCCGGTAGAACGTCTCCGGGGCGATTCCGGTGGCGATCAGCGACAGCACCGTGCGGGTGAAGATGTCCGGGACGTTGAGCTGACCGGTCCACCGGGGGTGCGCCAGGATCATGTCCGAACGGAAGACGGTCACGGGGAGTCCGAAGGCGTCGGAGGCGTTGCGCAGCACCACTTCACCCGCCCACTTGGAGGTGCCGTATCCGTTGGCGTACGACTCGTCGAGGGCGCGGACCGGACTGATCTCGCGGATGTCGCCGTCCTCGGAGAAGGCCTCGACGCCCGCCGCGACGGCCACGGTGGACAGGTAGGTCACCGGCTTGAGGTGATGCGTCAGGGCGAGCCGGGCGATCTCGGCGGTGCCGATCACGTTGGGGCCGAACAACTGCTCGTACGGCAGCGCGTGATTGACGAGCGCCGCGGGATGCACGATGCGGTCGACCCGCTCGGCCAGCGACGCGTACTCCTCGTCGCTCACGCCCAGGTTCGCCTCGCCCACGTCGCCGACGACGACCTCGAGCGCGGTGTCGGCCAGCGTCGTCCACCGCGACCACAGGGCCGGGTCGCCGGTGTCGAACGCGGTGTCGAGACGGGCACGAGCGTCCGCCGCGGTGCGTCCGCGCACGAGGCACACGACGGTGCCGCCGACCGCGGCCTGGCGTTCGAGCCACTCCAGGCACAGGAAGCGCCCGAGGTATCCGTTGGCGCCCGTGAGCAACACGGTCCGGGTGTCGGTGCGCACCGGTCCCACGTCAGCCGCGGACGAGAGGAACTCGTCGCCGAGGACGGCGCTCAGCGTCAGCTGATCGGCACGGGCCTGCGTCGCGTGCGCTCCGTGCACCGAGGCGAAGGTCGCGGCTCCCGTGGCATCCGCGTCGCCGCGTCGCCGCTCGATGTGGGTCGCGATCGCCGCGAGGTCGGACGACGGCGCGATGACGACCGTGACGGGGACGTCCACCTCGAAGATGTCCTGCAGCAGGGTGGCGAACGTCAACGCGGACAACGAGTCACCGCCGAGGTCGGTGAAGTGCGCATCGGGTGAGACCTCCGTGCCGGCGCATCCCAGCAACGCCGCGGCGGCCTCGCCGACGGTCTCCAGGACGGGTGCGTCGGCGCCGCGGCGGCGTAGTTCGCTCATCTTCGCCGTCTGGCCCTCGTCGATCTCGCGGTACCTGTCCTCGAGCGCCTCGCCGTAGCGCGCCGTCAGAGCGGGACGCAGCTGCTTGTTCGCTCCCGAGAGCAGACCGTTCTCCTGCGTGAAGGGCTCCGCGGCCAGGACGATGTCGCGCGGGACCTCGTAGGACTCGAGCTGCTCCTCGCGCGCGAGGGCCTGCAGGGAGTCGAGCACGGTGGCGGTGTCGGCTCCGTCGGCGGGCACGACCACGGCGAGGAGGTAGGACCGCTCGCCGCTGCCGTGCAGATGGATCTGGTCGACGGCGTCGGCGGACGCGTAGATCGACTCCAGGCGCGAGAGGGCGACGAACTCGCCCTGCGCCAGTTTCAGCACGTTCTTGCGGCGATCGACGTACACGAGATGGTCCGGCTCCGTCTCCGCGACCACGTCCCCGGTGCGGTAGAAGCCGTCCGCACTGAACATCTCGGCCGTCACGTCCGGCCGCTTGTAGTAGCCGGGCACGAGGGAATCGGTCTTGAGGAGAAGCTCACCGCGCGGGTAGGGGCGGTCGGTCACCGCGTACCCGAGCTCCGGAACGTCGTCGAGGCGGTACTCGAGCACCGGCGGCCGCTGGACGACGCCGTCGAACAACACCATGCCGGCCTCGGTGGAGCCGTAATTGTTCTGCACCGTCGTGTCCAGGAGTTCGGAGACGAAGTCGATGACCTCGGGGGAGGTCGGCGCGGTACCCACCACTGCGGAGAGGATGCGGCCACCGAGAGTGGTGGATCGCATGTCCTCGAGGACCTCGGCGCGGACGGCGTCCGCGCTCTCGCCGGTGCGGTGCGCCCGGGTCTCGATGCGTCCGAGGGCTGTCTGACGCAGTAGATCGCACACGCGGGGAACCAGCATGGCCACGGTCGGCCGGGCGAGTGCGTAGTCGTCGAGAAGCGTGGACAGATCGCTCGAACTCGCGAAGTACACGATGCCGCCGGCTGCCAGGGTCGTGAACACCACCGCGCGCCCGGCGAGATGGCTCATGGGCAGGTAGTCCAGCGTGATCGCACCGGGTCGCCCGGCCTCGTCGGACTCCGCGCTCTGGTCGTACCAGTGGGACGTCGACCACAGGCGCGAGACGATGCGCTGGGTGTGGATGGCGCCCTTCGGGGTCCCGGTACTGCCGGAGGTGTAGATCAACGTGGCGATCCGGTCGGGATCGACGGCCTCGGGGCCGGCGAGCCGGGGGAGAGTGCGACCGCGTGCGATCGCCTCCCGCAGCGTCTCGATCGCGAGCACCGTGCCCGGTGCGGATCGTCGAGCCTCGGCGAGGCGGTCCTCGTCGTCGTCCACACGGTCGTCGTGGTCGAGGACGACGATGCGGCGGATGCTCGGGCACGCGGCGGCCACAGCCGTGGCGGTGGACAACTGTTCGTTGTCGACGACGAGTGCGACAGGCTCGACCTCGGCGGCGATGTCGGCGAGGCGTCCGGGAGCCGCGCCGGACTGGAGGGGAACGGCAACGGCACCGGTCCGGACCGTCGCCAGTTCGGCGACGACGTAGTCGGCACCGGCGAATCCCAGGGTCGCGACGAAGGTGTCCGGAGTGGCGACGTCGCCGAGTGCGGTCGCGAGATCGAGGGCATCGGACCACAGCGATCCATAGGTGATGGTGTCCATGCGCTGCTGGAGCCGACGCACCCGGCGACCGTCGTCCGCGGGCTCGACGTCGTACGCCCGGCGACCCAGCGCGGGCCGGTCTGCGTAGCGGTCCATGACCACCTCGACCATGGCGTGAAGATCGGGCGTCAGGTCCGCCACCTGTGCCGACACCGCGGGATCGGCGGCCGCGGCGCGCACCTCGGCGTCGGTGTCGAACAGGTGTGCCGCGCGGGCGGCGACAGCGTCGGTCCGTGTGTCTCCTGATGTGATGGTGCTGGTCATGCTGTGTTTCCCCCTCTGATCGACGTCGCGCGGTCCCCGTCGCGCGGTATATCGTTACTCGAAGTAAGAGTAAGCCCTCGCGGACCTCCGGAAACGTGATGTGCGACATAGCGTGCCCGAGATGTCCGGTGCGCCAGAAACTTCCGGGTCCGCGGTGCCGCGATCGATCGAGCGCAGGCACGGTGCGGGATACTGGGGAAGTGCCGGAGAAGATGCCGACGTCCAGGGTGGCCCGGGGCGCCGAGGTGGGTCGCCTCGTCGCGGGTCGCACGGCGCGTAACGCCACCATGCGAGTACGCATGGCGGGTCGCACCGAGGAACTGCGTGCCGCCCTCACGGCGAAGGAGGCGGTCCGCTCGGCCGAACGGCTGGTGACCGTCCTGGGCGGTCTCCGCGGAGCGGCGATGAAGCTGGGCCAGATGCTGTCGATGCTGGACCTGTCGTTCGTCCCCGACGAGCACCGCGACGAATTCCACCGCAAGCTCGCCGAGTTGCAGAGCCGCGCACCCACCGTCTCGTTCGACGACGTGCGCACTGTGATCGAGGCGGATCTGGGCGAGTCGATCGAGTCGCTCTACGCCGAGTTCGACGAGAGCCCGTTCGCCGCCGCGTCGATCGGTCAGGTGCATCGTGCCCGCTTGCACGACGGCCGGGAGGTGGCCGTCAAGGTGAAGTACCCCGGTATCGACGACGCGGTGCGGGCCGACCTGAAGAATCTGTCGTTCTACGTCAAGCTGTTGCCGGCGTCGATCCCGATGCTGTCCTCCCGTGCCGTCGTCGACGAGTTGCGCCGAAACCTCGAGGCGGAACTCGACTACCCGGCGGAGGAGCGGACGCAGCGCCGCGTCGCGGCACTGTATCGGGAGCACCCGCACTTCTTCGTCCCGGACACCGTGCCGGAGCGGTGCGGCGCGGCGGTCCTGACGACCGAGTTCGTCGACGCGGTGCCGTTCGACGAGATCCGTGCGATGTCGGCGGAGGTGCGAGACCGGGTGGGTGAGACGGTGTTCCGCTTCTACATCGGGTCTCTGCACACGCTCGGCGAGTTCTGCGGTGACCCTCATCCGGGCAATGTCCTGCTGGCTCGGGACGGGCGCGTCACCTTCGTCGACTTCGGTCTGTACCTGCGGATGAGTCCGGCGGACGTCCGTTTCGAGAGAGAGTGCCTGCGAGCGGCGATCGAGGGTCGCGGAGACGATCTGCTCATCGCCATGTCCGCGCGGGGGATTCTCGACCCCGGCGCCGCCGTGACGGCGAGCGATTGTCTCGACTACGTCTGCGCAGCAGCGGAACTCAGTCTGAACGACGGGTCGGTCACCGTGACGCCAGAGATGGCGGGGGCGTGTTTCGTCCTCGCCGTCGACCCGCGATCGGGCAGTTTCGGCACCATGACCAAGCAGTGGTTGCCGCCCGAGCACGTCTTCTCCCGTCGCGCGGACTTCCTGACGTTCGGCATCCTCGGGCAACTTCGTGCCACCGCGAACTGGGGGCGGATCGCGCGCGAGTGGTTGTACGACGAACCGCCGAGCACCGCCATGGGTGTGGACATCGCCGCATGGCAGCCACCGCCCGCGTGAGGGAACGCATCCTCGCGGCGGCGGTGCGACGCCTCGAGCTCGGTGGTTTCGACGGCGTGACCATCAGTTCCGTGGCCGACGAGGCCGGTGTCTCCCGCCCGACGGTGTACGCGCACTTCGGTACCCGCGACGCCCTGGTGTCGGACGCGTTGCAGGACGTGAGTTCGCGTGTCATCGGGTCCGTCGTGTCCGCGGTCGGCGAGCGGGAGTCGGTGTCCGAGTTCGTCGTCGAGGCCATGGTCGCCGCGCGTGCGGCGTTCCGGTCGTCGCCGGCGTTGGCGCCGCTGGTGCATCCCGGCCGTGGAACGGTGATCTACGACGGATCCGCCTTCGGGATCGACGCGCTGAGCCTGACCCGGTCCTTCCTCACGCCTCTGGTGGGAGCGCCCGCCGAGGCCGGCGGCGACCTCGACGAAGTCGCCGACCTCTGCATCCGCATGTTCCTGTCCGTGGTGCAGTTCGACAGCGAGGCGACCCGCTCCGACGACGCGCTCCGGGGCTATCTGCGCCGCCGCCTCGTGCCGGTCCTCGACCTGCCCGGCGCGTGACCCACCCGGCCGAGACCCTCCCGGACTTGACAATCTTTACGGGTATGTCAAAGGTGTAAACCCTCCGGGGGGACAAGCAGATCCGGACTGCCCAGCAGTGCGCTCACGAGGCGTGGGGCTCACATCATCCGCATCTCGCGCATCGGGGACTCATGCCATCGTTCGACCGTCGATCCTTCCTGTCCGCATCCGCCGCCTCGGCCGTGGCCGCCACGCTCGCGGGGGTGTGCCGGCCCGTGCCGGCGGGAGCTGTTCCGGCGGGTGTCGGGGAAGGCGTCGCCGCGCCACCCGACTTCCCACCGGGAATCC
Source organism: Rhodococcus sp. BP-332 (assembly GCF_019836065.1). Lineage (NCBI taxonomy): Bacteria > Bacillati > Actinomycetota > Actinomycetes > Mycobacteriales > Nocardiaceae > Rhodococcus > Rhodococcus sp. BP-332. The sequence goes on from NZ_JABUEC010000003.1 coordinate 251,116, forward strand.
CGCTGTTCCGGCAGCGGTACCAGAACTGGTCGAAGGAGATCGTGGTCGACGCGGTGTGGACGTGTTCGCCGCGATCCGCCGACGACGTGGTGACGCTCGCGAACTGGGCTCACGCCTCCGGTCACCGGCTGCGGCCGCGCGGCGCGATGCACGGGTGGACCCCGTTCACCATCGAGAACGGCGAGAACCTGGACCGGGTCGTGCTCGTGGACACCATGACCGCGCTGACCGGTGTCACCGTGGACACCGCGTCGTCCACCGTCACCGCCGGTGCCGGCGCGACTCTGTCCGACGTCCTCCAGGCGCTGGAGGACCACGGTCTCGGATGGTCGAGTGTGCCCGCGCCGGGGGTTCTGTCCATCGCGGGCGCTCTGGCTGTCGGGGCGCACGGCGCCGTGGTACGCGCAGTGGGAGAACAGGTTCCGATCGGTTCGTCGTCGGGATCCTTGAGCAATCTGATGACCTCGATGACGGTGGTCGCGTGGAACGGGACCGGGTACGCACTGCGGACCGTCGCCCGGTCGGAGGCCGACGCGCCGGATCTCGCGGTCCATCTCGGCCGAGCGTTCGTCACCGAGGTGACGATGCAGGCGCATCCGGCGACTCCTCTGCGATGCGAGAGCATCACCGACATCGGCTGGGCGGAGTTGTTCGGAGCGCCGGGGGCACCGGGGCGTACGTACGTCGATTTCCTGGACCGGTCCGGCCGCGCGGAGGCGATCTGGTACCCGTTCACCGACACTCCGTGGCTCGAGGTGTGGACGCCGACTCCCGTGCGACCGCCGCCCTCCCGCGAGGTCGACGGACCGTACAACTACACGTTCTCCGACACCCTCCCGGAAGCGGTGTCCGACGCGATCGGTGCTGTCGTGTCCGGGCGGACGGAACTGACGCCCGCGTTGGGTCAGGTGTTCCTCGCGACGACGGTGGCGGGGCTAGCGGCCACGGGGTCGTCGGACATCTGGGGAGCGCCGAAGAACACGCAGTTCTACATCCGTCCGAGCACACTGCTCCTGACGGAGGGCGGCGGTGCGGTGATCACGGCTCGCGCGAACGTGGCTGCGGTCCTGCACGACTTCACCCGCTGGTTCCGAGAGCGCACCGAGCACTACGCGTCCCTGGGGCAGTTCCCGATCAACGGCCCAGTCGAGATCCGGTGCTGTGGTCTCGACCAGGGCTCGGACGTCCTCGTCGACTCGGCCGGCCCGCCGACGATCTCGGCCATGCGTCCGGTACCCGATCGTCCCGAGTGGGACACGGCAGTGTGGCTCAACGTGCTGGGCATTCCGGGAACGCCCGGGATGTTCGCGTTCTATCGCGAGATGGAGCAGTGGATGCGAGAACGTTTCGACGGTGCCGATGCGGTGTTCCGGCCGGAGTGGTCCAAGGGGTGGGCGTTCGACGAGGACCGCCCCTACCGAGACGTGCAGGCGCTCACGGCCACCATCCCCGACTCGTTCCGCGACGGGTACTCGGGCGAGCGGGACTGGGACTCCGTCGTCGGCACCGTCGACCGACTGGACCCACACCGCGTGTTCGGCAATGCCTTCCTCGACCGATTCGTCCGATGACGTGGTGATGCAGGCCACAGGAGCGGCGAGAACGTTGACGTGGGTAAGGATCGGTGCCTAATTTAAAACAGCTGTTTCAATCTAGCTGAGAAGAGACTCGACCCATGTCCTCACCCATCGCTGCCACGGCCGAGACGGAGGAGACCGGAACCGGACGCATCGTCGCGGTACTGGCCTTCGCCGGCATCACGGTCGCCCTGATGCAGACACTGATCATCCCGCTGGTTCCCCAACTCCCCGCTCTGGTGAACGCCTCGGCCGCGAACACCGCGTGGGCCATCACGGCCACCCTGCTGGCGGGTGCGGTCGCCGTTCCCGTGACCGGCCGACTCGGCGACATGGTGGGCAAGCGGCGCATGCTGCTGGTCAGCCTGGCGCTGCTCGTCGCCGGATCGGTGGTCGGTGCCCTCGCGAACAGCCTCGTTCCCCTCGTCGTGGGGCGGGCACTGCAGGGTCTCGCCGCCGGTGTGATTCCCCTCGGCATCAGCGTGATGCGGGACGTGTTGCCTCGCCACAAGCTTCCCGGTTCGATCGCGCTGATGAGTGCGTCGCTCGGAGTGGGCGGCGCCCTGGGTCTTCCGGCCGCGGCGATCATCGCCGAGTACGCGGACTGGCATTTCCTGTTCTGGACGGCGGCTGCGCTCGGCGCAGTGGTGGCGGTCGCCGTGGTCGTCGTCGTTCCCGAGTCGACGGTGCGCACCGGCGGCACGTTCGACATCGGTGGAGCGCTCACGCTGTCGGTCGCCCTGGTGACCCTGCTGCTCGGGATCTCGAAGGGTTCCGACTGGGGGTGGAGCAGCGCGTCGATCCTCGGCCTGCTGCTGGTGTCCGTCCTCGCGTTCGCGGCGTGGATCGTGTGGGAACTGCGCACTCCCCAGCCACTGGTGGACCTGCGGGTCTCGCTGCGGCGGCAGGTGCTGTTCACCAACGCCGCGTCGATCATGCTCGGTTTCGCGATGTTCGCACTCAGTCTCGTTCTGCCGCAGATCCTTCAGTTGCCCGCCGCGACCGGCGTCGGCCTGGGACAGTCGATCCTCGTCGCGGGCCTGGTGATGGCGCCGTCCGGACTGATCATGATGGCCGTCGCGCCGGTGTCCTCGCGCATCACCACCACGCGCGGACCGAAGATCACGCTCATGGCCGGCGCGGCGACGGTTGCCGTCGGCTACCTGCTGGGCATCGTGATGATGGGCGCGGTGTGGCAGCTGATCGTGGTCTCGCTCGTCATCGGTGCGGGCATCGGACTGGCGTACGGAGCGATGCCCGCCCTGATCATGTCGGCGGTGCCCGCCTCCGAGACAGCGGCGGCCAACAGCTTCAACACGCTGATGCGGTCCCTCGGAACGTCGTTCGCCAGTGCGGTCGCGGGGGTCGTTCTCGCGTCGATGACCGTGTCGTTCGGATCCACCGCGGTGCCGTCCGAGGCCGCCTTCCGGATCACCATGGCCATCGCCGCCGGCGCGGCGATCCTCTCGGTCGTACTCGCCTCCTTCCTTCCGCGTCACCAGGACGGCGAGGGCGAGGCGTCGGAGGTCGTCGGAGGTGCCGTCACCGACCGGGCCACCGAGCCGGTGGAATGAGCCAGGCCCGGTCGACGCGAGCCCCGTCCGCGCGCTCCGAGGCGACGCGCGAGGCGATTCTGGGTGCCGCCGAGCGGCTGTACGCGGAGAACGGTGTCGTGTCGGTGTCGAACCGTCAGGTCGGCGACGCGGCGGGGCAGAGCAACAGCGCCGTGGTCGGTTACCACTTCGGCAGCAAGGAGGATCTCGTCCGCGCGATCGTCGTCCGCCGGACGGGCGACGTCGAACGGATCCGCTCCGCCCACGTCGCGGCGATCGGAGAGGGCGCCGACCTGCGAGCGTGGGTGTCGGCACTGGTCCTTCCGTCGACGCAGTACTTCGCCGAGTTCGGCGCCCCCACCTGGTACGCGCGGTTCGCCTCCCAGGTCATGACGGATCCGGTGCTGCGGCCGATCCTGGTGGACGAGGCGCTGTCCTCGGCGACGCTGCGAGAGACGGTCGCCGGCGTCACCTCGTGTCTGCCCCCGATTCCTGCCGACGTCCGCTCGGCCAGAGGGGCCATGGCGCGCACTCTGCTGACGCACGTGATGGCCGAACGAGAGTCGGAGTTCGCCGCATCGGGCGCCGATCCGACGGCGTACTGGACGGCGTGCGGCATCGACCTCGTCGACGCCATCGTGGGGATCTGGTCCGCTCCTGTCTCCCGCTGACGTCGCGACGCGTCGTCAGCGGGCTCGCCGCGCCGACGACCGGGCACCCGTCGACCTAGACTTTCCGGATGCAGACTGCCGGGAACAGGCTCGAGCGACGGAAGGCGCGCACGCGCCAGGCTCTCGTGGACGCCGCGCGCGAGATGATCGCCGACGGGCGTTCCTCCACCGCGAGCATCGCCGACATCACGGCCGCCGCCGACGTCGGGTTCGGGAGCTTCTACAACCACTTCGAGGACAAGCCCGCACTCTTCGCCGCTGCCGTGGAGCAGGTTCTCGAGCAGATGGGGGAGACGCTCGACGGAGTCTCGCCGCGCTCGGACGATCCGGTGCAGATCTTCTGCGACGCCGTCAGGCGGACCGGTCGTGCCGCCGTCTCGCATCGTCAGGCCGCGGAGATCGTCGACCGGTCGGGGTTCGCGTTGCTCGACGCGCCCGGTGGTCTCGGGCCGCGGGCCCGCCGGGATCTCGCGGCGGCGGTGGACGCCGGACGACTCGAGATCGAGGACCTGTCTCTCGCGACGGCAATGACGGCGGGTGTGCTGTTCGCCCTGGTGCACCGGTGGCTCGAGGACCCGGGCTCCGTCGACGATCGCCGGATCGACGACGCAGCGGAGCGGCTGCTGGTGATGCTCGGAACGGACCCCGACACCGCTCGGGCAGTGGCGCACACGGACCTGGAGATGCCACAGATCTCCTGACGATTCGGGACCGTCCCGACCCTGCGACGTCTTCCCGTGACGGCGAGTACCTGATAACCTCTGTCACAGTTAGTCACGGAGATGTACCCGCCCACGGAAGGACGACGCCATGACCAGCACACTCGACCCGGAACTCACCGTCTCGGACGCCGAGGACGTGTCTGCTCGGCTGCTCGATTCCGTCGCAGCGCTCTCGTACGACCCCATGCAGGAGGTCGACTGGGAGGCTCCCCTCGACCCGGAGCAGTTCGGCCTCAATCCTGAGTGGAGCACCCTCTACGGCACTGATCTGTGGAAGGAGATGACGCCCGAACAGCGCGTCACCCTCACCCGCCACGAGGTCTGCTCGATCATGAGCACCGGCATCTGGTTCGAGATGATCCTGCAGCAGATGGTTCTGCGTGATCAGTACTGCAGCGACTCGTCGTCCTCGGACTTCCAGTTCGCGCTCACCGAGATCGCCGACGAGTGCCGCCACTCCCTGATGTTCGCCAAGGCGTGCCGCACCATGGGCATCAAGGCGTATGTCCCGCGCCGGCTCAGCATCGAGCTCGGTCGTGGCTTCAAGACCCTCGCCGTGTCGGAGGCCGCCTACGGCGGCATCCTCGTCGCCGAGGAAGTGCTCGACGTCATGCAGCGCGACTGGATGCGCGGCGAGAACGTGCTCCCGTTGGTGCGCACCACCAGCAAGATCCACGTCGTCGAGGAGTCGCGGCACATGACGTTCGCGCGTCAGCAGATGCGCGAGAACATGGCGGGAATCTCCGCCGCCCGCCGTAAGTCCGCGGCCCTGCTCATCGCCATCGCCGCCCGAGTCATCGTGTCCAACATGGTGAGCAAGGACGTCTACGCCGCGGCCGGTCTCGACCGGGACCGCGCCGTGCGCGAGGCGAAGAACAACACGCACCACCACGTCATGATGCGCACGAGCAGCCAGCACCTGATGGCGTTCCTCAGCGACTGTGGACTGCTGACCAAGCCCGCTGCGGCCGTCTACCGCACCATCCACATGGTCTGACGCTCCCATGGCCTTCGCGATCACCCAGAACTGTTGCAACGACGCATCGTGTCTGTCGGTCTGTCCGGTCAACTGCATCCACCCGACGCCGGACGAGCCGGACTTCGGCAAGACCGACCTGCTGTACATCGATCCGCGGTCCTGCATCGACTGCGGCGCCTGCGCGGACGCATGCCCGGTGGACGCGATCACGCGGGTGTCGCGGCTGTCGCCGTCGCAGGCGATCTACGCGGAATTGAACGCCGACTACTACCGGGACCGGCCGGTCGATCATGCATGGGGCGCACCGACGTTCCCGCCGGCGGACATCGGCTCCGTGTCGCTGAAACGGGTCGCCGTGGTGGGAACCGGGCCGGCCGCCTGCTACACCGCGACGGCGCTCCTGCGGCAGACCGATGCCGCGGTGACCTTCTTCGACAAGCTGCCCGTGCCGGGTGGTCTCGCGAGATACGGTGTGGCACCGGATCATACGAGTACCCGGCGCATCGGTGAACACTTTCGGTCGCTGTTCGTGCACTCGCGCGTGACGATGCGCCTCGGCGTCGAGGTCGGGGTCGACGTCACGGTGGAGGAACTCTCGCGGACCTTCGACGCGGTGGTCTACGCGGTGGGTGCCGATCAGGACAGGCAGCTTCCCCTCGAGTCCGAGGTCGTCCCGATGAGTGCCCGCACCCTCGTCGGCTGGTACACCGGTCACCCCGACGTCCCCGCCGACGCCGTGGATCTGCGCGGCGTGACGCGCGTCGTCGTGATCGGCAACGGGAACGTGGCGCTCGACGCGGCGCGAATTCTGACAGCTCCCGTCGAGGACCTCGTGGGCACGGACATCTCGGCCCACGCGCTCGCGGCGCTACGGGACAGTGCGGTGCGGGAGGTCACCGTGCTCGGTCGACGCGGTCCCGAGGTCGCCGCCTTCACCCGGTCCGAGTGCCAGGCGCTCGTCGATCGCACATCGGTGCCCGTTCTGGTCGCGGGCGACGACGATCTCTCCTCGGTCCTGGCGGCGCTGCCGCTGTCCGCGTCCGCTGCACCGCTCGCCGCCGCACCGCGCGCCGACGAGGCCGAGACGGGTGACGGCGCGCCGCGCATCGTCTTCTCGTTCGGGCGCGCACCGGTGGCGGTACGCCCGGGAGCGCTCGACGTCCGCGGATCCGGCACGTCCGACGCGGGGATCGCGAGCTCGATTCCCGCCGATCTGGTGCTGCAGGCGACCGGGTATCGCGGGTCCGCCCTGCCCGGACTTCCCTTCGACGTGGACCGCGGAACCGTGCGCAACGTCGAGGGTCGCGTCGTGGACTCCGAGGACCGCCCGGTGGCCGGGGCCTACGTCGTGGGATGGGCCAAGCGTGGCGCCACGGGGGGTATCGGCGACAACAAGCTCGATGCCGAGCGCACCGTCGAGCTGATGCTCGCGGACTCCCTCTCCGCAGCCACGTCGTCGCGTCGCGAGACGGCCGGCAGACGACCATTGTTCGGCCGCGCCGGCCGATAGGCGAGCCGTTCCCGCGCTCCACTCCCGGGTCTCCAGCAGCCCCGGACCGTACCTCTCGGGAGGTGTGGTCCGGGGCTGACTGCGTTCCGAGGTGTCGGTGTGGCGCTGTGAGAGCGCCCGAGTGGCCGTCGTGGAGCGCGAATTCGCCACGAATCGCCGACCCGCCGTTCGTGGCTTTTCACGAAATTCAGTCTGCTTCGTCGGTGCAGTTCTACGAGGAGTCACCAAAGCGACCCGGAATACGAACGGGTAACTCGGATATAGGTTGTCGTAACGGGTCAATGACCTGCGGTTCGTTCTCGGGCCTCGAAAAGGGCACATCCGTCGCACGTCACCGATTTCGGGGCGGAATCCACTTTTTGCTCGGGAAGCGGGACAATAAGTGTGTGGATTCGTCGTCCGGCGAGTCCGTGGTCTGTTGGTCGGGGCGCCGGACGGCGATCCGACAACTCTGTCCGAGAGGTGTCCGATGTCGACGACTCTGCTCGCCCCCACCCGCCTGATCACACAAGGGAGCACGCGCCTTGCAGATCGTGATAGTGGGACCGTTCTGGTGATGAGTTCCCCGTCCGCCGATCGTGGGCTCTGGGACGAGTACCTCGCCTGCGCCACGCGGTCCTACGAGCGCCACGGAGTGGGCGTCGCGCTCGACGTCGAGCGCGTCGCCGACGGTGCGGACACCGCTGTGTTCTACGCGGCCGTGGACCGTGCGGGGCAGGTCGTCGCCGGCGTCCGCGGCCAGGGCCCCTACCTCAGCGCGGACCAGTCGCACGCTCTGGTGGAGTGGGAGGGCAACGCCGCTCGGCCCGACGTCGCGGAACTCATCCACGGTCGACTGCCCGCCGGTGTGGTGGAGATGAAGACCGCGTTCGTCTCCGCGGACGCCGAGCATCCCGGTGCGCTCTCCGCACTGCTGTCCCGTACGGCGCTGCCCACCATGGTCTTTACGGGCGCCCGATACGTCATGGCCACGGCGGCCGATCACGTGCTGCGACGGTGGGAGTCCGGCGGCGGCCGCGTGGCCGAGAACATCGCCCCGGCCGCGTACCCCGACGAGCGCTACCGGACCCGCATGATGTGGTGGGACCGGTTCTCGATCATGGACGACGTGACCGAGGACGTGTGGGCACGCATCACTCGCGAGACGGAGGTGCTGACGGGCCGCGATCTGGTTCTGGCGGCGTGATCGCCGGGGTCACCGGGACCAGTCGGCGAGCCACCGAGCGCAACGTCACTGCCGCCGCGAGCGGCAGGACCGCCGCGGCCGCCCACGGAACCGCCTCGCCTGCAGGCGTGTCCGGCATCGCGTCGATGATCGCGCCGAGCGCGACCGACCCGACGAGCACCCCGACCCCGCCCAGCGAGGCCAGCAGACCGTAGTACGAGCCCGTGCTGCGCTCCCGCGCCATCCGCGGGACCAGGTCGCGCGCGAACGGCATGGCGATCATCTGACCTACCGTCAGCAGCACGACGAACGCGGCGGGCCCCACGAGCCCTGTGGCACCCTCGGTGCCGAGCAGTGCGGCCACGGCCGCCACGGCGAACGCGGTCGCCATGACGGCGAAACCCAGTGGGAGAACGCGTACCAGCGAGAACCGGCGCAGTGCTCGGGTCACGCTCATCTGCCCGGCGACGACGAGTGCCGACGCCGCGGCGAAGAACCATCCCAGTGGTGCCTGCGATCCCCACACCTGCTCGACCCGCAGCGGCAGCAGGAGATAGAGCTGGTTGTACGCGACGAGCTGCGCGCTCATCGCGGCGGCGAAGACGAGGAACAGACGGTTGCGGGCGATCTCCCGCCAGTCGTCGAGCCAGGAGTCCGTGGTCGACTCGGAATGTCGAGCGGGCAGTAGTACCACGTGCGCGAGCGTGATGACGACGAAGACCCCGGCCGCGACGAGGCAGGTCAGTCGGAAGTCCACCGCGAGCAGCGCGGAGCCCAGCAGCGGACCGGTGAACGCGCCGATCTGGCCGAACACGGTGAACAATGCGAACGCGTCCAGGCGGGACTGGCCACCCGCGCGTTCACCCTCGCCCGCCTCCAGCGCCACCGCGCTCTCGACCGCCGGCGAGAACAGCGCCGCGGCCACGCCGGTGAGCGCCGTGGCTGCGAGAACGGCCGAAAGGCTCTGGGCCAGAGCCAGTCCCACGAATCCGAGGACGCGCAGGACGCAGCCCGTCAGCACCACCGGTTTGACGCCGAGGCGGTCCGCCAGCGTTCCGCCGACGACGAAGAGTCCCTGCTGCGAGAACGTGCGGACTCCGAGCACGACACCGACCAGCGCGGCGCCGAGACCGAGGTCGGACGTCAGGTGCACGGACAGGTACGGCAGCACCATGAAGAAGCCGATGTTGAAGGCCATCTGCGTGAGGACGAGCAGTCTCACGGTGGGCGTGGCCGCACGGAGGTCGTGCCAGGGGAGCACTCGACCGCGGCGAGACGCCCTCAGCACGCGGAGACCGGGGTGGGACGGTCGGCCTGCGCGGCGGGACCGTCGGTGGACCGACGCCCACGGCGGGACCGGACGGCACTCGACAGCGACACCGCCGTGACCGACAGCAGAACGAGGCTCACCAGGGGCGCGAGGGCCACCCAGGGCGCCCGCTCCACCGTGGACACCCCGTCGGCCAGCACGAGACCCCAGTCGGGACTGGGTGGTTGCGGTCCGAGTCCCAGGAAGCCCAGGGCGGCGAGTGCCAGGGCGATACCCGGCAGCCGCACCACCCCGTGACGCAGAACGGCGGGACCGACCGCCGGGAGCACCGACCCGAACAGCACGCGCAGTCGACCCGCGCCGAGGGTGGGCAGGACGGCGACGTACGGCCTGGCCGCGACCTCGGCCGACAGCGCTGCAGTGTGCGCGGCCAGGGGTGCCCACGAGACCAGCAGGACAGCCACGGCTGCCGACGCGGCGCCGGGGCCCACGACGGAGGCGACGACCACGCCGGCGATGACCGGTGGCGCGGCGTTGGTCACCTCGATCGGACCGGTGAACACCCGCGCCGCCGAACCGAGAACCAGACCCACCAGCACACATCCCAGTGCGACCGTCGCGGACACGGTGACGGTGTGTGCCGCACCGTGAGCGACGCGGGCGAGCACGTCGCGTCCCGACGCGTCGGTGCCGAACGGATGCGCGAGGGACGGTGGCAGGAACTTGCCTCGCGTGGTGGCGAACGGGTCGCGGGGCAGGCCGACGAGCACCATGGTGCCCAACGCACTCGCGGCGACGGCGGGCACGACGAACGGGAACCGACCCGCGGCGACTCGAGCGGTGGGTACCGGGACGGCGTGATCGTGCACCGACCGGCCGAGCAGTGCCCGGCGGGCGGCCTGCGCGGCCACACCGATGAACACGCTGACCCCCATGAGCAGCAGGATGTCGGCCTGCAGCGCCGGAAGGTCCTGCGACTGAGCGTGTCCGAGCATCGATCGTCCGATCCCGGGGATGGCGAAGACGCGTTCGACCGCGACAGCTCCACCGAGCAGACCCACCATCACGAGGGCGATCTGGGACGTGAGCGACGAGGCCGCGCGACGCAGCACCGCACGGGCGAGCGTGCCGCGGTCCACGTCGGCGACCGTCCACGTGGTCACCCATGCCTCGGTGAACGACACCGACACGGCATCGGCGAGCAGACGGCCGAGCAGCCCGCCGGCCGGGAGACCGAGTGCGAGAGCCGGGAGGATCGCCGAGGTCGGGCCGGTCCAGCCGTAGGACGGGAGCGACAGCCACACACTGCCGACGATCACCGCGACGGACGCCAGCAGGAACTCCGGCACCGAGGTGAGAACCGAGGCGCCGACACCCGAGGAGCGGGTGGGCCGCCCCCGTAGCCCGGCGCGCAGTGCCGGAGCCACGATCACCGTCGCCACCGCACAGGCCACCGCGAGGGCGAACCCCATCAGGGTCGTCGAGACGGCGAGCGCGTCGAGGGCGCCGGGAAGGACGGGCCTGCCGGTGTTCCACGACGTGCCGAGATCGCCCCGCAGAACTCCGCCGAACCACCTGCGCAGCAGCGTGATCGGACCCGCATCGAGTCCCAGATCGGCGCGGATCGCGGCGAGTGCGGCGGGTGTCGGCTCCTGGTCCGCGGAGCGCGCACGCAGGATCGACAACGCCGGGTCGCGGCCCGACAGCCACGGCAGCAGTGCGACCACCACGATCACGCCCGCGACGGACAGCAGGCGAGAGGCGGAGACGAGGACGCGGCCGGACGTCATCCGACCGTGGTCTCGGTGGTGACCAACATCCGTTCCCGCGGATCGCGCGCTGCACCCGACACCGACGCGGCCTCACCCTGCACGACGCGCTCGTGCAGCATCGGCACCACCGCATCGCGCTCGAGTATCAGCCGCTCCGCCTCGAGGACGGCGGCTCGGCGCGCTGCTCCCGGCTCGGTCGCCGAGGCGGTGGACAGAGCGGCGTCGACGGCGGGGTCGCAGAACTGCGCGATGGTGAAGGAACCGGCGCAGGCGAAGTCGGAGTACAGGTAGGCGACGGGGTCACCCGAGTCGAGCACGGTCGCCCGCGACAGGACGAACGCGTCGAACGCGCCGGCGAGAGCATCTGCCTCGATGAACTGGTACTCCCGGACCACCTGCTCCACCACGAAACCGCGGGCCTCGAGCTCCTGCTGCAACAACACCGCGACCTCGGGCAGTTCCGCGCGATCGGTGAAGGTGCCCAGGGTGATCCGTCGCCCCGCGGGATCGCCGGCCGGGGCGGTCGTGCGTGCGGGCCGGTCCGCCGTCCACGGCAGGGCGGGTCCCAGCAGTCCGCTGGCCACGTCGGCGCGGTCCTCGTAGACCTGGTCGACGAGTCGATCGGCGTCGACGGCCTCCCGCGCTGCGGCGCGCATCGACGGGTCGGCGAAGGCGCCCGTCCTGTTGTTCAGGTAGAGGGTGTTGGTGCGCGGCATGGGCACCTCGTGCACGAGAGCCGGATCGACCAGCGCCGCCTGCGACACCGGCACCGCCTCGACTATGTCGGCGGTACCGTTCCGCAGCGCCGCGGCCCTGGCCGTGCCGTCGGGGACGAAACTCACGTCGATGCCCGAGGCCTTCGCCGGACCACCCCAGTAGTCGTCGTTGCGATCGAGTGTCGCCGTGGACGTGCCGTCGACTGCGGTGAGCACGAACGCACCGGTGCCGTGTCCGACGGGATCGACGGGACCACCGCCCGCGTACGCGACCGGCGAGAGGATGGCCAGCTGTGGGCTCGACAGTCGTTGCGGTACCAGCGGATCCACCGTCGCGGTGCGCACGGTCACGGTGTCCGTGCCGTCCGCCTCGACGGTCATGTCGACACCGTCGAGAATGCGGGGCTTCGGCGAGGCGGTGGTGGCCGCGGTGAGTGCGGTGACCACCGCGGCGGCGTCGAGCGGCGTCCCGTCGTGGAACCGGACGTCGGGCCGCAGGTCGATGCTCCAGGTCGTGTCGTCCACGCGAGTCCATGCGGTGGCGAGGGCAGGCTGTGCCTCGCCGAGATCGTCCAGTACGACGAGGGTCTCGGCCGTCGACCATCGGGACAACTTGAAGGCGTCGTCGCTCAGCGGGGTCAGCCCGGAGCGCGGCGGCTGCAGCATCGCCACACGCACTCGGCCGCTCCCGTCGTCGGCGGACGGTGATGCCGCGAAACAGCCGGACAGCGCGAGCACCGACACGGTGAGAACGGCGGAGAGGGGCAGCATTCGGCGGGGGGACCGCATCATGGGCATTCTTTCGAGGGAAGGTCGGACGGAACGAACTACAGGTGCGCGCGGACGGGAAGACGCGGTACCGCATCGACCAGGGCGCGGGTGTGGGTGTGCTGCGGGGACCCGAGAACCGTGGTGGTGCAGCCAGTCTCGACGATCACGCCGTCGGTCATGACCAGAAGACGGTCACTCGTGCGGGCGGCGACGGCGAGATCGTGCGTCACCAGCAGCGACGCGGTGCCGTTGCGGTCGCACACGGTCTCGAGGACGTCCAGGACGAGATCTCGCAGGGGCAGGTCGAGTCCACTGACCGGTTCGTCGGCGACGAGGTAGCGGGGTCGGCACGCGAGGGCGCGAGCGATGGCCACCCGTTGTCTCTGGCCGCCCGAGAGCTCACCGGTGCGGGCGCCGACCATCGACGCGGCCACCTCCACCGAGTCCAGGGCCGCAAGGGCGCGAGCGCGGTGATCGCCCTCGCACCGCAGCCACCGCAGCGGTGCGGCGACCGAGTCGAGCACGGTGCGACGCGGGTCGAGCGAGGAACCGGGATCTTGGGGAACGTACTGCACCTCGCGGCGGAACCACCGGGTCGAGCGGGCGGGACCCGGCCGGATCGCGGCGCCGTCGAGTGTCACGTCGCCGGAGTCGGCTGTCTCCATCGCCAACAGCATCCGGAGCAGGGTGGACTTGCCCGATCCGGAGGCGCCGACGAGTGCGACTCGCTCGGAGGGAGCGACGGAGACGGTGACGTCGTCGACCGCGATCGTGTGTCCGTCGTACCGGCGCGTCAGTGCGCGGCCGTGCAGACCGGGAGATCCCGACGTCACGATGCGACCGGGGCGGAGTGCAGCGCCGCGTCGGCCGACCGAGCGCGCGACACGAGCCTCGCGGTGACGGGGTGGCGCGGTGCCGAGAGAACGTCTGTGACGGAACCTGTCTCGATGATTGCTCCCTGGTCGGCGACCACCACGCGGTCGCAGAGAGCAGCGGCGACGGCCAGATCGTGCGTGATGAAGAGCAGGGCGGGTCCTCGGTCGCCGCCGGTCGCGGCGCCGAGAGTCGCGACGACAGTGCTCTGGCTGACCACGTCGAGTGCCGTGGTGGGCTCGTCGGCCACGATCACCGGGGCGTTCGAGGCCAGTGCCATCGCGATGCAGACACGCTGACGCTGCCCGCCGGAGAGCTGGGCCGGACGTGCTGCTGCGATGCGCTCGGGATCGGTGAAGGCCATGCCGCGCAACAGTTCCTCTCGGTCGGCACGTCGCCGACTCGTCTCGCCGCGGTGGCGCAGTGCGAGATCGAGCTGCCGTCCGACAGTGAGGAAGGGGGCGAGTGCGGACGACGAGTCCTGGAACACCATCGCCGCCCGCGCGTCCCGAGGGCGGCGGGGGACGGGCGTGCCCGCCACGTCGTGACCGCCGATGCGCACGTGACCGCTGACGATCAGGTCGGGAGGGGTGACGCCGACGACAGCGGACGCGATCACCGATTTTCCGGAACCGGACGCGCCGACCAGCGCGACTCGTTGTCCTGCAACGACATCGAACGTAGTTCCGGTCACGAGCGTGGTGGCGCCGACTCGGACGGTCAGGTCGTCGACCTCGAGCACGGTGGTGTCCCTCCGCCTTCTGTCGATACTGATAATCGTTGTCGACGAGAGAGTAGGGGTTCGTGACGGTCGGGGGCAAACCGTCGCGATCATCGACTGATCCGACAACGGTTGTCGGTAACGCTATGATCACTGCACGTCGTCCTCGCAGGCGATCCACCGTCACCGATCCGCGTCTGCTCGCAGCGCGGTGCAGAGGGAGTCCCATCATGATGTTTCCCGTCATCGCCAAGGCGGCGTCCACCGTCGTGACCGGGGTAGTGGGCGTCGCGGCCTACAACGGTGTGAAGAAGGTCGTCGAGCGTGCACCGCTGCGCGAGGCTGCAGTCCGGGTCACCGAGGTGAGCCTGCGTGGGGTGCGCAAGGCGGAGGTCAAGGCCGAGTCCGCTCGTCTCGCGGTCTCCGACGTGGTCGCCGAGGCGAAGGATCGCATGGGTGAGGAGGCGCGGCCCCCGGCCGCGTCCGACGTCGGTCACGGCCACGACCACTGATCGCCGACGTGAGCACCGCGGTCGCCGGTCGGGCGGACACCGATCCCGCCGAGACGCCGACACCCGCAGCACCCGAGGTCCTCTCCGACGGCGCCGGCAGGATGCGCGTCCGACTCGACTGGATCACCGGCAGTGACGTCCGCGCGGTCGCGGTCGAGGACTTTCTCGACGCCGTTCCCGGCATCCGCGCGGTGCACGCGTTCCCTCGGACGGCGTCCGTCGTCGTCTGGTACTCCCGTTCCCGTACCGACCCCGCGTCGGTGCTGGCCGCGCTGACGGCCGTACCCGCGGCGACCGCGCTCGTTCCGGGCCAGGTCGCGGTGCGCACACCGCGGTCGGCAGACGTCGGTACCGGCGAACTGCTGCGCATGACCGTGGGCGGAGCGGCTCTGGTCCTGCTGGGCCTGCGCCGGTACGCGCTGCGCCGACCTCCCGTGCTGGGTCCCACCAGCCGGCTCGTCGCCACCGGTGTCACCGTCTTCACCGGCTATCCCTTCCTGAAGGGCGCCGTGCGGTCCCTCACGGGAGGCCGCGCCGCCGGAACGGACGCCCTGGTGTCCGCGGCGACCGTCGCGAGCCTCGTCCTGCGTGAGAACGTCGTCGCCCTCACCGTGCTGTGGCTGCTGAACATCGGCGAGTACCTGCAGGAGCTGACGCTGCGCCGCACCAGGCGTGCCATCTCGGATCTGCTCAGCGGAACCCACGACACCGCGTGGATCCGGACCGGAGACGGCACCGAGGTATCCGTGGACATCGACTCGCTCGAGGTCGGCGACGAGGTCGTGGTGCACGACCATGTCGGAGTCCCGGTCGACGGCACCGTGATCGAGGGCGACGCCGTCGTCGACCAGTCCGCGATCACCGGCGAGACACTGCCGGTCACCGTGACGGTGGGGACCCGACTGTCGGCCGGGTCCGTCGTGCTGCGCGGCCGGGTCGTCGTCCGCGCGTCGGCCGTGGGCCGTGACACGGCGATCGGCCGCATCATCGCGCGGGTCGAACAGGCGCAGGAGGATCGCGCGCCCATCCAGACCGTGGGGGACAACTTCTCCCGTCGCTTCGTGCCCGCGTCGTTCCTGCTCTCGGCCGCCACGCTGCTGGTCACCCGTGACGTACGCCGGGCCATGACCATGCTGCTCGTCGCGTGCCCGTGCGCGGTCGGCCTGTCCACTCCCACCGCTATCAGCGCTGCCATCGGCAACGGTGCCCGTCGGGGGATCCTCATCAAGGGCGGGTCCCACCTCGAACAGGCCGGCCGCGTCGACGCCGTCGTCTTCGACAAGACGGGAACGCTGACGGTCGGGCGCCCGGTGGTGACCAATGTGATCGCCTTCCACGACGCGTGGGAGCCGGAGCAGGTGCTCGCGTACGCGGCCAGCTCCGAGATCCACTCTCGACATCCGTTGGCGGAAGCCGTGATCCGCAGTACCGAGGAGCGTCGCATCGAGATCCCGCCGCACGAGGAGTGCGAGGTGCTCGTCGGGCTGGGCATGCGGACCGTCTCGGACGGCCGCACTCTGCTGCTGGGCAGTGCATCCCTGCTGCGCCGGGAGAACGTCGAGGTCTCCGAGGACGCGTCCGAGTGGGTGTCCCGTCTGCAGCACCGCGCGGAGACGCCCCTGCTCCTCGCGGTCGACGGTGTGCTGGTCGGGCTGGTCAGTCTCCGCGACGAGATCCGCTACAACGCTGCGGAGGTGCTGCGCGCGTTGCGGGCCGACGGCGTTCACCGCATCGTGATGCTCACCGGGGACAACCCGGCCACGGCCGCGGCGGTCGCGGCCGAACTCGGCATCGACGAGTGGCGGGCCGAGGTCATGCCCGAGGACAAGCTCGACGTCGTCCGCGCCCTGCAGGCGGAGGGCCACGT
Organism: Rhodococcus sp. BP-332; assembly: GCF_019836065.1. Lineage (NCBI taxonomy): Bacteria > Bacillati > Actinomycetota > Actinomycetes > Mycobacteriales > Nocardiaceae > Rhodococcus > Rhodococcus sp. BP-332. The sequence goes on from NZ_JABUEC010000003.1 coordinate 267,795, forward strand.
CGTCGCGGTCGTCGGCGACGGCACCAACGACGCGCCCGCGCTCGCGGCCGCGGACATCGGCATCGCGATGGGTGCCGCCGGGACCGACGTCGCGGTGGAGACCGCGGACGTGGCACTCGCCGGGGACGATCTGGCGCGACTGCTCGACGTGCGCGCCCTGGGGCGGCGCTCGGTGGCCGTCATCCGCCAGAACTACGGCATGTCGATCGCGGTCAACGCGATCGGACTGGCCGTCAGTGCCGGCGGAGCACTGTCGCCGGTTCTCGCGGCGATCCTGCACAACGCGTCGTCCGTCATCGTCGTCGGTAACAGCGCGAGACTCATCGAGTACAGGCCCGAATCCGGGTAGGTTCGACAGAATGACGACCACCGCACCGCGTACCACCGCAGCACCCGTCGGACCGCTCGACCTCTTCGCCGCCGACTCCCTGCTCGACGAGGACGAGCGTGACATCGCGGCCACGGTCCGCGCGTTCGTCGACAAGCGGCTCAAGCCCGAGGTGGGGGACTGGTTCGAGGCCGGCACCCTTCCGCGTGAGATCGCCCGCGAGTTCGGCGGCATGGGTCTGATGGGCATGCACCTCGAGGGGTACGGCTGCGCCGGGACCAATGCGGTGAGCTACGGCCTCGCGTGCATGGAACTCGAGGCGGGCGACAGCGGGTTCCGGAGCTTCGTCTCCGTGCAGGGTTCGTTGTCCATGTTCTCGATCCACCGCTACGGGTCGGAGGAGCAGAAGCAGGAATGGCTCCCGCGTCTCGCCACCGGGGAGGCCATCGGGTGTTTCGGGCTGACCGAGGCCGACTTCGGCTCCAACCCGTCGGGAATGCGCACCCGCGCCCGACGGGACGGCGACGACTGGATCCTCTCCGGCTCCAAGATGTGGATCACCAACGGCACCCTCGCCGACGTGGCAACGGTGTGGGCGCGGACCGACGAGGGCTTTCGTGGATTCGTCGTGCCTACGGATGCACCGGGTTTCGCCGCTCACGCCATCGGTAAGAAGTTGTCGCTCCGCGCGTCGGTGACGGCGGAACTCGTCTTCGACGACATCCGGTTGCCGTCGTCGGCAATGCTGCCGGGTGCCACCAGTCTCGGAGCTCCGCTCTCCTGCCTCAACGAGGCGCGGTTCGGCATCGTGTTCGGCGCTCTCGGCGCAGCGCGAGACAGTCTCGAGACCGCCATTGCGTACGCGAACTCCCGCGAGGTGTTCGACCGGCCGCTCGCGAGTTTCCAGCTGACGCAACAGAAGCTGGCCGACATGACGCTCGAGCTCGGCAAGGGGTTCCTTCTCGCCGTCCACCTCGGCAGGATCAAGGACCGCGGTGAGATCACGCCGGATCAGGTGAGTCTGGGCAAGCTCAACAACGTGCGCGAGGCCATCGCCATCGCTCGCGAGTGCCGCACGATCCTGGGCGGTAGCGGCATCACTCTGGAGTACTCGCCGTTGCGGCACGCCAACAACCTGGAGTCCGTGCTCACCTACGAGGGAACCAGCGAGATGCACATGCTGTCCATCGGTAAGGCGCTGACCGGCCAGCAGGCCTTCCGCTGACTCCTCACCGCTTCTTCGCGGTCTGCTTCCTGTTCTCCTTGTCGATGGCGTCGACCAACTCGTCCTTGGTCATCGTCGATCGGCCGTGCACGTCGAGGTCGCGAGCGACCTCCTCGAGGTGCTTCTTCGACGCGTTCGCGTCGACGCCGCCGGCGCTGCGGCCCTTCGGGTTCGGGCCCCCGCTCTCGGCGCGCTCGTCGGAGGGGCCCTTCTCGTCCTTCGGCTCCCAGTGGTCGCCCACCTTCTCGTAGCTGTGCTTCAGGGAGGAGTAGGCGACTCGGTGCGCCCGCTGCTCGTCGTCGTACTCCTCCTCCGCGGAGTCGAGTGTCTTCGCGAAGGTGCGCTGCGCCTTCTCGTCCGATTTCTGCAGGGTGGAGGGCAGCTCCGACTCGATGGGCTTGCCGTCGTCGTCCGTCGTGGGCACGACTGCCTCCTTCTCTCGGGTCCTGAACGTCGGGTCTCGTGTTCAGGTGGCCTACCCTCGTCCGGCGGCGCGAAAACCCCGACGACGAACGTGTAGCTGCCGTGGGAGACCATGCCGGCGGCTTCCCTGCCGACATGGTCCCAAACGACCTGGTTCTACTTGGACAGCGTGAACTGCATGATGTCGATGGTTCCGCGGCGGAACTGCTTCGCACATCCGCCGAGGTACTTGATGTAGCGCTCGTAGACCTCGTCGCCGGCGATCGCGATGGCCTCGTCCTTGCGGGCCTCGAGGTTCTCCGTCCAGATCTCCAGCGTGCGGGCGTAGTGCTGCTGCAACGAGTGCACCCGGTCGACCGAGAACCCGACGGACGTCGCGCGTTCCTGGATGGTGCCCGGGCGCTCGAGCTCCCCGCCGGGGAAGATCTCCCGGAGGATGAAGCGCATGAAGACGGCGTCGCGCTTGTCGACGGCGACACCCTTCTCCTCCAGATCGTCCAGTCCGTAGCCGACGATGGTGTGCAGCAACATGACTCCGTCGGAGGGGAGCAGCGAGTGCGCCTTCTCGAAAAACGGGACGTGGCGCGCGCGACGGAAGTGCTCGAAGGCGCCGATGCTGACGATTCGATCGACCGGCTCGTCGAACTCCTCCCAGCCCTGCAGGCGTACCTCGGCCTTGCGGTCGCCCGTGAGGTCGTCCAGACGGGACTGGACGCGTCCGAACTGGTGCTCGCTGAGCGTCAGGCCGACCACGTCCACATCGAACCGCTCGCGGGCGCGGATCATCGCGGTTCCCCATCCGCAGCCGACGTCGAGCAGGCGCATGCCCGACTCGAGGCCCAACTTGTCCAGGGCCAGATCGATCTTCGCGAGCTGTGCCTCTTCGAGCGTCATGTCCTCGCGCTCGAAGTACGCACAGCTGTACGTCCACGTGGGGTCGAGGAAGAGCGCGAAGAAGTCGTCGGACAGGTCGTAGTGCGACTGAACGTTCTTGAAGAAGGGCTTCAGGTCTGTCATGTGGTCTAGCAACCTCACACTCGACGGGCAGGAAGGAGCGACGGCACACCCTCCCCCGGGGATGTCTGTCATGCGCGAATCTACGGTCTTCCCAGTCGATCCGCGCTCGGAACCGCCAGGTCGACGCGCTAAACGAACCTGCGGTCCGAGTCTCGCGCGTCCGTCGTGGTCGGTCCCGGTTCTCGGCTCCCGCAGGTCGTCGAAGGTCCGTTTCGAGGCCGTCGCTCGGCGATGTCGCGCTCCTCGAAGGATCGTGGTCGCCAGGGCGCCCCGGCCGACACCAACTAGTCGATGACGCAGGACATCCACCTGGTCGCGTTGCAACGCGATGAGCGGGCTCAGGACCAGCAGTGCCGGCACGTCTCGTCCGGACACGACGGCATGGAAGGAGTCACGTTGTCGCGGATGCAGTTCGGGCATGACCGAGCGCCCGCGCGGCCGCACCGTCAGAAGCGGCGCGTCAACCGCAGGCGCAGTGGTCGGCCGTCGGGGTCGACCACCAGCCGGTAGAGGAGCGAGAACACCCGCTGTTTCCACAGCGGCGGCACCTCGATGGCATGCATGCGCAACCGTCCTCGCGGGCGATCACCGTCGCGGCCCCCGTCGTGCCACGCGTCGAGCTCGCTGACCTGATCGGCGACCGCGTCGAAGCAGTCGTCCGGGTCGAGGAGGTCGGCGACGTCGGCGTCCGCGCCGCTCCCACGGGACAGGTGTTCGGCGAGCAGTTCGAGGCGGAGGTCTCGGGCGAACACCCGCGCACCGTCACCCAGGCCACCGGGATCGACGGGCTCGCGCGCATCCCGCTCCTCGTCGACCACGGCCGCCGTGAGCTCCGAATCGTGGGTCCAGGAACGGCGATTGAAGTTGTCGCTACCGATGGCCGCCCACACGTCGTCGACGATGCAGACCTTGGAGTGCACGTACACCGGCACGCTGTCGTCGTTCTCCACGTCGAGGACGAGCACCCGGTCGGCGCCCGCGTCACGCAGCAGATCCAACGCGGCGGCGTGGCCGAGGAGCGACGGTGGGATGGTGATCGCGCTGTCGTCGTCGAGGTGACGGGGTACCACGATGATCATGCGGAGCCGGGGCGAGCGCCGCAGCGCACGCGCGAAGACCCGCGCGACGTCCAAGGACCACAGGTACTGGTCCTCGATGTAGATCAAGCGCTCGGCGCGACCGAGGGCCTTGGCGTACGCACGGGCGGCGCTGCGCTCACCGTCCTGCGCGAACGGGTACGACGGTCGGCGACGCGGGTAGGTGCGGAGCAATTGCACCGAGCACGTTCCCGTCGCCTCGGGGTCGGGGAGGGCAGCGGGCAGCTCGGACGGCTCGCGCCGGTGCCGGCGGACGACGTCGCTCACCACGTGCCACGGCAGCCGCGACAGCGCCGCCGGATCCTCCCAGCGCTCCCGGAAGGTATCCTCGACGTCGCGCACGGCCGGACCGCGCATCTCGAGCTGCAGGTCGTGCCAGGCGGGGGTCTCCCCGTACTCCGGCGGGAACGGTCGGCTCAGGGCATCGCCGTGATGGTGCGCATCGTCCCGTCGGGACCGGGCCAGATCGATACCGCCCACGAACGCGACGTTGCCGTCGCGACGCGAGGAGGAACGCAGCACCACGAGCTTCTGATGATGGGAGCCGAAGGTCAGAACGCGCTGATCGAGAACGCACTCACCGCCCGCGTCCTCGAGGGCGGTCGCGAGGGCACTGTTCTTGCCGCCGGTGTATCCGAGGCCCTCCGCGTGCGAGCGCCACAGCAGGCCTCGGACGAAGACACCGCGCGTCGCGGCGCCGGTCAATGCGTCCTCGACCGTGGGACCGCGGTCGGTGAGCACCTGCTCCGGGTCGCCGCGCCAATCGGTGAACATCACCAGATCGTCGGGTTCCGCGTCGGCGAGGTGGTCGTTCAACACCCGGAAGTAGGTGTCGCCGTGCACGAGAGCGACGCAGCGGTTGCCCGCCGTCCACGCGCGGATGCGGGTGTCCGGGTTGGCGCGCTCCTCCTCGGACAGGAACCAGGGATGTGTCTCGTCGTCGAAATCGACGTCCGCGAAGATCGACGATCGACCGAGAGCATGGGAGATCCGATCCACCGCCGTCATCAACACGTTGCCGCGAGGTGGTGCACCTCTCTCGCCGACGCTCGGTCCCGACCCGTGCGTCACGCGACGCGCGCGGCGGGTGGGAGGGACTCGGTGCCGCCGGTGGGCCAGGCCAGGGGATCGGACCCCAGGGCGTGCAACTGCCGGACCTGGTCCTGACACCACGGCGACAGATCGCTCTCGCCCGCGAGCACGGTCGCGACGAACTCGTCCCACGGTTCCCAGCGGTAGTCGGCCACCTCGTCCGGTCTCGGATCGACGGTCCTGTCGTCGTGCAGGACGAGGAACACCGGGCAGATCTCGTACTCGACCACGCCGTTGTCCATCACGGCGCGGTACCGGAACGACGGGAGCACCGGAGCCGCGCTGTCCGCACCGATCCCCAGTTCGTGATCGAGGCGCCGCAGAACCGCGGAGTCGAGACGCTCACCCGGCGCGGGGTGTCCGCAGCACGTGTTGGTCCAGATTCCGGGCCAGGTGCGCTTGTCGTGCGCCCGCTGTGTCACCAGGACCTCGCGCTCGCGGTTGATCACGTAGCTCGAGAACGCCAGGTGCAGCGGTGTGGCGTCGTGATGCACAGTGGCCTTGTCGTGGGTGCCGATGGCACGGCCGTCCTCATCGAGCAGTACTACGAGTTCCACACGTGTCCCTTCCGGATGTACGACCGGCCTCCCGTCCAGAGTAATGGTCGCTCAGCGGGGCCGAGACCGGCGGACGGACACCACGTCGTGGGTGCGCACCGGTCCGGCGACGCGGGCGTGGCACGTGGTGAGGATCGGCGCCGACAGAGTCTCCTGGAGAACCACCTCGACGGTGTCCCCGTGGTGGTCGAGGAGGACGTGTCGCCGACCGTCCGGGCCCGGGGCCTCCGAGAGTGGGTGCAGGGTGTCGATGGCGAAGTCCTGCAGAGCGGCGCGCGCCGCGTGCTGGGCCACCTGGACGGCGCCCGAGAACGCGCTGCGGCCACGCAGGAACTCCGGGGTGACGAGCCCGTCGTGGTGGCGCCGGAGGATGCGGACGACGTCCGCGTCGTCGACGTTGCCGTAGTAGAGACCGTGCGGCAGGACGATCATCGTGCCGGCGAATCGATCGCCACCGAGGTGCGAGCACTCCCACACCTCGCCGGGGTACGCCGCCACGGCCGGAGCGAGGATCGTGCGACCGCGGACGGCGCAACAGCGGTCGTGCCTGCCGTGGGTGCACACGGCCACGATGGTTTCCGTCGACGCGATTCCCGACGATCCGTCGAGCGGGACGTCGAGCAGATCGGCCGCGTCGGACACCTCGCCCCTGTGCACGCTCTCGTGCCCCGGCCGTGCGTCCACCGACGCCCACCGCCACCGGCCGCGGCCTCGGCGACGGCCGGGCTCCCGGACGGCGAGGGGGCGGAATCCGGCACTCTCGATGCGGCGCACGAGCGCTCCACCCAGTACGGGATCGAGGACGGACGGGGAATCGAGGAACGCCGACGGGCCCCAACTTCCCGCGACCTCGACGAGGAACCATCGTTCTCCGCGAGAACCGCTTCCCGCCAACGTGTCTCCCCGATCACGAGCATTGTCGCTGCACGGGCGCCACGCCGCGGTGGTGCTCACCGGCGTCGTCACGATCGGGCGACGACGAGAGCCTCGCGGAGCAGGCGACGCACCACGACGATCGCGTCCTGATCGTCGAGACCCGTGAGATCGCCGACCGCGCAGTCTTTCCCGCTGTGCAGCTGCCGAACGGCGTCCGCCGCGATCGAGGGCAGCGTGATCGTCTTGGTCCGCGTCGTCACGGCGACCGACTCGGGCGACTGCGTCACCCGCGCGGCGAGCCCGGATCGCCACGTCACCACGGTGGCCGCGGACAGGCCGGCCATCGTGCGCACGGTCTCGAGAGGACGCACCGGGGCCGGCCGCGTGACCTCGACGAAGCGACGGCCGACACGCTCTGCCGCCGTCCGCGCTCGACCGTCGCGGCCGTCGGTGTCGGTGAGGGTCGCGGTCAGATCTGCGATCAGCGCGCGCACGTGCGGTACGACGGCGTCCGGATCGGTCAGATCGAGCCCCACGGGCAGCGGGGCCCGGAAGCTCGCGTCGTCCGCGAGGGTGCCCAGCACGTGATGCAGGAGGTCGTACCGGGTGAAGGCCGACATTCCGACGGTCAGATGGATCGAGGTGTCACCCAGGGCCTCGGCGGAATGGATCCAGCCCCTCGGAACGTACAGCGAATCACCCTCGCGCAGAACGACGTCGAGGGTAGGGTCCGTGCGCGCCATGGCGGCGACGGCGTCCCGGCGATCCGACCACGGCTGGTTCGACAGCGGATGCTCGTGCACCGGGGGGTGCAGGATCCACCGCTTCTCGCCGGCGATCTGGAGGACGAAGACGTCGTGCACGTCGTAGTGGGGATCGAATCCCCGCGACGATGCGGGGGTGATGTACGAGTTGACCTGCACCGGGTGGCCGAGATCGGCGACCAGGTCGCCGGTGAAGTGGATGAGGGGAGGCCACAGTCGATGGAGTCCCTGCAGGACGAGGGTGTGGCCGTCCGCGAAGGCCGCCAGAATTCCGGCGGAGTCGAGCTGATCGGTCACCTCGGCCCCGAAGCCACCCGAATCGGTGAACTGACTGCGGTCGGTCAGTGCGCCGTTCCGGGCCATCCGGGCGAACGGAGTGCGCACGCCGCGTTCGGACACCAGCTCGTCGACGGCGTCCGTCGACAGCAGATCGGTGAACGGAGCGGGTAGATCGACCGCGCGCGTCAGGAGCGGCGCGCGACCCCAGTGGTCCTCGGCGAAGGCGCGGGGCTCGATGCTCAGAAGACGACGCAGCGCGGACCGGTCTCCCGGTCCGCGCTCGTCATCGGTCGGTCGGCTCAAGCCGTACCGTCCGCACCGCCGTCGTGGCCGTCGGGGTTCGAGCCGCCGTCGGCCGGGCCCTCGCCGCTGGCCGCGGAGCCGTCCGCGCCGCCGTCGTGTCCACCCGGGTTCGAGCCGCCGTCCGCGGGGCCCTCCGTGCTGGACGCGGTGCCGTCGGCGCCGCCGTCGTGACCGTTCGGGTTGGAGCCGCCGTCGGCGGGGCCTTCGCCGCCTGCTGCTCCGGAAGTGGTGATGTCGTCGTCGTTGATAGCCATCGTCTACCTTTCAGTCGTCACGACCGGACGCCGGAATTCCGGCGTCGGACACACATCGAACGTCCCCGTTCTACAGGAGACAGGTCACGTGTTGACGATTTCGGGACTTCTCAAACTCCGTGTCCACCGCATCGCCGCGTAGAGCACGCCGCCGACCAGGAGCAGCACGCCGGCACGCAGCCATGTCTGTGCGGTCTGCTGCGTCGCGAGCACGCCGCAGCTGATCAGAGCGAGTACCGGAAGGATCACCGGGGTTCGGAAGTGCGGATGGTCCACACGGTCCTTGCGTAGCACCAGCACGGCGAGATTGGTGCTGACGAACACGATCAGGAGCAACAGGACGACGGTTTCGGCGAGTGCTGCGACCGTGCCGGTGGCCGCGAGAATCATGGCCACGACCGTGGTCGCGACGATGGCCACCCACGGTGTCTGCCGACGTGGCAACACCCGGCCCGCGACGGCGGGCAGCAGTTGTTGCCCGGCCATGCCGTACGTGAGGCGACTGGCCATGATCATGGTCAGCAGGGCGCCGTTGGCCACGGCGATCAACGCGACGAGTCCGAACAGCCTGTCGGGGACACCGACGTCGGCGGCCGAGACGACGGCGAGCAGGGGCGCCGACGTGTCCGCGAGGTCGCTCGCGGACACGACCGCGCTCACCGCGAGTCCGACCGCGACGTAGACCGCACCGGCCGTCGCCAGCGAGAGGAAGAGCGCGCGAGGGTAGACGCGGTGCACGTCCCGGACTTCCTCCGCCATGTTGGCCGAGGTCTCGAACCCCACGAACGAGTAGAAGGCGAGCAGTGCCGCCGCGAGGACCGCCACGGCAGGGTTCACGGCATCGGTGAACTCGAGGGTGCGGCCGAGATCGCCGTCGCCGCGACCGAGCACGATGCAGGCGAGGACGACGACGAGGACGAGTCCGCTGACCTCGACGACGGTCATGACCACGTTCGCCCGCATCGACTCCTTGATGCCACGCGCGTTCAGGAGAGCCACGACGGCGAGGAACACCAGCGCGGCAGGAACCGTCGGGACGTCGAGGAAGGCGCCCAGATAGTCACCGGCGAAGGCGACGGACAGCCCGGCCGCGCTCGTCACACCCGCCGCCAGCATCGAGAACCCGACGAGGAACGACACCACCGGCCGTCCGAAGGCTCGCTCGGCGAACACGGCGGCACCACCTGCGCGCGGGTACTTGGTCACCAGCTCGGCGTACGAGGCCGCGGTGAGCATGGCCATGGCGAGTGCCACCAGCAGCGGCACCCACACGGCACCGCCGACCTCGCCGGCGATCTCGCCCACGAGCGCGTAGATACCCGCTCCGAGAACATCACCCAGGATGAACACGAACAGGAGTTTGCCGGTGACGGCGCGACGCAGACCGGGGGAGTCGCCCGGTGCCGCAGGGTCGTTCAGGTCGGTGCTCATCGCAGCGGGTTACCCGTTCGCGGGGCCGTTACCCACGCGCACGACCCAGCGACCCGGGTCGTTTGTCGGGTCCGCCTCCGGGTAGCCGGGGCGCGACAAGAGCACGACCCCGAGCACTGTCAGGAGCCTTCATGTTCCGTCATACCGACCACCTCCAGTTCGACGTGAAGCCGGAGAAGCCGGATCCCGTCTACGCCCGCAAGCTGCAAGAGTTGATCGGCGGCGCGTACGGCGAGATGACCGTCACGATGCAGTACCTGTTCCAGGGATGGAACTGTCGGATGAAAGGCTAGTACAAGGACCTCATCATGGACATCGCGACCGAGGAGATCGGTCACGTGGAGATGATCGCGACCATGGTCGCGCGGCTCCTCGAGGGCGCACCGGCCACCGAGTCCACCAAGAACGCTGCTGCCGATCCCGTCGTCGCCGCGGTGCTGGGCGGGATGGATCCGCAGCAGGCCATCGTGTCCGGCGGCGGACCCACCCTCGCCGACAGCAACGGTGTCCCGTGGAACGGGCGCTTCATCGTCGCCAGCGGCAACCTGCTGGCGGACTTCCGCGCCAACGTCGCGGCGGAGGCGCAGGGCCGCGTGCAGACCGCACGCCTGTGGCACATGACCGACGATCCCGGTGTCAAGAACATGCTCGAGTTCAACCTGGCCCGCGACACGTATCACCAGAACATGTGGCTCGCGGCCATCGAGGAGCTGCAGGCGGACGGTCTGGAGGGTGTGGTGGCGCCGGACGACCTGTTCGACGAGGAGTACGACGAGCACGCGAGCACGCTGTGGCATCTGTCGGACGGCACCGAGTCCGACAAGGGCCGGTGGGCGCACGGCACCGCACCCGACGGCCGCCACGAGAACAGGTTCCTCGCCGATCCGCAGCCGCTGGGCAACAAGCAGAGTGGACCGCCGCCGGACCCGAAGCTCTACGCCACCTACGACGGCGGACTCGGCGAACCGTCGAACGCGGCTCTCGGCACGGAGAAGGGCGTCATGGGCAAGATCAAGGAGACGTTGGACCCCGACGCCGGCTGATCGGCCGACCCGAACGACGAAGAACCCCGGCGCCGATACGGCGCCGGGGTTCTGTCAGGTTGATGTGGATGGTGCGAGTCGATCCGGAGAACAGGCTCCGCGTGATCGTCCTCGCGTCGGAATGAACACGTGTCTCGTCGTCACCGTGTTGATACGCACCACCTGCCTCGAGTTCGTCCTACGACCTGTTCGGCTTGCGTCTCCGACGATAACCCCGCGGAGTGACGCTGTCCACACCTGCGTCATGACGACGTCATCCGGCAGTCGTCGCGCGTTCGTTCGGGACGCAGTGCGTCATCTGCAGGTCGGCGACATCGCGGGGGCCGTTCTTCCCGAGATTCGCGCGCCGCCGGTCCTCCTCCTCCGACAGGGTCTGCGATGCGAGCGGTTCGAGTCCGCGGACGTCGTCGGCCGAGATGCCCAGCCCCTCTCCCACGCGGGCGCCGAGTTCGTCGTCGGCCATGAAGAAGTGCCAGACCATCCGCTCCTGCACCTCGCGCGTCGCCTCCGAGATGTTCGCGACGAGATTCGCCACGAGGTCGTCCTTCTCCCACTGGTCCATCAGCTGGTACCGCTGACCGGCCTGCTCGTAGTCGTTGGTGCGATCGATCCGCTTGCGGGTGAGGCGGCCGTGCATCTCCGGACCCTGCTCGTCGTGCGTCGGGTACTCGGCCTCACGGAGACCGCCCGTGATGGAGGGCTCGTAGTTCACGTGCGGATTGCTGCCGGTGTTGTCCACCGAGTACTGCATCTGGCCGCCCTGCTGGTTCGTGGACACCCGCGCGTTCTTCGCCTGGTTGACGGGCAGCTGCAGGTAGTTCGGCCCCACGCGGTAGCGCTGGGTGTCCGAGTACGAGAAGGTCCGGCCGACCAGCATCTTGTCGTCGGAGAAGTCCAGGCCGTCGACGAGCACACCGGTGCCGAACGAGATCTGCTCGTTCTCGGCAAAGTGGTTCGAGACGTTGCGGTCCAGCACCATGCGGCCCACCACCTTCGGCGGGAACTCGTTCTCCGGCCACACCTTCGTGTCGTCGAGCGGGTCGAAGTTCAGCTCGGGATGCTCGTCGTCGCTCATCATCTGCACGCGCAGTTCCCATTCGGGGAAGTCGCCGCGCTCGATGTGCTCGTACAGATCCTTGCTCGCGTGGCCGAGATCGTTCGCCTGGATCGCGGCGGCGTCCGCCTCGGTGAGCGACGCGACTCCCGCCTTGGGGATCCAGTGGTACTTCACCAGGTGAGTCTCGCCCTCGGCGTCGACCCACTTGTAGGTGTTCACTCCGAAACCCTGCTGCGTCCGGTAGTTGGCCGGAATCCCGCGGGGGGAGAACAGGTTCACGAGCATGTGGGTCGCCTCGGGCGTCTGCGACATGAAGTCGAAGATGCGCGCGGGCTCCTGCCGGAACGTCACCGGATCCGGCTTGAGCGAGTGGATGACGTCCGGGAACTTGATGGCGTCACGGATGAAGAAGACGCCCAGGTTGTTTCCGACGAGGTCCCAGTTGCCGTCCTCGGTGTAGAACTTGATCGCGAAGCCGCGGGGGTCACGCGCGGCCTCGGACGAATCGCGCCCGCCGATCACCGTCGAGAACCTGACGGCGAGGTCCGTGCGCTTGCCGGCCTCAGCGAACAGCTTCGCGCGGGTGTACCGCTCGATGGGTTCGTCGCCCCACTTCCCGGTGGCCTCGAAATAGCCGTAGGCGACGGCTCCGCGGGCGTGGACGACGCGCTCCGGGATGCGCTCGCGATCGAAATGGCTGACCTTCTCGAGAAACTGGTAGTTCTCGAGGGTGGCCGGACCGCGTGAGCCCACGGTGCGCTGGTTCTGGTTGTCGTAGACGGGATGCCCTTGACGATTGGTGAGGATGTCCCGGTCGTCTGCCGGTGTCGACCCTTGCGACGCGACGTCTGTCATGTGTCGGCTCCTTGACTGCTCTGTGGAACGGAGGCTTCGTGCAGCGGACCGCGTACCCGACACGATCGCGAGAAAACGTGATCGGACAGAATCCCGGAATGAGGACGAGTGCCGGTGTGCTGCTGTTCCGCGGGGGTGGGGGCGAGCTGGAGGTGCTGCTGGCTCATCCCGGCGGACCCTTCTGGGCGCGCAAGGACGCCGGCGCCTGGTCCATACCGAAGGGCGAGTACGACGCCGACACCGAGGATGCGCGCACAGCGGCGGCCAGAGAGTTCGCGGAGGAGCTCGGGTCCCCGGTGCCCGACGGGGACTGGATCGATCTCGGCACGGTCGCGCAGTCCGGAGCCAAATCGGTTCGTGCGTTCGCCGTGCGCGGCGAACTCGACCCCTCGACCGCCGTGAGCAACAGTGTGGAGATGGAGTGGCCACCCAGATCGGGGCGGCGGCTGGTGTTTCCCGAGGTCGACCGCGTGGAGTGGTGTGATCGGAAGTCCGCGCGGCGTCGGCTGCTGAGCGGGCAGGTTCCGCTACTCGACGCCCTCGACCGCCACCTCGAGCAGCTCTGAGGCGCACGTCGCGCGGGCGGAGAACTTGTGTGCAGAGATCCGCGGTGAACGCGGATCTCTGCACACAGACCGTCGACGCATCGCGGAGCGGACTGGTCGCCGACGTGATGAGACGGATCGCTCAGCCCACTCAGGCGGCGCCCTGACCTCCGCCGCCGCCCTCGGTCATGCCCTCGTCACGGTCACCGTCGGCGTTGCGGAACTCGTCGAGTGTCGCCTCCGCCGCGTCGCCGGTCTGTTCGGCGGCACCGTCGGAGGAATCGTGGAGATCGTCCTGATCCGGCCCGCCCTCACGCCGCTCGGGGATGTCTCCCGCCGCCTGCTTGGCCTCGTCGATCTTCTCCTGCACGGAGTCGAGCATCGTCTCGTCCAGTTCGTCGGCCATGAGAACTCCTTAGATCGCGGGGAATGTGCCTCGTCACACTGCGTTTTCCCCGTAGTACCGGCGGGTAACCACGATCTGTCACCGAATGACACGGGGCGGTCGTTCCGGCTGCTCTTGCACCGAGACTCAACTTCCATCACAGGGGGCACATCACATGGTCAGCACCACCGCACACACCGAACGGGCGACGCTCGTCGCCCAGCTTCGCGCTCTGCTCGCGCTCACCAACACCGAGGTTCAGGTGGCCGACACCCGCGTCGCACAGGCTCGGACGGAAGCTGTCCGCGAGGAACTGCTGCAGAACGCGTCGAACGGACGCGATCGCGCTGCTCGCATCGATGCCGCCATTCGTGAACTCGGCGGCTTCCCCGGCGTCGTCGCACCCGTCGTCGGGCGCCTCACCGCGCTGCTCAAGGCCATCGGCGAGCAGGCGCAGCCGTTCGACGAGGCCCTTCTCGGCGATCTCGCGCTGGAGCACCAGCTGCTCGACCGCGCCCGTTACGTCAAGGCTCTCGCCACGACCGCGTCCACGCCGGGCGTCGTGTCGCTCGCAGACGATCTCGTGACCGCCCACACCGCGACCGTCGAGTGGCTCACCACCGTCCTCGCCGAGGACGCCCTCGGTGGACCGGCCGCACTGCGCCGCACGCCGATCCAGGCCGCCACCGGTGCTGCCGTGCGTCTCATCAACACGCCGGTCACCTGGTCGTCGCGAGGTGTCGACCGCGTCGTCGGCACGGCGAAGGACGTTCCCGCGAAGGTGTCCACCCTCATCGGCCGCGGCCAGCGCGCGACCGAACTGGCCGTCGACACCGTCACCGCGAGCCGCGACGCGGCACTCGAGACGGCCGAGGAGGTCACTCGTGACGGCGGCGCGACCGGTGTCGCCGACGCGATCCACCGCACCCGTGCGGCCGGCGGGACGCTCGAGGAGCACGAACTTCCCATCGCCGACTACGACGGTCTGAACGTCGCCGCAGCAGTCGCCGAGATCAAGGAACTGACCGATCCGGCAGATCTGCGCACCGTGGTCGCCTACGAGGAGCGCAACAAGAACCGCCACTCGGTGGTCTCCGCCGCGCAGACTCGTCTGGCAGCGCTGGCGAAGGACATCGTCGGCATCTCCTGATCCACTCACACGGAAGCCCCCGAGGATCATCGATCCTCGGGGGCTTCGTCGTTCGTCGGTCCGGTCAGCCCGCACGCCTGGTCGGGGTGTCGGCATGGTCCGGACGTTCTCGGCGGGAGGGTGCCGAGTCGAGGGGAACGGGTCGTGCAGTCTCCGCTCCGCACCGTGCCATCACGGCCTCCCACCATTCCTGCCGCGGACCGGTCTCGGTCCAGACCACCGTGTCGATGTCCATCTGTTCATCTCCTGTCGAAACACCGGAATGCGTCGACGCCTCACTTCTCGAGCGCTGTGAGGGGGATTACCCGTTCGGAGCAGGATCACACCGACCGACCGAGACGGTCAGCGCCACCACGTCTCACTGGGGGTGACCGGAGTGGTGCGCTTGTGCCGGGTCTTGACGAACCAGTTCTCGATGGTGGCGGCGGCCTCGTCGGGCACGTCCTCGCCTTCGAGGTAGGCGTCGATCTGGGCGTACGTCACACCCAGTGCCTCCTCGTCGGGCAGCGCCGGCCGGTCGTCCTCGAGGTCGGCCGTGGGTACTTTCTTCCACGTGCTCTCCGGGGCACCGAGCTCGCGCAGCAGGGCCGCACCCTGGCGCTTGGTCAGGCCGGTCAGCGGTGTGAGGTCCACACCGCCGTCGCCGTACTTGGTGAAGAACCCCGTCACGGCCTCGGCAGCGTGATCGGTACCGACGACGAGCAGGTTCCGCTCGCCCGCGAGCGCATACTGGGCGACCATCCGCTCGCGTGCCTTGATGTTGCCGCGAACGAAGTCGCGCAGTCGATCGACTCCGAGGGCCGTGGCAGCTGCCACGCCTGCGCCATCCGCGGACGGCTTGATGTCCACCGTCACCGTGGTGTCGGGGCGGATGAAATCGAGCGCGATCGCCGCGTCGGCCTCGTCCGCCTGCTCACCGTAGGGGAGTCGTACGGCCATGAACGTCGCGTCGCCGCCGCCGGCGCGAACGCGTTCCGCGGCGAGCTGGCACAGGCGTCCCACGAGTGTGCTGTCCTGTCCGCCACTGATGCCGAGTACGAAGCCGGCAGTTCGGGTGGCGACGGCGTAGTCGGCGAGAAAGCCCACCCGCGTGTCGATCTCCGCTGCGGGATCGATGGTCGGACGGACCTCGAGTTCGGTTCGAATGGTGTCGCGAAGGCTTGGCATGACTCAACGCTAGCGCCGATCCTCCGCGCGTGCCGGGGATGTTTGTCACCGGACGGAGCGGGAAGGACTACCGGTCCGCGCATCACGTCGAGAGGAAGCCCGAAGTCACATGTCCCGAAGTCGTACGTCCCGAAGTCGCGTGTCGCAGCATGCCGGGCACGAGGAACTCATCGAGGGCGAGGCGGCCGAACCGGAGCAGCGCGTCGACACCGACGAGGATCTCGCCGAGCTCTGTTCGGAGATCGCGGAACTCGCACTCGAACGCGACCTCCGTATCGCCACCGCCGAGTCGCTCACCGCCGGGAACATCGCTGCCAACCTGGGCCGCGCGTCGTCGTCCGGAACGTGGTTCCGCGGGTCGATCGTCGCCTACGCCAGTGAGGTGAAGTACTCGCTGTTGCAGGTACCCCGCGGCCCCGTGGTGAGCGAGGAGGCCGCCACGGCCATGGCGAGCGGAGCGGCGTCGGCGCTCGGCGCGGATCTCGCCGTGGCCGTCACCGGTGAGGCGGGACCGGAGACGAACGAGGACGTGGAACCCGGAACGGTCTGGTTCGGCATCGCCGACCACGGGACGACCAGCGCGGAGCGCGTGGTCTTCGAGGGCGACCCGAAGGACGTCCTGGCCGCGACCATCGAACGCGCGCTACGCCTGCTGCGCGACCACGCCCGGTCAGGCGCCCAGCGCGAGTAGGGCGATGTCGTCGATCGGAGAGAGGTCGGGGATGAGGGCGACCAGATCCTCGACCATCTTCGTCGTGGACAGTCCGAGGCGGGCCTGCGTGAACTGCGCGAGACCGTCCTCGCCGAACATGGTGCGCCCGTCGGGACGTGCCTCGGTGATGCCGTCCGTGTAGAGCAGCAGTGTCTGCCCCTCCTGCAACCGGAAACTGCACGCACTGAAGGTCGCGTTCGGCAGAGCGCCGACGAACATGCCTGTACTGGAACGGATCTCGTGCACCTCGCCGCGAGCGGGATCGAGGAGCAGGGCGGGCGGGTGCCCGCCCGTCGCCAGTGTGACGCGGAAACCGCCGCGAGGATCCGGGGTGATCACACCGAACAGCACGGTGCAGAAACGCTGATGCGAGGTGTCCATCAACAACAGTCGATTGAGCTCGGCGAGCCCCTCCGTCGGATCGTCGTGGTGCAGCGCCGCGGCCCGCAGGGTGTAGCGGACCAGCGAGGTGACGGCCGCGGCGCCGGCGCCGTGGCCCTGGACGTCGCCGAGGAAGAACGCCCACCGGTCCTTGCCCAGCGCGAAGACGTCGTAGAAGTCGCCGCCGACCTGCAGGGGTGACGAGGCGTGGTAGTGCGACGCGAGCGTCAGACCCTCGATGGTGGGAAGGGAGGGTGGGAGCAGCGTGCGCTGCAGCACGGCGGCGTAGTCACCGATGATCGCGGAGTCCGCCTCGGCGCGCGTGCGGAGTTCCCGCTCGGCGCGCACGGTGGTCGCGGCCGACAGTCGCAACTCGAACTCGTCCATCGCGATGTCGGCCAGTTCCATCAGGATGTCCGCGCGATCGTCGGACACCGTGCGCGGCACCACGTCGTAGACGTTGACCGTGCCGAGCCGGAAGCCGTCGGCGGTCACGATGGGGGCGCCGGCGTAGAAGCGGATGCCGAGATCGCCGCGGACGAAGGCACTACCGGCGGTGGCCGGGTTCGCCAGGGTGTCCGACGCGACGAAAGGCCCGTCGTGCGTCATCGCCATCGTGCACAGGGCGTCATGACGTTCGGTGTGGTCCGGGAGCCCGTCGCCGTAGGTGGCGGTGAACCGCACCAGGTCGGCATCGATGATGGACACGGACGCGTACGGCGCGTCGAACCAGCGGGCCGCGAGGCGGGCGATGCGGTCGAAGGCGCCGTCGGCGGCGGTGTGCTCGACGTCGTACCGGGCCAACGCGGCCAGGCGTGCCGCCTCGGCGGCCTGCGCGAGGTCGGGACCGAGATCGAGGGCATCGATCGCCGTTCTCGACGTGGCACGGCGCGGGGAGTCGAACGCGTGGGACGAGAGTGCAGTCACGAAGCCTCCGGTGAGACGAGAGCGGTAATGCTCTCCCCGGGGCTGGAGGAGGAGAGACTCACGGGGAGCCTCAGCAATCGCGTACGAGTCTACGAGACCTGATCGTCGGTGTCGATGCCGGATGTCGGTGCCACGTCCCATGCCATGGTCACGGTGGTGCCCGAGTCGGCGGACGACAGCGTGACGTCGTCCGACAGGGTCTCGATCAGCGGCAGACCGCGGCCACGGAGGGGCCCCGGCGACGAGTCGGACCACGTCCCGTGATCACGGACGGCAACCTCGAGCCGCGCGGAGTCGTAGGTGGCCTGGAGGTCGAAGACGCGTCGACCGGTGGTGGCGGCATAGGCGTGCTCGACGACGTTGGCCATCGCCTCGTAGACGGCGAGCACGATGTCGTACGTCCGCGCCGTGTCGAAGGGCGTGTGCGTCAACCACGCACCGAAGCGGACGCGAGCGTCGGTGATGCGCTGCGGTTCGGCGTCGAGATCGGTGAGGGACAACTGGGTGGGGGGCTGGTGGTGCTCAGTCGTCGCGTCGTCGATCACGAGGGGATGAGTACCCCACGCGTGCCCGGTCCTCACACCGGGAGCGCTGCTCATGCGAGGTCGTCGACGGGCGAACCGGACCTGGTGACGGCCGCGAGCGCCGCCTCGCGGGTGTCGAGCACGGGGAACGTCTCGTCGAGACCGACCAACTGCAGGGGGCGAGCGGTGGCCGCACCGCGGGCGACGACGGCGAAGGCGACGTCGTCGCCCACCGCCTGATGCGAGGTCACCAGCACGGTCATACCGGCCGACGCGAGAAAATCGACACCCGTCAGATCGATGATCAGCGCGCTCGACGCCGTGGTCCGTACGGCGTCCACCGCATCCTGAAGAATCGGCGCGGTGGCCAGATCGAGTTCGCCCACGACTGTCAGGATCGCTGCGTCGTCGTGCCATTCGGTGTCGACACGGAATGCGTCCGTGGTGTTCTCGGCGATCGACATCGGATGTCCTGCCTTTCGGTGTTCGGTCCAGAAAGGCCATTCAAGCAGCCGAGTCCGACCGATGCCACACCGGCTCCGAGCGCCGGGTGGGGAGTTTGACGGGGTTTTTCCAGGGTATCGAGCCCCGATGAGCAGCATCGGTACGGACGGCCGACGCGTTCTCGTCGCGGGCTGGTGACAGGGCCTCACACCCGGTCCAGCTGGTCGTCCCCCGATACGTCCGCGGTGTCGGTGGAGGTCGGCTCCGGAAGCAATGACCGGTAGACCCGATCGGTGTCGACGGCGATCTGCTCCCACGAATACCGGGCGCGAGCGCGATCGGCGGCCGACATGCCGTAGCCGGTGCGTCGACCCTCGTCGTTCAGCAGGCGACGGACGGCGTCGGCGACGGCGGCAGGTGTGCGGCGATGGACCAGCACGCCGGTGACACCGTCGATCACGGTGTCGAGGAAACCGCCGACCGCGGTGGCTACCACAGGGATCCCGCACGCCATCGCCTCGAGCGGCACGATGCCGAACGGCTCGTACGTGGGAGTGCAGACCACGATGTCGGCGGAGCGGAGAAGGTCGGGCATCGCCTCACGGGAGACCTGCCCGACCAGGCGGACGCGGTCGGCCACACCGTGGGCGATCGCGATCTGCTTCAGGCGTCGAGCCTCGTCGTCGTCCGAGACGTCGCTGCGCTCGCCGCCGGCGATGATGAGGTCGGTGTCCGGAATCGACGCGAGAGCCGCGATCATCAGGTCGAAACCCTTGCGAGGCACCAGACGGCCGACCGCGACCAACCGCCGCCGTCGCGCGGGGCCGGGAGAGCTGACCGGCGCCGGCTGGAACTTCTCGAGGTCTACGCCGCACGGCACCACCGACACCCGTCGGCGCGGTATGCCCATCCGGACCAGTTCGGTGACCTCGTCCGAGCACGTCGCGACGACGTGATCGGCTCCGCGTGCGATGAGCCGCTCGATCTTGGGTCGGCTCGGCGGCGACGTGTCCCGCGTGCCCTGGTGCCGACGCTCGACCACACCGAGCGCGTGGAACGTCACCACGGTGGGAATCGCGAGCGGGCACGCCGCGAGTTGGGTCGCGAAGCCCGACATCCAGTAGTGGGCGTGGACCACGTCGGGCCGGTCTCGCGTCCAGCGCTCGGACAGGTGAGAGGCGAAGTCGCCCATGTGGGGCAGTAGTTCGTCCTTCGGTACCGGCTCGGGCGGACCCGCTGGAACATGGACGACGCGGTAGCCCTCGTCGACGACGACCTCGTCGGGCTGTTCGCGCGAATCGCGTCGGGTGAACACCGACACCTCGTGGCCGCGGGCGACGAGGGCGACGGCGAGGCATCCGACATGGACGTTCTGCCCCCCGGCGTCGATACCGCCCGGCGCGGCGAGCGGGCTGGAATGTTCTGACACCATGGCGATGCGCATGAGGAATCCGTCCCTCGGATCGTGCGTTCCGAGTCGTCGCTGGTGACTGAACGACGTCTCGCTACTGTCGGTGGTGCAAGTCGAGGTCGGCTGGAGACCGGATCGGACAGAACGTCGGGCCCGCGGGTATGTCGAGAGCAGGCGGAAGTACGCGGGCCGTCGAACACCGTGAGTGATGACACGCCGACGAGCTAGGTCGTGAATATCCCGAATCGAGAGAAGAAAACATCCGAACGCCGATCGGCTCCGAATGCCTGCTCCTCATCTGACGTGGGTGTCACTTCAGCGGATCGTGTCCCCAGTTCATCAGCGAGTAGCGCCACCGCGAGTGCTCCACGTCCTTCGAGGGGCCCTGGGCGCGATGTCGGTGCACGTATCCGACGACCTTGCGCATCGCGGCGACGTCGTCGTCCGTGAGATCGGATTTCTTCGTGTCCAGGATCGAGGTGATGCGCCGCCCCATCTCGTGCCCCGTCGACTCACCGTCCTTCGAGTCACCGACGGAGCGGGACTCGTCGGTCGTCAGCCAGTCCTCGAGCTCCTTCCTGGTCATGTTGACCGCGTCCTTCCAGTCGTCCCACACGTCGTCCACCGTCTCGTTCCTCTGCGTCATGACGCATCGCGTTCCCCGGAAGCGACGGCGACAATCACGATCTGTCGGCGCACCGACGCGGCGGGTCGACACCCGACGTGATCGAGCCCGCGCACCGCGCCCGTGCGACCATCTGCCGATGAGCGTGTTGGTGTGCTTCCATGCCCATCCCGACGACGAGGTGTTCGGCACCGGCGGGATCATGCGGTCGGCAGCCGACGCCGGCCACCGAGTGGTGCTGGTGACGGCGACCGACGGTGCGCTCGGTGAGGTGCCCGACGGCCTGTTGACCGAGGGCGAGTCGCTGCACGATCGGCGGCAACGTGAACTGGAGCGCTCGGCCGAGGTGCTGGGGGCACAGCGCGTGGTCGTGCTGGGATACGCGGACTCGGGGATGGCCGGGACCGAGGGCAACACGAACCCGCACGCCTTCGCCAACGTGGATGTCGAGGAGGCCGCTCGGCGGCTCGCGGACGTTCTCGTCGAGGAGCAGGCCCGTGTCCTGACGGTCTACGACTCGCACGGTGGTTACGGCCATCCCGACCACGTGCAGGTGCACCACGTGGGGGTGCGCGCCGCGGCCATCGCCGAGGTGCCGTTCGTCTACGAGGCGACGATGAACCGTGACCGCATGCGCGAGATGATGACGGCGAACCCCAACTGGGATCCGGGCGAGAACGAGGACGCCTCGCAGCTCGACATCGAGGCGTTCGGCCTGCCCGAGTCGGAACTCACCACCGCGGTGGACGTGTCCGGTGTCCTGGCCGCCAAGCGTGCGGCGATGGTGGTGCACGAGTCGCAGATCGGTGACTTCGGCCCGTTCATCCCCATGTCGGACGAGGATCTCGCGTCCGCGTTCGGCACCGAGTGGTTCCGACGCATCGTGCCCCCGGTCGACGCGCCCGGCGCCGTGCGGGAGACCGCACTGCCCCTGTAAATCCGGCACCGGGGGCGGTTTGGTGGCGGGAGCGCAGGGTAGCCCGGAGCATGAGCCTCGTCACAGGAGATGTCGGAGTACGCCTCACGGTCAACGGCGAGGAGCATCGGATCGAGTGCGACGTCCGGACGACCCTCCTCGACGCGCTGCGTGAGCGGCTCGGGCTGACCGGCGCCAAGAAGGGGTGCGACCGCGGTCAGTGCGGATCGTGCACGGTGCTGTCCGGTGGTCGGCGCGTGGTCAGCTGCCTGACGCTGGCCGTCGCGGCGCAGGACGACGACATCACCACCGTCGAGGGGCTCGCCGACGGCGAGGACCTGCATCCCGTGCAGGCGTCGTTCCTCGCGCACGACGCATTCCAGTGCGGCTACTGCACCCCCGGTCAGATCTGCTCTGCCGTCGCCGTGCTCGACGAGGTGAAGAACGGATGGCCCAGCGCCGTCACCGAAGACCTCGACGGCGTGCCGACGGCCTCGGACGCGGACATCCGAGAACGGATGAGCGGCAACATCTGTCGGTGCGGCGCCTACCCCAACATCGTCGATGCCGTGCGAGAGAACATCGACGGCATATCTGCAACGACGACGGAGACGGGCGCGGACCGGTGAGAACATTCGCGTACGACCGTGCCGCCGACGCGTCGACCATAGCGTCCGCACTCGCCGAGGGGTCCACCCGCGTGCTGGCCGGCGGAACCAACCTCGTGGATCTGATGAAGCTGGGAATCGAGACCCCGGACCGGCTCGTCGACATCACGGGTCTGGCCCTGGCGGACATCGAGTGGAACGACGGCAGTGGCGGCGGGGTGCCGGGTCTTCGTGTCGGGGCCCTGGTCCGCAACAGCGATCTGGCCGCCGACCCCGTCGTGCGTTCGCGGTTTCCCGTCCTGTCGCGCGCTGTGCTCTCGGGTGCGTCCGGTCAACTGCGGAACATGGCGACCACGGGCGGGAACCTGTTCCAGCGCACCCGCTGTCCGTACTTCATGAACGTCGACACAGCGTGCAACAAGCGTGAACCGGGCTCGGGCTGTTCGGCCCTGGACGGCGATCGGCGCAACGCCGCGGTGCTGGGCGCATCGCAGCACTGCATCGCCACCCACCCCTCGGACATGGCCGTGGGCCTCGCGGTGCTCGATCCCACTGTCACCGTCGTCGGCACCGACGGAGTACGCGAGATCCGGTTCGCCGATCTGCATCGGCTTCCCGAGTCCGCACCCGAACGCGATTCGACTCTGCGGCAGGACGAGTGGGTGACGCACCTCGACATACCGCCGCTTCCACCCGGTGCGCGCTCGACCTATCGGAAGGTGCGGGACCGTGCGTCCTACGCCTTCGCGAGGGTGTCCGTCGCCGCCGTCGTGGTCGTGGAGAACGGGGTGTTCACCACGGCGCGCATCGCGCTGGGCGGAGCCGCTCACAAGCCGTGGCGGGCCACGGTCGCCGAGTCCGAGCTGCTCGGGGCGATCCCGTCCCGGAGCGGCGTGATCGCTGCGATGGAGCGCGAGCTCGCCGCGGCACACACGTTCCCCGACAACGACTACAAGTTGTCACTCCTCGCGTCGACGGTGGCCTCCACCGTGATGTCCCTCGCCGACGCGGCCGCGGACGAGGCGGCCACCCGATGACCGTCACGGGAACACCGGTCGAGCGGCTCGAGGGCCGCGACAAGGTCACCGGAGCCGCCCGGTACGCGGCGGAGTACCGGGACGTCGGTGGAGAACCAGCGCACGCGGCGATCGTCGGCGCCGCCGTTCCGGCGGGGCGTGTGCTGGACGTGGATCGTGCTTCGGCGCTGACGCTTCCGGGTGTCCTCGCCGTGCTGTGGCACGGTAACGCTCCGACGCTCGGGTCCGCCGGGGACGGCGAGTTGCAGGTGCTCCAGTCCGATGTCGTCGCCTACCGCGGGCAGATCGTCGCCGTGGTCGTGGCGGAGACGTCGGAGCAGGCGACGTGTGCGGCCTCCGTTCTGGACGTCACGTACGAGAGTCGCCAGTGCGACAACGAATTACGGGAGCATCACCCCGGCATCTACGCACCCGAGCAGGTGAACGCGGGCTTCGACACCGATGTCGTCACCGGGGAACCGGAGCGGCGCTTCGAGGAGTCCGCGGTGCGCGTCGACGTCCGCTACACGACGCCGCCCGAACACAATGCGCCCATGGAGCCGCACGCGTCGATCGCCGCGTGGAGCGAGGACCGGTCGACCCTCACGGTCTGGGACTCGACGCAGGCGCCGTCCGGCGTGGCCGGAGATCTCGCCGAGCTCTTCGGCGTCGACTCGGACGCCGTGCGCGTCATCGCCCGGCACGTGGGCGGCGGCTTCGGATCGAAAGGGAGCACGCGACCGAACGCGGTCGTCGCGGCCATGGCGTCGTCCGTCGTGGGTCGACCGGTCTCGTTTCCGGTTCCACGCCGGTCGACCTTCGACTTCGTCGGCTACCGGACGCCGACGATCCAGCGGGTCCGACTGTCGGCGGACGCGGACGGCTCGATGACGGCGTTGCTGCACGATTCGCTCCAGCAGACCTCCACCGTGATGGAGTTCGTGGAGCAGACGTCCGAGGGCAGTCGCCACGTGTACGACATCGACGACGTCTCGACCACGCATCGCGCGGTCGCGCTGGACGTCGGGACACCGCGCTGGATGCGCGCTCCCGGTGAGGCGCCCGGCATGTTCGCTCTGGAGTGCGCGGTGGACGAACTGGCCCACGCGCTCGGAACGGACCCCGTCGAGTTGCGGCTGCGGAACGAGCCGTCGGTCGATCCCGCGGACGGGCAGACCTACAGCTCACGTACCGTCCGCGCCGTCTTCGAGGAGGGCGCGCGGCGCTTCGGTTGGGCCGGTCGTGACCCGCGGCCCGCGATACGCCGAGAAGGACGCACCCTCGTCGGGACCGGTGTCGCGATGGCGACCTACCCCGCGATGACGTCGCCGAGCACGGCGCGGGCGACCGTCCGTGACAACGGGACGGTCGACGTGTCCGTCGCCGCGTCGGACATCGGTACCGGCGCACGAACGGTGCTCGCCCAGATCGCCGCCGACGCGCTCGAGGTCGCGCTGGACCGGGTCCACATCCACGTCGGGGACAGTGCGCTGCCCACGGCGCCCGGCGCAGGCGGGTCCTCGGGTACCTCGTCGTGGGGCTGGGCGGTGACCAAGGCCTGTCGTGCGCTGCGCGCGGACGGAGATCTCGCACCGGGTGCGACGGCCACCGCGGACACCACCGACGACCTCGAGGAGCGTGCGGCGCTGGCGCGGCAGGCGTTCGGCGCCCATTTCGCCGAGGTGCACGTCGACGTCGACACGGGGGAGGTCCGCGTGACGCGGATGCTGGGCGTCTTCTCCGTGGGCCGTGTGCTGAACCCTCGGTTGGCTCGGTCACAGCTCCTGGGCGGCATGGTGTTCGGTATCGGCATGGCACTCATGGAGGAGGGCATCGTGGATCGACGACACGGCGGCTTCCTCAACGCCGACCTCGCGGAGTACCACGTCCCGGTGGACGCCGACGTCGCCGACATCGAGGCGATCTGGGTCGAGGAGCACGACGACGATCTGAACCCGATGGGCAGCAAGGGGATCGGCGAGATCGGCATCGTGGGGTCGCCTGCTGCCATCGCCAACGCGGTGTTCCACGCGTGCGGTGTCCGGGTGCGAGACCTGCCCATCACTCTCGACACCCTGATCGAGCGGATGGACCCCGCGCTGCGCCTGTGACCACCCGGTCAGCCCAGCAGATCGTCCAGGCGCTCGTAGCCCTCCCGCATGCCCTTCTCCATGCCGCTCGCTGCCATCGAGTCCCGCGCCTCCAGTGTCGGGTACACCGAGTGGCCCTCCAGCCGGCAGCGGTCACCCAGGTCGACGAACGTGAGGAACTCGATGCTCACCACGTCGGGGAAGCCCTCGTACTCGAAGGTCTGCACGGCGAACTCGTTCGTCCGCACCGTGTGGAACACGCCGTGGAACGCGTACTCCGCACCGCCGGGATCACGGTGGACGTAGCGGTACCGGCCACCGCCGCGGAAGTCGTACTCCTCGACCGACATCTCGTAGCCGGCGGGACCGAGCCAGCGGGACACCAGTTCGGGCTCCGCGTGCGCCCGGAAGACCGCGGACACGGGTGCGTCGAACTCGCGCCGGACATCGATGAACGGCAGACCCGCCGGTGAGTGGATGTGCAGCGTCCTGTCGCCGGTTCCGGTCATCGTCGTCTCCTCGATCTCGGGTGGCGGGGAGGTCCAGTGTGAATCAGTGCTGGTCGTCGGTCGTGTGGATTCGAGAAGAACGGAAGGTGGTAGACACATCGGGACATGATCGCCGGTTCCACCGCGGCGAGGGTGTCTGCCATCACACTGCCGCGACAGCTCGGGGGACCCACGTGCGTATCGCTCTGCTGTCCTACCGGAGCAAGCCCCACGTCGGCGGTCAGGGTGTCTACGTCGCGCGTCTGAGTCGAGCGCTGGTGGACGAGGGGCACGAGGTCGAGGTGTTCTCCGGTCAGCCCTATCCCGATCTCGACCCGCGGGTGCGGCTCACGCGAGTACCGAGCCTCGACCTCTATCGAGACGACGATCCGTTCCGCACCCCGCGGCCCTCCGAGATCCGAGACCTGGTCGACGTGTCCGAGGTGCTGACCATGTGGACGGCCGGGTTCCCGGAGCCCCGCACGTTCGGGGCGCGCGCCGCTCGTCTGCTGCGCGCGCGAGCCGACGAGTTCGACGTGGTGCACGACAACCAGTCGCTGAGCTACGGATTGCTGCGCATCCCGTTGCCGCTCGTGGCCACCATTCATCACCCCATCACCCGCGACCGTGCCCTCGACCTCGCGGCGGCGCCGTGGCGACGACGGATCACCGTGCGGCGCTGGTACGGCTTCCTCACCATGCAGCGGCGGGTGGCGCGCCGGATCCCGCGGTTGCTGACCGTGTCCCGCTCGTCCGCGGTGGACATCGTGGACGCGTTCGGGGTCGCTCCGGGTGCGGTGACGGTGGTCCCGCTCGGGGTCGACACCACCGTGTTCACCCCCGGCGCGGCGCCGCGAGTTCCCGGCCGCATCGTCGCCGTCGCGAGTGCCGACGTCGCCCTCAAGGGTGTGCGGCACCTTCTCGAGGCGGTCGCGAAGATGCGCACCGAGCGGGATGTCGAACTCGAACTGGTGTCGAAGGTGGACCCCGCAGGGCCGACCCGGACGTTGATCGACGATCTCGGTATCGACGACATCGTGCGGACGCGGAGCGGTCTCGACGACGCCGAACTGGCGCGCGTGCTGGCGTCGGCCGACGTGGCCTGCGTGCCGTCGCTGTACGAGGGCTTCTCGCTCCCGACCATCGAGGCCATGGCCTGCGCGACCCCCCTCGTGGTGAGCCGCACCGGGGCGATCCCCGAGGTCGTGGGGCCCGACGGGCTCTGCGCCGATCTGGTGCCTCCCGGTGACAGCGACGCCCTGGCGCGGGCCCTGATGCGCGCGCTGGACGACGAGCCCCGCCGACGCGCCATGGGCGAGCGCGGGCGGGAACGGGCCACGCAGACCTACGGCTGGCCGGCGGTGGCCGCCGCGACCGTCGCGGAGTACGAGAAGGCGATCGCCGATCGCCGTGGACGAGGGAATCGAGAGACGACATGCTGACGATGGACTTCGACCGGCTCGGCTTCGGTGCGGGCGATCGCGTCATCGACATCGGGTGCGGCCAGGGGCGCCACTCCTACGAGTTGTACCGCCGCGGGGCCCATGTCACCGCCTTCGACCAGAACGCGGACGAACTCGACGAGGTCAAGGTCATGTTCGGCGCGATGGCCGAGGAGAAGCAGGTACCGGAGTCCGCCACGGCGGAGACGGTCGTCGGCGACGCGTTGTCCCTGCCGTTCCCGGACGAGTGGTTCGACGGGGTGATCGTGTCCGAGATGCTCGAGCACGTGCCGGACGACGCGTCGGCCATCGCCGAGATCGCGCGCGTGGTGCGCCCCGGCGGCACGGTGGCGGTGAGTGTCCCGCGCTGGTTGCCCGAGCGGGTCTGCTGGTCCCTCTCCGACGAGTACCACGCGAACGAGGGTGGCCACGTCCGGATCTACCGTGCGAGTGAGTTGGCGGCGTCGCTCACCGCGGCCGGCCTCGAGGTCACGCACACCCACCACGCGCACGCACTGCACGCTCCGTACTGGTGGCTCAAGTGCGCGGTCGGGGTGCGGAACGACGATCACCCGCTGGTGCGCGGCTATCACTCGATGCTGGTGTGGGACATGATGAAGGCCCCGCGCACCACCCGAGTGCTCGAGCAGGTCCTGAATCCCGTCATCGGCAAGTCCGTGGTGATCTACCTGCGCAAGCCGGAGACCGGGATCGGCGGACCGGGGGCCGGACGTGGCGCTCACTGATCACGTGACGCCGTCGGTTCCCGGAATCCTGTCCGCCGAGCAGTGTCTCGCCAGTGCGCGCAGCATCGCCGCCGTCCAGGTCCGGTCCGGGGCGATTCCGTGGTCCGAGGGCGGGCACCTCGACCCGTGGGACCACGTCGAATCGGCCATGGCGCTCAGCGCCGCGGGCCTCGTCGAGGAGGCCGACGCCGCCTACGAGTGGTCGCGGCGCACGCAGCGCAGCGACGGCACCTGGCCGATCCGGCTGCGCGGCGACGTCGTGGAGGACGCCGGCGCCGACACCAACTTCTGCGCGTACATCGCGGTGGGAGTGTGGCACCACTTCCTCGTCACCGGCGACGACAACTTCGCCCTGGCCCTGTGGCCCACCGTGCGCCGCGCAGTCGACTTCGTCCTCGGTCTGCAGACCGACCGCGGCGAGATCGCCTGGGCCGCAGGGCCGAACGGATCGCGTGCCGAGGCCCTGCTCACCGGGAACGCCAGCATCCACCACAGTCTGCGGTGCGCGCTGGCCCTCGCGGCGTACATCGGCGACCCGCAGCCGGACTGGGAGGTCGCCGTCGGCCGGCTGGGTCACGTTCTGCGGCATCACCTCTCGGCTTTCACGCCGAAGCCGTCGTACTCCATGGACTGGTACTACCCGATCCTGGGCGGCGCCGTGCGCGGACCGGCGGCCGGGCGGCGCATCGACGACCGGTGGTCGGACTTCGTCGTGGAGGGGCTCGGCATCCGCTGTGTCGACGACCGACCGTGGGTCACCGGTGCCGAAACGTGTGAACTGGTTCTGACTCTCGACGCGATGGACCGGGTCGACGTGGCGACGGACCTGCTCGGAAGCATGCAGCACCTGCGGGAGGACGACGGGTCGTACTGGACCGGGCTGGTCTATGCGGACGGCAAGCGGTGGCCCGTCGAGAGGACGACGTGGACCACCGGAGCCATGATTCTGGCGGCCGACGCCCTGTCCCGGTCCAGTGCCGGATCCGGCATCTTCCGGGGGGACGATCTGCCCGTCGGGCTCTCCGGTGCGCATCGCAGCTGCGGCTGCGCGGGGGAGTTCTACCCGGCGAGCGTGCCCGGCTGACCCGAGGTCCGCACCAGCACTCGCAGTGAGCCGACCACGCGGTTCTCGGCGAACATGCCGCTGTCGAGGGCACGCCGATAGATGCGGTACGGGGCCTGCCCGCCGTCCGCCGGATCCGGGAACACGTCGTGGATGAGCAGGGCGCCTCCGACCGCGACCCACGGCGCCCACCCCTGGAAATCGACGGTGGCCGCCTCGTCGGTGTGGCCGCCGTCGATGAACAGCACGTCGACGGGATACTTCCACAGCGCGGCGACGTCGCCGGAACGGCCGACGACGGCGACGACGACGTCCTCGAGGCCCGCCCCCGCCAGGGTGCGGCGGAATCGTCCGAGAGTGTCCAGCGCACCGGTGGCCGGGTCGACGAGCGTGGTGTCGTGGTACTCCCAGCCGACCTGGTGCTCCTCGGATCCGTGGTGGTGGTCGACGGTGACCACCCGGCCGCCCGTGGCGCGCGCCGCGGCGCCGAGGTACACGGTCGACTTGCCGCAGTAGGTGCCGATCTCCACCACCACGCCGTCGCCCAGGAACTCGGCGGTGGCGTCGAAGAGCGCGAGTCCCTCGTCGGCCGGCATGAATCCTGTTGCCGCCTCCGCGAACTCGCGCAGGTCGCTGGGCATGACGGGACGTGCGGGGGTGTCGGTCACACGGGCGAGCCTAGCTGGTCGAACACCTTGCCCGGGTTGAGGATGCCCTGCGGATCGAGTGCGTCCTTGACCGCGCGGTGCATCGCGAGGACCACCGGATCGAGTTCCTGGACGAGTCCGTGCATCTTGAGCAGGCCGACGCCGTGCTCGCCGGTGACCGTGCCGCCGAGGGCGAGTGCGGCGTCGATGATCTCGGCGAACGCCGCCTGCGAGCGTGCTCGGGCGGCGTCGTCTCCCGGGGGTGTGATGAGCAGTGGGTGCAGGTTGCCGTCGCCGGCGTGGGCGATGTTGGCGATGACGACGTCGTGGGCGATGCCGATCTTCTCGATCCGCGACAGCATTTCCGGCACATGCCGTTTGGGGACGCACACGTCCTCGGTGAGCACCGGGCCCAATCGTTCCATGGCCGGGTAGGCCAGGCGCCGCGCCGCGAAGAGCGCGTCCGCCTCCTCCTGATCGGTGGACACCGCCGACCAGGTGGCGCCGCCTTCGTCGAAGCAGGCGAGCATTTTCTCCGCCTCCTGGTCACCGATCTGCCCGGGGGTGTCCACGCGGCCGAGCAGCACCACTTCGGCGTCGACGGACAGTCCCATGTTCTTCCACGCGTCCACCGCGAGGAGGCACTGCTTGTCCACCAGTTCCAGAGCGGAGGGGGTGAGCCCGGCGGCGGCGACGGCGGCGACCGCTCGGCCCGCGTCGACGATCGAGTCGAAGTAGCCGGCGACGGTCCGTTGCGGGTCCTGGAGGGGGCGCAGTTTGACGGTGATCTCGGTGATGACGCCGAGTGTTCCTTCCGAGCCGACCATCAGTCCGGCGAGGTCGTACCCCGCGACGCCCTTCGCGGTGCGTCGGCCGAGTCGGACCTTCTCACCGGTGCCCGTGACCACCTCCATGCCCATGACGTAGTCGCGGGTCACGCCGTACTTCACGCAGCACAGGCCGCCGGCGTTGGTGGCGACGTTGCCGCCGATGGTCGACCACGGCGAACTCGCCGGATCCGGTGGGTACCAGAGGCCGACCTCCGCGACGGCAGCGCGCAGATCGTCGTTGATCACGCCCGGTTGCACGACGGCGTACCGCTCGAGGTGATCGATCTCGGTGATCGCGGTCATGCGGTCGAGCGCGAGGACGATGCACCCCGCGGTGGCGTTCGCGCCGCCGGAGAGCCCTGTCCCGGCGCCGCGGGTCACCACGGCGGTGCCGTGGTCGAGGCATGCCCGTACCGTCGCCTGGACCTCGTCGGCCGTGGCCGGACGCACCACCGCGAGAGGGGTCGCGGACGGCGCCCACTCGGCCTCGTCGTGCTGGTAGGACGCCATGACGTCGGGATCGACCACCACCCGATCGGCGGGGAGTACGGCGAGCAGGGCATCGACGATCATCGGTCGAGCGTAGCGCCGGGCGACCGCCCGCCCGCCGGATCCCGCCCCCCTCTTCGGAGGGTGGTGGGAGTGGTTCAGGTCACATACGTTCCTCCCGAGTCCGACGATTCGGACGATCCTCACCTCGGATGGAGAACCATGACCACAGTTTCGCCGGACGACGCGACGGCGCGCGCCACCTCGGCACCACCCGTCGCGGCACCGCCCGCCACGAGCGTCCGCAAGGTGGCCGTCGCCAGCGGCATCGGAACGACCATCGAGTTCTACGACTTCTTCATCTACGGCACCGCGGCCGCGCTGGTGTTCCCGACGGTGTTCTTCCCGGCACTGGGATCGACGGCCGGCACCGTCGCCTCGTTCGCCACCTTCGCCGTCGCCTTCGTCGCGCGTCCCGCGGGAGCCGTGCTGTTCGGTCACTTCGGCGACCGCATCGGCCGCAAGAAGACGCTGATCTCGACGCTGCTGCTGATGGGTGTCTCCACCTTCGTCATCGGGCTGCTCCCCGGTGCCGCGACCATCGGCGTCGCCGCACCGATCATCCTGGTGGTGCTGCGGTTCGGGCAGGGGTTCGCCGTCGGCGGCGAATGGGCGGGAGCGACGCTGCTGACCGCCGAGTACGCACCGGCGAAGCGGCGCGGCTTCTACGGCATGTTCCCGCAGCTCGGTCCGGCCGCCGCCTTCATCCTCTCCAGCGCGACGTTCCTGGTGACCGGCGCCGTGTTCGGCGACACCAACGACACGTTCCTGAACTACGGGTGGCGAATCCCGTTCCTCTTCAGCGCCGTGCTGGTGCTGATCGGTCTCTACATGCGCCTCGCGATCGAGGAGACGCCGGTGTTCAAGGCCGATCAGGCCGCCGCCGCGACCACGCCGTCCGCTCCCACCCGGCTCCCGGTGCTCGAGGCGTGGCACGTGCAGAAGCGCGAGGTGCTGCTCGCGGCCGGTGCGCTGGCGTCGCTGTTCTCGCTGTTCTACATGGGCACCGCGTATCTCACGAGCTACGGCACGAAGACCCTCGGCTTCGACCGGCCGTTCGTGCTGTGGACCGGCATCGTCGGTGCGGTGATCTTCGGCATCACCATCGCGCTGTCGGCGACGTTCTCGGATCGGGTGGGTCGGCGCCGCGTCATCATGGTGTCCTGCGCGGCGGCCGTTCCCTGGTCGCTCGCCCTGTTCCCGATCCTCGACACGGGATCGAGTACGGCGTACGTGATCGCGATGTGCGTGACCCTGTCCATCTTCGGTATCGCCTACGGCCCCACCGGTGCGCTGCTCCCGGAGCTGTTCCGGACCCGGTTCCGCTACACCGGTGCCGGTCTCGGCTACAACCTGGCGGGCGTGCTCGGCGGTGCGATCCCACCGCTGCTGGCGGCTCCGTTGACGGCGCAGTTCGGCAGCATCGCCGTGGGCGTCATGCTGGCGCTCCTGTCGGTGCTCAGTCTGATCTGCACGCGAGCACTGGTGGAGACGAAGAACAACGACCTGACCTGACCTGACCCCACGACGACGAATCCGGTGCAGAGATCCGCGGTGAACGCGGATCTCTGCACCGGATCTCGTGTGCGTGGAGGCTAGCGAGTGCCGCCCTTGGCGTACTCGGCGATCGCGTCGATGTTCGTCGAGTCGATGAAGGCCGGGCCGGTCAGAACGGGCGTGCCGCCACCGATGGTGTTGCCGTTGTTCAGGTACAGCCACAGCGAGTCGACGGCCAGGTAGCCCTGGAGGTACGGCTGCTGATCGACGGCCCACGCGACGTCGCCGCTCTGGATGGCCTCGACGAGTGCGGCGTTGGTGTCGAAGGTGACCACCGTGGCCTCGGAGTTGGCGTTCGCCTTGGACTGCACCGCGGTCAGCGCGATGGGAGCGCCCAGGGCGACGATGTGGTCGATGGTCGGATCCTGCTGCAGCTTGGCCGTGATGGTGGCCTCGACGGACGGCATGTCCTTGCTGTTGACGTTCAGGATCTCGGTGGAACCGCCGGTGAAGCCCTGCGTCACACCCGCGCAACGGGATTCGAGGGCGACCTGGCCCTGCTCCTGGATGATGCAGAGGGTCTTCTTCGCACCCTCGGTGGTCAGACGCGCACCGACGGCCTGGCCGGCGATGGTCTCGTCCTGGCCGAAGTACTGCTGGACGCCCTGGTCCTTCCACGCGTCGTAGCCGGAGTTGAAGGCGACGACCGGGATGCCGGCGGCCGTGGCGGCCTCGACGGCGGGTGCCATGGCGTCGGGCTTGGCCAGTGTGACCGCGATGCCGTCGACGTCGGAGTCGATGGCGCTCTGCACCAGGTTGGCCTGGTTCGGTGCCTCGGGATCGGCCGAGTAGCGCAGCTCGATGTTGTCCTTGGCCGCAGCCGCCTCGGCGCCCTTGCGGATGAGGTCCCAGAACGTGTCACCGGGAACCTCGTGCGTGATCATCGCGATCGTGGCGCGCGGGGTGTCGGCCGTGCCGGCGTTGCCGCCGCCGTCACCGGAGGACTCCGGTGCGCCGCCCGAACTGGAGCAGCCCGCTGCCAGGCTGACGCTCAGTGCCACGCCGAGAGCGACAGCAGTGCCCCGACGGGTGAAATGACGTGTCATTCGGTCTCTTTCTCGAACGCCGACGAGAGAACAACGCGGCGACATACTGGGTACGACTGGAATGGATCGAGCCGGTGACCTGTTCGGTCGCGGCCCGACATATGTGTAATCCACATCACAAGGGAAGTCAATAGTTTGTTCGGACAATACGTCCGCAGCACAGCGAGCCGTCAGGATCCAGGCCCGGTCGCGATCATCGCCAGGACGGCAGGGCGGTCGAGCTTGCCGCGGGCCGTGCGGGGGAGCGCGGGCACCGTGACCACGCGAGTGGGCATCGCCGGTGCCTCGAGGTGCGCCCGCAGATGACGCCGCAGAGCGGTGCGGTCGACCGGCTCCGAGACCGTGATCGCCGCGACCGGGACGTGCCCCATCCTCGGATCCGGCTCGCCCACACACGCCGCGTCGAGCACGCCGGGAAACCCCCGCAGGGCGGTCTCCACATCGAGTGGCTCCACCTTGAGGCCGCCGCGCACGATGGTGTCGGAACTGCGGCCCGCGAGAAACAGCCACCCGCCGCGGATCTCGCCTCGATCGCCCACGCTCGTCCACCCGTTCACGGGCCCGTCGGACGGTTCCGCGTGATCGGGGTGGGTCAGGTATCCGTCGAACAGCATGTCGCTGTGCACGCTGACGACGCCGTCCACAGTTCTCGTGCGGACTCCCGAGACGAGCCGCCCGGCGGAGCCGTCGGGAACCGGTTCGGTGGAGGAGTCCACGGCCACCAACGACAGTTCCGAGGCGCCGTAGAAGTGCACGAGCCGAGCGCCGGGAACGCGAGCGGACAGGGCGTCGCGACCGGAGCGCGGCCAGAAAGCACCCGAGGACAACACTTCTCGGACCTGCGCCAGCCGGGGTCGGGTGGACACGGCGATGTCGTGTGCGAGGGTGGGCACGGTGTAGACGTGCGTCGGGTCGACATCTCCCGCGGAGGACCACGACTCGAGGGGTCGTAGGTCCACGGCAGCACCTCGCGTGAGCGCGTGCACCAGTCCGTAGAGGAAGTGGGTGTGGTCCAGGACGCCCGGTGCGGCCACCCGGGAGTGCCGGTCCACGGTGAACTCCTCGTCGGACCGATCGAGCGTGCGCGACCACGACCGCCGCGAGCGGACGAAGAGCTTGGGGGTGCCCGACGTGCCGGAAGTCAACCCCGCCAGCAGTTCTCCGGCCTCGTCCGGTGCCGGGAGGGGGACCGCGGGCGCGGCGGCGAGGTCGTCGGGCGAGGTGAGCGTGCCGGTGACGCCGAGTCGACGCAGCCGGGTCCGCCCGCGCTCCGTGGCGATCACCGCAGCGGGGCGACCGATCTCGAGAACCGATGCGAGGTGGTCGGGAAGCAGGTGGCGGTGCAGGAGCACGAGCGAGCAACCTGCACGGATCGCGCCGAGAACCGTGACGACGGAACCGAGATCGGACGCCGGGAGGACGGCCACTCGCTTCGCACCGAGCAGGCGTGCGGCGACGCGTCCCGACCGATCCCACATCTCACGATAGGTGAGACTGCCGTCCGCGGCGACGACCGCGAGCGAGTCCGGACGGTCCCGGGCGCGACGACCGATGCGCTCGTCGATCGAGTCCGCGATCACGCGTCATCGTCCCGGTCGTCGTCCACACCGCGGGCGACGAGACTGTCTCCCAGCGCATCCGCGGTCCGCAGCGCGCGGACCACCACGGGTGTCGCCAGCGCGGTCATCGACCACTGCAGTCCGCGGGCCTTCCGTGCGTCGGAGACCTCGTGCACGATGCCGGTGAGGACGGGGACGAGCCGGATCGTCAGTGCCAGCAGCAGTCCGATGCGGTCGGGGTCGACGCCGAAGCGCCGCAACGGTTCCAGGACCCTGCCGCACACGTCGAGCATCGCGGTCACCCGGGTGGTGAGGGTGACCAGACTCGCCGCGGCCACCGTGACGACGAGAATCCCGCACACGACCACGGCGCGGGCCGGGGTCGTGATGATCACCTGGAACACCGCGATGATCGCGATCATCCAGAAGAGCGGCCGGATCTGCGCGAGTGCGGTCCGCGGGCCGATGCCCCCGATCCCGAAGAGAACGGCGACCACGCCGGCAGCGACCGCGACGTCGACCGGTCGGCGAACGAGGGCGATGACCGCGATGACGCCGACCATGAGCAGCAGAAGCTTCCACCCGGCCGGAAGTCGGTGCAGGAGC
This sequence comes from Rhodococcus sp. BP-332, assembly GCF_019836065.1. Taxonomy (NCBI): domain Bacteria; kingdom Bacillati; phylum Actinomycetota; class Actinomycetes; order Mycobacteriales; family Nocardiaceae; genus Rhodococcus; species Rhodococcus sp. BP-332. The sequence goes on from NZ_JABUEC010000003.1 coordinate 303,830, forward strand.
GAGTGACCGGGTCGGTAGAGGCCGATCATTCGAGCAGCGCCTCGTACGCGGGCAGGGCGTCGGCGGGCCGTCCGTCGTGGGCGACCCGAGCGTCGTGGATCACGATGACGCGATCGAAGTTCGTCAGGAGATCGAGGTGATGTGTCACCACGACGACCTGCTGCTCGAGAGTGTCGAACACCGCGCCGACCTTGCGGGAGTTGCGGAGATCGAGAAGCGTGGTGGGTTCGTCGGCCACCAGGACCTCGGGTCGGCGGATCAGCACCGCGCCGATCGCCAGCATCTGTTTCTGTCCGCCGGACAACAGGTGCGCGGGATGATCGGCGTGACCGGCCAGCCCGAAACGGTCGAGCATGTCGGCGACGCGGTCCGCCACCTCGTCCTTCGACGCTCCGGTGCGGCGCAGCGAGAACGCCAGATCCTCGGCGACGGTCGGCATCACGATCTGGTTGTCCGGGTCTGTGAACACGAACCCGACCTTCCGTCGCACCTGGCCACCCTTGCGCGCGACGTTCAGACCGTCGACGGTGACGGTGCCGGAACTCGGCGACACCAGACCGTTGATCATGCGGGCCAGGGTCGACTTCCCGGAGCCGTTGGATCCGACGATGCCGACGCGGTGTTCGGTGATCTCGAGATCGATGTCGCGCAGCACGGGCCGATCGCCGTATCCGTGCGAGACGTGATCGAACCGGATCACGCTCATGCTCCGACTCGTTCCACGAGCATGGCGATGCCCTGACCACCGCCGATGGCGCACACCGCAAGACCGAGAGCGGGGGAGTCGGTCGTGGCCATCTGCTCAGCCAACCGGACGAGGAGAATCGCTCCGGAGGCGCCCCACGGGTGTCCGAGCGCGATGGCCCCTCCGTGCGGGCACACGATGTCCGGATCGATGCCCAGCCGGTCGACGGCCGCCAGGGCCACCGAGGCGAAGGCCTCGGTGATCTCGACGATCCCGACGTCGGACAGGTCGACTCCGCAGCGGTCGAGGACGGCGCGGACCGCGGGCACGGGGGACAGTCCGGGGAGCGCGGGATCCGTCCCGGCGACGGCCCAGCCGAGTACCCGCAGGGCAGGGCCGTCGGCCCGGTCCGCGGTCGTCACGGCGATCACGGCCGCGCCGTCGGAGATGCCGCACGAGTTGCCCGCGGTGGCGGTGCCGTCGGGGGAGAACGCCGGACGCAGCTTGCTCAGACGCGCCGTGGTGAGTCCGCCGCGCACCCGCTCGTCCCGATCGATCCCGGCGACGGTGACGATCTCCGCCGAGAAGTCCGTCTGCGAGGCGAGCCGGTGCGAGCGTTCGGCGTACGCGTCCTGTCGCTCCCGGTCGATGCCGAGCGTGCGGGCGAGATCGTCCGCGGCCGTGCCCATGTCGGGGTCGGGGTGACCGCGCGGGGTGAACGGTGCGCGCGTGTACCGCTGCGGACCCCCGTCGCCGACCGGGGCGTGGAAACGCCACGGCGCCGTGCTCGCCGATTCGACTCCCCCCGCGAGAATCAGGGCGTCGTCACCCGCGCGGACACGGGACGAGGCCAGGGCCACGGCGTCGAGACCCGAGCCGCACTGGCGGTCGACCGTCACGCCGGGAACGTGGTGACCGAGACCGGCCTGCAGCGCGGCGACCCGAGCGAGGTCGCCGCCGGGACCGAGGCAGTTGCCCAGGACGACGTCGTCGATGCGGCCGAGATGGTGCAGCCGGCGAGCGACGTCGGCGAGGACGGGTGCCGCGAGGTCGGCGGCCGTCAGGTCGGCGAACGCATGCCCCGCCGTGCCGATCGCCGTCCGCCGTCCCGCCATCAGGATCGGATCGCGCGGGGACGAGCGCACCATGTCAGGCGGCGGACCCGACGGTCGCGCGACGCCGCGGCGCGACGAGACCGGGGTAGGCGCGGTGCACGCCCTTCGCGACGACGGTCGCGACGACGACCTTGACCGCGTCGCCGGGAACGTAGGCGCCCGTGGACGCGATGGCCGCCCCTACGCCGAGGTCGGTGCGCAGCAGGAGGCCGAGGACGCCGAAGACGTAGATGACGGCGATGCCGCCCACGGCGTTGACGAGCAGACCGGCCCACAGCGGGTAGGACGGGACGATCAGCCGCGTGAGCGCGCCGATGACGAAGGCGCCCACGACCCATCCGACGAGGTACCCGACGCTGGGGGCCGCGAAGACGCCGAGTCCGCCGCGTCCGCCGGCGAGCAACGGCAGGCCGATCGCGACGAGTGCGAGCAGGACCAGTACCGCGGCCGCACCCTTGCGGGCGCCGAGAACCGCGCCCGCGGCGATGACGCCGAGGGTCTGCAGGGTGATGGGCACACCGCTGATGCCGACCGTGATGGAGCCGGGAAGGCCGAGTGCCGCGATCAGTGCCGCGAAGACGGCGACCTGAGCGAGGTCACGAGCCGAGAAACGAGGGGACACGGTCGGGACTCCTGTGCGTGGCGTGAGCGAGGACCACTTGAACGGTGTTCAAGTGCGCGGAGTCACGCTAGTGGGGTGCTCGTACCCGGTGCAACTCCCCGTCGTGTCACAGCGACGCGACGAGGGCGTTCAGGGTGGCGGAGCTGCTGTGCGCGGGATGCCACCCGAGGTCGCGCTTGGCCTTCGAGGTGTCCATGACGACGGACGTCCGTCCCACGTGCACCCACTCCACCATCGACGGGACGAACGGGAGGGTGCGGATCACCGCCGACGCCGCAGACCCGAGGAGGGACGGCACCCGCACCGGGAAGGCGCCCAGCGCGGCCGCCACCTGCGACAGGGACACCACCCCGTCGCCCGCGATGTTGTACGGGCCGGGAGGTGCGTCCGTGGTCGCGGCGAGCGCGATGGCCGTCGCCACGTCGTCGTGGTGCACCAGTTGCAGCGGGTGTCCCGGGTCGGGGAACACCGGACGCACCGCGCCGACCACGGCCCCCAGTGGTGCGGGGAGTTGGGCCGCGATCGAGCGCCACGGCATGGAGTCGGCCAGGGCGGGCGCTTTCGGGCCGGCGACGATGCAGGGCCGCAGGACGTACACCTCGAGGTCCGATCCCGTGGTGACCTCGTCGAGGACCTCCTCGAGTTCGGCCTTCTGCTCGGAGTAGTAGTGCTCCTTCGATCCGCGCGTCGGCGTGTCCTCGGTCAGCGGCACCCGGTTGTCCGAGTGATAGCCGTACGCGGCGACGGACGAGGTGTAGACGAGCCGTGTCGGCCGCGCGGCGGCCACCGTCGCCTCGAAGACGGTGCGAGTCCCGGCCAGGTTGATCCGTGAACTCTCGGCACGCGATCCCATGATGAGGAAGGCGAGGTGCACCACGACATCCGCCTCGGCGACGAAGGCGTCCACCGCCTCACGATCGAGTATGTCGCCCTGCCGGTACTCCGTCTTGGTCCAGCCGTGCTCGTCCACGTCGAACGGTCGTCGCGCCATGCCGAGGATGCGGTCCACGGCCGGATCGCGCTCGAGCGCGTCCACCGCCGACATGCCGATCTCGCCGGTCGGGCCGGTCACTGCCACTGTGAGTCCCATGGGTCGATGATGCCCGCTGACGTCGGGATTCAAGCAAGGTTCGGTGGGAGTGAGAGACTGCGACGATGCAGGATCCGGACCATGTTCTCGGCGCGCTCCGTCGCTCACCCGATGTCGAGGCGCCCAATCTCCACGCCGTCGACGCCTCCGACCGGTTGATCCTGGCCGAGGCCGCGGAGTCGACCTCCACCGCCGAGCCCGGGTCGGTCGCGGTGATCGGCGACCGGTACGGCGCGCTGACCCTCGGTACCGCCGCCGCGCACGGCCTCGCCGGCATTCGCGTGCACCAGGATCCCCTCACCTCCGAGCTCGCGCTGGCCCGCAACGCCGGCGCGCTCGGCTTCGGCGACGTCTACACGAACCACGCGTTGGATCGAGAGTTGCTCGACGGTGCGACCGTGGTGCTGCTGCAGCTTCCCCGCGCCCTCGCCGAGCTCACCGAGATCGCCGAAGCCGTTGCCCGCTGGGCGGATCCGTCGGTCCGCGTCATCTCGGCGGGTCGACTCAAACACATGAGTCGGTCGATGAACGACGTGCTCGCCGCGAACTTCACCGACGTGGCGGCCACCCGCGCGGCGCAGAAGTCCCGCGGGTTGGTGGCGACCGGGCCGCTGCCTCGCGAGAGCGCGACGTACCCCGTGTCGACCGTCCTCGCCGATCTGGACCTCACCGTGGTCGCCCACGGTGCCGTCTTCTCCGGGGACCGGCTGGACATCGGCACCCGGTACCTGTGCACGTTCCTCGACCGGATGTCGCCCGACGCGCGCCGCATCGTCGATCTGGGGTGCGGGACCGGCATTCTCGCGGTCCTCGCCGCGCGCCTGCGGCCGGACGCGGAGGTGGTCGCCACAGACCGCTCGGCCGCGGCGGTGGCCTCGGCGGCGGCCACGGCGGAGGCGTCCGGCGTGCGGGTCACGGCGCGTCGGGACGACGCCATGGCGTCGGAGGCGCCCGCGACCGCCGACGTGATCCTGTGCAATCCACCGTTCCACGAGAACGCGGCCGTGCACACCGGGGGAGCGGAGAAACTGTTCGCGGCCGCGCGGACCGTCCTGCGCCCCGGCGGCGAACTGTGGGCGGTGCACAACTCACACTTGCGGTTCCGCTCCATGCTCGCGCGCATGGTCGGGCCGACGGAGGTGATGGGCCGCAACGACAAATTCACCGTCACCCGGTCGATCAGGTGACGGTGAATGTGTCGGCCGCACAAGTCAGGCGGACGTGACTCAGTCGAAGTAGGAGCCCGCGTCCTCGGGGGTACCGTCGATCTGGCCGCGGTGCGTCGCGGAGTTCTCCACCACGACTCCGTCCACCACGTCCGCGTCCTTCACGGCGGCGCCGTCGGTGCCGTCGTCCTCCGTGGCGTCCGCGATGTAGTCGTTCTCGTCGTCGCTGTCGACGACTCGGTCCACCAGTTCCTCGGTCAGATCGTCGTCTGGTGTCGCCGCCACGGGGACGTCGAGTTCCTCCTCCAGCGGGACGTCCGGCACTTCCTCGGCCAGCTTCTGGTCGAGGCTCTCACCCTCACGCGCCTCGCGTTCGGTGGTGCCGAACTTGTCGGCCTCGGTCCACGAGTCCGGCGGGGTGACCACGTCGTCGACGTCGTCCGTGCCTCGGATCTCGTCCGAGTCGAGACTCTCACTCTGGTCCAGCGTGTCTCCGGGTCCGTCTTCGATGCTCATGAGGAAGAAGGTGCCCGGATCGCCCGAGCGACAAACGTGAGCGGACAAACGTGCGCCGACCGTGTGTACTGATGCGGTACTGCGCTGGGGGAACGGCGACGTCCGCCCGGTACAGTCCGTTTTGTCCGATGGGAACTTTTCCGTCGCATCCGAACGTTGAGAGATACACAGGCTCCACCACACGAAAGGGATGAGACACGGTGCGCACTTCCAGCAACCCGGTGTTCCGCAATCTGCCCAAGCAGGCGGGAGGCGGATATGCCTCCTTCGGTTCGGCCGCCGCCGGTGCCGGTGCGGTCACCCAGCAGTACGGCTCCCCGCAGGGACAGCCGCAGCCGTACCAGACCGGTCCGCAGCAGCGTGCGATGACGATCGACGACGTCGTCACCAAGACGGCCACCACCCTCGGTGTCCTGACGGTGTTCGCCATCGCGTCCTACGTGCTCGCGAGCAACAACCCCGGCCTGGCCCCGATGTTCGTCATCGGCGGCGGACTCATCGGCTTCGTCCTCGTCCTCGTGGCGACGTTCGGCCGCAAGATGGACAGCGCGCCCCTGGTGCTCGCGTACGCGGCCTTCGAGGGCGTGTTCCTCGGTGCCCTGTCGCTCATGTTCACCGACATCAGCTTCGGCGGCGTCGGCGGCAGTGCGCTCATCGCCCAGGCCGTGCTCGGCACCTTCGGCGTCTTCTTCGGCATGCTCGTCGTCTACAAGACCGGCGCCATCCGTGTCACGCCGCGCCTCACCCGCATGGTCGTCGGCGCCCTCATCGGTGTCGTCGTGCTCATGCTCGGCAACCTGGTCGCCAGCTTCTTCACCCCCGGCGGGCTCGGACTGCGTGACGGCGGCACCGTCGCCATCATCTTCAGCCTCGTCTGCATCGGCATCGCCGCGTTCAGCTTCCTACTCGACTTCGACTCCGCCGACCAGCTGATCCGTGCCCAGGCACCGGAGAAGGCTGCCTGGGGCGTCGCGCTCGGTCTGACCATCACCCTGGTCTGGCTGTACGTCGAGATCCTGCGACTGCTGAGCTACTTCAACAACGACTAGTTCCAGCGGTAGTCGTCACAGCTGACAGCCCCCGTCCTTCTCTCGGAAGGCGGGGGCTGTTCGCTGTGTGCGGGACGACTCAGCTGAGGCGCTCGAGCACCATGGCCATGCCTTGTCCGCCGCCGACGCACATGGTCTCGAGACCGAACTGCTTGTCGTGGGCGCGCAGGTTATTGAGCAGGGTTGCGGTGATGCGGGCACCGGTCATGCCGAAGGGGTGGCCGAGGGCGATGGCGCCGCCGGAGACGTTGAGCTTGTCCTCGTCGATCTTCAGTTCCCGTGCGGAGCCGATCACCTGGACGGCGAAGGCTTCGTTGATCTCGACCAGGTCGATGTCGTCGATGGTCTTGCCGGCGAGCGCGAGCGCCTTCTTCGACGCCTCGATGGGGCCGAGGCCCATGATCTCGGGCGAGAGGCCCGAGACGCCGGTGGACACGACGCGGGCGAGCGGGGTCAGGCCGAGTTCCTTGGCCTTGGTGTCGGACATGATCACCAGTGCCGCGGCGCCGTCGTTCAGCGGGCAGGCGTTGCCGGCGGTGATGGTGCCGTCCGGGCGGAAGACCGGCTTGAGCTGCGAGATCTTCTCGTAGGTGGTGCCGGCGCGGGGGCCGTCGTCGGTGCTGACGACGGTGCCGTCGGGCAGCGTGACCGGGGTGATCTCGTTCTCGAAGTGGCCCTTGGCGATGGCTTCCTCGGCGCGGTTCTGGCTGCGGACGCCCCAGTGGTCCTGCTCCTCACGGCTGATGCCGGTGAGCTGGGCGACGTTCTCCGCGGTCTGGCCCATCGCGATGTAGGCGTCGGGGAGGTTGCCGTTCTCGCGGGGGTCGGACCAGGTCTGGCCACCCTCGGCGATCTTCTCGGTGCGGGCCTGGGCGTCGGCGTAGATGGGGTTCTGGGTGTCCGGGTAGGAGTCGGAGTTGCCTTTGACGAAGCGGGAGACGGTCTCGACTCCGGCGGAGATGAACACGTCGCCCTCGCCGGCCTTGATGGCGTGCAGTGCCATGCGGGTGGTCTGCAGCGACGAGGAGCAGTAGCGGGTGATGGTGGTGCCGGGGAGGAAGTCGTAGCCGAGCTGGATGGCGACGTTGCGGCCGATGTTGAATCCCTGCTCGCCGCCGGGGAGGCCGCAGCCCATGAGGAGGTCGTCGATCATGGTGGGGTCGAGGGCGGGCACCTTGTCGAGGGCTGCCTTGACCATCTGCGCTGCGAGGTCGTCGGGACGCATGCTGACGAGCGACCCCTTCATCGCGCGCCCGATGGGCGAACGGGCCACGGACACGATCACTGCTTCTGGCATGGGAGGACTCCTGGGGTTGGCGACGATATGACTGGAGGGTAACTCTCGTCCGGTGGGCCCCCGGTCACTGCAGGGCGTCTCGCGGCCGTAGCCGCGACACGTGGCGGTTGGCCGAGGCGGTGAGGCGGGAGACGAGGCGACGCTGCTCGGCGACGTCCGACACCGTGGGCAGCGTCGGCAGGGGGCCGCCCGCCCATTCGCCCAGCGCGGCCGCCAGCACGGGCAGGATCTGCTGGGCAGCGAGTTCGTATCCGGCCGCGGACGGATGGAAACGGTCGGCCGAGAACATCCGCTCCGGTGCCGCGAGGAACTCCGGGGCGAGCAGATCCGCCAGCGCGACGGGGTGGCCGCCAGCGGCGAGCGTCGCCGACGTCTGAGCCCGCGCGAGTCGGTGGCCCCACGTCCGCACGACAGCGCGGAGCGGCTGCGGGATGGCGGTGACGACACCGAGATCCGGGCACGTTCCGACGACCACGACGGTGCCCTCCGCCCGCAGGCGACGCACCGCGGTACGCAGACGCTCGGCCGAGGCCGCCACCGCATGCTTCTTGGTGACGTCGTTAGCGCCGATGAAGACGACGGCAGCGTCGGGCCGGTCGTGGTGGGCGACCAGCATCGCATCGACCTGACCCTCGAGTCCCTTGGATGTCGCGCCGGGAATGGCCTTGGTGCTCAACCGGATCCGCTTCCCGCTCTCGTCGGCGAGACCCCGCGCGATCAGCACGCCCGGCACCTCGTCCGCGACGACGCAGCCCATGCCGGCCGCCGTCGAGTCGCCGAAGATCATCAGGTGCAGGTCGGACTGCACGCCGGGGCGCCACCGCTGCGGGACGCGCGCACCCGGGGCGTACACACCGTCGGCCTCGGGCGGCCGGTCCGTGCTGCGGCCGATCACGGTCCGGGCAGCGGCCGCCTGCGCCAGCAGGTGCCGGTACGCGGCCCAGGACAGCGTTCCCGCGCCGGATCCCGCGACGACGGTGGCGGCTCCCGCCACCGCTGCCTGTCGCCACCCACCGCGACCCGAGCCGCCCTGCTGCATCGCACCTCCGCTCACCTGTCCGATTCTAGGTGCGCCGACGGTGGTGCCGTGCAGTGCGATCGCCGCAGCGCGACCAGGCTCGGTGGGTGTCCGTCCGGACATCTGGGAGGATGGACGCATGCGCATTGCAAACAGCGTCGTCGACCTCATCGGCAACACCCCGCTGGTGAAGCTGAACACCGTCGTCGCCCCCGGGTCCGCACTCCTCGCCGCCAAGGTGGAGTACCTCAATCCCGGTGGCAGTTCGAAGGACCGCATCGCCGTCAAGATGATCGAGGCGGCCGAGGCGTCCGGTGAACTGAAGCCCGGCGGCACCATCGTCGAGCCCACCTCCGGCAACACCGGAGTCGGCCTGGCCCTCGTCGCACAGCAGCGCGGCTACAAGTGCGTCTTCGTGTGCCCCGACAAGGTCGGCGAGGACAAGCGCAACGTCCTACGTGCCTACGGCGCGCAGGTCGTCGTGTGCCCCACCGCGGTCGCCCCCGAGGATCCGGACAGCTACTACAGCGTCTCGGACCGCCTCGTGCGCGAGATCGACGGTGCCTGGAAGCCCAACCAGTACGCCAATCCGGGTGGTCCGCAGAGCCACTACGAGACCACCGGACCCGAGATCTGGAACGACACGGACGGCAAGATCACGCACTTCGTCGCCGGCGTCGGTACCGGCGGCACCATCACCGGAACCGGTCGCTACCTCAAGGAGATGTCGGGCGGTGCGGTGAAGATCATCGGTGCCGATCCCGAGGGTTCCGTCTACTCGGGCGGGACCGGTCGGCCGTACCTCGTCGAGGGCGTGGGCGAGGACTTCTGGCCCAGCGCGTACGACCCGTCGATCCCGGACGAGATCATCGCCGTGTCCGACGCCGACTCGTTCGAGATGACGCGTCGCCTGGCCCGCGAGGAGGGCCTGCTGGTCGGCGGATCCTGCGGTATGGCCATGGTCGCCGCGCTGCAGGTGGCCGAGCGCGAGGGCCCGGACGCCCTCGTCGTCGTCCTGCTGCCCGACGGTGGTCGCGGCTACCTCGGCAAGATCTTCAACGACAAGTGGATGAGCTCCTACGGCTTCCTGCGCACCCGGCTCGACGGCGGCACCGCCGAGCCCACCGTCGGTGACGTGCTGCGCGGCAAGTCCGGCGCACTGCCCGACCTCGTGCACACGCACCCGTCCGAGACGCTGCGCGACGCCATCGAGATCCTGCGCGAGTACGGCGTCTCCCAGATGCCGGTCGTCGGCGCCGAGCCGCCGGTCATGGCGGGCGAGGTCGCGGGCAGTGTCAGCGAGCGCGATCTGCTCAGTGCCGTGTTCGAGGGCCGGGCGAACCTGTCCGACGCCGTGAAGACGCACATGAGTGCGCCGTTCCCGCTCATCGGCGCCGGTGAGCCGGTCTCGGCCGCGACGAAGACGCTCGGCGACACCGACGCCGTCATGGTCGTCGACGACGGCAAGCCGGTCGGCGTCATCACCCGCCACGATCTCCTCGGATTCGTCACCACCGCGTCCTGACACACGGAACTACTGACCCATCCCGACCGGCCTCCGGCCTGCCCGCTCGTTAGGCTGGTGCGCATGAGTGAGCAGCGCAGCAAGTCCGACACGACGTCCTGGCAGGGGTTCTCCACTCGCGCGGTGCACGCCGGGTACGAGCCCGACCCGCTGACCGGTGCGGTCAACGTCCCGATCTACGCGAGCTCCACCTTCGCCCAGGACGGCGTGGGTGGTATGCGCAGCGGGTTCGAGTACGCCCGCACCGGCAACCCGACCCGGCGTCCGCTCGAGGCCAACCTGGCAGCCCTCGAGAACGGCCACTACGGTCGCGCGTTCTCCTCGGGCATGGCCGCGACGGACGCCCTCCTGCGGGCGTCGCTGCGCCCGGGCGACCACCTCGTGATCCCGAACGACGCGTACGGCGGCACCTTCCGGCTCATCGACAAGGTGTTCACCCAGTGGGGCATCGAGTACTCGGTGGCCGCGGTGTCGGACGTCGACGCCGTGCGCGAGGCCATTCGCCCCAACACGAAGCTGGTCTGGGTCGAGACGCCCACCAATCCGCTGCTCAACGTCGGCGACATCGAGGCTCTGTCGGGCGTCGCACACGAGGCGGGCGCGAAGATCGTCGTCGACAACACGTTCGCGTCGCCGTACCTGCAGCAGCCCCTCACGCTCGGTGCCGACGTGGTGCTGCACTCGACGACCAAGTACATCGGTGGACACTCCGACGTCGTCGGCGGCGCCCTCGTGTGCAACGACGAGGAACTGGACGCGTCGTTCGCCTTCCTGCAGAACGGCGCCGGCGGTGTTCCCGGACCATTCGACGCGTTCCTGACACTGCGCGGCATCAAGACGCTCGCCCTGCGCATGGAGCGGCACAGCGACAACGCCGAGAAGATCGTCGAGCTGCTGACGGGTCACCCCGCCGTCTCCTCGGTCATCTACCCGGGATCCGAGAGCCACCCGTCCCACGCCGTCGCCGCCAAGCAGATGCGTCGGTTCGGCGGCATGGTGTCGGTCCGTCTGAAGGGTGGCCGCCAGGCGGCGCTCGACCTCTGCGCGCGCACCGAGATCTTCACTCTCGCCGAGTCGTTGGGCGGCGTCGAGTCGTTGATCGAGCATCCCGGCGCCATGACCCACGCCTCCACCGCCGGCTCGCTGCTCGAGGTGCCGGACGACCTGGTGCGCCTGTCCGTCGGCATCGAGGACGCCGCCGACCTGGTGGGCGACATAGAACAGGCGCTCGCCTGACGCTCGCCTAGGAGCATTCGGGTTTAGGGTTCCAGCCATGGATCTCCTCACCGCCGACCGGCTGGACCGCGCCACCGCGCTGCTCGCCCCGGTCATGCGCCGCACACCCCTCGTGGCGTCCCGTGTCCTGTCCGATCGCACCGACCGCCAGGTGTGGCTCAAGTGCGAGAACCTGCAGCGCACCGGATCGTTCAAGCCGCGGGGTGCGTACAACCGGATCGCGGGTCTGACCGACGAGGAGCGCGCTCGTGGGGTGGTCGCGGCCAGTGCCGGCAATCACGCGCAGGGCGTCGCGTGGGCGGCGTCGGAACTCGGGGCCGCGTCGACGGTGTTCATGCCGAACGGTGCGCCGCTGCCGAAGTTGGTGGCCACCAAGGCGTACGGGGCCACCATTCACCAGGTGGGCACCACCATCGACGAGGCTCTCCTGGCGGCCATGGCCTTCGCCGACGAGACCGGCGCCGTGCTGATCCACCCGTTCGATCACATCGACGTGGTCGCGGGCCAGGCCACGGTCGGCGTCGAGATTCTCGACCAGATGCCCGATGTGGGCACCATCGTGGTGCCGACCGGCGGCGGCGGTCTCGTCGCCGGCATCGCCGCTGCCGTCGCGTTGAGCGGCAAGGACATTCGCATCGTCGGGGTCCAGGCGGAACAGGCAGCCGCGTGGCCCGGATCGCTCGAGGCCGGTATGCCGATCTCTGCCGAACGGATGTCGACGATGGCCGACGGTATCGCCGTGGGGCGTCCCGGGGCGGTCCCCTTCGCACACGTCACCGAGATGGTGGACCGCGTGCTCACCGTCAGCGAGGACGCGCTGTCGCGGGCACTGCTGCTGTGTATGGAGCGCGCCAAACTCATCGTCGAAGCCGCCGGAGCGGCAGCCGTCGCTGCGCTCATGGACCATCCCGAACAGTTCCACGGTGACGGGCCGATCGTCGCCGTCCTGTCCGGCGGCAACATCGATCCGCTCCTGCTGACACACGTCGTCGCGCACGGGTTGCGAGCGGCGGGTCGCTATCTGACGGTGCGCATCGTCATCCCCGACCGCCCGGGTGGCCTGGTGGGGGTGCTCGGCGTGGCACGCGACACGGCCGCGAGTGTGGTCGACGTGGTGCACGCGCGCACGGCAGGGCGGCTGGCGATGGACGAGGTCGAGATCATGATGACCCTGGAGACCCGGGGCCCGGATCACCGCGCCGCCGTGCTGTCGGGTCTCGCGGCCGCCGGATACGACGCCGAAGTTCAGGAGTGATCAGGCGGCGATGAAGACCGCGGCGGAGGCGTGGTCGGCGGCGCGATCGACCAGCGCGTCGGCGCCCGCTGCCGCGGCGCGCGACAGCGCGGCTGCCACCACGGGGGAGGACGCGGCCACCGTGGCCGTGGTGGTGCCCGTGGTGGTCACCATCGTGGTTCCCGAGGCGATCGGAACGAGGCGTTCCGCCGAGCCGTCGATCACCGAGATCTGCCATCCACGAACGGGTTCCGGCCCGGCGACGGCAATGTCGGTGTCGGTCGAGTTCGCACCCGACACCGACACCAGTGCCCCGCAGGCGAAGCGGCGTGCGATCGTCGCGGCGATGCGCTCCACGACCACGGCGAGCGCTGTCGCGTCCAGATCGACTGTGGCCCAGCCGGGAAGGCGCATGCCGAGTCCGTCTATCTCGATGGCCTCGTGAGTGTCCGTGCCCGAGCTGCGGAGCGGATCGACGGCGCCGGCCGTCAGGTCCGCGGCGGCGAGGGCGTGTCGCACCTGGTCCGCCAGAGCAGGGGAGACGCGCACGGTCCGGCCGAAGGAGCGGTTCAGTCGCTGCAGTTCGGAGTCCGCACGGGTGAGCGAGACGATGTCGAGCCACGTGTCCAGGGCGGTGCGCGCCGCGGCTGCCGCATCGGTGATCACGGCCGCGTCGGTGACGACCACCCGCACGTGGCGGTCGTCGATGTCGAACCCTGCGAATGCCTTCGTGGCGAGACTCATCTGGTGGCACCTCCATGGCGTTCATCGCTCGGCGAGCGCGTGCCTGTTACACCAGGGCTTCGAGCCCGGCGGCCACACGGATGGGAAACGGAGTTCGGCCCCGTACGCGAACGTGCGGGGCCGAACGACATGCGTCGTGCGAGATCAGTTGTGGTACGGCTCCGCGCTCGCGAGCGTGACCTTCATGGTCTTGCCGTTGGGCAGCGAGTACTCGCGCGTGTCGCCGACCTTGGCGTCGATCAATGCGCCGCCGAGGGGCGAGTTGGGGGAGTAGACCTCGAGCTTGCCGTCCCGTGCGCCCTCCTCACGCGTGGCGATGAGGAACGTCTCGGAATCGGACTCGTCACCGTCGTAGTAGACCTTGACGACCGACCCGGGGAGCGCGACGCCCGACTGGGTGGGAGCCTCGCCGACCTTGGCGTTGTTCAGCAGCTCCTGCAGCTGGCGGATACGCGCCTCCTGCTGGCCCTGCTCCTCGCGGGCGGCGTGGTATCCACCGTTCTCCTTGAGGTCGCCCTCTTCCCGTCGCTCGTTGATCTCCGCGGCGATGACGGGTCGGTTGGCGATGAGCTGGTCGAGTTCGCCCTTGAGCCTGTCGTGCGACTCCTGGGTCAGCCAGGTCACCTGGGTCTCGCTCATCTCGATCACTCCCTCGTGTTCTTCAGAGCCGTTCGGCTCCGGTATTCGTAGGCGGCGTGCGGTGGTGTCACCGAGCCCACACGTGAAAGAGAGCCCGCGCTGGTGCGCGAGCTCCGTCACGAGCAGGGCGTTCCGCCGGGGCGGAACGCGGTCGATGCGAACGGCCCTTGGCTCGAGTGCTCGCGTTACGCCCGTCAATGCAGCAATACACGGCCCCACTGGGTGAGCCGTGTACGAAGCGATTTTACCACGAAAGAACTTCGTGGTTTCTTGGTCGGCACCCGACGGTCACCGAGGTGTGAGATGTTCCGGCACGTCGAGGCTGCATCCGTAGAGGTCGGCGAGGCCCGGCGCGGCCGAGGTGATCACGAAGCTGCGGACGTCCTCGGTGCCGTTCTCGGACGCCGGGATCAGTACTTCGCGTCGCCCGGTCTCGGTTCCGTCGCGCGATCGCGATCGGATGATGCAGACCGCGGGCTGGGACGGGTCGTCCCTGGTCACGTTCAGGCGTACGTCGACGCGGTCCTCGCCGACGATGTCGAACGACACCATGGTCCCGTCGACGTCGGGGGTGGTGAACTTGGTGTATCCGAGGTAGGCGACGGCCACGCCCAGCGCGATGACCAGCAGCGTCAGAGCCACGGCGAGGACACGGGACGGGGCGATTCCCCGACTGGTGGGGTAGCGACCCTCGGGGAGACTCTGCGGCGTGGTGGACATCGCCGTCGAACTTACTCGCGGACCCGGTACCGCCTCGGCGGGGTACCGGACGAAGTGGAACTATTGGAGGTGCCCGGACCGGAACCGGAGCACCACCGATAGTTGAAGTGAGGCACACGTGAGCGGACTGCGACTGATGGCAGTGCACGCCCATCCCGACGACGAGTCCTCCAAGGGCGCTGCCACCATGGCGCGTTACGCGGCCGAGGGCAACGAGGTGCTGGTGGTCACGCTCACCGGCGGTGAGCGCGGCGACATCCTCAACCCGGCCATGGACATCCCCGGTGTGCGCGAGCGCATGTCCGAGGTGCGCAAGGAGGAGATGGCCGCTGCCGCAGCCATTCTCGGGGTGCAGCAGACGTGGCTGGGGTTCGTGGACTCCGGTCTGCCGGAGGGAGATCCGCTGCCGCCGCTTCCCGAGGGATGCTTCGCGCTGGTGCCGCTCGAGGAGTCGACCGAGGCTCTGGTGCGCGTGGTGCGCGACTTCAAGCCGCACGTCATGACGACCTACGACGAGAAGGGTGGCTACCCCCACCCCGACCACATCCGCTGCCACGAGGTGTCGGTCGCCGCGTACGAGGCGGCCGGCGATCCCGAGCAGTTCCCCGGAACGGGCGAGGCGTGGGAGGTCTCGAAGCTCTACTACTCCCACGGCTTCATCCGCCAGCGCATGCAGTTGTTCGACGACGAGATGATCGCCTCCGGTCAGGAGGGGCCGTTCACGGAATGGCTCGCGCAGTGGCCGAAGGATCGCGGCGAGATCATGGAGCGCGTCACCACCCAGGTGGAGTGCGCGGACTACTTCCAGCAGCGTGACGACGCACTGCGTGCGCACCGCACCCAGATCGATCCGAACGGCCGCTTCTTCGCGGTCCCGGTCGACGTTCAGAAGAAGCTGTGGCCGACCGAGGAGTACGAGCTCGCGCGGACCCGCGTGCGCACGTCGCTGCCCGAGACCGACCTGTTCGCCGGGATCGAGTCCTAGATGACCGTGCTCAGCGCGTCGATCATGCTGGCGCAGAACAACACCGGGCCCGAGTTCGGTAAGGCGTCACCCGTCGGTCTCGTCATCATCGTGCTGTTGCTCATCGGTACCGCCCTGTTGGTGCGGTCGATGAACGCGCACTTCAAGAAGCTCCCGGCGTCCTTCGAGCCGGAGGATCCGACGCCGGACCAGGCGGCGGACGAGGGCACGGACCGCGGAGGCTTCCGACCCGAGCGGTGAGGGGTTTGCGACCCGAGCGGTGATTGCGCCGGGTGTCACGGGGGACACTGCAGGGGTGGCCACCCGTGAGCGCAACACCCTGTCCGACTCGACGAGCCCCTACCTGCGTCAGCACGCCGACAATCCCGTGCACTGGCAGCAGTGGGGTGACGACGCCCTGGCGTGGGCTCGCGAACGAGACGTCCCGGTCCTGCTGTCGGTGGGCTACTCGGCGTGTCACTGGTGTCACGTGATGGCACACGAGTCGTTCGAGAACGACGCCATCGCGGAGATCATGAACGCGAACTTCGTGTGCATCAAGGTCGACCGCGAGGAACGCCCCGACATCGACGCCGTCTACATGAACGCGACGGTCGCGATGACGGGTCAGGGCGGTTGGCCGATGACGGCGTTCCTCACCCCCGACGCGGAACCGTTCTACTGCGGCACCTACTTCCCGCCCACACCTCGGCAGGGGATGCCGTCGTTCACGCAGCTGCTCGAGGCCATCTCCGAGACGTGGCGCACCCGTCGTGACGAGGTGCAGCAGGCGTCGGCCTCGGTGGTCGCCGAACTGCGCAGGACCGCCGCGGGCATTCCGGAGGGCGACCGAATCGTCGACGCCGCCCTGCTCGACGAGGCGGTGGCGCGCGTCCTGGCGGACGAGGACGTGCCGCGCGGCGGCTTCGGCGGAGCACCGAAGTTCCCACCGTCGTCTCTCGTGGAGGGGCTGCTCCGCCACGTCGAGCGCACCGGGTCGGAGCCCGCGCGCGCCGCGGTGGGCCGTACCGCCGACGCCATGGCCCGCGGCGGGATGTACGACCAGCTCGGGGGCGGTTTCGCTCGGTACTCCGTCGATGCGGACTGGGTGGTGCCGCACTTCGAGAAGATGCTCTACGACAACGCGTTGCTGCTGCGCTTCTACGCTCACCTGGCGCGCCGCGGCGATGCGTTCGCTCATCGTGTGGCCGTCGACACCGCCGACTTCCTCCTGCGCGATCTCGGCACGGACGACGGGTGCTTCGCCTCCGCCCTGGACGCCGACACCGACGGGGTGGAGGGTCTGACCTACGCGTGGACACCCGCGCAGCTGGTCGAGGTACTGGGCGACGAGGACGGGGCCCGGGCCGCGCAGGTGTTCGGGGTGACCGACACGGGCACGTTCGAGGAGGGGGCGTCCGTGTTGCAGTTGCGGGCCGAACCGACGGACCCCGAGCGTTTCGCACGCATGCGCGCAGCACTGGCCGCGTCGCGTGCCACGCGTCCTCAGCCGGGGCGCGACGACAAGGTGGTGACCGCCTGGAACGGCTTCGCGATCACGGCGCTGGCCGAGGGCGGCGCCGCGCTGGGGTACCGCAACTGGGTCGATGCGGCAGCACGCTGCGCGGACCGCATCCTGGACCTGCACCGCGTCGACGGCCGACTACGGCGTGCGTCCCTGGGCGGCGTCGTGGGCGATGCGGCGGCCATCGCGGAGGATCACGGCGCACTCGCCGTCGCTCTGGCCGCGCTGCACCAGGCGACCGGGGAGGCGCGCTGGCTGACGGCGGCGGAGGAGGTACTCGACGTCGCGCTCGACCACTTCGCCGATCCTGAGCAGCCGGGCAGCTGGTTCGACACCGCCGACGACGCGGAGACGCTCGTGACCCGGCCTCGCGATCCACTCGACAACGCGACCCCGTCCGGAGCGGCACTGATCACCGAGGCTCTGCTGACGGTGGCCGCGTCCAGCGAGAACTCCTCGCGCTTCGGTGCGGCGGCGGACAGGTCGCTGGCGCGAGCGTCGATCCTGCTCGAGCGGGCACCCCGGTCAGCCGGCCACTGGTTGACCGTCGCGGAAGCCGCGGTGGCGGGACCGGTGCAGGTGGCGATCGCCACGGAGTCGGTCGACGACGACCTCGTACGCACCGCCCGCCGCGTTGCCGCCGGCGGCACGGTGGTGGTCGCGGGTCCGCCCGACTCGGTCCCGCTGCTCGCGGATCGCCTGCTGGTGAGCGGCGAGTCGGCCGCGTACGTGTGTCACGGCTTCGTGTGCGACCGACCGGTCACCGACCCCGAGGACCTGACCGCACTCCTGGTCCGGTGACGCCGGATCAGGTGAAGAGCACCAGCCACACGGCGATGTAGTGGCACACCGCGGCGACGACCGTCGCGGCGTGGAAGAACTCGTGATGGCCGAACGTGGTGGGCCACGGGTTGGGCCACTTCGTTGCGTAGAGAATCGCGCCGATGCTGTAGAACACGCCGCCCGCCACCAGCAGTGCCATCGGTCCGACGCCCACACGATGGGTGAGTTCGCCCGCGACCGGCACGATGGCCCAGCCCAGCACGAGATACAGGGGCACGCCCAGCCAGCGAGGGGCCGTGGGCCACAGCATCTTCAGCGTCACTCCGGCCAGCGCACCGGCCCACACCACGATCAGTACGATGGTGCCGGTGCGGCTCGGCAGCCCGAGCACTGCGAACGGCGTGTAACTGCCGGCGATGAACAGGAAGATCATCGAGTGATCGGCGCGCTTCATCCACGTCCGGCTGCGCACGGTCTGCCAGTGGACGCGGTGGTATGTCGCGCTCACTCCGAAGAGACCGCACGTCGCGACGGCGTAGACAGTGATCGCGAGACCGGCCCGGACGGACACCGCCGAGTAGGCGAGCACCACGAGCACGATCCCGCAGACCACCGACACCCCGAAGGCGTACAGGTGGATCCATCCGCGCATGCGCGGCTTCACCGGCAGTTCGTCGAGCCCGAAGACAGTCACGAACCTACGGTACCGTAGGTTCGCGCTCCGACCGTGGCCGAACTAGCGGTCACCGAGTGTCAGATCCATCAGGGCACTGATCGTCTTGCGGTGAACCCATCCGCGCACACCGTCGCTCGCCAACGCGGCCCTCGCCGCAGCCAGTCCGGGTGCCCCGTGCACGCCGCCGCCCGGATGGGCGGACGCGCTCCCGAGGAACAACCGACCGACGGGAGTCTCCGTACGTCCGAGTCCGGGAACGGGCCGGAACACCAACTGCTGCTGCAGTTGCGACGTTCCGCCGTTCACCGCGCCACCGAACAGGTTGGCGTCGTCCGCTGTCAGGTCGCCCGGCCGCTGGACGTGCTTGCCGACGATCGACGCCGCGAACCCGGGCGCGTACTCCTCGAGGACGGTGTCGACCCGCTCGGCGAGCAGGTCGCCCGAGGCGTCGTCCGTCACACCGCGGGGGAGGTGTGTGTACGCCCATGCGCTCTCCGTCCCGGCCGGGGAGCGGGTGGCGTCCGCGGTCGTCATCTGACCGAACAGCATGAACGGCCGCTCCGGGATGCGGCCTGTCACCAGGTCGGCGTTCCATCGCACCAGACCGTCGTCGTCTGCGCCGACGTGCACCGTGCCCGCCTCGTTCAGACTCTTCGAGCGCCACGGGATCGGGGAGTCGAGCGCGTAGTTGATCTTCACCACCGGGGTGTCCCACTCGAACTTCTCGAGATCGCTGTGCACCCGGGCGGGAACCGCGTCCCGCGGCAACAGCGAGCCGTACAGCGCGGGAGCGGACACGTCTGCGACGACGGCTCGCCGTGCGACGTACGTGTCGCCGCCTGCCGTCCGCACGCCGCGGGCGACACCGCCGGAGACGTCGATCGAGGTCACCTCGGTTCCGCAGACGACCCGCGCCCCGGCGCTCTCGGCACGGCGCACGAGCGCGCTGGTCAGCTCCTGCGCACCGCCGACCGGGACGGGGTAGCCGACATCCTGCGCGAGCATCGTCAGCAGGTAGCCCATGATGCCGCTCGCGGGTGCGTCGGTGGGGACGTCGGCATGCATGGCGTTGCCGAGCAGCAGGCATCGCGCCGCCTCGCTGTGGAACAACTCGTGCGCCATCGCCCGGGCCGGGAGTACTGCGAAGCGCAGGAACCGCAGTGTCTCCGCGGTCCCGAGGCGCCGGAAGAGCGTCGCGGCACCCTTGACAGGCGGGAAGGAGCTGCCGAACAGCGAGTGCAGCAGAGGATCGCGGATCCGGTTCCACTGGTCCACCACGTACATCCACGCCTCGCCGTCGCGCGGATCGTGCTCCGCCAGCATGGCGGCGGTGTCCTCGGGATCGTGGTGGACCACCGGGGCGTCCTCGTCGTCGGGCGAGCGCGGGTGACCGAAGACGACGGGTGAGTGGGTCCAGCGGAGTCCGTGGCGGTCGAGCTCGAGCGCCGTGAACGCCGGGGACGACGCACCGAGGGGATAGAAGGCACTGAACAGGTCGCTCACGTATCCCGGGGTGAGCTCGGCGCTGCGGACCGCGCCGCCGGGCACCGGGGCGGACTCCAGGACGACGACGTCCCATCCTGCGTCGGCGAGCACGGACGCCGCGACGAGTCCGTTGTGGCCCGCTCCGATCACGACGGCGTCCACCGTCGTGGTCGTCATCGGGGAACCGCGGAACGCTCGGCCAGCAGCGCGAGTCGCCGTGTCGCCTCGGTGTTGCGGGGATACACGAGTGCGTGCTGGACCGACTCGGGAACGAGCGAGAACGGAAGGGTCCGAGCGTGCTCGATCATCTCGATCCGGCACCCCGAGCCTCGCGGCGTCAGGCGCAGGACGATCGTCGCCTTGCCTGCCGGCATCCCGCGCGCTTCGAGTGTCACCTCGTGTCCCTCCGTCATGCTCAGTACCCGCGTCTCGTCGTTCAGCACGGCGGGCCACAGCCCGACCGAATGGTGGATCCGCGAGCCGGGCGCGGGGAACTCGGGGTCGACGGCGCGGATGCGCGAGGCGCCCACCACCCACGTCGCGTAGCTCCACCCGTCGGAGAGCACGTTCCACACGGCATCGACGCTCGCCGTGGTGTCCCGGACAACAGTCATGACTGCTCCTGTTCTCTCGTGTGCGGTCGGAGCCGGGTACCCCGTACGCCACGGAACCATCATGCGGCGCGGTGACGAGTCGGTCACGCCGATCGCGTCGTACTGCGGGCGTAGGGTGATCACCTGCTGAACAATTCTGTCGAAGTGGGGAGCTGGGTGAAGGCTCGCGGTCTGCTGTACACGCTCTACGAGAGGCGCCTGCTGCGTCAGCTCGAGGGCGCTCAGCACCCTCGGCACGTAGCCGTGATGTGCGACGGCAATCGTCGCTGGGCCCGGGAGAACGGCTTCACCGACGTCAGCCACGGGCACCGGATGGGTGCGCTCAAGATCGCGGAGCTGCTCACGTGGTGTGACATGGCCGGCGTCGAGATGGCCACCATCTACCTGTTGTCCACCGAGAACCTGCGCCGGTCACCGGACGAGCTCGACTCGCTGCTCGAGATCATCACCGACGTCGTCGAGGAGATCAGCGGACCGGGAAAGAACTGGTCCGTGAAGATCGTCGGCACGATGGATCTGCTTCCCGCCGAATCCGCCCGCCGCCTCAAGGAGGCCGCCGCCGGCACGGCCGGCCGCTCGGGAACGCACGTCAACGTCGCGGTCGGGTACGGCGGCCGTCAGGAGATCGCCGACGCCGTGCAGTCGCTCATCGCGGAACGGCTGTCCGACGGTGCCGACGGGGACGAGTTGCTCCGCTCGGTCACCGTCGAGGGCATCGACTCGCACCTCTACACGTCGGGCCAGCCGGATCCGGATCTGGTGATCCGCACGTCGGGGGAGCAGCGGTTGTCCGGGTTCCTGCTGTGGCAGAGCGCGTACTCGGAGATCTGGTTCACCGAGGCCTACTGGCCCGAGTTCCGCCGCGTCGACTTCCTGCGCGCGCTGCGCGACTTCGCCGCGCGGCACCGGAGATTCGGTACCTGAGCCGGAGCCGGGCAGGCCGGAGGCCGGCCGTCACAATTTGCGCAGGCGCAGCCGGTTGATGGTGTGGTCGGCGTCCTTGCGCAGCACCAGGGTGGCGCGGGGGCGCGTCGGCAGGATGTTCTCCACCAGGTTGGGCCGGTTGATCGACTGCCAGATGTCCGCGGCCGCGATCCTGGCGTGCTCGTCGGACAGTCCCGAGTAGTGGTGGAAGTGCGAGGCCGGGTCGGCGAACGACGTGGAGCGCAGGGCGAGAAAGCGGTCGACGTACCACTTCTCGATGTCCTCGATGCGGGCGTCGACGTAGATGGAGAAGTCGAAGAGGTCCGAGACCATGAGGCGCGGACCGGTCTGCAGGACGTTGAGTCCCTCGATGACGAGGATGTCCGGCTGTCGCACCTCTGTGTACTTGCCCGGCACGATGTCGTACGAGACGTGCGAGTACACGGGTGCGCGTGCGGATTCGGCGCCGGATTTCACCTCGGTGACGAAGCGCAGAAGCTTGCGCCGGTCGTAGCTCTCGGGAAAACCCTTGCGGTGCATGATTCCTCGACGCACCAGCTCGGCCGACGAGTAGAGGAACCCGTCCGTCGTCACCAGGTCCACGCGCGGGTGGTGCTCCCATCGCGCCAGCAGTGCCTGCAGCACGCGCGCGGTCGTGGACTTGCCGACGGCGACGCTGCCGGCGATGCCGATGACGAAGGGGACCTGGCGGTCCGGCGTCTTCTCCCCGAGGAACGTGGCCGTCGCCGCGAACAGGCGTTGGCGGGCGGCCACCTGGAGATGGATGAGTCGAGCGAGGGGGAGGTAGACCTCCGCGACCTCGTCGAGGTCGATCTGTTCGCCCAGGCCGCGCAGGCCGGTGAGCTCGTCCTCGGTCAGGACCAGGGGTGTCGCGTTCCGGAGAGTGCGCCACTGTCGACGGTCGAATTCGACGTACGGACTCGACTCGCTCACTCGGGACACGCTGCCTCCATGACTGAATTGTGCTGGGTGGCTCCGGCGAACCGACAGCCGGGTGGTGCGTGACTAGAGTCGAGCGTCATGCACGCCGACACTCTCGTCCACGACTACCTCGTGCTGGGGTTGTCCTTCGATCGCCTCGAGGAGGGGTTCGTCGACGCCTACACCGGCGACCCCGCTCTGCGACGCCAGGTCGAGAACGCGCCCCCGCCCGAACCCCGCGCGCTGGCGCGGCGGGCGGCGGAACTGCGGACCGAACTGCCCTCGTCGGGGCTCTCCGAGGACCGCGCCGCGTTCCTCGACGTCCACCTGCGCGCGCTCGAGACGTCGGCACGGAAATTGGCCGGTGACGAGATCGGATTCGTCGACGAGGTGCACGACTACTTCGACGTCGCGATCGCACCGGGCGACACCGACGACTACCGCGAGGCACATCGCCTGATGGACGAGGTGCTGGCCGGGGCGGGGCCACTGGGGGAGCGGGTGCGCGCTCACCGCGTGGCCGACGAGATCCCGCCCGAGCGGCTCGCCGAGTGCGTCGAGGCGTTCTCCAGTGCGTTGCGCGACAAGGTGCGCGGCCGGTACCCGCTGCCCGACACCGAGAAGGTCACCTACGAGGTGGTGGGCGACAAGCCGTGGTCCGGGTTCAACTACTACCTGGGCGACTACCGGTCCACCGTCGCGATCAACTCGGACCTCAAGCAGCACATGGCGCATCTGCCCCATCTCATCGCACACGAGTCGTACCCGGGCCACCACACCGAGCACTGCCGCAAGGAGGCCGGGCTCGTGCGCGGTGCCGGGCAGGCGGAGCAGACGCTCTTCGTCGTCAACACTCCGCAGTGCCTGATGGCCGAGGGCCTCGCGGACCTGGCGCTCGAGTCGATCGTCGGGCCGGGCTGGGGAGTGTGGGCGCAGGAGATCTACGCCGACCTCGGCCTGCGATTCGACGGGGAACGCGCCGAGGCGCTGCAGACCGCGTCGGCGAAGCTGCTGGGGGTCCGTCAGGACGCCGCGCTGCTGCTGCACGACGAGCACCGCAGCCAGGACGACGTGGCCGCGTTCCTGGGGCAGTGGTCGCTCGCGACACCGGAACGCGCCCGTCAGATGCTGCGATTCCTGTCCTCACCGCTCTGGCGTGCCTACACCAGCACCTATGTCGAGGGGTATCGCCTGCTGCACTCGTGGCTGCACCGGGCCGACTCGGCGGACGGCCGAGCCGACCGCTTCGAGCGGCTGCTCGACGAACCCCTCATCCCGTCTCAACTGCGCTGATCACGGGCATTAGACTCGGCGGCATGACTGCTGCGCCCGTCTCTGCCACCAACATCGACACCGCCTCCCTCGCCGAGGTGGATCCCGAGGTCGCCGCGGCGATGGCCGGCGAGCTGGGACGCCAGCGCGACACCCTGGAGATGATCGCGTCGGAGAACTTCGTTCCCCGCGCGGTGCTCCAGGCGCAGGGCAGCGTCCTCACCAACAAGTACGCCGAGGGTTACCCCGGTCGTCGGTACTACGGCGGGTGTGAGCACGTCGACATCGTCGAGGATCTGGCTCGGACCAGGGCGAAGGAGCTCTTCGGTGCCGAGTTCGCCAACGTGCAGCCGCACGCGGGCGCCCAGGCCAACGCCGCCGTTCTCATGGCTCTGATCAACCCGGGCGACAAGATCATGGGTCTGGACCTGGCGCACGGCGGCCACCTGACGCACGGCATGAAGCTGAACTTCTCGGGCAAGCTCTACGAGGTCGAGTCCTACGGTGTGAGCAAGGAAGACCACCGCATCGACATGGACGAGGTGCGCAAGCAGGCGCTGCACGCACGCCCACAGGTGCTCATCGCCGGATGGTCGGCCTACCCGCGGCACCAGGACTTCGCCGCGTTCCGCTCCATCGCCGACGAGGTCGGTGCGCTTCTGTGGGTCGACATGGCGCACTTCGCCGGGCTCGTCGCCGCCGGTGTGCACCCGTCGCCGGTGCCCTACGCGGACGTCGTGTCCTCCACCGTCCACAAGACCCTCGGTGGGCCCCGCTCGGGCATCATCCTCGCCAAGAAGGAGTGGGCGAAGAAGCTCAACTCCGCGGTGTTCCCCGGCCAGCAGGGCGGTCCGCTCATGCACGCGATCGCGGCCAAGGCCGTCGCCTTCAAGATCGCCGGCACTCCCGAGTTCCGGGAGCGTCAGGAACGCACCCTGCTCGGTGCGTCGCTGATCGCGGAGCGGCTGACCGGCGCCGACGTCTCCGACAAGGGTGTCTCGGTGCTGACGGGCGGAACCGACGTCCACCTCGCGCTGGTGGACCTGCGCAACTCGCAGCTCGACGGCCAGCAGGCCGAGGATCTGCTGCACGAGGTCGGCATCACCGTGAACCGCAACGCGGTGCCGTTCGATCCGCGCCCGCCGATGGTCACCTCCGGTCTGCGTATCGGTACCGCGGCGCTCGCGACCCGTGGGTTCGGCGAGGCCGAGTTCACCGAGGTCGCCGACATCATCGCGACGGCGCTCGCCACCGGCGAGGCCACCGACGACCTGCGTGGTCGCGTCAGCACGCTCGCCCACGACTTCCCGCTGTACGAGGGACTCGAGGGCTGGGGACTGCTGGGCTGATCCGACATGCGGCTCACCGTGGCGGGTCTGCAGACGGCGGGGTCACCGGGTGACGTCGACGCCAATCTCACGGAACTCGACGAAGCCGCGGGGGCGGCTCTGGCGCGCGGAGCCGACCTCCTGGTCACGCCGGAGATGTTCGTGACCGGGTACGACATCGGCGATCGCCTCGGTGAGCTGACGTCACGGGACCTTCTCTCCGAGGTGTGCGCACTGGCGCGCCGCCGCGGCATCGCGCTGCTCGTGGGTCTGCCGGAGACCGAGGCGGGAGCGGTGTACAACACGGTCGCACTCGTCGATGCGGACGGCAGTGTGATTGCGCAGCACCGCAAGTCGCACCTCTACGGTGAGCTCGACCGGGAGTGGTACTCGCCCGGGCTCGACTCGGTGACGGTCGTCGACTTCCGCGGGGTGCGGCTCGGTCTGATGATCTGTTACGACGTCGAGTTCCCCGAGAACGTCCGAGCCGCGGCCCTCGCGGGCGCGCACGCCCTGCTCGTTCCCACCGCGCAGATGGTGCCGTTCACATTCGTGGCCGACGTCGTCATCCGCACGCGCGCATGGGAGAACCAGCTCTACGTCGCGTACGTCAACCACGTCGGAACCGAGCGCGCCACCACCTACGTCGGCCGTAGCAGCATCGTCGGCCCCGACGCCGAGGTGATCGACCGACTCGACGACGAGACCGGCCTGATTCTCGGCACGGTGGACACCGAGGTCGTGGCGGCGGCCCATCGAGACAACCCCTACCTGGTGGACCGCCGCCCCGGCCTCTACTCGTCGATCGTCCGCGACCTCAGTCGCGAGTGAGCGGCAGTCCCGCGCGGCCCAGGAAGTCGAGGATGTCCGACTCGACCTCGCTGCGGTTGGTTTCGTTCAGGATCTCGTGCCGCGCACCGGGGTAGACCTTCTCCTCGAACGACGGGCCGCGCAGCGAGCGCATCGCCTCGGTCGTCGGCTCCAGCGGCACCAGCTGATCGTCGCCGCCGTGCAGCCACAACGTGGGCTGGTCGCCGAGAGTGCCGGAGGACGCCACCGTCTCCACCGCGGCCGTGAAGGTCTCGAGGGTGACGCGCGCGAAGGGGCCGTGGAAGACCAGCGGGTCCGCCTGGTAGGCGGCGCCGACCTCGGGGTCGCGGGACAGCACGGACGGGTCGATCGGGATCTCGGGGATCTCGTCCATCGACAGCAGCATCGAGAAGGCCGGGTTCTGCCCGACCAGCGGACCGGACAGCACGAGTGCCGCCAGCTCGCCGGGGTGGGTCTGCGCGTAGCGCGTGGCGATGAGACCACCCATCGAGTGGCCCAGCAGCATCACCGGTAGATCGGGGTGCTCGCCGCGGGCGATGTCCGCGATCGAGTGCAGATCGGCGACGATGCCGTCCACGTCCGTGATCTCGGCGGGCGTCCCGTCGGACCGCCCGTGCCCGTGATGGTCGGGGGCGTACACGGCCGCTCCGGCCGACGTCAGGGTCGACGCCAGGTGGCCGTAGCGACCCGAGTGTTCGCCGTACCCGTGCGCGAGCAGCGCGACGAATCCCGGCGTGGTGGACGGCCAGGAACGGTAGGCGACGGTGCCGTGGGTTCCCCTGAGCTGCTGCATTTCCTGCGCGTTCTGCATCGGCCGAAGTTAACACCGTGGCCTTCGGCCCCGTGCGCCTTTTGCGTACTCCTGGATGCGCGAAAGGCGCACGGGCGTGTAACGCAGAGTTCACCCACACGTCCCCACGTGTCGCCGAGCCTGCGCCCCCGATCCGGTCTAGCGTCAGCAGTGCGGGTGGCGGGGAAGCCGTCCGTACGGGAGGTCCTCACACATGACTGAGTCATTCGGTCGGGAGGGGCCGGCCCCGGTCCCTGCGGTGTCGGGATCGACCGGTCCAGCGATCGACGGATGCGCGGTGACCGCGCGTCCTTAGGAGCCCCACGTGACTGCAGCTCGCTCCGGTTCTTCCGTCCGCACCTACGTGCTGGACACCTCGGTTCTGCTCTCGGACCCCTGGGCCGTGACTCGGTTCGCCGAGCACGCGATCGTCCTTCCACTTGTCGTCATCAGCGAGCTCGAAGGCAAGCGGCATCATCACGAACTGGGGTGGTTCGCGCGCGAGTCGTTGCGGATGCTCGACGACCTGCGGATCCGCCACGGGCGCCTCGATCAGCCCGTGCCCATCGGCACCGAGAACGGCACCCTGCAGGTCGAGCTCAATCACACCGACCCCGCTGTGCTTCCCGTCGGCTTCCGGACCGACTCCAACGACTCGCGGATCCTCGCGTGCGCACTGAACCTCGCCGCCGAGGGCAAGGACGTGGTGCTGGTCAGCAAGGACATCCCGCTGCGCGTCAAGGCCGGTGCGGTGGGTCTGCCGGCCGACGAGTACCACGCTCACGACGTCGTCCCGTCGGGATGGACGGGCATGGCCGAGATCGAGGCGTCGCGCGCGACCATCGACGGCCTGTTCGCCGAGGGATTCGCCGACATCGACGAAGCGCGAGAGTTGCCGTGCCACACCGGTGTTCGACTGCTCGGCGGCACGTCCAGCGCGTTGGGTCGGGTGACGGCGAACAAGCAGGTGCAGCTGGTGCGCGGCGAGCGTGAGGCGTTCGGCCTGCACGGCCGGTCCGCCGAGCAGCGCGTCGCCCTGGATCTGCTGCTCGACGAGAGCATCGGCATCGTCTCGCTCGGCGGGAAGGCCGGCACCGGTAAGTCCGCGCTCGCGCTCACCGCGGGCCTCGACGCGGTGCTCGAACGACGGACCCATCGCAAGGTCGTCGTGTTCCGGCCGCTGTACGCGGTCGGCGGCCAGGAGCTCGGCTACCTCCCCGGCAGCGAGAGCGACAAGATGGGCCCGTGGGCGCAAGCGGTGTTCGACACGCTCGACGGTCTCGCGAGTCCGGAGGTCATCGAGGAGGTCACCGCACGCGGCATGCTCGAGGTGCTGCCGCTCACGCACATCCGCGGACGGTCGCTGCACGACTCGTTCGTCATCGTCGACGAGGCGCAGTCGCTGGAACGCAACGTCCTGCTGACGGTGCTCTCGCGGCTCGGCACGGGATCACGCGT
Source organism: Rhodococcus sp. BP-332 (assembly GCF_019836065.1). Classification (NCBI taxonomy): domain Bacteria; kingdom Bacillati; phylum Actinomycetota; class Actinomycetes; order Mycobacteriales; family Nocardiaceae; genus Rhodococcus; species Rhodococcus sp. BP-332. The sequence goes on from NZ_JABUEC010000003.1 coordinate 332,078, forward strand.
GGTGCTCACGCACGACGTGGCACAGCGCGACAACCTGCGGGTCGGACGCCACGACGGTGTCGCCGCCGTGATCGAGAAGTTGAAGGGGCACCCTCTCTTCGCCCACATCACGCTGACCCGTTCGGAGCGCTCGCCCATCGCCGCACTGGTCACCGAGATGCTCGAGGAGTTCGGGCCGGCCTGAGTCACCGTTCGCGCCGGGCGGCACGGACCGCCCGGCGCGGTGTGACGCCGAACTATCACCGACCTCTTTGTCAGGGAGATCACCGGAATCCGCGCCGCGCGGTCCGAAGGTTCGGAGTGGACACCTACGGCCGTTATGCTGCTGTGATGCCGAAGAGTGACCAGGACCTGTTGAGCGAGCTCGAAGCCGATGCCGCGCACCTGCTGCAGAAGCACATCGACGCTGCTCGGGACTGGCAGCCCCACGACTACGTTCCGTGGGACTCGGGTCGCAACTTCGCGTTCCTCGGCGGCGAGGACTGGTCTCCGGAGCAGGTGACGCTCGGTGACGCCGAGGTCGTCGGTGCCACCGTCAGCGTGCTGGTCGCCGACAACCTGCCCGAGTACCACCGCGACCTGGCGTTCGCTCTCCGGAGCAGCGACGTCTGGTGGAAGCTGATCGGCCGGTGGACCGCGGAGGAGAACCGGCACGCCATCGTGCTGCGCAACTACCTCATGACGACTCGCGCGGTCGACCCGGTGGATCTCGAGCGTGTGCGCATCGAGCACATGACCACCGGCTACTCCGCACCGTCTCTGCACGTGCTGCACATCCTCGCCAAGTTCGCCCTCGACGAGCGCGCAGCGGCCGTGCGCCACCGTCGCGCCTCCGCGTCGTCGCAGGACGCTCTCCTGTCGAGCATCCTCGACCGCATCGCCGAGGACGACGAGCTGCAGACCACGCTCTTCACCGACCTGGTCTCCGCCGCGATCCGCGTCGATGCCGACGGCGCCGTCCGCGCCATCGCCGACACCGTCGCGTCCTTCTCGGTCCCCACCGTCGATCTCCCCGGCCGCGGCGGCAGCGCCGAACTGCTCGCCGGCATCGGGCTCTACGACCGCACCATCGAGACCGAAGAGGTGATCAAGCCCCTGCTCGAGGCGTGGAACGTGTTCACCCTCGACGGCCTCGGCGAGGACGGCCTCGCGGCCCGCGCAGAGCTCGAGAGCGCACTCGCCACTGCCGCGTCCTGATCAGCGCGTGATCGCGAACCCGCCCACCACCACCGGCTGACCGGCACCGACGAAGTACACGGTGCCGTTCCAACGGTTCGGGTTCACGGCGTCGCGCGTCATCTCGTCGTGGAAGACGGCTCCGAAGGCGGGGGACAGGCGCGAGTAGTCGACGTGGACCACGTCGGCCCCGGTCGCGATGCTCGGGGCGCGGTAGACGTCGCCCGGGATCGCGTTGACGCCGAGAAGTCGGTTGACCGTCGTGTCGCCGGTGATGGTCTTGCCGTCCCACAGCGGGACGGGAGCGCCTTCGGGCGTGGTGCCGACGTAGACGCCGTCGGGAACGGGTCCGGCGGACGCCAGTGCGGGGGCGGCCAGCGCCGCGCCGATCGCGGCGGCGCCGCCGAGGAGTGCCACTGCAGTTCGTGTCATGACACGTCACACTCCTCCTGATCGCCCCGCACCACAGCGTTTCGCCGTGATGCGGGGCGGGGAGTGCTGGGTCAGTCCTGGACCTTGGCCATCGCCAGGACGTCGAGGCGCTTGTCGAGTTCTTCTTCCGACAACTTCTCGGGGACGAGTCCACGCTCGAGGACGACCTCGCGAATGGTCTTCTTGTCCTTCAAGGCCTGCTTGGCGACGGCCGCAGCTTCCTCGTAGCCGATCGCACTGTTGAGAGGTGTCACGATGGACGGCGACGACTCGGCGAGCTGCTTGAGGTGCTCCTCGTTGGCGACGAGGCCGTCGACACACTTGTCGGCGAACAGGCGGGAGACGTTGGCGAGCAACGTGAACGACTCGAGCAGGTTGCGCGCCATCATGGGAATGTAGACGTTGAGCTCGAAGGCTCCGGCTGCGCCGCCCCATGCGATCGCCGCGTCGTTGCCGACGATCTGCGCCGCCACCTGGGTGGCCGCCTCGGGGAGAACCGGGTTGACCTTGCCGGGCATGATCGAGCTGCCGGGCTGCAGGTCGGGGAGCCGGATCTCGCCGAGACCGGTGAGCGGGCCCGACCCCATCCAGCGGATGTCGTTGGCGATCTTGGTCAACGAGACGGCGATGGTGCGCAGCGCGCCCGACGCCTCGACCAGACCGTCACGAGCCGCCTGGGCCTCGAACGAGTTCTTCGCCGCGGTGAGGGCGTCGACACCGGTCGACTTCACCAGCTCGGTCACGACCTTCGGGCCGAAGCCGTCGGGGGCGTTGAGACCCGTGCCGACGGCGGTGCCGCCGATGGGGAGTTCGCCGAGGCGGGGGAGCGTGGACTGCACGCGCTCGATGCCGGCCTCGATCTGACGTGCGTAGCCGCCGAACTCCTGGCCGAGCGTGACGGGCACCGCGTCCATGAGGTGGGTGCGGCCCGACTTCACGACGGTCTTCCACTCGGTCGCCTTGGCCGCCAGAGCGGTGTGCAGGTACTCGAGGGCCGGGATCAGGCTGGTGACCGCGGCCTCGGTCGCGGCGACGTGCGTCGCGGTGGGGAACGTGTCGTTGGACGACTGCGACATGTTGACGTGGTCGTTGGGGTGCACCTCGACGCCCGCGTTCTTCGCGATGCTCGCGATGACCTCGTTCGCGTTCATGTTGGAGCTGGTGCCCGAGCCGGTCTGGAACACGTCGATGGGGAACTGATCGTCGTGCTTGCCGTCCGCGATCTCGCCGGCCGCCGCGATGATGGCGTCGGCCTTGTCCGCATCGAGCAGACCCAGGTCCTTGTTGACCTGTGCACATGCGGCCTTGAGCAGCCCCATCGCGCGGATCTGGGTGCGCTCGAGGGGGCGGCCCGAGATGGGGAAGTTCTCGACGGCGCGCTGTGTCTGCGCACGCCACAGCGCGTCGACGGGTACGCGAACCTCTCCCATGGTGTCGTGCTCGATGCGGAACTGCTGATCGTTGTCTGTCATGTACCTCGTGCCTCGGTAGATGGGTCGGGAAGTCGGAGTGCGCGTCAGAAGGACGGGACGGCGCCGGAGGTGTCCCCGTCGAAGTCCACGGACGAATACTCCCGCAGTTTGTTCAGCTGGTGGTACGCGTCGATCATCCGCACGGTGCCCGACTTGGAGCGCATGACGATGGACTGCGTGTGGGCACCGCCGCCGGAGTAGCGCACTCCGCGCAGCAGATCGCCGTCGGTGACGCCGGTCGCGGTGAAGAAGACGTTCTCCCCGGCGACCAGATCATTGGTGTTCAGGATGCGATCGAGATCGTGGCCTGCGTCGACGGCCTTCTGGCGCTCGTCGTCGTCCGTCGGGGCGAGCCGGCCCTGCAGTGCTCCCCCCATGCAGCGCATGGCCGCCGCGGCGATGATGCCCTCGGGCGTGCCGCCGGTGCCGATCAGGATGTCGGTGCCCGAATCGGGGCGGGCGGCCGCGATGGCGCCGGCGACGTCACCGTCCGAGATCAACCGGATGCGGGCACCGGTGTCGCGGATCTGCTGCATCAGCTCGGTGTGGCGGGGACGGTCGAGCACACACACGGTGACGTCCGAGGACGACCCCTTCTTGATCTTCGCGATCCGGGCGATGTTCTCGGCGACCGGAGCAGTGATGTCGATGGCATCGGCGTAGTCGGGGCCGACGGCGATCTTCTCCATGTAGAACACGGCCGACGGATCGAACATCGCACCGCGCTCGGCCACCGCGAGCACGGAGATCGCGTTGGGCATGCCCTTGGCCATCAGCGTCGTGCCGTCGACGGGATCGACGGCGAAGTCGACCTCGGGACCGTTGCCGTTGCCCACCTGCTCGCCGTTGTAGAGCATGGGCGCCTCGTCCTTCTCGCCCTCTCCGATGACCACGACGCCGCGCATCGACACCGAGCTCACCAGCTGGCGCATGGCGTCCACGGCAGCGCCGTCGCCACCCTCCTTGTCGCCGCGGCCGACCCAACGTCCGGACGCGAGCGCCCCGGCCTCGGTGACGCGGACGAGTTCGAGCGCGAGGTTTCGATCCGGCGCCATCTGCGTGGGAACGTCGGGGTTGGCCGTCATGGGGCTGTGCCTCCTTGCACATGGCGCGGTTCGCAGCCCGACTGACGGGCGTCGTCCGCACGGAATGAACATCGACTCGGGCGAAAAAGACTCGGCGTGATTGTCGCACTAGTCGCACGGCCCCGGCCTGCCGGGGGAAGCGCGGAGCTGCGCGGATGGCGAGCCCCCGCGCGCTCGGTGCGATACTGGAGAGGTGGCCGACAAGAAACCCAGGTACCTGCAGAACAACAAGGACATGGCCTGGTCCCTGATCCCGCTTCTTCTCGCATGCCTGGTGATCGCGGCCATCGCCGGTCAGTGTTCGTTGCGTGTGGGCGGCCCCGAGGCGGGTGAGGTTCCTCGCATCGATCTGGGGGCGTCCCTGCAGGCGGACGCGAATGCGCTGACCTTCCCGGTGCGCAGTCCCGACGTGCCCGATCAGTGGATCCCGAACTCGGCGAACCGTGGCCCTGTCTCGGGCTCGGAGTTCCAGTCCAGCACCGTCGGCTTCGTCACCGAGAACGGCAATTTCCTCTCGCTCACCCAGAGCGACGCCTCCGAGGACGAGCTGGTCCGCTCGAGGACCGAGGGATCACGGGTGTCCGCCGGCGGCGCGGAGGCCATCGCCGGGCTGAACTGGGTGGTCTACGGCAACGACGACACGGAACCGTACTGGGTGGCCGATCTCGGCGACACCCGCGCGATGCTCACCGGTTCCGGGTCGCAGGAGGAGTTCGTCGCGCTGGCATCCGCCACGGCGACGGCTCCGGTACTCGACAAGCGCTGACGCGCTCGCTCACTCCTCGTCGCGGGCCAGCGCCTTCTCGATGCGCGTGCGCGCGCCGGCCAGGTGCTGCTCGCAGTGCGACGCCAGTGCTTCGCCGCGCTCCCACAGCGCCAGTGAGGCATCGAGATCCAGGCCGCCCTGCTCGAGCAGCTTGACCACGTCGACCAACTCGTCGCGCGCGTCCTCGTAGCCCAGCTCGGCGATCGGTGTCTCGTTCATGAGTCCCCATGCTGCCTCGAGAGTCCGACAGCGGACGAGTCAGGTGGCGGAACTGCGACCCATCGTGACGGCCGTGACCACGCCGTCCGCGACGCGGACCCGGAGCTGCGTACCCGGCGCGGCGTCGTCGACCGACCGGAGCACCTCGGGGTCGGATCCGGGGACCATGCGCTGCACCACCGAGTAGCCCCTCGCCAGAGTCGCCGCCGGTCCGAGCGTGGTCAGACGCGCGCGCATGTGCTCCACCGTCATCGCCTCTCGCGACACCGCGCGCTCCACGTCGCGGCGGACGACGCGGCGCATCTCGGCGATCTCCTCCTCGCGGCGGGCGACCGCGTAGAGGGGATCGGCCAGCACGGGCCGGTGCCGCAGGGCGTCCAGTGCGCGCGCCTCGCGCTGCACCCAACTGCGGAGCGCTGCGGCGCTGCGGCTCCGCAGCTCGGCGACCAGTTCCCGTTCGGCCACGGCGTCGGGCACGACGAGCTTGGCGGCATCGGTGGGGGTGGCCGCACGAAGATCCGCCACGTGATCGCTGAGTGGACTGTCCGGTTCGTGTCCGATGGCGCTCACTACGGGCGTCGTCGCACGGGAGATCGCGCGGCAGAGCGCCTCGTCGGAGAACGGCAGCAGATCCTCGACACTGCCGCCGCCACGGGCGAGTATCACCACGTCGACCGTGGGGTCCTCGTCCAGCTCGGCCAGCGCGCGCAGGATGCCGGGCACCGCCGACGGGCCCTGCACGGGAGTGTTGCGTACCTCGAAGCGCACCGCCGGCCACCGCCGTTCCGCGACGCTGAGCACGTCCCGTTCGGCAGCACTGGCGCGTGCGGTGACGAGCCCGACGACGCGAGGCAGGAAGGGGAGCGGCCGCTTGAGTCGCGGATCGAAGAGTCCCTCGGCCGCGAGAAGACCGCGCAGGCGCTCGATGCGGGCGAGCAGCTCGCCGACTCCCACCGCTCGAATCTCCGTGGCGCGCAACGACAGTGTGCCGCGACCGGTGAAGAAACTGAGCTTGCCGTAGAGGATGACGCGAGCGCCCTCGGTCAACGGCACGGGAGAGTTCTGGATGAGCATCGGTGAGCACGTCACCGACAGCGACATGTCGGCGGACGGGTCGCGGAGCGTCAGGAACGCCGTGCGCGTTCCTGCACGCACCGAGATCTGCGTGATCTGGCCCTCGACCCACACGCTGCCGAGGCGATCGATCCACCCGGCGACCTTCGTCGCGACCGTGCGGACGGGGAGCGGGTTCTCGGCGGTGCTGGTGGCGGCCGTGGTCATCGTGGTCCGAGAATCACTTCGCTCGGGCGGTGGTGATGCGGTTCTCGAGCATGGTCCGGTACGGCGCGCGGTCCGAGGCCGACGTCTCGTACTCGAGAAGTGACGTGAGGTCCTCGACCGACAGCGACCGCAGACGGGCACGCAACTGAGCCAGCGTCAGGGCGTCGTAGTCGAGGTACTCCACGATCTCGGGAGTCGTGGTCGGCGCGGTCGCGAGAGCCGGGGCCGGAACGGGTTCGGTCGTCTCGATCTCCGACGGCGGGGTCGAGTACAGGGCGAACCGCCCTGCGGGCGCACCGGGCTCCGGCACGTCGATCTCTCCGGCCGGGTCACCGATCGGCTCGGGCTCGGTGGACAGCGGCACCTGCGTGTACCGCGCGGGTGCGACGTCCGCGTCGTCGTCGAAGGTCGCCCACTCCGCGGTCTCGACCGGGCGTGAGCCGATCAGGGAGAACACCTGGTCGCCCTTGATGGCCAGCTCGGTGACGGTCTGTTGCAGACGCATCGCGGTCTGGAGGACCTCGCTCACGGCGGTCATCGGCAGGGAGATGGCGGTGGTGGGGAGACGCCGAGCCTCCTCGACGACGGTCACGGCGATTCCGAGCGCGACGCGGGCGGCGAAGGGTGGACGGATCATGTCTCACAGAGTGCCCCACGTCGCGCATTTTTCCCAGTCGACGTGCGCGGGAAGCGACGCCCACCCGACTACCCGTATCCTCGTGGTATGTCTTCGGCTCTTCCGGTGTCCTCGTCCTCCACCACCTCCTCCGCCATCCCGCTCGAGCTGGGTATCGCCCGGCCGGCGGTCACCGGTGAGGTCTACGACGGCCCGCTGCGCGTTCTGCTCGCGGAGCCGCGCGGGTACTGCGCCGGTGTGGATCGAGCGGTGGAGACGGTCGAGAAGGCGCTCGAGAAGCACGGCGCCCCGATCTACGTGCGCAAGGAGATCGTGCACAACCGCCACGTGGTGGAGACGCTGTCCGATCAGGGCGTCATCTTCGTGGACGAGACCGACGAGGTGCCGGACGGCGCACTGCTCGTGTTCTCCGCGCACGGTGTATCACCGGCGGTCCACGAGTCCGCGGCCGCCAAGAACCTGCGCACCATCGACGCGACGTGCCCACTGGTGACGAAGGTGCACCAGGAGGCCAAGCGGTTCGCTCGCGACGACTTCGACATCCTGCTCATCGGCCACGAGGGTCACGAGGAGGTCGAGGGCACCGCGGGCGAGGCCCCGGACCACGTGCAGGTCGTGGACGGGCCGGATTCCGTCGACGCCGTCACCGTCCGGGACGAGAACCGCGTCATCTGGTTGTCGCAGACCACGTTGAGTGTCGACGAGACCATGACGACTGTCGCGCGACTGCGGGAGAAGTTCCCCAACCTGCAGGATCCGCCCAGCGACGACATCTGCTACGCCACCCAGAACCGTCAGGTCGCCGTCAAGGCGATGGCGCCCGAATGCGATCTCGTGATCGTGGTCGGGTCGACGAACTCGTCGAACTCCGTCCGTCTGGTCGAGGTCGCCCTCGCTGCGGGCGCGCGCGCGAGCTACCTGGTCGACTACGCCAAGGACATCGATCTCGCCTGGCTCGAGGGCGTCCGCACGGTGGGCATCACGTCCGGCGCATCCGTGCCGGAGGTGCTGGTGCGTGGAGTGCTGGACCTGCTCGAGACACATGGCTTCGGCGACGTGAAGTCGGTGACGACGGCCAACGAGACGCTGGTCTTCGCGCTTCCTCGCGAGCTGCGGACCACCAGCCGGGTGTGAGCCGACCGCGGCCGGGAGATCAGTCCCGGTCGCGGTAGCGCACCCGTGGTGCGGGGTACGGCGACAGATTCTCCGCACCGGTGCGCCGGGGTTCGTACGGCGTGGGTTCGTACCGGGGGCGAGCTTCCCGTGGGCGACCGTTGTCGGAAGCCGTGACCTGGCCCTCGTAGGCGCGCGGGGCGGGCCGAGCAGCGCGTGACTCCTCGCGCGGTTGCGGTGCGGCGGGCCGTGCACGCCGGGTGCGGTCGTGTCGAGCGTCGGGTGCGTCCGTCCGCGGTTCCTGGCGGGTCCTGCGGCGTTCCTCCGCCCGTCCCGCCGTCTCGCGAGTGGCGGGACGTTCGGAGCGCGACCGTCGGGGTGCGGCGTCACGCGCTGCCGCGGCCGGTCGCGCTGTGCGCGCCGGCTTCCGGACCGGAGTGGGGCGACGATCGAGCGCGAGCCGGGCGCCACCGACGCCGAGGACCAACAGCGTGGTCAGCGCCATGAGCGGGAAGCGATCGACGAGCGGCACGGCGACGGTCAGGACGATGTCCTTGATCGAGGTGCCCGCTCCGTCGGTGAGGATCTGGTATGCGATGGGGACGCCGAGGAACATGATGAGCGGCGGCTGCACCATGGCGGTGAAGAGTCCACGATGGCGGACCGCGACGACGGCGATGAGTGCACCGAGCACGTACAGGACGGCGAACGTCGATCCCAGTTCGTCGCCACGCATGGCATCGACGAGAAAGCCCAGGACGGCTGCGCCCACTGCCACCGCGACGGCGCCCCATGCGGGGATTCCGGGTACCGACGGCACAGCGGAGCGCTGGTCGAGAGGCACTCCCGAGCGTGCGCGTTGGGGGGAAGACACACAGCGAGGTTAGCGTTGATTCAACGACTTGCGTCGTCGGCATGCCCGCGACACGTCGACGAGGTGCCCTCCATCGCAGTCGCGGTCATGGTTCGTGGCCGCTGGTCCACACTCGTGACCTGCGGCGGTTCGCCGTCGAAGAGGGACATCTCGTGCAGCTTGCGTGCTGTGACGAAGACCCGGGCGTCCAACGATCCCGCCGCCGCGTTGAACGAGTCCACGGCCTTGCCCAGCTGTGATCCCAAGCGATCCACGTGGGCTCCGACCGTGCCGAGGCGCTCGTACAGCTCACGGCCCAGTACACGCACGCGAGCGGCGTCCTCGGCCAGTGCGTCCTGTTTCCACGTGTAGGCGACGGTCCGCAGCAGGGCGATGAGAGTGGTCGGGGTGGCGAGCACCACGTTGCGGGAGAAGGCGTGTTCGAGCAGGCTGCGGTCGCGCGTCAGCGCGGCATCGAGGAACGGATCGCCCGGAACGAAGAGGACGACGAATTCCGGCGACGGGTCGAACGCGTGCCAGTACTTCTTGTCGGCGAGCTGGTCGACGTGTGTGCGCAGGTGCTTGGCGTGGCGTTCGAGATGCCGATCGATGGTCTCGGGATCCTGCTCGGCGCTCGCGTCGAGGAAGGCGACCAGCGGAACCTTGGCGTCGACGACGATGCGCTTGCCACCGGCGAGCTTGACCACCAGATCGGGGCGCACGCCGGGTGCGGCGACCTGGGTGTCGAAGTCGCAGTGGCGCGTCATGCCGGCCAGCTCCACGACCCGCTCGAGCTGGATCTCGCCCCACCGGCCACGAATCTGTGGCGCCCGCAGCGCGGTGACGAGCTGGTCCGTCTGCGACGCCAACTGCCGCGAGGCGCGGTGCATCCCGGCGACCTGCTCGGTCAGTCCCGCGTATGCGTGAACACGGTCGCGCTCGACGAGCCGTACGTGTTCCTCGAGTGCGTCGACCGCCTCCCGCAGCGGGTCGACCAGGTGGGAGACCTGGTGACCGATGGCGCCGGAGTGGCGCCGCGCGGAGTCCTCGTTGAGCAGCGACAACGACCGCCGCAGCGTCTCCTCGTTGTCCGCGGAGACCGCGAGCCGCTCACCCGCACGGGCGAGTTCGACGTCGCCGCGTGCGGCCCGCAACCACCAGCCCAACCCCAGGCCGACGAGAAGGGTGACGAGAGTGGTCACGGCAGTGAGGGCGGTCATGAGGCTCACTATGAACCGGGGTACCGACACACCTTCGGCCCGAGCGTCTTTGTCGTAGGTCTCCGTTAGCGTCGGCGACATGAGAATCCTGCACACCTCGGACTGGCACATCGGGCGCACCTTCCACGGTGTCGACCTGCTGGCCGATCAGCGTCGTGCTCTGGAGGCTCTCGCCACCGTCGTCCGAGAACAGAGTGTGGACGTCGTCGTGGTCCCCGGGGACATCTACGACCGTGCGGTGCCCAATGCGGACGCGGTCCGGCTGTGCAACAAGGCATTCGAGGCCATCCGTGACGCGGGGGCCGTCATCGTCGCCACGTCGGGCAATCACGACTCGCCCGCCCGGCTCGGTGCCGGGTCGGCGTTCTCCGCTGCCGGCGGTCTGCATCTGTTCACCACCGTCGACGCCGTCGACCGACCGGTCGTGCTGGCGGACGAGCACGGTGACGTGGCGTTCTACGGCATTCCGTACCTCGAGCCGGACGCCACCCGCGCCGAGCTCGGGGTACCCGGCGCTCGTTCGCACGCCGCGGTGCTGCAGGCGGCGATGGGCCGCATCGCGGCCGATCTGGCGACGCGGCACTCGTCGGTCCGCTCGGTGGTGCTGGCCCATGCCTTCGTGATCGGCGGCGAGGGTACGGGTTCCGAGCGTTCGATCTCCGTCGGTGGCGTCGAGACCGTGCCGGCCTCGATCTTCGGCGGTATCGACTACGTCGCGCTGGGCCACCTGCACTCTCCGCAGACCATCGACGACCACATCCGGTACTCGGGATCGCCGCTGCCGTACTCGTTCGGCGAGCGTTCGCATCGCAAGGCTGCGTGGCTCGTCGACATCGACGGCTCGGGTGGCCGCGTCGTCACGCGTGTCGATCTGCCGGTGGTGCGGGGCCTGTCCGTCCTGGAGGGAACGCTCGAGGAGCTCTGCACGGAGAACCGGTTCGACTCCGCGACAGAGCATTACGTCTCCGCTGTGCTCATCGATGCGGTGCGGCCCGTCGACGCGATGCGCCGTCTGCAGGAGCGTTTTCCCCACGCGGTGCACCTCGAGTGGAAGCGCCCGGCCGGTGTCGATTCCGGGAGCTACCGCGAGAAGGTGCAGGGTAGGTCGGACCGTGAGGTGCTCAGCAGCTTCCTCGCGGACGTGCGCAGCGCGCCCTCGTCGTCCGAGGTCGAGCTGCTCGATCGTGCGGTCGAGAACGTCACAAGTCAGCGGGATTCGACGTCCGCATCGCCCGTCGAGCACGAGTGGGTGCGCTCGGCGTGAAACTGCATGCGTTGTCGGTCACCGCGTTCGGGCCGTTCGGCGGCACGGTCGACGTCGACTTCGACGATCTCGGGGCCGACGGCCTCTTCCTCCTGCACGGCCCCACCGGAGCGGGAAAGACGTCCGTTCTCGATGCCATCGCCTTCGCTCTCTACGGCGTTCTCCCCGGCTCGCGCCGAGAGAGTCGACGCCTGTTGTCGGATCACGCTGCGCCGGGTGTGGTTCCGCGCGTCGAACTCGACGCGACGTTGGGTGGCCGCCGCCTCACCATCGTCCGGCAGCCGGAGTTCCTGCGCCCCAAGCGGCGCGGGGTGGGAACCACGAAACAGAACGCCAAGGCGACGCTGACGTGGCACGACGGCCGGGGCGAGAACCTGACGCGCATCGACGAGATCGCGCTCGAGGTCGAGCGCCTGCTCGGCATGCGGGTGGACCAGTTCTTCCAGGTCGTCCTGTTGCCGCAGGGGGACTTCGCGCGGTTCCTGCGGGCGCGCAACGAGGAACGGGGTGCGCTGCTGGAGCAGTTGTTCGACACCGATCGGTTCCGCGACATCGAGACGTGGTTCCAGGATCAGCGTCGCGCCAGCGCGGAGCGTCTCGCCGGGCGATCGGAGTCCGTCGACAGACTGGCTGCCCAGGTGGCCACCGCCGCCGGCGTGGACCTCTTCACGGGCACCGACGTGGTGGAGTGGGGGACCGATCTTCTGGGCGGTGCCCGAGAGCTGGCCCGTGGGCGCACAGAGCATCTGCGGACAGCGCGCGCCGAACACGCCGCGTCTCGTGAGACCGCTCGGATCGCGCACCGCCGCCGGGAGGCACGCGAGCGGGGGGCCGCGGCAGCAGCGCGACTCACGGTGCTGGCGGACGGCGACGCCGAGCGCGCGCAGCAGATCGCTGAGCTGGACCGTGCGCGTCGGGCGCTGCCGGTGCGCGATCGCGCCGTCACCCTCGACCAGCACCGTCAGCGCGCGACCGCCGCCGCCGCGACGATGCGGCGCCGGGAGCGGGCGGCTGCCGAGACCGAGGCCTCCGTGCTGGTCGGGACGTTGTCGTGGCCGCCCCGTCCTGCCGATGCGGAGGTGCTCGATGCCGCGGTGCACCGGTGGAGCGGCGAGTGCGCGGTGCTGGACAGTGTCGCGGGCGACGAGTCCGATCGAAGGACGGCGGTGGCCGATCGGGAACGCGCCGTCGCCCGGGTGCGCGGTCTGGAGACGGACCTGCGGGCGGTACGGGTACGTCTCGACGCGGTACCTGCGGAGCGCGCGGCACTGGACGCCGAGCATCGAGTAGCCGTCGCGGCTCGTGCGGGTCTCGCCGGCCTGGAGGCGCGGCATCACGGCGCCGAGGACGCGGCACGCGCACACGTCGAGTGGGCTCGCGAGTCCGAGCGCCTCGCGGCGGCCGTGACGACGGCCGAGCGTGCCCGGACCCGCTACGACGATCTGCGCACGGAATGGTTGGACCTGCGGGAACGCCGTCTCGAGGGGATGTCCGCGGAGCTCGCGGCGGGACTCGAGGACGGCGCCCCGTGCGGAGTCTGCGGCGCGACGGAACATCCGGCGCCCGCATCTCCGACCGCGGGGCGGGTGTCCCGGGACGACGAGAACCGCGCGGGACAGCGGGTCGGTGCAGCCGAGGCGGAACGCACCACGGCGGACGCCGCGGTGCAGCGCTGCCGACAGCGTGTGGACGAGCTCGCGACCCGGTGCGCGGATCGCACCGCAGCGGAACTCGCGGCCGAACTGGACGCGGCCACGACGGCACTGGCGGAGGCGCGGCGTGCCGCGGATCGTCTCGCGGCGATCGACACCTCGCTGGCGGCGCTGGACGAGGAGACCGCAGGTCTGCGGGTGCGGGCCGATGCGATCACGACCGAACTGGGCGTCACTCGCGGGCGTACGGAGGCGCTGGAGACTCGGATCGCGGAGGCCACCGCGCGCATCACGGCCGCCGTGGGGACGACGTCCACCGTGGCGGAACGGCGTGCCGCACTCGACGCGGCCATCGCAGCCGCGGTGGCGTGGCGCGATGCTCGCCGCGACGCCGACTCGGCCGATCAGGCGGTGATGCGGCTCGAGACCGACCTGGTGGAGTGCGCGCGCGAGCACGGATTCACCGAGGTCACGGAAGCCCTGGCGGCGGTCCGTGACAGGGCCCGGTGCACGGTGCTGGAGAACGCCGTTCTCGACGCCGAGAAGCAGCGCTCCGCGGCTGCGGCCGTGCTCGCGGAGCCGGACGTGGCGGAGGCGATGGTGGGGGAGACCGTCGACACCGCTGCTGTCGATGCGGAGGAGATCCGACTGCGGGGGTTGCTGGACGAGGCCATCGCCTCGGCCGGAGACGCCGACAGTCGGCTACGCATGCTCGAGGACCTCGTCGCCCAACTGTGGGCCGCTGCGGACCGTCTGGGACCTGCCCACCTCGAGCACGCGGAACTCGAGCAGCTGGCGGAGGTGGTGGCCGGCAAGGGCGCCAACGCGCGTCGGATGTCGCTGCGGTCCTACGTGCTGGCCGCGAGGCTCGAGGACGTCGCCACTGCGGCATCCGTGCGCTTCCGGTTGATGTCGCAGGGACGGTTCGAGTTCGTGCACTCCGACGACGTGGGCCCGCGAGGCACCCGCGGCGGGCTGGGTCTCGACGTACGCGACGACTACACCGGGGTGGTCCGGTCGGCGGGCACCCTGTCGGGCGGCGAGGCGTTCTGCGCGTCGCTCGCGCTCGCGTTGGGTCTCGCCGACGTCGTCGCGGCCGAGGCGGGCGGCATCACCCTGGACACGATGTTCATCGACGAGGGGTTCGGAAGCCTCGACTCGGGATCACTGGACGCCGTCATGGGAGTCCTCGACGAACTCCGGTCCGGTGGGCGCACGGTGGGCATCGTCAGTCACGTCGACGAGATCCGTGACCGGGTGCCCTCACGCCTCGAGGTGATCCGCGAACGTCACGGATCCACGGTACGAGTGCACGCGGGAGTGTGACCGCTCAGTCGTCCTTCTTCTCGTCGTCCTCGTGCGTGTCGACGTCGATCGGAGTCGGTGCCACGTCGTCGGACTGGTCCGAGGGCGCCGGCGCGTATCGGGTCTTCTCGTCGTGGACGACGACGGGCGCGTCGTCACCGGGTGTGCCGAGATCGTCGTGGATGCGTTCGGCGATGTCGTTCGCGCCGGGATCCTCGTCGGACCGAAGTTCGATCTGCTCGTTGATGTAGCGCAGCAGCACCGCGGTGGCCGCAGCGACCGGGACCGCGAGGAACGCCCCGATGATGCCGAAGATGGAACCGCCGGCGGTGACGGCCAGCAGCACGATCGCGGCATGCAGGTTCATCGACTTGCTTTGCAGGATCGGCTGCAGGACATTGCCTTCGATCTGCTGCACGGCCAGGATGATCGCCAGGACGATGACCGCGGTGGTGAACCCGTTGGCCACCAGCGCGACCAGGACGGCGAGGGCACCGGCGACGAAGGCACCCACGATGGGGATGAAGCCACCGAGGAAGGTGAGCGTCATCAGCACCGGGGTCAGCGGCACGCCGAGGATCACCAGGCCGATGCCGATGAAGATCGCGTCGATCGCGCTGACGATGGCCTGGGTACGGATGAAGCCACCCAGGGTGTCCCACACTCGTCGGAGTACCTCGGCGAGATGACCACCGGCCTTGCGTCCGGCCAGTCCGTGCAGCCAGGGGAGGAAGCGCGGGCCGTCTTTGATGAAGAAGAAGCTCAGGACGAGCACCAGACCGAGCGTGACCAGGATCGACCCGGCGGTGGCGACGCCGGCGAAGACGCCCGAGGCGATCGCCGTGCCGCTGTCCTGCAGCTGCGTGACGATGGCTTCGACGGCGCTGTCGATCTGCTCGTCGTCCAGATTGATGGGCGGGCCCTCGAGCCACTCCTGGACCTGCGAGACGCCGAGGGTGGCACTGTCCGCGAGATCGGGAGCCTGGCTGATGACGGAGGGGACGATGAACGCGACCACACCGGCGAGAACCGCGAGGAAGCCGAGGAGTGTGGTCAGTGCGGCGAGCGCGGGCGGAAAACCGATGCGGCGCAGCAGCCTGGTGGGCGGCCAGAGCACCGTCGCGACCACCAGTGCCAGCAGAACCGGGAGCATGATCACCCACAGCTGGCCGACCAGCCAGCCGGCGATCCACAGCGCTGCCGAGACGACGAGGAGCACGGCCGACCACTTGGCCAGCCAGAGTCCGCCGGCGCCGAACAGGTCGCTGCGATCACGGCCCGACGCGGAGCCTGCGGAAGTGGTGGGCGCGTTCTCGCTCACGTGTGTCCTCTCGTCTGACGATGATGCGGCGAACGCAGAGTCGAACGCGCTGTGACTGTACCCGGGAAGCCGATTCCACACGCATGGCGACGGAGGGACTACCCGATGGTGAGCCCGCGGGCGAGAAGGGCAGTACGCCACAGGTGCATGGAGGCGTAGGACCGCCACGGTGACCAGTGGGCGGTGTCCGACAGATCGATGTCGAGGAGGGCCGCGCCCTGCCGGACCACCAGGTCGGTGTCGAGCAGCACGTCGGGGTCGCCCAGCAACCGCATCGACACGTAGCGGGCGGTCCACGGGCCGACACCGCGCAGTGCCAGCAGTGCACGCTCCTGGGTGGCCGCGTCGCCGTCGTGGCGCACGTCCACGGCGCCCGATGCCAGAGCGTCGGCCGTCGACGCGATCGCGGCGACCCGCCGCGCCGGACCGGTGAGGATCTCGGTGCCGCGTGTGGCCACGGCCTCGGGAGTGGGGAACAGGCGAGTGATGCCGTGGTCGGCTTCGCCCTCGTCGTCGCCCACCGGATCCCCGAGGGCCGCGACGAGCCGGGCGGTGTGCGTGGCCGCGGCACCGAGCGAGATCTGCTGACCGATCATCGTGCGAAGAAGCACCTCCGCGGCATCGAACGCCCCGGGAACGCGGATCCCCGGGGCCGCGGCCACCGACGCGGCGAGCGCAGGATCTGCCGCGAGCGCAGCGTCGACGGGAGCCGCGTCGACGTCCAGGGCCAGTACCCGCCGCACTCGGGACAGCGCGGTGGGGACGTCCGACTCGTCCCGGGCTCGCGTCTCCACCCGGACGACTCCCGCGCCGCCGTCACCCGGGACGAACCGGCAGGCGACTACGGCGGGGCCGTGATCGAGGCGCAGAGCCCGGCGGTAGACGCCGTCCGTGAAGGTCTCCATGCCCGGAACCGCGTGACCCGCCAGGAACCACCGCATCCACCCCGTGTCGTACGGAGCGGAGTACGGCAGCTCGGAGGTGTCGAGGGTCCAGCGCGGCGACGTCACCCCGTCATGATCTCAGCAGCAGCGTGCGCCCGGATTCGCGTCCGCCTCCGCATGACGTGCCTTCCAGTACTCGCGCTCGGACGGCACCGGATGCCCGGGATGGACCCGGTTCCGGTGCTCGACGAAACGCTCGTAGTCGTGATCACCCATGACGGAGGTGATCCACCACGTCGCGGCGCGAACGGACTTCAGGACGGCGTTCATGTCAGTGGCCCGTTCCCGGCCGACGGACCGTGCCGTCGGCGATGAGGACGTCCCACTCCGCCTGCACCGACTTCTCCGCCTCGGTGGGGAGGAAACCGCTGGGCGCGAACAGCTTCGACGGTACGTCCTCCTCCTCGCTGCTGGGCAGTCCACCGGCGCGGATCGCCTTGAAGCAGACGGCGAATCCGGCGAGCGCGACGATGAGGACGAGCACCGCGAAGACGATGGACAGCGTGCCCTGGATGAAGGTGTTGCGGATGACGGCGTCGATGGCCTCCGGTGTGGCGGCAGACCGGAACTCGGTGAGGCCCTGCGACTTCGCTTCCTTGAAGTCGCTGTGCTGCGCCCAGTAGCCGATGGCCGGAACGTCGGAGAAGATCTTCTGGTACGACGCCGTCATGGTGACCACGAGGTCGAAGGCCAGCGGCAGCGCGGGGATCCAGGCCCACTTCAGCAGACCCTTCTTCACCACGACGGTCAGGACGACCGTGAGCGCGATGGCGGCCAGCAACTGGTTCGCGATGCCGAACAGCGGGAAGAGCGTGTTGATGCCGCCCAGCGGATCGGTGACGCCCATGAGCAGGATGGCGCCCCAGGCGGCGACGACGATGACCGAGCAGATCCAGGCACCGACGCGCCACGACGGATCGCGGAACTTCTTCGCGCCGCCGCCGAGGTTGCCGAGCGAGTCCGACAGCATGAAGCGAGCGACACGCGTGCCTGCGTCGACGGTGGTGAGGATGAACAGCGCCTCGAACATGATCGCGAAGTGATACCAGAACGACTTCAGGCTCTCGCCGCCGAAGACCTGGTGCAGCACCTCGGACATGCCGAACGCGAGCGTGGGGGCGCCGCCGGTGCGCGAGATGATCGACTCCTCACCGACGTCCGTCGCGGCCTGCGACAGCTCGGCCGCGCTGACGTCCCCGCCTGACAGTCCGAGCCCGTTGACGTACGCCGCGGCGGTCTCGGGTGTTCCGCCGGTGAGTGCGGTCGGTGCGTTGAGCGCGAAGTAGATGTGCTGATCGAGAATGCAGGCGGTGACCAGAGCCATGATGGCGACGAAGGACTCGGTGAGCATGCCGCCGTAGCCGATCATCCGCATCTGCTTCTCCTTCTCGAGAAGCTTCGGCGTGGTGCCCGAGGAGATCAGCGCGTGGAAACCGGAGAGCGCGCCGCAGGCGATGGTGATGAAGAGGAACGGGAAGAGCGATCCGGAGAACGCGGGTCCGTTGCCCTCGCTGGCGAACGACGTCATGTCCGGCATCTGCAGGACGGGTCGAGCGATGAGGATGCCGACGGCGAGCAGCACGATGGTGCCGATCTTCATGAATGTCGACAGGTAGTCACGCGGGGCGAGCAGCAGCCACACGGGGAGGATCGACGCGGCGAGACCGTAGGCGATGAGCAACCACGCGACGGTGACCTTGGACAGCGTGAACCAGTCAGTGCCCCATTCGGTCTCGGCGACCCAGCCGCCCGAGATGATGGCGAGCAGCAGCAGGACGACGCCGATGAGGGAGACCTCGGAGACCTTGCCCGGGCGAAGGTACCGCAGGTAGACGCCCATGAAGAGGGCGATGGGAATGGTCAGTGCGATGGAGAAGACGCCCCACGGGCTCTCGGCGAGTGCGTTCACGACGACGAGTGCGAGCACCGCGATGATGATGATCATGATGACGAAGACGCCGATGAGGGCGGCGATACCGCCGACCACGCCGAGCTCCTCGCGGGCCATCTGACCGAGGCTGCGGCCGCGTCGGCGCGTGGAGATCCAGAGCACCAGGAAGTCCTGCACCGCGCCGGCGAAGACGACGCCGATGATGATCCACATGGTGCCGGGCAGATATCCCATCTGCGCAGCGAGGACGGGACCGACGAGGGGACCGGCGCCCGCGATCGCGGCGAAGTGGTGGCCGAACAGCACCCGACGGTCCGTCGGCATGTAGTCCTTGCCGTTCTCCAGGATCTCGGCGGGTGTGGCCCGATCGTCCCGCGGATGGACGATGCGGTTCTCGATGAGGCGTGCGTAGAACCGGAACGCGAAGATGTAGGTGCAGACCGCCGCGACGACGAACCACACCGCGTTGACCTGCTCGCCGCGGATCACGGCGATGACGGTCCAGGCGACGGCGCCCAGCAGACCGATGATGACGAAGACGATGCGTTTGGGCACCGTCATCGGTGAGCGGTCGACGACGCCCACGGGGGGAAGGTCGTCGTCGGTCTTGAGGAACTCGACGTGCGAGTTCCCCCTGTCGGACACGGCAGTCATCTGCGGGCTCCTGGCATGCGGTGGAGGGGCGGCGATCATCGTGTGATCGCAGTCACTGTAAGCAGACCGACCGACATTTCGTGCGGTTGTGAGCCTGGCGTGTGCGGATCGTTGCGCCGAGCGGTCCGGGACCGTCGCCGAACGTCACGACATGACAACGAGACCCCACTCGCGCGCCCCGACTGCCTACGATGCTCGTGTGTCAGACCACCCCGAGTACCCGCAGCAGCCGTACACCGGTTCGTCGTACGAGCCCGACCTGACGAAGGGGCCGACGGACACCGGAGCGTTCCCGACCAGTGGAGCCTTCCCGCAGCAGCAGCAGCCGAGTTATCCCCAGCAGCAGTACGGCCCGCCGCCGCTGCCGCCGACCAACGCCGGCTGGGCCGCCGCCGCGCTGATCTTCTTCTGGCCGCTGGCGTTCTCGGCGTTCAACCACTCGAGCTCGGTGTTCCCGCGGTGGTCGCTGGGCGACTATCAGGGTGCGCACTACGCGTCGGAACGCACGAAGCAGCTGGGCAAGTACTCGCTCTACATCTTCGTGGGGCTCTTCGCGCTGTTCATCCTCTTCTACGTGCTGCTCATCGCCTTCGCGATCTCGGCGGGATCGGGCACCGACTACACGTACTGACAGGGCGGTCGGGGGCGGCACGTAGACTCTCCTCCCTGTGAGCCTCACCCTCGGAATCGTCGGACTGCCCAACGTCGGCAAGTCCACCCTGTTCAACGCGCTGACCAACAACGACGTGCTGGCGGCGAACTATCCGTTCGCCACCATCGAGCCGAACGAGGGCGTCGTACCGTTGCCGGATCCGCGGCTGAACGAGCTGGCCAAGATCTTCGGTTCCGAGAAGATCCTTCCGGCGCCCGTCACGTTCGTCGACATCGCCGGCATCGTGAAGGGCGCGTCCGAGGGCGCCGGCCTGGGCAACAAGTTCCTCGCGAACATTCGTGAGGCCGACGCCATCTGCCAGGTCGTGCGCGTGTTCGCCGACGACGACGTGGTGCACGTCGACGGCAAGGTCGATCCGGCCGCCGACATCGAGGTCATCGAGACCGAGCTGATCATCGCGGACATGCAGACCCTCGAGAAGGCGATCCCGCGTCTCGAGAAGGAAGTTCGCACGCAGAAGGATCGCGCGCCGATGGTCGCCGCGGCCAAGGAAGCGCAGACGATTCTCGACAGCGGCACGACGCTGTACTCGGTGAAGGACACGTTCGACGCGTCGTCACTGCGTGAGCTCAATCTGCTCACCACCAAGCCGTTCCTCTACGTCTTCAACGCAGACGAGTCGGTGCTCACCGACGACGCGAAGGTCGCCGAGCTGAAGGCTGCTGTCGCACCCGCCGACGCCGTGTTCCTCGACGCCAAGATCGAGTCCGAGCTCGTCGAACTCGACGACGAATCCGCGATGGAGCTGCTCGAGAGCATCGGCCAGACCGAGCCCGGCCTGCACGCCCTGGCCCGCGCCGGCTTCCACACCCTCGGACTGCAGACCTACCTCACGGCGGGGCCGAAGGAGTCCCGCGCGTGGACCATCCATCAGGGCGACACCGCACCCCAGGCCGCCGGTGTCATCCACACCGACTTCGAGAAGGGCTTCATCAAGGCCGAGGTCGTGTCCTACGACGACCTCGTCGCCGCCGGATCCATGGCCGCCGCCAAGTCGGCCGGCAAGGTCCGCATCGAGGGCAAGGAATACGTCATGGCCGACGGCGACGTGGTGGAGTTCCGCTTCAACGTCTGAGCGGGACTGCTACCGCCAGCCCAACTCCGGCGCCACGTGGGTCAGAACCGACTCGATCAGGTGCGCGCAGTACTCGACGCCGAGCTGGTTGGGCACGGTCAGGAGCAGCGTGTCGGCCGCGGCGACGGCTTCGTCCTTCGCCAGCTCCGCGATGAGCTTGTCGGGTGTCCCCGCATAGGTCTTGCCGAATCGGGCGATGCCGCCGTCGATGTAGCCGACCTGATCGCCGCTTCCGCCCTCACGGCCGAAGTACGCGCGATCGACGTCGTCGACGATCGGGAAGATGCTGCGGCTGACGGACACTCGTGGTTCGAAAGAGTGTCCGGAATCTGCCCACGTCTTACGGAAGCGCTCGATCTGTTCTGCCTGCAGCTCGTGGAACGGCACGCCGGTGTCCTCGCTGAGCAGAGTGGAGCTCATCAGGTTCATGCCCTGCTGCGCCGTCCACTCGGCGGTCGCCCTGGTGCCTGCGCCCCACCAGATCCGCTGGCGCAGACCCTCCGAGTGGGGTTCGAGGCGCAGCAGGCCGGGCGGATTGGGGAACATCGGTGACGGGTTGGGCTCTGCGAAGCCGTTGCCCTCCAATAGGTCCAGAAAGATGCGGGTGTGGTCGCGGGCCATGTCGCCGCTGTCGGAACCCTCGGCCGGCGCGTATCCGAAGTAACGGAACCCGTCGATGACCTGCTCGGGCGATCCCCGGCTCACGCCGAGCTGCAGTCGGCCGCCGGAGATCAGGTCCGCCGATCCTGCGTCCTCTGCCATGTAGAACGGGTTCTCGTAGCGCATGTCGATGACGCCTGTGCCGATCTCGACGCGACTGGTCTTCGCGCCGACCGCGGCGAGCAGGGGGAAGGGCGACGCGAGCTGGTTCGCGAAGTGGTGAACGCGGAAGTAGGCCCCGTCCGCGCCGAGCTCCTCGGCGGCGACGGCGAGGTCGATCGACTGCAGCAGGACATCCGACGCGGAGCGCGTCTGCGAGTGCGGCGACGGTGACCAGTGCCCGAACGACAGGAACCCGATGTTCTTCATGCACCGGAGAACGCTGAGGGCGCCCGAATATTTCCCTTCCGACGGCTGCCACTGTCGCCTAGCGTGGTTCCATGGCTCAGGTGAGACAGGTGCAGGTCACCTTCGATTGCGCGGACCCCGAGCGAGTCGCCCGATTCTGGTGCGAGGTTCTCGGATACGTGGTGCCGCCGGCGCCCGCGGGCTTCGCCGACTGGGCGGAGTTCGACCGTTCGCCCCCCGCCGAGAAACAGGGGTCGGCCTTCGCATGCGTGGACCCGAACGGGGTGGGCCCACGGCTGTACTTCCAACGCGTACCCGAGGCGAAGACCGTCAAGAACCGCGTCCACCTCGACGTCCGTGTGGGCGTCGGCATGGTCGGTGACGAGCGCCTCGGGGCTCTGGAAGCGGAATGCGCACGCCTCGTCGACCTCGGAGCCACGCGAGTGCGGCTCCTGCCCGCGGGCGACGGAGAAGAGTCCTGCATGGTGATGCAGGACGTCGAGGGCAACGAATTCTGCCTGGACTGACGTCCCGTCAGAACGGTGGTGGGTCGTCGTTGTCGGCGAACTCTCGTCTGCGTCGGTTTCGGGAGCGTTCGGACCGCCGCCGCGCATGCTTGTCCGCCAGGCGGGTTCTTCGCCTGGTCGGTGATGTGCGCGGGGCATCCGGTGGGGCCTGCGCCGGCTGTTCGAAGGTGATGTCGGCGAGTCCGGGGTACAGGTCGTACCCGTTGTGCGCCGGGCCCGGAATCACGCGTCCCTCGGGTGTGGCGATGGTGGAGACGACTCGTCCGGTGTCTCCGTCGAGGTACTGGTCGTCGACGAAGTCGCCGAACGTCTTCAGGTTGTGGTGAAAGCGGCACTTGGCGCCGAGGTTGACGTCGGTCGTCTGTCCACCGGCCGCGGGATCGTCGTGGTCGTACTCGGTGATGTGGTCGAGGTCGCCGGTCCAGACGGCGTTGCTGCAGCCGGGCCAGGTGCAGTACTGATCGCGGATGCGCACGAACGTGTCGAGGGCACTGGACGGGCGGTAGGGAAGCGCGGGTTGCGAGGCGGGGTTGGTGGCGGCGACCGGCCTCAGAACCGCGTCGGGGCGCGCAGCGAGGTCGGCGACGTGGTCGGCGGAGATGACGCCGTGGCCCGCGAGGAAACCCGGGTTGCCCTGCTGCGCGGAGGCGGTGTCCCCGTTCACGGTGGCGGCGTCGGCGACGACGTGCACGATGACGGTGGTCAGGAGACCGTCCTCTCCGGTCCAACCGGGGGCACTGCAGTCGTCGTCGTCACACTGGCATTCGAAGGGGGTGCGCGTGGCGAGGGCGAAGAGGGCGTCGCTGCGTCGGGCGCCGGCGCTGCGCGGGTCTTTCGGGCAGACGCGTCCGGCGAGGTCGTCGACAGCAGCGGCGACGAGGACGGCGTTCTCGGCGGGCATGGTGGCGCACTGATAAGCCATGCCGTCGGGTGCGGGGTCGATCCAGAAGCCGCGGTCGTCCTTCGCGCGAGTGCGACGCTCGCGGACGGCGTCGGGGTCGTGGCGGTAGACGATGCGGTCGACCATGTCGCGCATCCGGGCCACTGACCAGGAGCCGCGTCGCCGTAGTGCCGCCGCGATCTCGGCATCGACCAGGTGGGCATGGTCGGTGCCGTCGACGAGGTCGGTGCGGGCGATGATGGTGTGGATGTACTTCGGGGTCACGAGGCCGTCGCGGAGGCAGGCGGCAACGTCGGGCAGACGATCTCGCAGGGCCACGGCACGGGTGAGTATGCCCTCGCCTGCGCCCTGGGTGATCGACAGGACTGCGGCGATGCGAGCGGCGCAGTGGGTGGTCGCGTCGAAGCGGCGGCGGTCGGCGGTGTCCAGTGGTGCGACCAGTCGGGTGTGCAGTTCCGCCGCGGCCCGGTAGCGGGTCCATTCGAGGTACGCGGCGCCGGCGGTGGCGTGGGTGAGTGCGCCGAGGACGCCGTCGACCGTGACATCGGCGAGGTGTCCGGGTAGGCCCATGGCCTCCGGATCGCGCGTCGCCCACCCCTGTTCGAACATGTGTGCGAAGGTAGCAGCGGGCACCGACACGAACAGGCCGAGAGGGGCAGAATGCGCACCATGCGAGTCGAGCGCATCACCACCAACCTGCCGGTCGAGGACATCGCCGAGGCGAAGTCGTTCTACACCGATTTCCTGGGACTCGCGGTCGAGGAGTTCGATCTCGGTTGGGTCGCCCGCTTCACGTCACCGGAGACCGGTGCGCACGTACAACTGGTGACGCGAGATGCGACGAGTCCGGTGGAGTCGGCGATGTCGGTTCACGTCGACGACGTCGATGCGGCGTACGAGGAGGCCGTCCGTCGCGGTCACGAGATCGTGCATCCGCTCACCACGGAGGAGTGGGGAGTCCGACGATTCCTCGTGCGCGCTCCTGACGGAAACGTCGTGAATGTCGTGATGCACCGAGCGTGACAGTGACTCGTCACCGACATCCGCCGTCCGAGGTGCACGCCTGCAACGACGCGTCTTGACTGTCGGGGACAGATGTTCCCTGCAGTGAGGACTACCGCCATGCTTTCGCTCTGGATCTGGAATCAACCGTGGGTCTGGTCCTCGATCGTGTCGAACCTGACCGATCTCCTCTGACGGAGACGTCAGCCGAGGTCGATACCCGTGGCCTCCACGACCGCGCCCCACAGTGCGTCCCGTGCTTCCGGCGAGTCCCGCCGCCAGGACGGGTAGTGCGTGGGGCGCGGTCGTCTGTCGTGCCAGAACATCCCCGTGGACGCGAGTGGCTGATCGGCGGCCGCGAGCCACACGATGGTGTCGGCTCCGTCGTCGGCGGTGCGGAGGATGGGTTTCATCACCGAGCCGAACATCGGAATGGAGTCCGTGACACCGGGTGTGGCCGCCCACCCCGGGTGCATGCTGTGCACGACGGGATCGTCGGGCCCGGTGAGGCGCTCCGCCAGTTGCTCGGTGATCACCACCTGCATGCGCTTGGTGCGGGCATAGGCGGTGAGGCCCGAGTAGTCGCCGTGAGCGAACTCGACGTCGGTGGTCTGCAGCGGCACCGGATACATGCCGCCGCTGGAGACGAACACCACGCGAGACCCCGCGTCGAACAGCTCGCGTAGCCCGACCGTGAGCGCGACGGGTCCGAGCACGTGGGTCGCGAAGGCCATCTCGTGCTTCTGTGCCGTCTCGGTGCGCTCGGGCGGCATGACGCCGGCGCAGTGCACCACCGCGTGGATCGACGTCAGCTGAGCGGTCAGGGTGGTGACCAGCGCAGCCACGGCATCGAGGTCGCTCATGTCGCACTCGTGCGCGACGAGCTCGGCGCCGGGCACGGTGTGGCGGATCTCGGTCGCGGAGGCGTCGAGCCGCCGCGCCGAACGCCCGACCAGGTGCACCCGCGCACCGAGGACGGCCAGTTGTCCGGCGGCAGCTGCGCCGAGACCCGAGCTGCCGCCGGTGACGATCACGTCGATGGGGGCGGGAAACGGGGCCGGATCGGCCGCCCAGAATCGACGACGGACGGCCGACCCGATACGGGAGTAGCCGGGCACGACCGTCCGGTCGAGCGCCTCGTCCAGGACTCCTGTCAGAAAGTTCCCCACCGCGACCACTAGGCGGGAGGACCGTCGGTGCGGTCGCTGTTCTTCTCGCCGATGGCGTCCTTGGCCTTGTCCAGCGCGCCGTCGATCTGGGAGTCGTGCCCGGCGAACTTCTTCTTGGCCGCGTCGCCCGCTTTGTCCAGTGCCTGTTCGACCTTCTCCTCGTTCTGGTCGAGCTTGCGCTTGATCTCGCCGAAGTTCACCATCGGTCGTCCTCTCGTTGATCGTGTGAGCTGCAGTTCGAGGCTACCCACTGCCGGGCGTGGAAGAATCCCGACCATGCCGCGCACCGCCGTACCCGACGCGATCCACGACATCATCGGTGCGGCACTCGCCCCGCTCCCGCCGCACCGGCGGGACACCTTCACTCTCCGTGTCGAGCGCTGGTGGCCCGATCTCCACGAGGCCGTCACCGCCCTGTATGCGGAGCCCGATGCGGTGGCGCGCACCCTCGTCGAGCGCGCGGCACACGCGTTCGCGGACCGGCCCGACGAGCTGCACCGGCTCGACGAGCGGCGTCTGCTGGAGCCGGACTGGTTCCAGCAGCCCACCATGTTCGGGTACGCCTGTTACGTCGACCGTTTCGGTGACACTCTGTCCGGTCTGGCGGATCGGCTGGACCACCTGACGGATCTCGGTGTCACCTACCTGCACCTGATGCCGCTGCTCACGCCGCGTCCGGGCGACAACGACGGCGGGTACGCGGTCATGGACTACCGCACGGTGCGGGAGGACCTCGGGACGGTCGACGATCTGCGGGCGCTCGCCACCACCCTGCGCGAGCGCGGGATCAGTCCCGTGATCGACCTGGTCCTCAATCACGTTGCTCGCGAACACGAGTGGGCGGAACTGGCGCAACAGGGCGACGCAGTCCACCGCGACTACTTCCACATCCATCCCGACAGGTCGACGCCCGACGCCTACGAGCGCACGCTGCCCGAGGTGTTCCCCGACTTCGCACCGGGGAACTTCACGTGGGACGACGGCGTCGACGGCTGGGTCTGGACGACCTTCAACGAGTGGCAGTGGGATCTGAACTGGGCCAATCCCGCGGTGCTGGTCGAGTTCGTCGACATCGTCGCCGCTCTCGCGAACCTGGGCATCGAGGTGGTCCGTCTCGACGCCATCGCCTTCCTGTGGAAGCGGCTGGGAACCAACTGTCAGAATCAGCCCGAGGTGCACGCGATCACGCAGATCCTGCGGGCGACGGCGCGCATGGCCTCGCCTGCGCTGTTGTTCAAGGCCGAGGCGATCGTCGGACCACGAGATCTGTTGCCCTACTTGGGAACCGGATCGCACACCGGTCGGGTGTCCGACATCGCTTACCACAACAGCCTCATGGTCCAGGTGTGGTCGATGCTGGCCTCGGGCAGCACCGAGCTGGCGCGCCACGCCCTGTCGACACTGCCACCGACTCCGCCCGGCGGGACGTGGGTGACGTACGTGCGGTGCCACGACGACATCGGATGGGCGATCGACGACGGCGACGCGGCCGCGATGGGTCTGTCCGGCGCCGGCCACCGACACTTCCTCGCCGATTGGTATTCCGGAGAGTTCCCGCAGTCGTGGGCGGAAGGTCTGGTGTTCCAACACAATCCGGACACCGGCGACCGTCGGATCAGCGGGACGGCGGCGGCGCTCTCGGGCCTCGGTGCGGAGCGACGGGATCCGGACGGCGCGTTCGCCCGGCTGTTCCTCGCCCACGCCCTCGTCGCGGTCTGGGGGCGGGATCCCCGTGGTGTGGAGTGGGGACGAGATCGGCTCGCCGGGTGATCCCGACTGGGCGGCGGAACCCGGCCACGAGGACGACAACCGGTGGGTGCACCGACCGCGAGTGACCGACGCCGACAGGGCGCGACGCCACGAGCAGGGCTCCGACGCGCAGCGGGTGTTCGACGGCATCGCGCACATCGCCCGCGTGCGGTCGGATCTGCCCATGCTGCATGCCGAGGCGCCGGTCGACGTTCTGGGCGATCTGGACGACGGAGTGCTGGGTGTCCGCCGTCGGCACCCGAGCGGCACACTCGTCGCCCTGTTCAACGTGAGCGACACACACCGCCCGGTGGCGGTGTCCGTCCTCGGCCGCTCGGGAATCGTCGCTCCTCGGGAGGTGCTGACGGGCGTCGGGTCGGTCGACGACGACACCGTCTGGCTCCCGCCGTACGCCGCCTGGTGGGTGGTGGACGGCTAGCCGTCCCGGAACCTCGCGTCGATCCACCGCATCGCGAACGGCAGACCGGACAGCGCGCCCACGAAGTGGTCGCCGAACACAGGCCGGTACTCCACGTCCGCGCCGCGTCCGCGCCACGCGTCGACCAGGTTCAGGACGCCCTGCTCGGGGATCCACCGATCGGCGAACCGGGGCACCGCAGCACCGTGATAGAACGCCACGGGTACGACGGGCGCGTCCGCCCCCGGAGTGTTCGCCTCGATGACGGCGCGCGCGGTGGCGGACTCGAACACGCCCGGGTCCACGGACAGCCGTTCCAGTCGCAACCGCGCCAGCCCGGACAAGGCCAGCGGGACGACGGACAGGTCCTTGATCATCGACGCGAGAACGATGCCGGTGGGGCTGAACTGCTCGACCAGGGCTGGGTGTTCGCGAGCCATGCCGATGATCGCCGCCCCGAAGAGGCCGGCTCCGAGAGTGCCGTTCATGGTCCCGCGCAGCAAGCCGACGTCGACCGGTGATCCTCCGGCCACGGCGCCGCGCAGGACGAGCTCGGGCGCGTAGGAGGGGTGCAGTTGCGCGGCCCAGGCCGTCGCGATGGCACCGCCGCTGTAGCCGTAGAGGGCGGTCGGGCTCGTCGCGTAAGACGAGTCGAGCGCGACGAGTCCGCGGATGCTGTCGAGCACGGCGTGCCCTGCCATGGTCCCCTCGGCGTAGGCCATACGCGGTCCCTGATGGTCCGGGATCAGCACCGCGTACCCGCGCTGAAGCCAGAGCGGAACCACCGTGGGGAAGTCCTGGCCGACGCCGTGGACGATGCGATACGACGGTGTCGACCGGGTGCCGAGCGAGTCGATCGCGACGTTGTGCACGACCACGGGCCGGGTACCCGACCCGCGCCACGGCCTCCTCGGTTCCATCAGCGTGGCGGTGACGGGCACCGAACGACCGAGAGCGTCGGTGGAGCCGACCATGAACTGGCGCAGGCGGGTTCGTGGTCGCGGGAACCATCCCGTCGCATCGCGGTGGCGCACGAGGACACCCGGTGACAGGTCGTGATCAGGCGTGTCGAAGAAGGAGTCGTCGGCGATGGGGGTCGGCAGGATGGCGGCGTGCGGATCCGCCGCCATCTCCGGTGTGATCCGCCCCGCGATCAGTCGATTCATGCTGCGCGACAGCGCCATGGTTCCCCCCGTTCGGGTCACCGTACTGCCTCGGGCAGCGGGCGTGGCAAGAATCTCCTCGAGTCCAACGGTGTCGGCCGACGGCGCCGACGAGCAGTCTCGTCTCCCGTGACGACGACACACGACCGAGTGACCGACGGCCCGGCGACCGACGAGGCCCTCCGCGCCCGCTTCCAGCCCGTCTTCGACCGCATCGCCGAGGGCGCGGTGGCCCGCGAGAAGGACAGACGGCTCGCCCATGACGAGATCGCGCTGCTGCGCGAGGCCGGCTTCGGCGCACTGCGCGTGCCGGTCGAGCAAGGTGGCTCCGGCGCCTCGGTGACGCAGTTGTTCTCGCTGCTGGTCGATCTCGCGGCCGCCGAGTCGAATCTGCCGCAGGCGCTGCGCGTGCACTGGAGCTTCGTCGAGGACCAGGTGGCGGCAGAACCGGGACCCGATCGCGACGCGTGGCTGCGGGCGATCGCCGACGGCACACTCGTCGGCAACGCGATCACCGAGCCGGGTGTCGGGGCGGTGGACCACTACCGCACGACGGTCACGCGCGGCCCGGACGGTCTGCGTCTGAACGGCGAGAAGTTCTACAGCACGGGCAGTCTCTACTCCGACCACATCCTGGTCGCTGCCGACCTCGACGGCGAGCGGGTGTCCGTGCTCGTCGACTCGGACGCTCCCGGCGTCGTGCAGCGTGACGACTGGGACGGCTTCGGGCAGCGGCTCACCGTCAGCGGCACCACCACGTTCACCGACGTCGCCGTCGACGAGTCGCGCCTGCTCGGACCGGGGTACGGCGCACCCGGACGCACGTACGCGACGTCGTACCTGCAGCTGGTCCAGCTCGCGGTCCTGGCCGGCATCGCGCGCCGCGCCGCCGACGACGTCACCGCGTGGGTCCGCGCCCGCACCCGCAGCTACACCCACGCCGCCGCCGACCTGCCGCGACACGATCCGGTGGTGCAGCAGCTCATCGGGCGGCTCGAAGCTGCCGCCTGGTCCTCTCGCGCCCTGGTTCTGTCGGCGGCCGCAGACGTCGAGCGCGCCGTCGAGGTGGGCGACGACGCATCGCTCGACCGGGCCGAATTGAGCACGTCGCACGCCCAGGCCGTGGTCGTCGACCTCGTGCTGGACGCGACGACGCAGTTGTTCGAGGTCGGCGGAGCATTGATCGTGTCGGAGACCCTCGCCCTCGATCGGCACTGGCGCAACGCGCGCACCATCTCCGTGCACAACCCGGTGCTCTACAAATTGCGCTCGGTGGGTGCTCACATGCTCAACGGCGAGGACCTGCCCTACGCGTGGTCGGCGGGGAACAAGACGAGCATCGCGGCGCCCGCTACGGGCAGGGGATAGCGTCACGGGCATGACACACGCCGGTGGCACCGACCCGAAGCCCTACTCCACGGGGGAGCGGGTGTTCGGTCCGCCCAACGGCACGTTCGACGCGGACTGGGCGGCGACGGCCCTGCGATCGAACCGGCCGGAACTCGATCACGCGACGTCGGTACGGCTGGTGGAGAAGGCCTGGGACCTGCTGCGCTCGCAGGGGCTGCGCGGCAGCGAACTCGCCGATGCCCTGGATCTCGAGCCCGGGCTGGCGTCCGCGGTGTCCGACGTGGCGACCGAGACCGCGCGCTTCTACCTCGACCGGTGACCGCTACCCGGTGGTCGGCCGAGCGCAGTGCCGAGGACTCGCACGCCTACGTCGCCCGCTTCCGGGAACTGGAGGCGTCGGGCGCGGACATGCACGGGGAGGCCCGCTTCGTCGACGCCGTGCTGCCCCGAGCCGCGCGTGTCCTCGACGCAGGATGCGGAACCGGACGACTGGGCGCGGAACTCGCGCGGCGCGGACACACGGTGACCGCCGTGGATCTCGACTCGGTCCTGGTCGAGGAGGCGCGTCGACAGCACGGCATCACGGTGGTGGAGGGCGACCTGGCGACCATGGATCTGGAGCCGCAGTCGTTCGACGCGATCGTGGCCGCCGGCAACGTCATGGTCTTCCTCGCCCCGGGCACCGAGTCGACGGTGCTCCGGCGCTGGCACGACGCGGTGGTCCCGGGCGGGGTGGTGATCCTGGGGTTCGCGACGGACCGCGAGTACACCGCCGACCGGGCCGAACGAGACGTCCGGGAGGCCGGCTTCACGGCCGTGCAGCGCTTCTCCACCTGGTCGGTGGCACCGTGGCGCGAGGGTGCGGAATGGGTTGTCCTGACCGGGTACCGACAAGCGGGAAGTCTCTCGGGCATCGGCACGCCTGGCTAGAATTCGGACATGACACGACCCACGATCGACATGGACTACACGGTTCTCGACTGTCCCGATCCGGTGGCGCTCGGGCGTTTCTACACCGCTCTGCTGGGGTGGAAGGTGGTGCAGGACGATCCCGACTGGACCGTGATCGAGGGCACCGGCGGCTCGCGTCTGGCCTTCCAGAAGGCGCCCGACTTCGTCCCGCTGTACTGGCCTCGGGAGGGCATCCGCATCCACCTCGATCTCGTGGTCGACGACATGGAGGCGGCGCAGGCCTTCGCTGTGGAGCAGGGTGCCCGCGTGCTGGACGACGACGGCGAACACCCGGGTTTCCGCGTGTTGCAGGATCCCGTCGGTCACCTCTTCTGCCTGTGCAGGCGCGACTGACTGCTGCGCCCTACCATCACCCCATGACCACCGACAGGGTCCACGAGTTCGTGATCGAACGTTCCGTCCTCGTCGACGCTCCGGCGTCGACCGTGCACGGTTTCCTCGACGATCTGCACCGGTGGACGTCCTGGTCGCCGTGGGAGGGCAGCGACCCCGATCTGTCCCGCACCTACAGCGGCTCGGAGTCCGGGGTCGGGGCGTCCTACGCCTGGTCGGGTAATCGCAAGGCCGGTGCCGGGTCGATGACCATCGTGGATTCGACGGACGATCGTGTCGTGCTCGATCTGCTGTTCACGAAACCGTTCAAGGCCACGAACGTGACTGTCTTCCTGCTGTCGCCGGCAGGAAGCGGCACCGAGGTGACGTGGCGAATGACGGGACAGCAGAACCTCGTCGCGCGTCTCGTCGGCAGGATCGTGCCGATGGACAGGTTCATCGGCAGGGACTTCGAGAAGGGACTCGCCGCGCTGAAGTTGCAGGCGGAGCAGCAGGACCGTTGACGTGACCGGTCGGCTCACGGCCACCGACGCCCGCATGTACTGGCTGTCGCGGCGCCTGCCGAGCGACCAGTTCCTGCTCTACGCGTTCGACGGTGTGCTCGACGACCCGGACGCCGTCGCCACGGCACTCGTGCGTCGGGCGCGTGCGGTGGGCGGGCTGTCGGTCCGTCTGCGCGAGACGCGGTGGACGGCCGACTACCCCTACTGGGTGCCCACGGAGGTGACCCGCGACCGGGTCCGCGTCCACGCCGGCGGGACGTGGCAGGACTGCCTCGACCGGGTGGCGGAGACCTTCGGGGATCAGGTCGAGCCGCGCCGCGAGCCGTGGCGCGTGCATCTGTACCCGTGCGTCCACGGGGTGCCCGGCACGACGGGGTCGGCGACGGTGCTCGTCCTGCAGATCGCGCACGCTCTCGGGGACGGCGGGCGGGTGTCGGCGCTGGCTCGCGCGTTGCTGTCGGACGAGCCGTCAGCGGCGGTGCGCACGGTGGTGGTGCCGGCGCCCCTCGCGGTCGCGCGTGGTGCCGTCGAGCTTCCCGCACGGGTGATCGGCATGGTGCGTCGGGCACGTGAGGCGGTGGTGGCCGATCGTCGGCGCACGGCCGACACTGTGGCCGGCGTCATCCCCGGCCCGCCGCTTCCCCGAGCACCGACGCTGCTGTCCCGCCCGGCAGGCGGGACCACCCGCATCCGGTGCGTGGTGTGCCCGGCGTCGGACCTCCGCACCGACACCGTCAGTGTCACCGTGGCCGCGCTCGTCGTGGTGTCGGACGCGATGAGTCGGCATCTCGCGTCCCTGGGCGAGCCGGTTCCGGACGACCTCGGGGCCGAGGTCATGATCGCCATACCGGGGGAGAGTCGAACCACCGCTGCTGCCAATGCTTTTCACAACGCGGGGGTGGATCTGCACCCGTCCGTGCAGGATCTCCGCGCGCGGGCGCGGGCGATCGACGACTCCCTGCGAGATCGGCGAAGACGGCTGGAACACCCCGCGTTCGGGGTCGGCGATCGTGCGACGGCGACCGTTCCCGCGGTGATCGTCCGGCGCGACGTCGACCGCGCCGACCTGTCGGTGGCGCCGACGACGGTGGCGGGTCACACGGTGGTCTCCAGTGTGAATCGAGGCGTCGCCGACCTCACGCTGAGCGGTCGGCCCGTCGTGCTGAGCGCCGGGTTCCCGGCCCTCTCGCCGACGGTCGGCGTCACGCACGGAGTGCACGGCATCGGCGACGTGGTGACCCTCTCGATCGTGACGAGCGACGACGTCATGGACGCCGACGCGTACACAGACTGCCTGCGGGAGGCCGTCGATCGAGTGCGGGAAGCGCTCAGGTGACCCGCCTACGCTGCTGACATGGCACTGTCCACGTCGGTACGACCCAGCCCCGTCTTCCTCGCGGTCGTCGCCGTCGCCGTGATCGGCGGTGTTCTGGCCTGGAACTCGACCAGGCCGGGCGACGTCCTGTCGTACGCCGGTGTCTTCGTCCTCGTCATCGGTGGATGGGTGGTGTCCCTGTGTCTCCACGAGTTCGCCCACGCGGTGACGGCCTGGCGCTTCGGTGATCACGACACCGCCGCGCGCGGCTATCTCACGCTGAACCCCCTGAAGTACACGGTGCCCGGACTGTCGATCGTGCTGCCGCTGATCTTCGTCGCGCTGGGCGGGATCGGTCTGCCGGGCGGCGCCGTGTGGCTCAACACCAGCGGTATGACCAGGCGGCAGCGGACGACGGTGTCCCTGGCCGGCCCGTTCGCCAATCTCGTTCTCGCGGTGATCCTTCTGACGATCGTCGCGGTGTGGGCCCCGGGCAGCGAGCACGCCTCCTTCTGGTTCGGCATGAGCTTCCTGGCGTTCCTTCAGGTGGTCGCGGTGGTCCTCAACCTGATCCCGATGCCCGGTCTGGACGGGTTCGGCGCGATCGAGCCCTACCTGTCGCCCGGGGCGCGGCGGTCGTTCGCGCAGATCGGGCCCTACGGGGTTCTCATCGTGGTGGCCCTGCTGTTCGTGCCGCAGGTCAACCGCGTCTTCTTCGACGCGGTGTACTCCCTGTACGAGCTGTCCGGCGTCCCCGCGGGGTGGGCCCAGAGCGGCGGCGTGCTCACGCGGTTCTGGACGCAGTGGTACTGATCGCTGGGGACGAGGGGGCTCACGGGACTAGCGGGGTCCCTGAGGTCTGTGGTGCAATAGCGCCGGAAATCGTGAGAAGTTACCAGCCCGGGCCGTCATGTCGAGGAAGGCGCGCCGGGCGAATCGAGAGGTAGACCCCAGTGCACGTGTCGCGTCGTCAATTGTTCCGCTATGCCGCCGCCGGTTCCGTCGCGGTCGGGGTCACCGGTGTCGCCGCTCGCGGCGTCGCCTCTGCCGCGCCCGCAGCACCCGCAGCGTTGGGCACGATCGTCGACTACGCCGGGGGAGTGCCGTCTGCCTCCGCCATCGCCGCCGCCGGCCATCTGGGCGCCATCCGCTACGTCTCGGACCGTCGACCCGGTGCCGCCTGGATGACGGGCAAGCCGATGACCGCCGCCGAGGCCGACGAGCTCACCGCGGCCGGTCTCCAGGTGGTGTCGTGCTACCAGTTCGGCAAGGGGGCGACGGCCGACTGGCGTGGCGGATTCGCCGCCGGCGTGAAGCACGCGACGCGCGGCCTCGAATTGCACACGGAGGCAGGCGGACCGGCGGACCGGCCCATCTACGCGTCGATCGACGACAACCCGACCGCGGTCGAGTTCGCCGCGATGATCGCGCCGTACCTGCTCGGCTGGCAGTCGGTGGTCGGGGCCGAGAACACGGGCGTGTACGCCAACTCGCCGACCATCGACCTCGCGGCGGCAGCGGGACTCGGTGCCTGGTACTGGCAGCACAACTGGGGGACGCCGAAGGGCTACGTGAACCCGGCTGCCCACCTGCATCAGATCGAGATCGACAAGCGAGCGATCGACAGAGTGGGTGTGGACGTCAACACCGTGCTGCGCGAGGACTACGGGCAGTGGAGCCTGTCCGCGTAACGCGGCGGCGGCCTCTCACGACACACCTGTCACAGCAGTCACACCTACGGAGAGGCACCATCATGGAGTTCATCGACTACCTGTACGCGATCGCCGGAGCGATCTACACCCAGATCTCGACCGCGTTCGGTTCCTGAACGCCGGTCTCGTCCCGATCGTCAGACGACGAAGGCGCCGATGGTCGGCAGGAAGCTGCACGTGATTCCGGCCTCGGTGCTGATCGACCCGGAGACGGCGGCCAGGACGCGACCGGTCCCGGTGTCCGCGAGTGCCGAGAGCGTGGCCGGGCCGTCGGGGTTGATCCCCGCGGCACCCGTGAGCACGGTTGCTCCGGTGCGGCCCGTGTCGACGTTGACCCAGTTCGCGGTCAGCGGCGCTGCCTGCACGTCGGCGAGCGGCGCGGTGCCGAGTGCCGTGAAGACGAAGCCGGCCTGACCGGCTGCGGGTCCGGGAGGCGGCAACTGGGCCGGGCCGGGCACCGCCAGCGCGCTCGCGACGGAGTCGGCCGTGGCGGAGATGCAGCCCTTGCCGACGGTGGGGTAGAAGAACTGGGAGATGACCGGGCCGTTCTCGGGGATCTCCGGGCCGCCACCGCCGCTGCCGTCGAGGAACGTGATGATGCTGGTGAGGATGCGCTTCGCCTGGTCCGACAGCGGGGCCGTGGCCAGCAGCGCCTTCGCGCGCACCAGCAGATCGCTCTGCGGCGAGGCGGCGTCGCGCTCCGCGGCGTCGAGCAGGGTGGGGGCCAGGGCGGCCAGTGCCTCGTAGCCCGGCACCACCGGAACCTCGGCGGGCAGCGGCATGACGGGGGCGGGGGCTGCGCCGGCCGCGGCAGGTGCGACGAAGGCGCAGGCGGCGGCGACGGCCACTCCGCCCAGAACACGTCGCGCTGCGACGCGCGTTCCCGTTGTCCCGATGTCCCGCATGATGTCCCCGTTTCTCCTCCGGCCGCCTCGAACCGATCCGAGGCGACCCACGATGCACTATCTGCCCGTCACCGCCGTGCGAGGCAGTCGGGCGCGGGGTCACTCTATGTACACGGAGTGACGGTTGTACAGCAGCTCACCGGTCGATCGACCCGTGTCGCTCGCTCCGATTCGAACCGTAGTCTGTTAATAGAGTGTCTGGTGTTGTCAGAGTGAACAGTGATGCGATCGTTACTGCTGTGAGCCGTGTCGCGTGACAACGCGGTGGCCCCGTGGTGCGGAAGAGTCACGTCGGATGGTGCGGATAGGCTGCGCTCTGGCTTCGACCCCCGTCGATCGGAAGAACACTCGTGAGTGAAGTACGGCGATCGGCCGGGCGCGCGTTGCTGGCAGCAGCACCGGCCCTGTTCGTGATCTCGCTGATCCTGCGTGTGGTGTGGACCGTCGCCACCTCCAACGGCAGCAACTGGGTCGATCTCCACGTGTACGTCGACGGTTCGGCCCGCCTGTTCAGCGGTGACCTCTACGACTTCACCTACTCGGAGGAGACCCCGGACTTCCCCCTGCCCTTCACGTACCCACCGTTCGCCGCGCTCGTGTTCTATCCGCTGCACTTCCTGCCGTTCCCGGTGGTGGGCGCTGCCTGGATGATCGCCACGATCGCCGCGCTGTACGCGGTGGTCCGGCTCGCGCAGGGCATGGTCGACTCGGGCCTCTGGTCAGGACGCCGGGCGGCGTTGCTCTGGACGACGGTGGGACTGTGGACCGAGTCCATGCGCACCACCCTGGACTACGGCCAGGTCAACGTGTTCCTGGTCCTGCTGGCTATGCTCGCGGCCCGCAGCTCCCGCTGGTGGCTGTCGGGTGCCCTGGTCGGCGTCGCGGCAGGCGTCAAACTCACCCCCGCCATCACGGGCCTCTACTTCCTGGCGCAGCGTCGGTGGACCGCCGCCGCGTTCTCCGCCGTGGCCTTCGCGGGGACGGTCGCGATCAGCTTCCTGCTCGTGGGGTCCGCCGCGACGACGTACTTCACCACCCTGCTGGGCGACGCGGACCGGATCGGTCCCGTCGGCTCGGTGTGGAACCAGTCCCTGCGCGGAGCGCTGTCACGTGTGGCCGGGCAGGACGTCGGCCAGGGTCCGGTGTGGCTGGTCGCGGCGGCCGTGGTGCTGGCCGCGGCTTTCCTGGCCTGGCGGACGCTGGCACGCGACGATCGCCTGGGAATGCTCGTCGTCGTCTCGTTCGTGGGCCTGATGATCTCGCCGATCTCCTGGTCCCACCACTGGGTCTGGGTGGTGCCCATGCTGATCTGGCTGATGCACGGACCGTTGTCGGGTGCGCCGGGAGCGCGAGTGCTCGCGGGATACTGGCTCGTGGTCACCCTGATCGGCGTGCCGTGGATCCTCAGCTTCGAACAACCGTCCATCTGGGACATCTCGCGTCCGTGGCCACTCGCTCTGGCGGGATCGGTCTACGCCGTCGGCACCCTGGCACTGTTCGTCTGGATCGCGGTGGTGGGCCGCCGCGTCACCTCGCCAGGCGGTCGATCGCGGCCGCGAGCAGGACGTCCTTCCCGGTGAGTCCACCCGCGGAGTGCGTCGACAGCCGGTAGGTCACCGACCGCCATCGGATGTCGATGTCCGGATGATGGTCCGCCGATTCTGCCTCCTCCGCGACGCGCCGGACGAGGTCGATCGCCTCGAGGAAGCTCGCCGACTCGACGGTGCGGACCAGGGTGTCCCCGTCTCGCTGCCAGTCGGTCAGGCGGGTGAGTGCGTCGTCGATCTCCGTGTCGTTCAGCAAGTCGGCCATACTGCGATGGTGCCAGTTCCCGAGCCCGCGCTGGTGGTCGCGGGCGCCCTCGTCGAGAACGGGCGCCTGCTGCTCGCGCGTCGCGCCTTCCCGCCGGAACTGGCGGGACTCTGGGAACTGCCCGGCGGCAAGGTCGACCCCGGCGAGACCCCCGAGGACGCACTGGTCCGGGAACTGCGCGAGGAACTGGGTATCGAGGTGACCGTCGGCGAGCCCGTCGGTGTCGACGTTGCACTCTCGGCGTCGCTGACACTGCGCGCCTACGCGGTCACACGGTTCTCCGGGACGGCGACGGCGCTCGAGCACGAAGCCCTCCGCTGGGTCGACGCGGCGGATCTGCACGGAGTCGATCTGGTGCCGGCGGACGCCGCGTGGCTGCCGGATCTCGCGGCGCTGCTGTAGTCAGGCCGCGCGGGCCTTCTTCAGACCCTTCTTCAGGTCCTTGCCCGTGACACCTGCTTGTTCCAGTTTCTTCATCCGCATGATCACCACCGGACACGTCAGACAGCGAGTCTTGCTGCGGCAGCACTTCTTCTTGGCCTTGCCGCGAGCGACCTTCGATGCCGAGGACATCGGGTGAGGGTACCCTGAGGTGGAGCCCGTGCCGACCGTCCCGGCCTGCGTGACCGCCGTCACCCGAGCCGACCGAGTAAACTGATCCGGTCGCGCTTCTCGTCGGCGACGCAGCGCGCTCTCTGGGAGAGGAAGCCGCTCGCTCTTCACCCCGCATTCGACCCAGGAGATTTCACGCGTGACCAGCCCCACCGCCAGTCAGACCGTACCCACCACCTTCCGCAACGTCGCCATCGTCGCGCACGTCGACCACGGCAAGACCACGCTCGTCGACGCGATGCTGCGCCAGTCCGGTGCCTTCGAGGAACGCGCCGAGGCCATCGACCGCGTGATGGACTCGGGTGACCTGGAGAAGGAGAAGGGCATCACGATCCTGGCCAAGAACACGGCCGTGCACAAGCGCAACGCCGACGGCAGCACCACCGTCATCAACGTGATCGACACCCCCGGCCACGCCGACTTCGGTGGCGAGGTCGAGCGCGGCCTGTCCATGGTCGACGGTGTCGTGCTGCTCGTCGACGCCTCCGAGGGCCCGCTGCCGCAGACGCGCTTCGTGCTCCGCAAGGCGCTCGCCGCGTCGCTGCCCGTCATTCTCGTGGTCAACAAGACCGACCGTCCCGACGCGCGCATCGAGGAGGTCGTCTCCGAGAGCCACGACCTGCTCCTCGACCTGGCGTCGGACCTCGACGACGAGGCCTCCGAGGCTGCCGAGCTGGCCCTCGACCTCCCCGTCCTGTACGCCTCCGGCCGTGAGGGCAAGGCGTCGACGAAGCAGCCGGAGAACGGACACGCTCCCGACGCGGAGAACCTCGACGAGCTGTTCGAGATCCTGCTCAGCTACATCCCGGCACCGAAGGGCAACGTCGAGGCGCCGCTGCAGGCTCACGTCACCAACCTCGACGCCTCCGCCTTCCTGGGCCGTCTCGCCCTGGTCCGCATCCACAACGGTGAGCTCAACAAGGGTCAGACCGTGAGCTGGATGCGCGAGGTCGACGGCGAGCCCGTCGTCCAGAAGGCCAAGATCACCGAGTTGCTCACCACCATCGGTGTCGAGCGCGTTCCCGGTCAGAAGGGTGTCGCCGGTGACATCGTCGCCGTCGCCGGCTTCCCGGACATCATGATCGGTGACACGCTGGCCGACCTCGAGAACCCGGTCGCCCTGCCGCGCATCACCGTCGATCAGCCGGCCATCTCGGTGACCATCGGTACCAACACGAGCCCCCTGGTGGGACGCGTGAGCGGCCACAAGCTGACCGCCCGCATGGTCAAGTCGCGTCTGGACCAGGAGCTCATCGGCAACGTCTCGCTCAAGGTCCTCGACATCGGTCGCCCCGATGCGTGGGAGGTCCAGGGTCGTGGCGAGCTCGCGCTCGCCATCCTGGTCGAGCAGATGCGCCGCGAAGGCTTCGAGCTCACCGTCGGCAAGCCGCAGGTGGTCACCCGCCAGGTCGACGGCAAGCTGCACGAGCCCTTCGAGGAGCTCACCATCGACACTCCCGAGGAGTACCTCGGCGGCGTCACGCAGCTGCTCGCCGCCCGTAAGGGAAAGATGGTCCAGATGACGAACCACGGCGCAGGCTGGGTTCGTATGGAGTTCATCGTCCCCTCGCGCGGTCTCATCGGCTTCCGCACGGACTTCCTCACCGACACGCGCGGCACCGGCATCGCCAACGCCGTCTTCCACGGTTACGCACCGTGGGCCGGCGAGATCCGCGCGCGCCACACCGGCTCGCTCGTCTCGGACCGTCAGGGCAGCGTCACCCCGTTCGCCATGATCCAGCTGGCCGACCGCGGCACGTTCTTCGTCGAGCCCGGTGCGGACACCTACGAGGGCATGGTCGTGGGCATCAACCCCCGCCAGGAGGACCTCGACATCAACGTCACCCGCGAGAAGAAGCTGACCAACATGCGTCAGTCCTCCGCCGACGTGATGGAGACCCTCGCCAAGCCGAAGAAGCTCGACCTCGAGATGGCGATGGAGTTCTGTGCCGGCGACGAGTGCGTCGAGGTCACGCCGGAGGTCGTCCGCGTGCGCAAGGTGCACCTCGACTCGAACGAGCGTGCGCGTGAGCGTTCGCGCAGCAAGTCGCGTGACAAGGCTGCTCTGTAATCATGTCGGTGGCGCGGGTGGGTGCGGCGCTGGCCGTTGCCCTGCTCGCGCTGTCCGCGTGCACGGCCGATCCGCCGCCGCCGATCCAGAGCACCGAGACGGCCACGACGACGCCTCCCGCAGCGCCGGCCGCCACGGGTAATCCGGTCGTCGTGGCCATCGACGACGTCGGTACGGGATTCAACCCGCACCTGCTGGCCGACCAGTCGCCCGCGAACACCGCGGTGTCCACACTGGTGTTCCCCAGCCCCTTCCGCCCCGCGTCGGTGGGGACAGGAGTCGAGTGGCTTCCCGACGCGTCGCTGGTGCTGTCGGCCGAGGTGACGTCACAGGCCCCGTTCACCATCACCTACCGGCTGCGCAACGAGTCGCAGTGGTCGGACGGTGCGCCCATCGCGGCCGAGGACTTCCGCTACCTGTGGCAACAGATGATCGACGCGCCCGGCGTGGTGGATCCCGCAGGCTACGAGGCGATCGACGACATCGCGTCCTCGGACGGCGGCAAGACCGTCACCGTCACGATGGCGACGCCGTACCCCGCGTGGCGCGAGCTCTTCGAGAATCTGCTGCCCTCCCATCTGCTCAAGGACTCGCTGGGCGGCTTCGAGCGCGGACTGCGCGACAACGTGTCCGTCTCCGGCGGACACTTCCGCATCGAGTCGATCGATCGTGGCCGCGACGAGATCCTGCTCGAGCGCAACGACCGCTACTGGGGGTCACCCTCCACGCCCGATCAGATCCTCCTCCGACGCGGGGGCAGCGACGCCCAGCTCGCCGACTCGATGCGCTCCGGTGACGCCCAGATCGCCGAGGTGCGTGGCGGTTCGGCGACACTGGCGCAACTGGGCGCCATCCCCAACGTCCGTACGGACACCCGGTTCCGTTCGCGGACCCTCGAACTGACGTTGAACGGCCGGGTGCCGGAACTCGCGGACGCCGACGTGCGCCGCGGCGTCATGGGTCTGCTGGACGTAGACCTGCTGTCCACCGTCGCGTCGGGTACCGGCACGGCCGCGAACACCGTTCGCGCGCAGGTTCTCTCGCCGTCCCAGCCCGGCTACGTCCCCACGGCTCCGCAGACTCTCCCGCGGGACGAGGCACTGCAGCTGCTCGCCGACGCGGGATTCGTGCCGGTGCCGCTGCCGCCGGCCCTGGCTCCCACCTCGGGCCAACCCACCGCGACGACGACGCCGGTGCCGGGTAGCACGCGCGCGCTGACCGTCGTGATCGGCGCTCCCGAGAACGACGCGGTCGCGGTCGCGGTGGCCAACACGGCCGCCGATCAACTCCGCGACGCGGGCGTCGACGCCAGCGTCGCTCCCACCGATCCGGAGGAGTTGTACGGCACCGCGCTGCTCGAGGGCACGGTCGACGCCGTCGTCGGGTGGAGCCACGTGGGTACCGATGTGGCCACCGCCTGGTCGTCGCGCTACGGATGTGCAGCAACCGATCTCGCGACGTCGACGACGACGGCACCCGATTCCGACGCCGACCCGGTGGCGGCGAGCAACCTGTCCGGAGTCTGCGATCCGTCGCTCGAGCCGGTGATGGACCAGAGCCTGAGAGGCGACGTGAACCCGACCGAGGCCGTCATCGCGGCG
This sequence comes from Rhodococcus sp. BP-332, assembly GCF_019836065.1. NCBI lineage: Bacteria > Bacillati > Actinomycetota > Actinomycetes > Mycobacteriales > Nocardiaceae > Rhodococcus > Rhodococcus sp. BP-332. Next base: position 374,234 of record NZ_JABUEC010000003.1, read on the forward strand.
CAGCCGCAGCTGTGGAACCTGCACACCGTGCTTCCCATCGCGCAAGACAGTTCCGTCGTCGCCGTCGGTCCCGGCGTGAGCGGCGCGACGCTCGCGGGGCCCGTCGAACTCGGTGTCTTCGGGGACGCGGACGACTGGATGCGGGTGACGCCGTGACGGAGCGGCCCCGGATGCTGGTCGTCCATGCGCACCCCGACGACGAGACCATCACCACCGGCGGCACCATCGCCCGCGCCGTGCGGGCGGGCGTGGACGTGACGGTCCTGACCTGCTCGCTCGGCGAGGAGGGTGAGGTGATCGGGGAGACGTGGGCCGGACTGGTCGCGGATCGCGCGGATCAGTTGGGCGGGTACCGCATCCACGAGCTGACCGTGGCGCTCGAGGCGCTCGGATGCCGGCCGCCGCGGTTTCTCGGCGGTGCCGGGCACTGGCGCGACTCGGGCATGGCCGGAACCCCCGCGGCCCGTCATCCGCGTGCCTTCGTCAACGCCGACCCGGACGAGGCCGTCGGCGCGATGGTCGAGGTGATCCGTGACGTGCGCCCGCAGGTTCTCGTGGCCTACGACCCCGAGGGCGGCTACGGCCACCCTGATCACATGCAGGTGCACCGGCTGGCAGGACTGGCCGTCGAGGCGGCGGAGGACGCTGCCCGGTTCGCCGAGACGGGGCCGGCCTGGTCGGTGGACAAGATGTACTGGACGGTCACCGGTCTGCAGCAACTGACCGCGGGCCTGAGCGACCTCGGCGACATCCCCCAGCAGTGGCGCATGCCTGTCGAGGGCGAGCTGCCGAGCGTGCCCGACGACACGATCACCACGTCCGTCGACGTCCGCCCGGTGCTCGATCTCAAGCGACTCGCGTTGCGCGCGCACCGAACTCAGGTCACCGTCGCGGAGTCCGGTCGGGTCTACGCCCTGTCGAACGACATCGCGCAGCCGGTGCTCGAGGACGAGCAGTACATCCTCGTCCGTGGAGAACTCGGACCCGTCGACTCGTCGGGGCGCGAGACCGACCTGTTCGCGGGAATCGTGTGACGGCCCCCAGTGTCTGCGCACGGACGGTGTGCGGGTCCGAAGCGGGCACGGTGCCGGGTTATGCTGTGAGCGGCATCACCGGACGGGGTCGGACGTACCCGGTGAGTTCGACTCGAAGGAGCTCTTCCCATGAATTTCGATCTTCAGTACGCCATCGTGGCGTTCGTGGATTCCCTGCGACCCACAGCCGATCTGCAGCGCGAGATCTACCTGAACTCCGTGGGCGGCTTCGCGACGTTCGTGAGCAACTACCTCACGTCGATCGGGTTCCCTCCTCGCTGACGTTCACGGCGCCGACAGGATCGGCGCGATGACGGGCCACGCCGGGGAGGGCGTGGTGTCCGGCATCAAGGCGTCGATCGTCGGTGCACTGGTGCTCGACGGGTTCCTGTGCGCCGTGACCGCAGTGCTGTTCCTCCCGCTGTATCTCGGAAGCACTCCGTTCCCCGTCAGTGGTGTCCTCGCCGGCATCGTCAACGTGATCCTCGTGCGGGTCGCGTTCTCGGTGACGCACAACGTATCCCGCGCCGCTCTCCCGGTCGCGGGATTCTTCGTGGGTCTCGTGCTGGCCATGCTGGGGGGACCGGGTGGAGACGTGCTCGTCGTGGCCGACTGGCGCACCCTGGTCCTCGTGGCAGGCGGGTTGCTTCCCGCCGTGGTGCAACTGTTCGCGCTGCGGATGGGTCAGTTCGCCGAACTCGGACGCGGCTGACCCCGATCGATCCCGGCGGCATCGGCCGCCGCGGCGAGCACCTGCTCCACCATGGCCGGCGTGAGCCGTCCGGTGAAGGTGTTCTGCTGGCTGACGTGGAAGCACCCGAACAGATGCAGGTCCGGCAACTCCTTCTCGGGTGACGTCAGCACGACGTGCGCACCATGGCCGAACTTCGGGCGCGGTCGGGGGATCGTCCACCCCGCGCCGTCGAGGACCGGAAGCAGTGCCTGCCAGCCGAATCCGCCCAGGACCATCACTGCCCGAACGGTCGGCGCCAGGATGTGCAGTTCCGTCTCCAACCAGTGACGGCACCGGTCGCGCTCCTCCGGTGTCGGCTTGTTGGCCGGGGGAGCGCAGTGCACCGGCGACGTGATGCGCGTGCCGATCAACTCGAGGCCGTCGGCGATGTGGGTCGCCGTGGGCTGCGTGGCGAGGCCGACGGCGTGCATGGCCGCGTAGAGAACGTCGCCGCTGCGGTCGCCCGTGAACATCCGTCCGGTGCGATTCGCGCCGTGAGCCGCCGGCGCCAGGCCGACGATCAGCAGGCGGGCGTCCACGGGGCCGAAACCCGGAACCGGTCGGCCCCAGTAGGTCTCGTCACGGAACGCGGCCCGCTTCTCGCGCGCCACCAGCTCACGCCACTCCACGAGGCGCGGACACGCGCGGCACTCCGACACCGCCACATCGAGTTCGGGGATGCTCCGGGGTGTACCGGAGTCGGGTGTCACGGGCGCTCCGCCCACACGTCGCCGGCACCGGGCTGAGCGCTCTCGACGATCGACCACGCGTGGTCGGCGGGTACGTCGAGCACCGTGTAGCGGCCCGTGCCGGCCGCGGTGGCGGCGACGATGGTCGCGACACCGGCCCGTCGCTGGAAGAAGGTCTGCCGGACACCCCAGGCGACCACGCCGTCGGTGTCGAGGACGACGCGTCGCCGGTCGAGGCTACCGTGCTCGATGATCAGAACTCCCGGGTGGGCACGGTGGCCCAGGGCGGCGTACCGATCGAGCGCCAGGGCGACGGCGGCCACCACGAGGAGCGCGACGCCGATCCACGCGGCGATCGGGACGTCCCGGCCGGTCGACCGGACCACGAGGAGTGCGACAGCGACCAGCAGGACCGGCCCGACGGCGCGGGTGAGCCTGCGCCGCAAAGCCGCCGGTCCGTGCTTCTGCAGTGTCGTCGTGGCCGGCGCACTCTCCGGCAGACCCGCCAGCACGTCGTCCATCGTGTGGTGGGCGGCCCGGAGGGGAGCGGGCGGCAGGAGCAGCGACGACTCCTTCTCCGTGGCGGACACCCCGGTCATGACGGCATCCAGGCGTGCTCCGCGCGCCCACCGCAGGACCAGCGGTCGACGCAGCGTCGCGCCGCGGAGGCGGTCGCGGTCCAGCGTCGTGTGCCGCGTCGACAGCAGTCCGTGGCCGACGCGGAGCCTGGTGCCGTCGTCGGTCACGGAGAGGTTGCCGTAGACGACCAGGTAGCGCACCACGGAGACGATGCTCGACACGACGAGCAGCAGGGCCGCGGCGACGACCACCGCGACCACGATGCCGAGGCGCAGAACGGCCTGATAGGTGTCGTCGAGGGCCGGCGAAGAGGCGATGTCACCGGCGAACCCGGACTGGAACACGAGCCCGAATCCCGCACCGACGACGACGATGCCCGTGGCCGTGAAGGGGGCGAATCGAACCCAGCCGGTGCGGAAGTGGGCGATCTCACGTTCGGGCGTCACGGCGGGTTCGGTCACTGCGACCGGATCCACTCCCACCGTCCGGCCGGTGCCCGCCAGCAACTCCTCACGCAGGGCGGGGACCAGGTTCGAGGCGAGGGCGTTCAGCTCGAACGAGTCGGCCTTGTCCGACTTCTGCTGACCGGTGCCCACGGTGAGGATCGACAGTCCCAGCAGTCGGTGCAGCGGCCCGGCTCGCACGTCCACACTGCGGATTCGACCACGCGGAATGGAGAGCACCTTCTTCTGGAAGAGCCCGCGGCGCAGCTGGACGTCGTCCGAGCCGATGCGGTACCCGGTGGTGAACCAGCGCAGGATCGCCGCGCCCACGAGGAGGACCACGACGATCAGGCCCCAGACGTGCGTGCCGCTCTGCGATCCGAGGACGAGGGACACCAGGAGCACCGGCAGCAGGCGGACCAGCTCGGTGACCGGGTGGATCAGGAGCATGCGCTTGTCGAGTCGCAGCCACGGCAACTCGTCGACGCGCAGGCCGGCGTCCTGCGTCACGTGGCGTCGCCTCGTGAGCGTGCGGCCGCCGCGGTGATGGCGGCGACGGTGCGATCGGCGGTCGCGAGGTCGAGCCCCGCGATCTCCAGAGCTCCCGCGGAGGACGCGGTCGTCACCGTCACGGTGGCCAGTCCGAGTGCCCGGTCGAGCGGCCCGCGCTCGGTGTCGACGGTCTGCACTCGGGACAGGGGAGCGATGCGCCGTTCCTGAGTCACCCAGCCAGTGCGCGTGTGGACGGCGGTGTCGCTCAGTTCCCAGCGGTGCACCCGATAGCGCCACTGCGGCGCGATGGTCACGTGCGCTCCCGCGAGGACCACCACGGCGACGGCAGCGGCCACCACGGGCGTCCAGGACGGGCGCTCGACGTTCACCGCGAGCACCACGGCCCACACGATCACGGCGACGACCACCGGGAGCCACAGCAGGGCGGCTGCCACGGCCCACAGAATCTTCGCCCGCGGATCGGGGCGATGCGCGGGATCGGTGAGGACCACACCGGGACTGTTGTCGGACACGTCGCATCACCCCTGCTGTGGCACGCCTCCGGCCGGAGGGCGCATGATCGAACGGTGACGATGTTGCCCGATCCGAGTACTCCCGCGCGCGCCGACACCCGAGTGACGCCTCCCGACAGCCCGGCACCGACCGCATCGGCGCTGCGGCGTGCGCTGCGCCGTGCCCGCGACGGTGTGGTGATCAGTGTCGACGAGGCGACCACGCTGCTGCACGCCCGCGGCGACGACCTGACCGATCTGTGCGCGTCCGCGGCGCGGGTGCGGGACGCGGGACTGCTCGCCGAGAACCGCCCCGGCACGGTGACCTACTCGCGCAAGGTGTTCATTCCCCTCACCCGGCTGTGCCGGGACACGTGCCACTACTGCACGTTCGTGACGGTCCCCGGCAAGCTGCGCGCCGAGGGGCACGGGATGTTCCTCGAGGCCGACGAGGTGCTCGACATCGCGCGGCGCGGTGCCGAACTGGGATGCAAGGAAGCGTTGTTCACGCTCGGCGACCGCCCCGAGGCCCGCTGGCCCGAGGCGCAGGAGTGGTTGGACGCGCGCGGCTACGACTCGACGCTGGACTACCTGCGGGCGATGTCGATCCGCGTGCTCGAGGAGACGGGTCTGCTCCCGCACCTCAATCCCGGAGTGATGAGCTGGGAGGAGATGTCGCGCCTCAAGCCGGTCGCACCGTCGATGGGCATGATGCTCGAGACCACCTCGCGTCGACTGTTCGAGGAGAAGGGGCAGGCCCACTACGGCAGCCCCGACAAGGACCCCGAGGTGCGTCTGCGCGTGCTCACCGACGCAGGTCGTCTCACCGTTCCGTTCACCACCGGCATCCTCGTGGGCATCGGCGAGACGATCCGTGACCGCGCCGAGTCGATCATGGCGATCCGGAAGTCGCACAAGGCATTCGGTCACGTGCAGGAAGTGATCGTGCAGAACTTCCTGGCCAAGGACGACACCGCGATGCGATCCGCACCCGATGCCGGCCTGGAGGAGTTCCTCGCCACCATCGCCGTGTCCCGCATCCTTCTCGGCCCGGCCATGCGCATCCAGGCGCCGCCGAATCTGGTGTCCGCGCAGGAGTGCGCGGCGTTGCTCGCCGCGGGCGTCGACGACTGGGGCGGTGTCTCGCCGCTCACCCCCGATCACGTCAATCCCGAGCGGCCGTGGCCGAACCTCGACACTCTCGCGCAGCTGTCCGCGGACGCCGGCTTCACGCTGACCGAACGCACGGCGGTGCAGCCGCGGTACGTCCTGGCGGGCTCACCGTGGATCGATCCGCGGATCTCGGCGCACGTGCGTGCGCTCGCCGACGACGCGACCGGGCTGGCGGTGCCCGAGACGATCCCGTCCGGTCTGCCGTGGCAGGAACCCGACGAGGTGTGGGAGTCCACCGGCCGCGTCGACCTCCACACCGGCATCGACACCGAGGGTCGCAACACCGAGACGCGCAGCGACATGGGCAGCGCGTTCGGCGACTGGGAGTCCATCCGCGAGCAGGTGGCGCACCTCGCGACCCTGGACAGCGTCGACCGCGACGTGGTCGCCGCCCTCCGCGCCGCGGAGAAGGATCCCGGCAACTGCACCGACGAGGAGTACCTGGCACTGGCCACCGCCGAGGGTGCGGCGCTCGACGCGGTGACCGCCTTCGCCGATCAGCTGCGCCGCGACGTCGTCGGTGACGACGTCACGTACGTCGTGAACCGGAACATCAACTTCACCAACATCTGCTACACCGGGTGCCGCTTCTGCGCCTTCGCCCAACGCAAGGGCGATGCCGACGCGTTCTCGCTGTCGACCAGCGAGGTCGCCGACCGGGCCTGGGAGGCGCACGTCCTCGGCGCCACCGAGGTCTGCATGCAGGGCGGCATCGATCCGGAGCTGCCCGTGACCGGATACGCCGACCTGGTGCGCGCGGTGAAGGCGCGGGTGCCGTCGATGCACGTGCACGCCTTCTCGCCCATGGAGATCGTCAACGGGGCCTCGCGCGGTGGCCAGTCGGTGCGCGACTGGCTGACCGACCTGCGGGAGGCCGGGCTGGACACCATCCCCGGGACGGCGGCGGAGATCCTCGACGACGAGGTCCGCTGGGTGCTCACCAAGGGCAAGCTGCCCGCCCAGACGTGGATCGACGTCGTCACCACGGCACACGAGGTGGGACTGCGGTCGAGCTCGACGATGATGTACGGCCACGTCGACAACCCCTCGCACTGGGTGGGACATCTGAACGTGCTCAAGCGGATCCAGGACCGCACCGGGGGTTTCACCGAGTTCGTGCCGCTGCCGTTCGTGCACCAGAGTTCGCCGCTGTACCTGGCGGGGGCGTCACGACCCGGACCGACGCAGCGCGACAACCGGGCCGTCCACGCACTGGCGCGGATCATGCTGCACGGCCGCATCGACAACATCCAGACGAGCTGGGTGAAACTCGGCGTGACGGGAACTCGGGTGATGCTGAACGGCGGCGCCAACGACCTGGGTGGCACGCTGATGGAGGAGACGATCTCGCGGATGGCGGGATCGCAGCACGGATCGGAGAAGACCGTCGAGGAACTACACGCGATCGCCGAGGGAATCGGACGACGCGCAGTCGAGCGCACCACCGCCTACGCAGACCGGACGGAAGCAGCATGAGCGCTGATCGATTGGGCGACGAGCGCGTCGCCGGAGTTCTCAAGGCCGCGGTGCGCGTGATCGTGCCGGTCCTCGAACTGCTCGCGGACCGTGACCCGCTCGGCCTCAAGAAGCGCACGTTCCGCGAGCAGGCGGACGCGAGCGGCACGAAGGTCGACGCGGCGCTGAACGCCGTCGCGTCGGTGTTCGACGCCGCCGACACACCGGGAACCAGGGCGTGGGAGTCGATGACCGTCGACCAGCGTGTCTCGTGGTGGGTCGGCCGCGTCGGCGGGATCGGCACCGTGGCGGTGGCGTTCCCCGGCATCTTCGGTGTACTCGCTCGCCGACTCCCGCTCGGCGACGTCCTCGGGTTCGCGAACCAGGCCATCGTCCTGGTGGCCGTCGCCCGCGAGTACGGCATCACCGAGCAGGACGAGCAGGTCCGCCTGCTGGCATCGGTGCTGTGCAACCGCGAGCTGCCGAAGGGTGCCAGCATCCACGCACCCGAACCCGACGTCGACGGCGTCACGGACGACAGCCGTGTCACCGAGCCGTCCGGTCGCTTGTCCCGGTCCCCGTTCGCGTTGCTGTCGACCTTGTGGTCGGTCACCAAGATCCTCAAGGCCGTCACCGACGAATTGGACAAGCGGCCCCGCAGCCGTACCGTTTACAGATGGCTCGGTAACCTGCCCGTGGTCGGTGCGGTCGCCGGGTACTTCGGCGAGCGCGGCGCACTGTCCCGAGCTGCGAAGCTGGGGCGCCGGTGGGTCGAGCAGAACAGCACGTCCGCGTCGAACGCGTCCCTGCGGGGCCGCGACACGCTCAGAGTTCGGAAAGGCTAAGGAGAACCTCAGTGCCGTACACGATTGCTGAACCGTGCGTCGATGTCCTCGACAAGGCATGCATCGAGGAATGCCCTGTCGACTGCATCTACGAGGGTGGACGCATGCTCTACATCCAGCCCGACGAGTGCGTGGACTGCGGTGCCTGCGAGCCGGTGTGCCCCGTCGAGGCGATCTTCTACGAGGACGACGTCCCCGAGCAGTGGTCCGCCTACGTCAGCGCCAATGTCGACTTCTTCGACGAACTGGGCTCACCCGGTGGCGCGGCCAAGGTCGGCAAGACCGACTACGACCCGCCGTTCATCAAGGCTCTGCCCCCCATGGGTGAGAACTGAGCGTGACGGACGCACCCGTCGTCTCGCGTCGGTCGCCCGCTGTTCGTCGATCCGTGGCGAGCCTGTTGCCCGAGTTCCCGTGGGACACGCTGGCCGACGTCACCGCGCTGGCGCGGTCGCATCCGCACGGCATCGTGAACCTGTCCGTCGGTACGCCGGTGGACCCGGTCGCCGACGTCGTCCGTGACGCTCTCGCGGCGGCCTCCGCGCAGCCGGGGTACCCCACGACAGTGGGCACACCCGAGCTGCGGGCGGCCGCCGTCAGTGCGCTCGCACGCCGCTACGGCATCGGTGGGTTGGACGAACGCTCGATCCTGCCGGTGATCGGAACCAAGGAAGTCATCGCCTGGTTGCCGACCCTGCTCGCGCTCGGCCCGGACGATCTCGTCGTCATCCCGGAATTGGCGTACCCCACGTACGAGGTCGGGGCCCTGCTCGCGGGATGCCGCACACTGCGCGCGGACGGGGTGTCGCGTCTCGGTCCCGAACGCGCGTCCCTGATGTTCGTCAACTCGCCGTCCAATCCCAGTGGCCGGGTGCTCGGTGTAGCCCACCTGCGCAAGGTGGTCGAGTGGGCCCGCGAACGCGGCACGATCGTCGTGTCGGACGAGTGCTACCTCGGACTCACCTGGGAGGGACGCGCCGTCTCGATCCTCGACGACGAGGTGTGCGGCGGGGACACCACCGGCCTGCTGGCCGTGCACTCGCTGTCCAAGACGTCGAACCTCGCGAGCTACCGCGCCGGCTTCGTGGCCGGCGATCCCGCCCTGGTCGCGGAACTGCTCGCGGTCCGCAAGCACGCGGGCATGATGGTTCCCCTTCCGGTGCAGGCGGCCATGACCGCGGCGCTGAGCGACGACGAGCACGAGAACGTGCAACGCGAGCGCTACCGCGATCGTCGGACCGCGCTCGCCGCCGCCGTGGTGGCGGCCGGATTCACCATCGATCACTCCGAGGCCGGCCTGTACCTGTGGGCCACGCGCGGTGAACCGTGCCGGGACACCGTGCGCTGGTTCGCCGAACGCGGCATCCTCGTCGCTCCGGGGGAGTTCTACGGTCCAGACGGCGGCACCCACGTCCGCATCGCGCTGACGGCGACCGACGAGCGCATCGCCGCTGCCGTCGCCCGTCTCACGGTCTGAGCCCGGCCGTGGGAGCGCTCGACCGTGCGCAGGAGGATCTGGCCCGCGGGGAACCATGGAGTGCGCGCAAGCGCCTGACAGCGCTGCTGGATCAGGACGCCGCCTCGCAACCCGCGCTCGACCTCCTCGGCTACGCGTGCCTGGCGATGGACGACCCGGCCGGTGCCGGTGCGGCCTGGTTCCTCACCGATCGAGACGACGCCGACCCGCTGGTGCGGCACGCGCTCGACTCGTTCGTCGCCGCGTGTCCGACGCCGTTGGTGCTCGCGCGTCGGCTGCCCATCAACGCGCCGTCGCGGGCCTATCCGCCTCGCGTGCGCGAGCGGCTCGCGGTGCTCGAGTCCCGGGTGCGTGCCAGCGGCGAGGAGTGGGAGCCGCCCGGCGAGGTGCACTACTTCGCGCAGGAGGGCGTCGACGTCGAGGCGTTCGACGAGTGGTCGGACGCTCCTGTCTCGTCCCGGTCCGGTGTGAAGATGGTCGCGGCCGTCCTGGTGATCGCCATGATCGGCACCGCGTCCATCGCGACCGTTCTCACCGTCTTCTTCTGACGACGCGCCGCCGCGAGGTCGAGGACGTGTCGGGGGCCGGTGGTACAGATGGAGTCATGAAGGATTCGCTGACGGGATGCGTCGAGTGTCTCGGCGCTCTCGACCACTGTCACGGCACGCTCGTCGTCCACTCGCACGGTGCGGTCGAGTGCACCGACGACGCCTGTGTTCTGCTGCACGCCGTCCGGCACACCCTCGTCGTCGACTGTTCCGCGGTCGCCGGGGGCTGCACGTGCGTCGAGGTCACGGAGCAGCTGCGGGCGTCGTGAGAGACTGCTCGGTGTGCTGCTCCGGTCACTGAACTCGTACGCGATCACCCACGGCGGCGACGTCGACGACGCGGTCACCGTCGGTGACGTCGTCCTCTCTCGAAGCGATCTGCTCGGGGCCGCCACGTCGGTGGCCGAGCGCATCATGGGCGTCGACCGGGTGGCCGTCCTCGCGGAGCCGACCGCCCGCACCGTCGTCGCCGTGGTCGGTGCGCTCATCGCCGGAGTGGCCGTGGTGCCCGTGCCCCCGGACTCGGGGCCGACCGAACTCGACCACATCCTCGCGGACTCCGGTGCCAGTGGGTGGCTGGGTGTCGCGCCCGAGCACGACGGCGGTCTGCTCGTCGTCCCGGTCCGCATGCACGCACGGTCCTGGCACAGCTACGCGGAGCCGTCGGACGACGCGACCGGTCTCGTGCTCTACACCTCGGGAACCACGGGCCCTCCGAAGGGCGTGATCCTCAGCCGCGGTGCGCTCGCCGCCGGCATCGACGCGCTCGCCGAGGCGTGGGGGTGGACGGCGAACGACACTCTGGTGCACGGACTCCCGCTCTATCACGTGCACGGGCTCGTGCTGGGAGTCCTGGGTCCGCTGCGACTCGGCAGTCGAGTGATCCACACCGTCAAGCCCTCCGCGGAGCGGTACGCCGCGGCGCGGGGAACGATGTACTTCGGGGTTCCCACCGTGTGGTCGCGAGTGGCGGCCGACCCGGAGTCCGCCGCGGCGCTGTCGCACGCTCGGTTGTTGATCTCGGGCAGTGCCCCGCTGCCGGTGCCGGTGTTCGAAAAGATCGCCGCTCTCACGGGTCTCGAGCCGATCGAGCGCTACGGCATGAGCGAGACCCTCATCACGCTGAGTACGCGCGCCGACGGTGAGCGACGACCCGGTTGGGTCGGAGTTCCGGTGCGCGGCATCGAGACTCGGCTGCGCGGCGAGGACGGCTCGGAGGTCCCACGCGACGGGGAGTCCATCGGTTCGTTGGAGGTGCGCGGCCGGTTCTTCGACGGTTACCTGAACAAGCCGGAGGCCACCGCGGCCTGCTGGACGGACGACGGGTGGTTCCGGACGGGAGACGTCGCGGCGATCGACCCGGCGGGCTTCCATCGGATCGTCGGCCGGGAGTCGACGGACCTGATCAAGACCGGTGGGTACCGCGTCGGCGCGGGCGAGGTGGAGACGGCGATCCTCGGTGTTCCCGGAGTGCGTGAGGTGGCGGTCGTGGGACTGCCCGACGACGATCTCGGCCAGCGCATCGTGGCGTTCGTCGTGGGTGACGAGGTGGAGCCGCGAGCAGTCGTCGACTCTGTGGCACAACAGCTCTCGGTGCACAAGCGGCCGCGTGAGGTACGCGTGGTGGACTCGTTGCCGCGGAACGGGATGGGCAAGGTCCGCAAGAACCTGTTGGAGTAGCGTCGGGAGACATGACCTCCTCCACTCGCATCGTCCTGGCCTCTCGTCCCACCGGCGCACCCACTGCCGAGAACTTCCGGACCGAGACGGTCGATCTCCCCGAGGTCGGTGACGGTCAGGTCTCGCTGAAGACCCTGTACCTGTCGCTGGACCCGTACATGCGCGGCCGGATGAGCGACGCCGAGTCGTACGCGGAGCCCGTCGAGGTGGGCGACACGATGGTGGGCGCCACGGTCTCCGAGGTGATCGAGTCTCGAAGCGACGCCGTGTCGGTCGGCGCCGTGGTGCTCGGTTACACGGGGTGGCAGTCGCACGCGGTGGTCGACGCGTCGTCCGTGCGAGTGCTGGATCCGGAGAAGGCGCCCGTGTCCACCGCGCTGGGCGTGCTGGGGATGCCGGGCTTCACCGCGTACTCCGGCATGACGAAGATCGGGCAGCCGAAGCCGGGGGAGACCGTCGTGGTCGCAGCGGCCAGTGGGCCCGTCGGCTCGGCCGTCGGCCAGTTCGCGAAGATCAAGGGTGCGCGCGCCGTCGGCATCGCCGGCGGTCCCGAGAAGTGTGCGTACCTGATCGACGAGCTCGGCTTCGACGCCGCCGTCGATCACCGCGCCCCGGATTTCAAGGATCAGTTGAAGGCCGCGACTCCGGACGGCATCGACGTCTACTTCGAGAACGTGGGCGGCGCCGTCGCGAAGGCGGTGCTCCCGCGGCTCAACCTCTACGCACGTGTGCCGGTGTGCGGTCTGATCGCGCAGTACAACGACACGCAGGCACCGGAGGGCCCGGATCGGCTGCCCGGCTTCTTCACGCGCGTGCTGACGAAGAGCCTGACCATCCGCGGCTTCATCCAGAGCGAATTCGTCCCGGAGCTCTACAAGGACTTCCTGCGCGAGGTCGCTGAGTGGATCGAGAACGGGTCGTTCCGCTACCGGGAGGACGTGGTCGAGGGTCTCGAGAGCGCTCCCGACGCGTTCTTCGGGCTGCTCGAAGGCAAGAACTTCGGCAAGCTCGTCGTCAAGGTGGCGTGACGGTTAGAGTACACGTGTGCACTCGAATCGCGATCGGAACGAAGTAGCGGGCGCTGCCGACGTCGTGGCCACGGCCATCGACATCCTCAGCCGCCCCGTCCAGGGGACCCACCGCGCGATCAACGATGTGGTGTTCGGGGTGCTGGGCCGTTCCGCGGCACCCGTGCGCATCCTGAACGAGGGCATCGCCGACCTGGTCTACGAGGCTGTGCGCGGGGGCGGTGTGGCGGCCGCCGAGGCTGTCACCGCGGTGTCCCGGCTGTTGCCCGAGGACCGCGTGTCCCACGCGGTCACGTCCACCGCGGCCGGATCGGTCGTGGTCGGCGCCGTCAACGGGCTGCTGGGCGACCGGCTCGCCGCCGAGGGCAACGACCTGACGGTGGAACTCGGGCCGCATCACGAGCGCCGCATCGTCGGGAACGACACCGCGATGCTGACCACCGCGTATCCGAAGGCCACGGGTCACGTCGCCGTGCTCGTACACGGGCTGGGGGAGACCGAGCAGGCCTGGTACTACCGCCACGACGGGCGGGGCAGTTACGGCGAGGCGCTGGCCGCGCACGGCATCAGCGCGGTCTGTCTGCGGTACAACACGGGCGCCGGGATCGAGGACAACGGGGCGGCACTGGCCGGCCTCCTCGACGAGCTGATCGCGGTCTGGCCCGTCCCCGTCGAGCGGATCGACCTCGTCGGGCACTCGATGGGCGGGCTCGTGGTGCGGCGTACCTGTGCGGTCGAGGCGAGCAGGGCGACCTGGCTGCCGCTGGTGCGCACGGCCTGCTACCTGGGCACCCCGCACGAGGGCGCACCGCTCGCGACGGGCGTGTACCACCTCTCCCGTGCCCTGCGGAAGGTGCGGCAGACGGCGGTGTGGGCGGACCTGCTCGACGTCCGCAGCCGCGGCGTGGACGACCTGAGACTGGCCACGGACGTGGCGCTCGCCCCCGGGATCCGGCACGTCGCGGTCGCCGCCACCCTGGCCGCCGACGACACGGCCTGGTGGGCCGACGCCGTGGGAGACGGACTGGTGACGCTGCGCAGCGCACGGGGGCCGATGACGGAGTTGCACACGCTCGTCGGCACCGGGCACCTCGCGCTGCTGTCGGATCCGCGGGTGCTCGACGTCCTCACCGAACTCATGGCGGACGCGACACCGGCAGAGATCGACGACGTCACCGAGCCGGACGAGACGGTGGCCTGAGACCACCGTCCCGCGTCATACCAGGCTCTCCTGCCACGCCGTGTTCAGGTGCGCGAACCTGCCGTCGCCGGCGACGAGGGCCTCCGGGGTGCCGTCCTCGACGATCCGTCCGTCGGCCATGACGAGAACGCGGTCCGCGATCGCGACCGTCGACAGGCGGTGCGCGATGATCAGTGCGGTCCGGCCGTGCAGGATCGTCTCGAGGGCGCGCTGGACCAGGCGCTCGCCGGGGATGTCGAGGCTGGACGTGGCCTCGTCGAGCACGATCACCGACGGTGCGGCGAGGAACACCCGCGCGAAGGCCACCAGCTGTCGCTGTCCGGAGGACAGACGTCCACCGCGCTTGCGCACGTCGGTGTCGATGCCTCGCGGCAGTGCGGCCAGGAACGGGGTGAGGCCCACGGCGTCGGCGGCCGCCCGCACCTCGTCGTCGGTCGCGGACGGTCGGCCGAGTCGGATGTTGTCCGCGATCGATCCGGAGAACAGGAACGATTCCTGCGTCACCATGACGACGTTGCGACGCAGGTCGTCGTCGGCCAGGTCGCGGAGATCGATGCCGTCGAGACGGATCCGGCCGTCCGTGGGGTCGTAGAACCGCGCGAGGAGCTTGGCCACCGTCGACTTGCCGGCACCGGTGGCGCCGACCATGGCGACCACCTGTCCGGCCGGCACGTGCAGCGAGAAGGGCTGCAGCACCGGCGCGTCCGCGGCGTAGCCGAACGAGACCCGGTCGAACTCCACGTCGCCGGCCGCGATTCCGATCGGCACCGGGGTGGTGGGAGGCGCCACCGTCGGTTCCTCCTCGAGCACGCCCGAGATCTTCTCGAGCGCCGCCGCGGCCGACTGGTACGCGTTGAACACCTGCGCGAGTTCGTCGAGCGGCCCGTAGAAGCGGCGGAGGTACAGCACGTAGGCGGCGAGCACGCCGATGTCGAGGGCACCGCCGATGACCCGCATGCTGCCCACGACCACGATGACGGCGAGGGTGGCGTTGCCGATCCAGCGCACGATGCCGGTGTAGCTCGCCATTCCGCGCAGCGCGGTGGTGGTGGCGTCCCGGTACTCGGTGTCCTCCGCGAGCAGGATCGCGTCGTTGCGGCGCTCGCGGCGGAACACCTGGACGGCGCGGATGCCGACCATCGACTCGACGAAGTGCACCACGACGCGCGCGATGGACACCCGGGTGCGTCGGTAGGCGCGGCGCTGGCGGCGCTGCGACCAGCGTGTGATCAGTAGCAGCGGAACGAATCCCGCGAGCACGACGAGGGCCAGCGGAACGTCGAGCCAGAACAGGATGATCGCGATCGAGACCATCGACAGGATCGCGGTCAACGCATCGTTGAGCGCGCTCTCGAGAAGCGTCTGCAGTGATTCGACGTCGCTGGTCAGTCGCGAGATCACCTTGCCGGACGTGTACTTCTCGTGGAAGGACAGCGACAGTGCCTGCGCGTGGCGGAACACCCGCTCGCGCAGATCGAACAGGATGTCCTGGCTCAGGCGGCCCGAGACCACGAGGAACGCGTACGTCGTGGCGGCGCCGAGGAACCCGACCACGACGTATCCCGCCACGGTCCACACCAGCGGCGCCCAGCGTCCGTCGACGGCAGCGGCGACGCCCGTGTCGAGAGCGTGGGCGATGAACAGCGGTCCGGCGACGAACGCCAGGTTGTCCAGGAAGATGATCGCCATCGCGAGGACCGTGCGGCGGCGGTGCGGGCGCAGCAGCGAGAGGAGCAGTCGACGTGAACGACCGGCCAGGACGAGGTTGCCTGCCCGGTCCACGTCGGTGTCCTCACCGCCGACGCCGCGCCAGTCGGTGTCAGCCATGATCTCGCTCCGCTCCCGACATCGAGCCCATCACGTCGCGGTACGCCGCCGAGGTGGCGAGCAGGTGCTCGTGCGTCCCGGTCTCCATCACCGTGCCGTGGCCGAGGTGCACGACGCGGTCCGCGAGCGCGGCGGTCGAGGGGCGGTGTGCCACCAGCACGGTCGTGGAGTGCGCGAGCACGGTGCGCAGCCTGCGCTGAACCGTCGCCTCGGTGTCCACGTCGAGTGCGGAGAGCGGATCGTCCAGCACGAGCACGCGGGGCCGGCCGAGCACCGCCCGCGCCAGCGCCAGACGCTGGCGTTGACCGCCGGACAGGCTCAGTCCCTGCTCGCCGATCCGGGTGTCGAGGCCCCACGGCAGCTTCTCGACGAAATCCGTCGCGTGCGCGATCTCGAGTGCCTCCGCGACGTCCTCGTGCGTCGCGTCGGGGCGGCCCAGCGCGACGTTCTCGCGCACACTGGCCGAGAACAGCACCGGCTCCTCGAAGGCGACCGAGACCACCGAGCGCAGATCCGCCAGCCGCATCGACCGGACGTCGACACCGTCGAGAGTGATCGCGCCACCGTCGACGTCGAAGAGCCGAGGAATCAGCGTCGTCAGGACGGACTTCCCCGTTCCGGTGTTGCCGACGAGAGCCACCGTCTCGCCCGGACGCACCTCGAACGTGACGTCGTGCAGGAGGTGGTCGGATGCGTCCGGGAATGCGAAGGAGACGTGGTCGACGCGGATGTGCCCCCGCACCGGGTCGGGCAGGGGAACGGGGGAGACCGGATCCACGATGGTGTCCGGGGTGTCCATGATCTCCCAGTACCGATCCGCCGCCGTCCGCGCGTTGTTCAGCTCGGCGAGCAGGAAACCGAAGGACTCGATGGGCCACAGCAGGAAAGCGACGATGGCCATGGTCGCCACCAGAGTTCCGGCCGTCAGGGTCCCCGTCACGATGGCGTACGTCCCGTAGGCGAGCATGCCGCCGACGGCCACCGGTGGCAGTCCGACGATGACGGTCCACAGGATCGCCAGGTATCGGACCTTGGTGAGCTCGGTCGTGCGGAGCGTCGCGGCCTGCGCGAGGAAGCGGCGTCCCAGGTGGGCGCTGCGGCCGAACGCCTTGAGCACCCGGATGCCGTGGATGGACTCCTCGACGGTGGTGGTGACGTCGCCGGCCTGGTCCTGGGCGTCGCGTGCGACGACGCGATAGAGCTCCTCGAACCGGACGCACGCCCACACCAGCGGAATCGCCACGACGAGCATGATGACGCCGAACTGCCATGCGCGGGAGAGCAGGACACCGAGACCCACGACGAGGGTCACCGCGTTGATGATGATGAACGGTCCGATGAAGGCGACGAAGCGGCGCAGCGCGGAGAGGTCTGAGATGGCGCGGGAGAGCAGTTGGCCCGATTCCCAGCTGTCGTGCGCGGCCACCGACACGTGCTGCAGCTTCGCGAACACGTGCGCGCGGGCCGTGATCTCGAACTGACTCGACGGCCCCGACACCAGGTAGCGACGGATCCAGATGCCGGCGGCATCGATCGTTCCCAGCAGCAGCACCAGCGCCGCAGGCCACCACACGCCGGCGACGTCGCCGCGGGTGATCGGGCCGTCGATGATGCTCTGGATGACGAGCGGGATCACCAGGCCGGTGAGCGTGGCGATCAGCGAGACCACGATGGACCCGACGAAGTACCAGCGATACGGCGCCAGGAACGGGGCGAAGCGGCGGAGCGACGAGGTCACCGTCGCGGAGGACGCCTCGACCGCACGTCTCGTTCCGCGATCGAGCACTCCGGTGGACACACACGACTCCTCACGTACCGCTCGACTGTCTCATCGAGCCGTACTCGGAGCCAACCGATTTATCGCGGGGCCTGTTCCCCCCCCCCCCGTTCTCACGTCACCTCCGCTTCGCGTCACCGAACGGTTCGTCGCGTTCCTGGACGGCCTGCCGGAATCCGACGGTGGCAGCGCGGGTCTGGAACGCGAAGCCCTCCCGGGTGTGCCGGGCGACGCCGTCGAAGACCGTGCTGATCATCGTGGAGGTGTGCACGCCGGAGCTGATCAACGCGCTGTTGAGCGCCAGCTTGACCATCATCAGCTGGTTGATCGGCATGCGCGCGATCCGTGCGACAAGTTCCTCGGTGCGGGCGTCGAGCTGATCCGCGGGCACCGATTCGACGGCGAGACCCCACTCCGCCGCCTGCGCCCCGGTGAGACAGTCACCGGTCAGGAGCAGTCGTTTGGCGCGCTGGTCGCCGAGGCGGTGTGCCCACATCCCGGCGGCGGGAACGCCCCAGACGCGGGTCGGCGGGTAGCCGATCCGCGTGTCGTCCGCACAGATGATCTGGTCGGCGTACAGCGCGATGTCGGTACCGCCGGCCACGGCGAAACCGTGCAGCTTGGCCACCACCGGCTTGTTCGCGTGCAGCAGGCTGGCGAATCCGCGGTTGAATCGGCTCATCATCGCGTAGTCGATCATCGGGTCCCACTGGCCCGACGGATCGTGGTTGCGGGCCTGGACGACGGGGTCGAGAACCGTCCCCGTCGTGTCCACGGCCCCGCTGTCGCCCCGATCGAGATTCTCGGCGTAGATCGACAGGTCGTAGCCGCCGCAGAACCCCTTGCCGCGACCGGACAGCAGCAGGACGTGTACTCGCGGATCGAGATCCGCCCGCTCGACGGCCGCCGCCAGTTCGACGGGGGTGTCCGCGGTGATGGCGTTGCCGTGCTCCGGTCGGTCGAAGGTGATCCGGGCGATCCGCCCGTCGACCTCGTAGGTGAGCGTCCGGAACGTCGGGGAGTCCTGCTGTGGAGTGCGGCCGGTGAAGGGGGAGTCGGCTCCCTCGTCCCACCCCTCCCGCCACGGGGCGGGTGCGTCGGTCACGCCGGAACCTTCGGCGTCGATCGCTCGATGATGGCGGCCGTGTCCACCCCGGTAGGCAGGGTGCCGTACACGCTGCCCCAGTCGCCGCCGAGTCGGCTCGTCGTGAACGCGTCGGCGACCGCGGGGTGGCCGTGCCGCACGAGCAGCGAGCCCTGCAGTGCCAGTGCCATCTCGCCGACGACGCGGCGTGCCCGCTGTTCGAGGGTGGCGATGTCGGTGAAGGAGTCCTTCAGCGACCGCACCGCGGCGTCGAGCGCCGCATCGGCTCCGCGGCAGCCGTCGAGCTCGTCGAAGAACACGGCGAGCGTCTCCGGCTGTCGTGCCACGGCGCGCAGGGTGTCGAGCGCCGCGACGTTGCCCGAACCCTCCCACACCGACAGCAGTGGAGCCTCCCGGTAGAGCCGCGGCATCCTCGACTCCTCCGCATACCCGTTGCCGCCCAGGCATTCGAGGGCCTCCGCCGCATGCGCCGGGCCGCGCTTGCACACCAGGTACTTGCTGACGGAGAGGCTGATGCGCCGCAGTGCGGCGGCACGCTCGTCGCCCGCAGCTGCCTGATCGGTGAGCGCGGCGAGCCACAGGGCGACGGTCGTCGACGCTTCGGACTCGATCGCGAGATCGGCCAGGACATTTCGCATGAGTGGCTGGTCGACGAGGTTCTTCCCGAACGCCTGCCGGTGCACCGCATGATGCACGGCCTGAGCGGTGCCCGCCCGCATTCCCGTGGCCGACCCCAGGGTGCAGTCGAGCCTCGTCATGTTGACCATCTCGATGATGGTCCGCACGCCGCGACCCTCGTCGCCGACGAGCCAGGCGGTCGCGTCGTCGTACTCCACCTCGCTCGAGGCGTTGGAATGGTTGCCCAGCTTGTCCTTCAGGCGCTGGATCGCCATGGCGTTGCGAGTGCCGTCCGGGAGGACGCGGGGCAGGAAGAAGCACGACAGGCCGCCGGGCGCCTGCGCGAGGACCAGCAGGACGTCCGACATCGGCGCCGACGTGAACCACTTGTGGCCGGTGATCCGGTACGAGCCGTCCGGCTGCGGCACGGCCGTCGTGCGGTTCGCCCGGACGTCGGAACCCCCTTGCTTCTCGGTCATGGACATGCCCGCGATCAGACCCGTCTTGGTCGCGGGAGGACGGTACGAGGGGTCGTACGTCGACGAGGTGAGCAGCGGTTCGTACAGCGCGGACAGTTCCGCGTTCGCTCGGAGTGCGGGAACGACGGCGTACGTCATGGAGATCGGGCACCCGTGCCCCGCGTCCACCGCGCCCCAGACGCTGAACTTCGCGGCACGGATCAGATGTGCGTGCGGTGACGGGTCGCGCCACGGCGCCCCGTGCATGCCGAATTCCACTGCCGTGCGCATCAATTCGTGGTACGCCGGGTCGTAGACCACCTCGTCGATGCGGTTCCCGTAGCGGTCGTGCGTGTGCAGGACGGGCGGATGCTCCTCGGCGAGATCGCCCCAGCGCTGCGCCTGCTCGCTCCCGGCCAGCCGACCGAGCCGGTGCAGCTCGTCGAGCGCGTCGTCGGCGCCCTCGCGGTGCAGGGCCTCCAGGACGACCGGGTGGTCGGCGACGTCGTGGCCGATGAGCGGCGGAACCTGATTGGTGACGGTGTGCGTGGGGGTCATGACGCTCTCCTGTCGGTCGGGGCGCCGAGGGCGCGGAGTGTGAAGGTCTCGAGTGCGGCGAGAACGCGAGCGTCGGCCTCGCCGCGGGCGAGTGGGACGACCAGTGCCTCGCCGATGGCGCCGACGATGCACGCCGCCGTCAGGGGCGCGTCCTGGTCCGGGAGTTCACCGGCCAGGGCGGCGGCACGGATGGCGGCGGCGAACGCGTCCGCGAACGACTGCCGGAAGGCGAGACGCTCGGTGTCGACGAGGGCGTCGATGGGCTCGGCCAGCAGCGCGTACGCGAGAGTCGGTGCGCGACAAGCGCGATCGCAGAAGGTGCGGACCGAGGCGAGCAGGCTGTCGGTGTGGGTGCCGGTCGCGGCGGCGCGCACACCCGCCGCTGTCGCGGCGGCCACCTCGCGGCTGCAGGCGTCGCGGAAGACCTCGGCGAACAGTTCGCCCTTGCCGGGGAAGTAGCGGTAGACGGTGCCCACACCGATGCCGGCGCGGGCGGCCACGTCGGCCATCGAACATGCGGCGTACCCCCGCTCGGCCACGAGAGACAGTGCAGCGGTGACGATTCGAGATCGGGCGGCATCGAGCCGCTCCTGGACCGCAGCGGTCCGTCGGTACACCATGGCAAGAAGTGAACGCCCGTTCCGCACTGGTGTCAAGGACGGAACGGTGATTCATATGTTCGGGAGGGCAGGACTACCAGCGCGACCCGACGCGATTGTTGACCAGCAGCGTGCCGTCCGGATCGAGACGGGACTCGGGACGGAACACCATGACGGCGTCGTCCTCGTCGGGCGGTGTCGGCTCCTCCGTGTTGCCGATGCCGCCGAGCAGTCCGCGCCACAGCACCCAACCGCGCCGTTCGTAGAACCCGACGGCGTCGGGAAGGGAATTGAGCACGCCGACCACGTCGTCCGACTCGATCTGCTCCTCGATCGCGGCCATGAGCCGCGCACCCAGCCCGGTGCCCCGGAACTCCGGGTCCAGGGCGACGGCCTCGACGAAGCCGCCGTCGAACTCGTCGCCGCCGTGGTGGAGAAGGCGCGGCACCACGGCGGCATGGCCGATGATGCGGTCGCCGTCGCGGAGGATCACGTGGGTACCGCCCAGGGCGTGCTGCCAGTCGTACGGGGTGAAGCGCTCGCCGAAGGCGCCGCGCACCAGCCCCTCGCACGTGTGGGCGTCCGCGTCACCCAGATCGTCGGTGATCACCGACTCGAGTCGCGGTTCCTGCTGTATCGCTTCCTGGCTCACGGTCCCCCCGGACGCAGCCTGCCGCCGAATCGCTCAGTCGTTGGCGTGCAGGATCGAGTTGAGCTCGACGCCCGTACCCTTCCACGGCACGACCTCGACGGCACCGGAAACGGAGTTACGACGGAAGAGCATGTTCGACTGCCCACTGAGATCGGCCGCCTTGACGACGGTGCCGTCCGGGCCGGTGACCTTGGTGCCCGCGGTGATGTAGAGGCCCGCCTCGACGACGCAGTCGTCGCCGAGGGAGATGCCGAGCCCCGCGTTGGCGCCGAGCAGGCAACGCTGTCCCACCGAGATGACGGCCTTGCCGCCGCCGGACAGAGTGCCCATGATCGAGGCGCCGCCGCCCACGTCGGAGCCGTCGTCGACGACGACGCCGGCGGAGATGCGGCCCTCGACCATGGACGAGCCGAGCGTGCCGGCATTGAAGTTCACGAAACCCTCGTGCATGACCGTCGTGCCGGATGCGAGGTGGGCGCCGAGGCGCACGCGACCGGCGTCGCCGATGCGGACACCGGTGGGGAGCACGTAGTCGACGAGTCGCGGGAACTTGTCGACACTGAAGACGGTGACGGCGCCCCGTGCACGGAGACGGGCGCGCGTCGCCTCGAAGCCGTCGACGGCCGCCGGGCCGTGGTTGGTCCACACCACGTTGGACAGCAGGCCGAACTGGCCGTCCAGGTTGAGGCCGTGCGGCCGGACGAGGCGATGCGAGAGCAGGTGCAGGCGCAGGTAGACGTCGTGCGCGTCGACCGGGGCGTCGTCGAGGGAGGAGATGGTGGTGCGCACCGCGACGATGTCGAGGTCGCGGGCGTCGTCGTGTCCGACCAGCGCGGCCAGTTCCGGGGGAACCTCCGCCGTGTCGAGCCGTGCGGTGCCGGTGTCGGCCACCTCGGCGAGCTCGGGAGCGGGGAACCAGGTGTCCAGCACCGTTCCCGACGGGGTGATGTGTGCGATGCCGACTGCCGATGCTCCTGTGGTCACGGGGACCGAGCCTAGAGGACGACCGGACGGCCGCGCGAACGTAAGGTCGGCTGCGTGAGCGCACCGATCTCCCTGGACCTGCACGCCGATCCCGTCGACCTCACGGCGGCGCTGGTGGACGTTCCCAGCGTCTCGCGAGACGAGGCCACGCTGGCCAACGCGGTGGAGCGGGCGCTGCGCGAGCAGACCACGGGATTCGAGATCGCGCGCTCGGGCGACGCCGTGCTGGCCAGGACGAACCGGGGGCTCCCGACGCGGGTGATCCTCGCGGGTCACCTGGACACGGTCCCCATCGCCGACAACGTGCCGAGTCGTCGCGAGCGCGGGCACGCCGAGGGCGACGTCCTCCACGGATGCGGAACCGTCGACATGAAGTCGGGGGACGCGGTGTTCCTGCACCTGGCGGCGACGGTCGCTGAGCCCACCGCGGACCTGACGCTGATCTTCTACGACTGCGAGGAGATCGAGGCGTCGGCCAACGGTCTGGGTCGCATCGAGCGGGAGATGCCCGAGTGGCTGCGCGGAGACGTCGCGATTCTCGGCGAGCCGTCGGGTGGCTTCATCGAGGCGGGGTGCCAGGGGACGCTCCGCATGCGGTTCACCGCGACGGGGACGCGCGCCCACTCGGCCCGATCATGGCTGGGAGACAACGCGATCCACAAGCTGGGCCCGCTGTTCGACCGGCTCGCCGCGTACACGCCGCGCAGCGTGGACATCGACGGCTGCGTGTACCGGGAGGGACTGCAGGCGGTCCGTGTCAGCGGCGGCGTCGCCGGGAACGTGGTCCCCGACGAGGCATTCGTCGACGTCAACTGCCGCTTCGCCCCCGACCGCAGTGTGGAGCAGGCGATCGAGCACGTGCGCGAGGCGACCGACGCGGAGCATCTCGATCTCACCGTCGAGGTGACCGACAGGTCGCCGGGCGCGCTGCCGGGTCTGGCCGCACCCGCGGCGGCGGCGCTGGTCACGGCGGCGGGGGGAGAGTTCCGCGCCAAGTACGGCTGGACCGACGTCTCCCGGTTCTCCGCGCTGGGCATCCCGGCGGTGAACTACGGTCCCGGCGATCCCAACCTCGCGCACAAGCGCGACGAGCGTGTACCGGTGCAGCAGATCACCGATGTCGCCGACGTCCTGCGCCGGTATCTGACCGCCACCGACGCCCACTAGCCTCTCCGTCATGGGAGCGCACGAGAGCCGGGAGAACGCCGGCGAGAGGTCCACGAACTACCGCGGGCCCGTCATGGACCGACGGGAGTTCGGTGGGTCCACCACCGATCAGCGGCTCCTCGACTCGCGGGGCTCCGCCGACTGGCTGCACACCGATCCGTGGCGGGTGCTGCGGATCCAGAGCGAGTTCGTCGAGGGCTTCGGCGCACTGGCGGAACTGCCTCGGGCCGTCACGGTGTTCGGGTCGGCGAGGACGTCGCGCGAGTCCGCGGAGTACGCGCTCGGCGTCGAGCTGGGCACCGCGTTGGCGGGCGCCGGCTACGCCGTGGTGACGGGCGGGGGACCGGGCGCGATGGAGGCCGCCAACAAGGGGGCCTGCGAATCGGGCGGGTTCTCGGTCGGCCTCGGTATCGAGCTGCCCTTCGAGCAGTCGCTCAACGAGTGGGTGGACCTCGGCGTCAACTTCCGCTACTTCTTCGTCCGCAAGACGATGTTCGTCAAGTACTCGCAGGCCTTCGTCTGCATGCCGGGCGGATTCGGCACGCTCGACGAGTTGTTCGAGGCACTCACGCTGGTGCAGACCCGCAAGGTCACCCGGTTCCCCATCATCCTGTTCGGCACGCAGTTCTGGGGCGGGCTGCTCGACTGGATCCGCACCACGCTGGTGGCCGCCGGCACGGTGTCCGAGGCGGATCTCGAGTTGATCCGCTGCACGGACAGTGTCGCGGAGGTGGTCCGCTGGGTCGACGAGAGCCGGGCGGCCGAGATCGCGGCGACCGAGTCGCGGGCGAGCGAGACCGAGCAGTGACCGGGTCGATCGCGGTGTGCGTCTACTGCGCGTCCGGCCCGGTGGAGCAGCATCACCTCGATCTGGCCGCCGCCGTGGGCACCGAGATCGGACGTCGCGGCGGCACGTTGGTGTCCGGGGGCGGCAACGTCTCCATGATGGGCGCCGTCGCGGCGGCCGCACGCGCCGCGGGGGCATTCACGGTGGGAGTCATCCCGCAGGCCCTGGTGCACCGCGAGGTGGCGGACATCGATGCCGACGAGCTGGTGGTCACCGAGACGATGCGCGAGCGCAAACGCATCATGGACGACCGGGCGGACGCGTTCATCACGCTCCCGGGCGGTATCGGCACGCTCGAGGAACTGTTCGAGACCTGGACCGCCGGATATCTGGGAATGCACGACAAACCGGTCGTAGTCTTGGATCCCGTGAACCACTTCACACCGCTGTTCGACTGGATGCGCTCGCTCGTCGGGACGGGATTCGTCTCCGAGCGCTCGCTCGATCGCCTGGTCGTCACGGCGGACGTGGACACGGCTCTGACGGCGTGTGGGCTCGTGCAGGGCACGCGCACCGTGAACATTACCAATCAGTAAGGTAAGCGTCGTCACAGCCGGAGACGCAGCCGGCTCGCCAGGGGAGGGAACCACAGCATGGGTGCCGAGGCTCGTCACAAGGTCGGATTGCTCGACATCGCCGCCACACTTCCGAAGATGACTGCGGCGCTGCCCAGTGTCCTCCGGGGTGTGCCCGGGTTCCTGCGCAAGCCCGACGACAAGGAGTCGATCGGCCACATCTTCCAGCGCGTCGCGGCGAAGACGCCGGACCACCCGTTCGTACGTTTCGAGGGAGACACCCTCACGTACGGCCAGGCCAACGATCTGGTGAACCGGTACGCGAGCGTGCTCACCGACCGCGGCGTCCGGCGCGGTGACGTCGTCGGTGTGCTGGCCAAGAACTCGATGCGCACGCTGCTGGTGGCCCTGGCCACCGTCAAGCTCGGCGCCACGGCCGGAATGCTGAACTTCAATCAGCGCGGCGACGTGCTCGAGCACAGTCTCGGCATCCTCGACGCGCGCGTCCTCGTCGTGGACGGCGACTGCGTCGAGGCCCTCGAGTCCCTCGACGAGGCGCTTCCGGAGAAAGTCATCCTGCACGCGGACGAGCTGGACGAGAAGGCGGCGTCGGCGAGTGCGGAGAACCCTGCCACCACGGCCGAGGTCCAGGCCAAGGAGAAGGCGTTCTACATCTTCACCTCCGGCACCACGGGCATGCCCAAGGCCAGCCTGATGAGCCACTTCCGCTGGATGAAGTCCATGTCCGGTCTCGGCAGCATGGGCGTGCGTCTGGACAAGAACGACGTCCTCTACTGCTGCCTCCCGCTCTATCACAACAACGCGCTGACGGTGTCCCTGTCGTCCGTGCTGGCGTCCGGCGCCACCATCGCCATCGGCAAGCAGTTCTCGGTGTCCAACTTCTGGAAGGACGTCCGCGAGAACGAGGCCACCGCGTTCACCTACATCGGTGAGCTGTGCCGCTACCTGCTGACGCAGGACGAGACCCCGCAGGACTCCGACAACACGATCAAGCTGATCGTGGGCAACGGGCTGCGCCCGGAGATCTGGGAGGAGTTCACCACCCGCTTCGGCATCGAGCGCGTGGCGGAGTTCTACGGCGCCAGCGAGTGCAACATCGCGTTCATCAACGCCTTCAACATCGACCGCACCGCAGGCTTCTGCCCGTTGCCGTACGCCGTCGTCGAGTACGACGACGAGACGGGCAAGGCCAAGCGGGACGACAACGGTCGGCTGCGCAAGGTGGGGTCCGGCGGCGTGGGCCTGCTGCTGTCGAAGATCACCGACCGCGCGCCGTTCGACGGGTACTCCGACGAGGAGGCCACGAACAAGAAGCTCCTCAAGGACGGGTTCAAGGACGGCGACTGCTGGTTCGACACCGGAGACCTGGTGCGTCAGCAGGGCTTCCGGCACGTGGCGTTCGTCGACCGTCTCGGCGACACCTTCCGGTGGAAGGGCGAGAACGTCGCCACCACCCAGGTGGAGGGCGCGCTCAACTCGCACCCCGACGTCGATCAGGCCGTGGTCTTCGGTGTCGACGTTCCCGGTACCGACGGCAAGGCGGGCATGGCGGCGGTGACCCTGCGCCACGACAAGAGCTTCGACGGCGCGAGCTTCGCCGAGCACGCCTACAAGAACCTGCCCAACTACGCCGTTCCGCTGTTCATCCGCGTCGTGGACTCGCTCGAGGCCACGTCCACGTTCAAGAGCAAGAAGGTCGAGCTCCGCAAGGTGGGCTACGGCGACGGGGACGGCGACCTGTTCGTCCTGAAGGGCAAGTCCGGCGGTTACGTCGAGAGCTACGACGAGTACGTCGACGAGGTCGGTGCCGGCAAGCTGCCCAAGGGCTGAGGTGGCCCCCGGGGACGGGCATCATGGTGGTGTGAGCGCACCCGAGACGTCCGTCCCCGCCGACACCCTGTGCGGTCGACCGGTCGCGACCGACCGTGCGCTGGTCATGGCCATCGTCAACCGCACCCCCGACAGCTTCTACGACCGCGGCGCGACGTTTGAGGACGACGCCGCGATGGACGCGGTCCGCCGTGCGGTGGACGAGGGTGCCGACCTCGTCGACATCGGCGGTGTGAAGGCCGGACCCGGCGCCACCGTCGACGCCGCCGAGGAGACCCGACGGGTCGTGCCGTTCGTCGCCGCCATCCGCGCCGCATACCCGGATCTGGTGATCAGCGTGGACACCTGGCGGGCCGAGGTCGCTCGGCTCGCGTGCGCCGAGGGCGCCGATCTGATCAACGACACATGGGCCGGCGCGGACCCCGAGCTCGTGCACGTCGCCGCCGAGGTCGGTGCCGGCATCGTCTGTTCGCACACCGGCGGAGCCGTTCCCCGGACCCGGCCGCACCGCGTTCGCTACCCCGACGTGGTCGCCGACGTGCTCTCCGAGGTGACTCGATCGGCCGAGAACGCTCTGGCCGCGGGCGTGCGAGCGGACGGGATCATCATCGATCCGACCCACGATTTCGGTAAGAACACCTATCACGGGCTCGAACTGTTGCGTCGGATCGACAGTCTTGTAAACACCGGATGGCCTGTCCTGATGGCACTGAGCAACAAGGATTTCATCGGGGAGACTCTGGGTGTAGGACTTGCCGAACGGTTGGAGGGAACATTGGCCGCGACAGCTTTGACGGCATCACAGGGTGCTCGGATGTTCCGGGTGCACGAGGTGGCAGCGACGAGACGGGTGGTCGACATGGTGGCAGCGATAGCAGGCACCAGGGCTCCCGCCCGGACGGTACGGGGTCTGGCATGACACTCGCAGGCATGCTCACCCCCGCGACCGACTGGGATCGCGAGAACAGCTGGGAATCACCCTCCTGGACCCTCGAGGAGCTCGAGGCGGCGAAGGGTGACCGGACCGTCTCGGTCGTGCTTCCCGCACTGAACGAGGAAGAGACCGTCGCCGGTGTCCTCGACACCATCTCGCCGCTCCTCGGGCGACTGGTCGACG
The DNA here is from genome assembly GCF_019836065.1 of Rhodococcus sp. BP-332. Taxonomy (NCBI): domain Bacteria; kingdom Bacillati; phylum Actinomycetota; class Actinomycetes; order Mycobacteriales; family Nocardiaceae; genus Rhodococcus; species Rhodococcus sp. BP-332. The sequence continues at coordinate 402,198 of NZ_JABUEC010000003.1, forward strand.
AGTTGGTGGTGCTCGACTCCGGGTCGACCGACCGGACCGCCGTGCGTGCGACGGCCGCCGGCGCCACCGTCGTCTCCCGGGAGGAGGCGGTTCCCGAACTCGCCCCCGCTCCCGGCAAGGGGGAGGTGTTGTGGCGCGCGATCGCGGCCACGACGGGCGACGTCATCGCGTTCGTGGACTCCGACCTGATCGATCCCGATCCGCAGTTCGTGCCCAAGCTCCTCGGGCCGTTGCTCATGGGGGACGGCATCCATCTGGTCAAGGGCTACTACCGCCGGCCGCTGAGCGGGTCGACCGAAGCACACGGTGGTGGGCGCGTGACCGAACTGGTGGCCAGACCGCTGTTGGCCGCGCTGCGTCCGGAGCTCGGAAGGGTCATCCAGCCGCTGGGCGGGGAGTACGCGGGCACCCGCGAACTGCTGTCCTCGGTGCCCTTCGCGCCCGGGTACGGCGTGGAGATCGGTCTGCTGATGGACACGTACGACCGGTTGGGCATGGACGCGATCGGGCAGGTGAACCTCGGAGTCCGGCGTCACCGCAACCGGCCGCTCGTGGAGCTGGGGGCCATGAGCCGTCAGATCGTCGGAACCATGCTGGCGCGCGCCGGCATCGCCGACTCGGGAGCCGGTCTCACGCAGTTCGTCCTCGACGGGGAGACCTTCGTGCCCTCGATCACCGACGTCTCGCTGGCCGACCGGCCGCCCATGCGCACGGTGCGGCCGTGGGCGGGCAAGTCGGGAGTCGAGAAGTCGGGGGGCTGAGAAGTCGGGGGGCTGAGAAGTCGGGGGGCTGAGAAGTCCAGGTCGGCAGAGGCGCACCACCGCCGCGGATCCTGTCGCCTCGTCGTGACAGGATCCGTGTCATGGTGACGATCCTGCTGTACGTCGTCGTGATCGCGGTCGTGGCCGCGGCCCTGTTCCTCCTCGCGTCCGTCGTCTTCGGCCGCGGGGAGGAGATGGAACCGTTGCCGGAGGGGACCACGGCCACCGCGCTGCCCGCTCGTGGCATCTCCGGGCGCGACGTGCGCGCGCTGCGCTTCTCCCTCACGCTGCGCGGGTACGACGCCCGCGAGGTCGACTGGGCCCTCGATCGACTCGCGGTCGAAATCGACAGCTTGCGGCTACGCCTGCGCGAGGCCGAGCCGTCGGAAGCCGTCGTGGAGGACGCGCCCGGTGACGACGTCTGAGTCCGGTCTCCGGATCGGTTCGGACGGACGGGCCCGCTGCCTCTGGGCCGGTGACCCGACGACCGATCCGCTGTACGCCCGGTACCACGACGAGGAATGGGGCGTCATCGTCCACGGCCGCGACGCGCTCTACGAGCGGATCACCCTCGAGGCGTTCCAGTCGGGGCTCTCGTGGATCACCATTCTGCGCAAGCGCGACGCCTTTAGAGCGGCGTTCGCGCACTTCGATCCGACCGTCGTCGCGCGGTGGGGAGACGACGACGTCGAACGCCTCATGGGTGACGCGGGGATCGTCCGCAACCGCGCAAAAATCGTTGCGGCGGTGCGTAATGCGCGGGCCATCGTCGATCAGGACCTCGATCTCGACGCGCTCCTGTGGTCGTTCGTACCGCCGCGCCGCGGTCGCCCCACGAGCCTGCAGGACGTTCCCGCGGTGACACCCGAGTCCACCGCTCTCGCGCGCACTCTCAAGAAGTCCGGCTTCGCATTCGTCGGTCCCACCACGGCGTACGCGCTGATGCAGGCGACCGGAATGGTCGACGATCACCTCGCCGGATGCTGGGTTCCCGCGCGCTAGTACACACCCGTGTCCCGCTCGTTCGAGGGTGTCCGTTGCCCACGGATCCAGAGGATAGGGAACAATAAGTGCACGAGCCTCGTCGGACCCCGGCGAGGCGCGACCGAATTGATGCAGCGCGCGATGCAGGGCAGCGCAGATCTGGAGGGAGCAGAGAATGGCGGCCATGAAGCCCCGGACCGGGGACGGTCCGCTCGAGGCGACCAAAGAGGGACGAGGAATCGTCATGAGGGTTCCACTCGAAGGCGGAGGACGCTTGGTCGTCGAACTGACTCCCGACGAGGCAGCCGCTCTGGGCGACGAGCTCAAGGGCGTCACCAGCTGACACCACACCTGTCATCACCGTGAGAACAGCCCCACCGGCCGACCCTGACCGGTGGGGCTGTTCTCGTCCCGACCGAACGAGCGACCCACCACGACGAGCGGAGGAACCGTGAACGACGATGCGGTGGCCCTGCTCGCGTGCCCACACTGCGGGTCGGACCTCGAGGCCGACGATCCGGACTCGGGAGCTGCCGCGCTGCTGTGCGACCGCGGGCACACGTTCGACGTCGCGCGCCAGGGATACGTCAGCCTGCTCTCAGGGTCCGGCGGCAAGATCGTCGGCGACTCCACCGAGATGGTCGCTGCACGCGCCGAGTTCCTCGACCGCGGGCACTACGACCCGCTGATGGACGCCGTGGCCGACGCCGTGGGGGACCGGCGCCGCGTGCTCGACGTCGGAGTGGGCACCGGGCACTACCTCGCCCGCGTGCTGGACGCGGGCGTCCCCGATGCCGTCGGCGTCGGTCTCGACGTGTCCAAGGCGGCTGCGCGCCGCGCCGCACGATCGCACCCTCGGGCCTCCGCGGTGGTCGCCGACGTCTGGCAGAGCATCCCGGTCCGCTCCGGCGTGATCGACGCGGCCCTGTCGGTGTTCTCGCCGCGCAACGCCGAGGAACTCGCGCGCGTGCTCGCACCGGCCGGGGTGCTGGTGGTGCTCACCCCCACCGAGCGCCATCTCGTCGAGTTGGTCGACGATCTGGGTCTCGTCCGGGTGGACGAGAACAAGACGCAGAGGTTGGGCGACACGCTCGGCGGCCGGTTCGAGCGGGTGCGCCGGGTCCCGATCACCTACTCGACCACGCTCTCGCGGGACGAGATCGTCGACGTCGTGAGCATGGGGCCGTCGGCGCGCCACATCCCGGCGGCGGATCTGCGCGCGCGGGTCGACGAGATGCCGCCCGCGCGCGAGGTCACCGTGTCGGTGACCCTCGGTGTCTACGCGCGGGCCGCGGCGTAGACCTCCATCGTCTGCTGCGCGATCGACTCCCAGGAGAACTCGGCGACGGCGCGCTCGCGACCGGCGACACCCTGCCGCGCTGCTCGACTCTCGTCGGCGACGAGGTCGTTGACCGCGGCGGCCAGGTCCGCCTCGAACGTGGCGGTGTCCGCGGCGTCGTAGTGCACGAGAGCCCCGGTACGGCCGTCGGCCACGACCTCGGGGATGCCGCCCACGTCGGACGCGACGACGGCCGTCTCGCAGGCCATCGCCTCCAGGTTGACGATGCCGAGGGGCTCGTACACCGACGGGCACACGAACACGGCGGCCGCCGAGAGGATCTGGCGGATCTGCTCGGTCGGCAGCATCTCGCGGACCCAGAACACGTTGCCGCGGCTCTCGGACAGGGCGGTGACGGCGCGCTCGGTCTCGACCGCGATCTCCGGGGTGTCGGGCGCACCCGCGCACAGCACCAGCTGAATGGACGGATCGAACGAGTGGGCCGCGGCGATGAGGTGCCCCACGCCCTTCTGCCGGGTGATGCGGCCGACGAACGCGACGATGGGGGCGTCGGTGCGCACGCCGATCGCCTCGAGCGCGGACGGCGCGCCGTCCGCGGGGCCGCCGGCGTGCCACACCTCGGTGTCGATGCCGTTGCGCACCACGTGAACTCGGTCCGGATCGATGCGTGGGTAGCAGTCCAGCACGTCGGCCTTCATGCCGTCGCTGACCGCGACGACGGCGTCGGCGTACTCCATGGCGTTGCGCTCGGACCACGACGAGATGCGGTAGCCGCCGCCCAGCTGCTCGGCCTTCCAGGGGCGGCGCGGTTCCAGCGAGTGCGCGGTGAGCACGTGCGGGATCCCGTACAGCTCGGCCGCGAGGTGGCCGGCGAGGCCGGTGTACCAGGTGTGCGAGTGCACCACGTCGGCGCCGCCGGCGGCGTACGCCATCCGCAGTCCCGTGGAGAGCGTGGTCAAGGCCGGGTTCGCGTCGACCAGGGCCGGGTCCGGCGAGTGCACGACGGCGGTCTCGCGCGGCGCGCCGATGCAGTGCACGTCGACCTCGCACAGTGCGCGGAGACGGTCGACCAGCTGCGTCACGTGAACGCCCGCGCCGCCGTAAATCTCGGGGGGATATTCCTTGGTCATCATCGCCACTCGCATGAGAGGAACGTAACGCGTCGGTGTGCATTCGGCCTATACGTAGCGATTGCTCGTCACAACCGGATAGGTTGGCTGTTGTGAGGACCCAGCCGCATGTACTCGGAATCGTGCTCGCCGGAGGTGAGGGCAAACGCCTGTATCCGATGACAGCCGATCGCGCGAAGCCCGCGGTCCCGTTCGGTGGTGCGTACCGCCTGATCGACTTCGTGCTGAGCAATCTCGTCAACGCCGGCTATCTGCGGTTGTGCGTTCTGACCCAGTACAAGTCGCACTCGCTCGACAGGCACATCTCCCAGACCTGGCGGCTGTCGGGTTTCGCGGGTGAGTACATCACCCCCGTGCCCGCGCAGCAGCGGCTCGGGCCCCGCTGGTACACCGGCAGTGCCGACGCCATCTTCCAGTCCATGAACCTCGTGTACGACGAGGATCCCGAGTACATCGTCGTGTTCGGTGCGGACCACGTGTACCGCATGGACCCCGAGCAGATGGTGCAGCAGCACATCGATTCCGGTGCCGGTGTCACGGTGGCCGGCATCCGCGTACCGCGCGCCGAGGCAACGGCATTCGGCTGCATCGACAGCGACGCCTCGGGCAACATCACCGAGTTCCTCGAGAAGCCGTCGGACCCGCCCGGAACGCCGGACGACCCCACCATGACGTTCGCGTCGATGGGCAACTACGTCTTCACCACCAAGGTGCTCGTCGATGCCATCCGTGCCGACGCCGAGGACTCGGATTCCGATCACGACATGGGCGGCAACATCATTCCCGCGCTCGTCGCGGCCGGGAAGGCATCGGTCTACGACTTCAAGGACAACGTCGTCCCGGGTGCGACCGAGCGGGACAAGGGCTACTGGCGCGACGTCGGCACCCTGGACGCGTTCTACGACGCGCACATGGACCTGGTGTCGGTCCACCCGATCTTCAACCTCTACAACAAGCGGTGGCCGATCCGCGGCGCCGCGGACAACCTGCCGCCCGCCAAGTTCGTGCAGGGCGGTCTGGCTCAGGAGTCGATCGTCGGAGCGGGATCGATCCTGTCCGGCGCGACGGTGCGCAACTCGGTGCTGAGCTCGTCGGTGATCATCGACGCGGGCGCCACCGTGGAGGGCAGCGTCATCATGCCCGGAGTGCGCATCGGTCGTAATGCGGTCGTCCGCAACGCCATCCTGGACAAGAACGTGGTGGTGAACGACGGCGAGATCATCGGCGTCGACCGCGAGCGGGACAGCGAGCGGTTCAACGTGAGCGCCAACGGCGTGGTCGCCGTCGGCAAGGGTGTCTGGATCTAGGTCACTCCGGCACGCGCGAGGCGCACAGCAGGCCGTCGCCGAGGGGAAGGACGACCGCTGTCAGGCTGTCGTTCTCCGCGATGGCGCGGGCGGCCGCGCGGACGGCGACGGTGGCCTCGTCGCGTGACGAGGCGTCCGCGACGCGTCCACCCAGCAACGCGTTGTGCAGGATCAGGGCGCCGCCGGGGCGGAGCATCCGCACGCCCTCCGTCACGAATCCGACGTGGTCCCGCGGCGTCGCGTCGACGAACACCAGGTCGTAGGACGCGTCGGCAAGGCGGGGGAGCACGTCGAGCGCGCGGCCGTTGATCAACCGGGTCCGCGATGCCCCGATGCCGCCGGAACGGAACGCCTCCTTGGCGGCGCGCTGATGCTCCGGTTCGGTGTCGATGGTGGTGAGGACCCCGTCGGGCCGCATCCCGTCCAGCAGCCACAGCCCGCTGACGCCTGCGCCGGTTCCGACCTCCACCACCGTGCGCGCTCCGGACAACTGCGCGACCATGCTGAGCACGGCACCGACGGACGCCGGTATCGGCGCGGCGCCCAGATCCACGGCGCGCTCGCGCGCGGCCTGCAGGATCTCGTCCTCCACGACGGAGGCTTCGGCGTAGTGCAGCATCTTGGCGGCGTCGGCAGTCACGAAGGGACCCTAACCCGCCCACGAACTCCTCGCGTCCAGACTCTCAGCCCACACTCAGCCTTCTCACACGGGTCGCACACCTGCCCGCGACATAGTTTCCTTACGCGGGTTCGTCGGATCGTCCTCACGCTTCGGTCGCGCCGAACACGGGTAACACCACATCGCACGTCGACACCACGCCGCGATGATCGCCCGAGTAGGAGGATTGAACGATCCACATGATCACCAGCCCGCGCGAACACGCTGCCCTCACGTCCCCGACCTCCCGCCCCGCCGCCGAGTCCGAACTGACCGTCGATGGTCCCGAGGAGCTGTCCGGCACCGCGGTGTTCGACGCGACCGGAGACGCGACGTCGATGCCGTCCTGGGACGAACTCGTCCGCGAGCACGGTGACCGCGTCTACCGCCTCGCCTACCGGCTGTCCGGCAACGCGCAGGATGCCGAGGACCTCACGCAGGACACCTTCATCCGCGTGTTCCGCTCGCTGCAGAACTACCAGCCCGGCACCTTCGAGGGCTGGCTGCACCGCATCACGACGAACCTGTTCCTGGACATGGTGCGTCGCCGCAACCGCATCCGCATGGAGGCGCTGCCGGAGGACTACGACCGGGTGCCGTCCGACACCCCCGATCCCGAGCAGATCTACCACGACGCCCGGCTCGACCCGGATCTGCAGGCGGCGCTCGACTCGCTCGCTCCCGAGTTCCGTGCAGCCATCGTGCTGTGCGACATCGAGGGTTTGTCCTACGAGGAGATCGGCGCGACCCTGGGGGTCAAGCTCGGCACCGTCCGTAGCCGTATCCACCGTGGCCGCCAGGCGCTGCGCGACCACCTCGCCGCCAGTCGGCGTACTCGCGAGTCGCTGACCTCGGCCGAGTAGCCGCCGGCGCGAGTACCGTTCTGTGGGGAACGGATGCGGGCCGGGAACTTCCGGCCGGTGCCGTGCGTTTCACCCCGGGACGATCCGCACATCGGCACGGCATGAATTGGAGGCAGCATGACTCGGTTTCGTGATCCTCGGCAGTTCAGCCCCACCGACCACCTCGCCAGTGAGGCGGTGGCCGCCTACGTCGACGGCGAACTGCGCATGAACGCCTACCTGCGCGCCGCGCGGCACGTGTCGGAATGCGCTTCCTGTGCCGACGAGGTCCAGGCGCAGCAGCAGGCCCGTGTCGCCCTCCAGGGCTCGCCGGAGATGTCCATGCCGTCCTCGCTCCTGGGTCTCCTGCACCAGATCCCGCACTGCACGTCTCCCGAGCCCGGCCGATCCGAACCCGGCATCGGCTCCGGCCTGCGTCATGGCCTGGGGTCGGTCGTCGGGTCACGTTTCCGGCGCCGGTAGCGTGCAGAGGTGACTCCAGCCGACGAGTACCGACCGGACCCCACGGCTTCTTCGGCGGACGGGGGAGCACCCGACGACGATGCGCCGCGGCTTCCTCCGCGTCCGCTCTACCGGCCCACCATCGACGCGCACGTGGTGCGGGCGTTCGGTCGCCCCCACGGCATCCGCGATTCCTTCGGTGACGCGCAGACCCGGCGACGGGACAGTTCGTCGATCCGCGTCGCGGCGCCCGATCCCGTCCTCACCGAGGCCTTCGGTCGGCCGCCCGGTGTCGCCGAATCCCTGATGCGCGAGCCCGAGGCGCCCGAGGTCGAGCAGGAACCCGAACCTCAGAACCCGTGGCGCGTGCCCTCGTCGGCTGTCACGACGGTCTCGCCCGCGCTCGACGAACCGGAACCCGCGCCGCTGACGCCCGGCACGAGACTGGGTGCGCGGGAAGTACTGTTCGGCCGCCGCGTCTCCGCCGGCGCTCTCGCCTCGCTCGCGGGTGTCGCACTGGTCATCGGCCTGCTCGGCGGCGTCGTCGGCAGTGTCGCGGCCGATCTGGGCGGCTCGCTGACCAGCTCGCGCGTGACCCTGGAACAAGGCGGCAGCGAACTCCCGCAGGGCCAGGTGGCCAGGGTCGCCGAGGCCGTCCTGCCGTCCGTGGTGTCGGTCCAGGAGACGTTCGGCGGCAACGCCGGCACCGGCTCGGGAGTCGTCATCGACGGAGCCGGCTACATCGTCACCAACAACCACGTCATCTCGATGGCTGCGACCAACCCGGGCGCGACGCTCAACGTGACGTTCTCCGACGGCACCAAGGTGCCCGCGCAGATCGTCGGCCGTGACACCAAGACCGATCTGGCCGTTCTGAAGACGGACGTCGCGGACCTCAGCGTCGCCCGACTGGGCCGCTCGTCGGACGTGGCGGTCGGCGACGACGTCGTCGCCGTCGGATCTCCACTGGGACTGAGCAAGACGGTCACCCGCGGCATCGTCAGTGCGCTCGATCGTCCCGTGCGACTGTCCGGGGAGGGCACGGACACCGACGCCGTCATCGACGCGGTCCAGACCGACGCGGCGATCAACCCCGGTAACTCCGGGGGTCCCCTGATCGACGCCGAGGGTCGCGTCATCGGTATCAACTCCGCGATCCGCAGTGAGAGCGGGGGATCGGTGGGACTGGGCTTCGCCATCCCCATCGACGACGTCACCGAGGTCGCGCAGTCCCTCATCCGGACCGGCGCGATGAATCACCCCGACATCGGCGTCAACGCGCGGTCCGTCGTCAACGACGCGCTCAGCGGTGCGCAGATCGCCAACGTCACCGCCGGTGGCCCCGCTCAGCAGGCGGGTATCGCGGAGGGCGACGTGATCGTCCGCGTCGGCGACCGCACCGTCTCCGGTGCCGACGAGCTGACGGTCGCCGTCCAGGAGCAGGAGATCGGTACGCCGGTGCAGGTGCAACTCGTCCGCTCGGGGCGGACCGTCGACGTGACGGTCACTCCGGTGTCGGATGCGTAAGGTGTAGACGTGTTCTCGAACATCGGCTGGGGCGAGATGATGGTTCTTCTCGTCGCCGCACTCGTCATCCTCGGTCCCGAGCGTCTGCCCGGGGCCATCACGTGGACCACCCGGTCGCTCCGGCAGGTCCGTGACTATGCCAGTGGGGCCAGCCAACAACTCAAGGACGAGCTGGGGACGGACTTCGACGATCTTCGCAAGCCCCTGGCCGACCTGAACCAACTCCGCGGCATGACCCCGCGCGCGGTCATCACCAAGCACCTGCTCGACGGCGACGACTCGATCTTCACCGGGAAGTTCGACGAGAAGCCGCAGTCCGGGACACAGTCGTCGACCCCGCAGTCCGGGACGCCGAACATGATGAAGTCCACCGGGTCGGCGCCGTTGCCGACCGGGGACCGTCCCCCGATCGACCCCGACGCGACCTAGGTCCTTCCGGCCGTCAGAGGTGCCGGGTGGTGTCGATACCCAGGCTCATGCCCGCGAGGCCGCGACTGCGGACCGACAGCTTCTCGGCCACCTCGATCATGGCCTTGGCCGCGGGCGACTCCGGATCGCTGAGCACGATCGGAACGCCCGAGTCGCCGCCCTCGCGCACCGCGGTGTCGAGCGGGATCTGGCCCAGCAGCGGGACCTTCGCGCCGACCGCGGTGGTGAGTCGCTCCGACACGGCCTGGCCGCCGCCGGAACCGAAGATGTCCATCCGCGATCCGTCGGGCAGCTCGAGCCACGACATGTTCTCCACCACCCCGACGACTCGCTGACGCGTCTGCAGGGCGATGGCGCCGGCACGTTCCGCGACCTCGGCCGCGGCCTGCTGCGGGGTGGTCACGACGAGGATCTCGGCGCCGGGGATCAGCTGGGCCACCGAGATGGCGACGTCGCCGGTGCCCGGCGGCAGGTCCAGCAGAAGAATGTCCAGGTCGCCCCAGAACACGTCGGCGAGGAACTGCTGCAGGGCGCGGTGCAGCATGGGACCGCGCCAGACGACGGGCGTGTTGCCCTGCGTGAACTGCGCGATCGAGATCATCTTCACGTCGTGCGCCACGGGCGGCATGATCATGCGCTCGACCTGTGTGGGGCGAGCGTCGGTACCGAGCATGCGGGGCACCGAGTGGCCGTAGATGTCGGCGTCGAGGACGCCCACCGACAGTCCCTTGGCGGCCATCGCGGCGGCCAGGTTGACGGTGACGGACGACTTGCCGACACCGCCCTTCCCCGACGCCACCGCGTACACGCGGGTGAGGGAGCCGGGCTGAGCGAACGGGATGACCGGCTCGGCGGAATCTCCCCGCAACGACTTGCGCAGTTCGGTGCGCTGCTCGTCGTTCATGACGTCGAGCTCCACGCGGATCTCACCGACACCGGCGACGTCGGCCACGGCCTTGCGTACCCGGTCGGAGATCTCCGTCTTCATCGGGCACCCGGCGGTGGTCAGATAGATGCCGACGTCCACGGATCCGTCGTTACCGAGCGCGACACTCTTGACCATGCCGAGTTCGGTGATGGGCTTGCGAATCTCGGGATCGTTCACGCGCGCGAGGGCGCTGCGAACGTCCGATTCGGTGGCTACGGGCATCTCTCCATGGTATGCGGTACCGCGTCAGTGAATTCGGGGCAGGTCCGCTTCGGAGGGGGCGATGCCGGTGGAGTAGGCGACCGACCACGCGACCACGTTGGCCACGTAGGCCATCGAGTTGTTGTAGCGCAGGATCGCCTGTGTGGCCTGGATCGGATCCGCCATGTTCAGGCCGCCGTCGCACAGGTACTTCCCGGTGGTGGCGGCGCTGTCGAACAGGTTCTGCGGGTCGGCCCTGCCGTCCCCGTTCCCGTCCGTGGCGTAGTGCTTCCACGTCGCCGGCAGGAACTGCATCGGCCCCACGGCGCGGTCGTACGTGGCGTTGCCGTCGAGCTCGCCGCCGTCGGTGTCCATGATCACGTTGTTGCCGGCGAGGCTGCCGTCCAGGACCGGTCCGAGGATCGGCTCGAACAGCGTTCCGTCGGCACCCGCCTTGCCGTCGTTCGCGTGGGTGGACTCGACCCGGCCGATACCGGCGAGGAGGGCCCAGTTCATCGAGCAGCCGGGGGTGGTCTGCGCCAGGAGGGTCTCGGCGCTCCTGTAGGCGGCGACGTTGATGCCCGGGACGCCGAGCGGGCCGGCCGCGAGGGACTCGGGCAGCGCGGGGGCGGGAGCGGGCTCCGGCGCGGGCGGTGCCACGGGCTCGGGCGCGGACTGCGTGGTGGGTGCGGGCGCGACGTCCACTGCCGGGGCCACGTCGGTGGGCTCGAGGGCGGACTCGCTGGCCGTGGTGTGCGTGCGGAGGAACGGGATGTCGGCGCTGGCGCCGTAGCCACTGGCCACGGTGATCGCTCCCGCGGGGATCAGACCGGTCAGCGCGATGACCGTGTTCCGTCGCAGAGTGGAAGACGATCGTTTGCGGTGCCGACCCACGGATACACAACCTCCTCGCCCCCGCGAGACTCGTGATCCGCGACGACTGTTCCCGCCCCGTTCCGGGGCGCTTCCGACCTTTGCTGTCGGAGCGAGGCTACCTGATCCGTTGCCGATCCGTTACCGGCCCGTGATGTGAGCCACGACCGGTCACGGTGTCGTGACGGACGTGTCCTGCTCAGGTGGGGCGGGTGGTGCCATTGGTGCAGGAGGGCACAGGAGACACGGGATCGTGGGGAGCTCGATGACCGGGAGCGGCGGCAGTCCGGGGATGCCGAACGCCGGCGGTGGTGTCACCGGAGTGAGCGAGGTGTCCGGCATCGCGGTGGTCGTGGCGGTGGTCGTCGGAGCCGCGGTCGAGGGATCCGTGACCTCGCCGCCGGCGGCGGCCGCCGCGGCGACGGCCAGCGCGTCCGCGGGGGAGGGCGCCGCCTCGCCGATCCGGCCGACGACAGGGGTGCCGCCGCCGGAGTACGCGGCGGACCAGGCCAGCACGTTGGCGGTGTACGCGGCGGAGTTGTTGTAGCGCAGGACGGCGGTGGTCGCCTGCGCCGGATTCGTCATGTCAAGGCCGCCCGAGCACAGGTACTTGCCCGCGGCGAGAGCCGCGTCGAAGACGTTGTTCGGATCGCTCCGACCGTCGCCGTTGCCGTCCGAGGCGTAGCCGGCCCAGGTGGCGGGGATGAACTGCATCGGCCCGACCGCACGGTCGTGCCCCGCGTCCCCGTCGAGCGCGCCGCCGTCGGTGTCGGTGATGACCGCGTCCGCGGCCGACCGTCCGTCGAGCACCGGGCCCAGCACGGACGTGATCGTGGTGCCGGCGGCATCGGTACGGCCGCCGCCCGCGTGGCCGGACTCGATGCGCCCGATGGCGGCGAGCAAGTGCCACGGCAGGTGACAGCCCGGTGTCGAGGTGGCGAGCTGGGCCTCGGCGGAGCGGTAGGCCTGCAGGACGAGTTCGGGAATGCCGAGTGCGCCGACGAGCACGGCGGACAGCGGCGCCGCAGCAGCGGCCGGGGCGCCCGCGGGCGCGGCGACGGCTGGTTTCGGGGACCGGAACGCGACCGGTTGCCGATCGGCGGGCTCGACCAGGCCGACAGCGCGCTCCCGTGGTGGGAGTGTCGGCGCCGCAACCGATTCAGCAGACGCCATCGCGACGGAACCGTGCGCGGAACTCGGCGTCACCGAGCCGGCGGCCAGCGTGACCGCGCTGAGGAGAAGAATCGAGGCACTCAGTGCACCTCCGAGTCGAGAGTCTCGACCGACGCGCATACGACAAACCCCCACGAACACTCGGCTGCGCACTCACCGAGACCCGACGCGCAGTGTGACCGAGGTTACCGTCGCGTGTCCTCGCTGTGGTCGAAACGAGTTGTTTCCTCGACGGAAGGGGCGGCGGCGAACGAGGTGGAGTCCTCGTCGACCGACTTCTTGCGAGACTTCTTGCGCGCCTTCTGTTCCTCGGCCGCCGCCTGCGCGGGATCGAGCAGCGCCGCGCGCAGGTCGTCGAGTTCGCGGCGGAGATAGTCGCGCGTGGCGACCTCGCCGACCGCGATCCGGAGCGCGGCGAGCTCACGAGCGAGGAACTCGGTGTCCGCCTTGGTCTGCGCGGCGCGCGAGCGATCTTCCTCGAGCGACACCCGGTCGCGGTCGTCCTGCCGGTTCTGAGCGAGCAGGATCAGCGGGGCCGCGTAGGCGGCCTGCGTCGAGAACGCCAGATTGAGCAGGATGAAGGGGTAGGGATCCCACTGCAGGCTCACGGCGAAGACGTTGAGCAGGATCCACACGATGACGATCCCCGTCTGGATCGCCAGGTATCGCCCCGTACCGAGGAATCGCGCGACGTTCTCGCCGGTCCGGCCGACCGAGTCGACGTCGATGTCGAGCTTGAACCGTCGGGATCCGCGTGGAGTGTCGAGGCGCTGTCTGGCGGTCGCCGCCGACTTCTCACTCATGTCCCACGTGCTCCTGTTCGCGCCAGTCGTCGGGAAGAAGGTGGTCCAGGACGTCGTCCACGGTCACGGCGCCGATGAGATGCTCCTCGGCGTCCACGACCGGTCCGCAGACCAGGTTGTACGCCGCGAAGTATCGCGTGACGGCGGCGAGACTGTCGTCCGGGGAGAGCGTCGACAGTGTCGTGTCGATCACGCCGCCGACCAGACTGGCGGGCGGTTCGCGCAGCAACTGCTGGAGATGGACGCAGCCGAGGTAGCGGCCCGTGGGTGTGGCCGTCGGCGGTCGCACGACGAAGACCAGCGACGCGAGGGCGGGCGTGAGGTCGGGGTTGCGCGCACGAGCGAGCGCCTCGGCGACCGTCGCGGACGCGCTCAGAACCACCGGTTCCGGTGTCATCAGACCACCCGCCGTGTCGGGGGAGTGCTCGAGGAGACGTCGCACCGGTTCGGAGTCCTGCGGATCCATCAGGCGCAGCAGCGATTCGGCCTCCGGCTCCGGCAACTCGCCGAGCAGGTCGGCTGCGTCGTCGGGGTCCATGGCCTCGAGCACGTCGGCGGCACGGGCGGGGGCGAGCGCCTGCACCAGGTCGATCTGATCGTCGTCGGGCATCTCCTGGATGACGTCCGCGAGGCGCTGGTCGTCCAGGGCGAAGGCGACCTCGAGTCGCCGCTTCTCCGGGAGGTCGCGGATCGCGTCGGCCACGTCGGCGGGCCGGAGTCCCTCGAACTGGGCGAGGAGCTGTGACACACCCTGACCCGGCAGGGACAGATCGGACCAGGTGAGGCCCTGCACGTTCTGCCAGTCGAGCACGTGGATGCTGCCGCGGCGACCCAAGCGGGTGCGGTGGGGGCGCACGGCGACACGCGCGATGACCCAGTCCCGCGTGCGGGTCTGCTCGATGCCGAGGTCGACGACGACGCAGTCCACGCCGTGCAGGTCCTCGGCGTCCGGATCGTCGGTCCGCACCCGCGAGTCCAGGACCTGGGCCAGGGCCAGCACCTCGCCCGGTCGCTGGACGAAGCGGCGCATACTGACGTTGCCGGTGGTCAGCGTCACCGACGTCGGTTCGACGGCCGTCACGCGCAGCATCGGAACGAAGATCTTGCGCCTCGTGGCCAGATCGACCACGAGGCCGAGGACGCGGGGTTGCTGGCGACCGACGCGCACGGTCACGACGATGTCGCGGACGCGGCCGATGCTCTCACCGTCGGGTCCGAGCACCACGAGGCCCGCGAGCCTGGCGGCGAACACCTTGTTCACTGCTGCCATGGGCGCAACAGTAGACGGGGGCCTCGCACGCGGTGCGGGCCGATAGTGTGCCGTGGTGACCACCACAGTGCCGCGCGCCCGCCTCCGACGCTCCGTGCTCGCCGTGCCGGGCAGCAGTCCGAAGATGATGCGCAAGGCTCTGAGCCTGACCGCCGACGCCGTCTTCCTGGATCTCGAGGACGCGGTCGCGCCGGCCGCCAAGGCGCAGGCGCGCATCGACGTCGCCGACGCGCTCGGATGGGACGGGTGGGGCACGCAGCTCCGGCTCGTGCGGGTCAACGACTGGACGACGGAGGCCACGTTCCGCGACGTGCTCGAGGTGGTCGGACGGGCGGGTGCCCACCTCGACGCCCTCGTCCTGCCCAAGGTGCGCTCGGCCGGTGAGGTGCAGGCGCTCGATCTGCTTCTGACACAACTCGAACGCGAGTCGGACCTGCCCGTCGGCCGCATCGGGATCGAGCCGCAGATCGAGGACGCCGTGGGTCTGCTCCACATCGACGCCGTCGCGACGGCCTCGCCGCGGGTGCAGACCCTGGTGTTCGGGCCGGGTGACTTCATGGCCGACGTCGGCATGCGCACCCTCACGGTGGGGGAGCAGCCGCCCGGCTACGAGCGCGGCGACGCCTACCACCACGTGCTGATGACGATCTTGCTGTCGGCCCGGGCCCACGGGCTCCAGGCCATCGACGGACCCTGGGTGCAGGTCCGCGACACCGACGGGTTCACCCGCGCCGCCCGGCATTCCGCGGCTCTGGGCTACGACGGCAAGTGGGTGCTGCACCCCTCGCAGATCGACATCGCCAACGAGACGTTCTCGCCGCGCCAGGCCGACGTCGACCGCGCCCACGACATCGTCGAGACCTACCGTCGGTACCTCTCGGTCGACGGGGGAGCGCGCGGGGCCGTCATGGTGGGGGACGAGATGGTCGACGAGGCGGGTCATCGAATGGCTCGGGCCCTCGTCGAGGCCGCCGACGCGGCCGGCATGGTGCGCAGCGGTGCGCGGCCCGCACCGGACCCCACGACCGACCCGCCAGCAGGCACAATGGAGTCATGACGAACCCCATGTCGCAGTCCGGCCGCCCCGGACAGGGCCTCCCCACCCCGCCGTCGGGCTGGCCCATCGGTTCCTATCCCACCTACGCCGAGGCGCAGCGCGCGGTCGACTACCTCTCCGATCAGGAGTTCTCGGTCCAGGACGTCACCATCGTGGGTGTCGACCTCATGCAGGTCGAGCGTGTCATCGGTCGCCTCACCTGGGCCAAAGTGATTGGCGGCGGCATCATCTCGGGCGCCTGGCTTGGTGTCTTCCTCGGACTCGTTCTCGGAATCATCACGAACACCAACTACCTGAGCGCGCTCCTCGTCGGTGTGCTGGGCGGCATCGTCTTCGGACTGATCTCGGCCACCATTCCCTACGCGGCGACCAAGGGGCAGCGCGACTTCGCGTCGACGATGCAGTTGGTCGCGGGGCGGTACGACGTGCTGTGCGAGCCGAAGACGGCCGAGAAGGCGCGCGATCTTCTGGCGCGTCTCGCCATCTGACCTCTCACCACCGACCCGTCGGTACCGAAAGCATCACGGGATTGCAACAAGCCACCGTTTTCCTCTCAGCTTTCGACTAGGTTCCACTTCGCAGGGAATGCGTGTCCAACGAAGCACACGCTGCGGAGTCGGGCCGACTGTGGCGCCTTCTCTTGCGGCAGAGGAGGCGGTCGTGCCGAAGAGGTACAGGGCGAGGAAACTCGCAGCGACAGGGGCCGCCGCGGTGGTGGCCGGAAGTCTGTTGGCGGGGTGTGGATCCTCCGACGACGGAATCGTGTTGAGCTTCTACACCGCCGCCGACGGCGCGGAGCAGTACGCGGCGGCGGCGCAGGCGTGCACCGAGCAGTCGGGCGGCGCGTACCGGGTGGAGCAGCGCACGCTCCCCAAGAGCGCCAACGATCAGCGCCTGCAGCTCGCTCGCCGTCTGGCGGGCAACGACCGCACGCTCGATCTGATGACACTCGACGTGGTCTGGACCGCCGAGTTCGCCGAAGCCGGTTGGGCACTCCCGGTTCCGGACGATCTCGAGGCGAAGCTGCGTGACGGATCGGTGCTCGAGGGCCCGCTCGCCACCGCCGAGTGGCTCGACCCCGAGACAGAGCAGAAGGACAAGCTGTATGCGGTCCCGCTGAACTCCAACACCCAGTTGCTCTGGTACCGCCCGGACATGGTGCCGAACGGCCAGCCCCCGGCGACGTGGGACGACCTCATCGCCACCGCCGGCGAGAACGCCGCCTCCGGCAAGCCCGCGGCCATCGGTGTGCAGGCGAAGCAGTACGAGGGCTTCATGGTCTGGTTCAACACCCTCCTCGAGAGTGCCGGCGGATCCGTCGTCGGCGAGGACGGCACCACCGTGACACTGAACGACACCCCCGAGCACCGCGCGGCCACCGAGAAGGCGCTCTCGATCATCAAGAGCGTCGCGACCGCTCCGGGCGCCGACCCCTCGGTCTCCCAGAGTGACGAGGGCACAGCGCGTCTCGGCGTCGAGGCGGGCACCATGTTCGCCGAGGTGAACTACCCGTTCGTGCTCCCCGGACTCAAGGAGAACGCCGCCGCGGGCGGCGTGTCCTTCCTCGACCTGTCCACCGTTCCCGCCGACCAGCAGGACGCGGCGGTGAACGAGGTGTTCCGCAGCGCGCCGTACCCCTCGGTGAACCCCGGTGAGCCCGCCAAGGTCACCATCGGCGGGTTCAACATCGGTGTCGCCAAGACCACCGAGCATCCCGACGAGGCGTGGGCCGCCGTCGCGTGCCTGACCGACGAGCAGAACCAGCGCAACAACGCCGTCGACGGCGGTGTGCCGCCGGTGATCCGCTCGCTCTACGACGATCCCGAGTTCCAGGCCGCCTACCCGGCATGGGAGGGCGTTCTCGGCTCGATCGAGAGTGCCGCGGTCCGACCGGTGTCGCCCGCGTACCAGTCCATCTCGATCCTCCTGACCGACGCGCTCAACCCCCCGCAGGACATCGATCCCGTGGGAGACGTCGACAGGCTCGCCGATCTGGTCCGCCAGGCCGTGAACTCCGAAGGGCTGATCCCATGACCGTCACCGACGAGCCCCGACGCCCGCAGAAGCACGCCAAGGCGGCCGAGGCGGTGTCCGAGGGCAAGAAGGCGGAGCGCCGACTGGGGCTCCTGCTGGTCGCTCCCGCCGCGATCCTGATGATCGCCGTCACCGCGTATCCCATCATCTACGCCTTCTGGCTGAGTCTGCAGAAGTACAACCTGGCATTCCCGGACGACAAGGAATTCGTCGGCCTGTCCAACTATGTCTCCGTCCTCACCGACGGTTACTGGTGGACGGCGTTCGCGGTGACCGTGGGCATCACCGTCATCTCGGTGATCATCGAGTTCGTCCTCGGCCTCGCGGTCGCGTTGGTCATGCACCGCACCATCTTCGGGCGCGGCGTCGTTCGCACCGTCGTGCTGATCCCGTACGGCATCGTCACCGTCGCCGCCGCGTACAGCTGGTACTACGCGTGGACACCGCAGACCGGCTACCTGGCCAACCTGCTTCCCGAGGGCAGTGCGCCTCTGACGCAGCAGCTTCCGTCGCTCGCGATCGTCGTGCTCGCCGAGGTGTGGAAGACGACGCCGTTCATGGCACTGCTGCTGCTCGCCGGTCTCGCGCTCGTTCCCGACGATCTGCTCAAGGCGGCCCAGGTGGACGGCGCCGGCGCGTGGACCCGACTGATCCGCATCATCATCCCGTTGATGAAGCCGGCCATCCTCGTGGCGCTGCTGTTCCGCACGCTCGACGCGTTCCGCATCTTCGACAACATCTACGTTCTGACGAAGGGCAGCAACAGCACCGGTTCGGTGTCGATCCTCGGGTACGACAACCTCTTCGGGGCGTTCAACCTCGGTATCGGGTCGGCCATCAGCGTGCTGATCTTCTTCTGCGTGGCCATCATCGCCTTCGTCTTCATCAAACTGTTCGGGGCCTCCGCACCCGGCTCCGACGCGGAAGGACGCTGACCCATGGCAGCCACCACGAAGACGAAGGCCGGCTGGTCCATCGTCAACCTTCTCGTCCTGCTGTACGCACTGATCCCGCTCGTGTGGATCATCAGCCTGTCGTTCAAGCCGGTGGCGAACATCGCCGACGGCAAGTTCATCCCGACGACGTGGACGTTGGACAACTACAAGGGCATCTTCCAGACGTCCCAGTTCACCAGCGCCCTGATCAACTCCATCGGCATCGGTCTCATCACCACGCTCATCGCGGTGGTCATCGGCACGATGGCGGCCTACGCCGTCGCTCGTCTCGACTTCCCCGGCAAGAAGCTCCTCGTCGGCGCCGCGCTGCTCATCGCGATGTTCCCCCAGATCTCGCTCGTCACACCGCTGTTCGACATCGAGCGTGCGCTGGGCCTGTTCGACACCTGGCCGGGCCTGATCATCCCGTACATCACGTTCGCGCTCCCGCTCGCCATCTACACGCTGTCGGCGTTCTTCCGTGAGATCCCCTGGGAGCTGGAGAAGGCCGCCAAGATGGACGGTGCCACCCCGGGACAGGCGTTCCGCAAGGTCATCGCACCGCTCGCGGCACCGGGCATCGTCACCGCGGCGATCCTCGTCTTCATCTTCGCGTGGAACGACCTGCTGCTCGCCATCTCGTTGACGGCCACCGAGCGTTCGGTCACGGTGCCGGCAGCGATCTCACAGTTCACCGGTAGTTCGCAGTTCGAGGAACCGACGGGCTCGATCGCGGCTGCGGCCGTGGTCATCACCATCCCGATCATCATCTTCGTCCTGTTCTTCCAACGTCGTATCGTGGCGGGCCTGACGTCCGGCGCAGTGAAGGGATAAGTCCATGGCCGAAATCGTTCTCGACAAAGTGACCAAGCTGTACCCGGACGGTGCCGCGGCGGTGAGCGACGTCGACATCACCATCGCCGACGGCGAGTTCATCATCCTGGTCGGACCCTCCGGCTGCGGAAAGTCCACCACGCTCAACATGATCGCCGGCCTCGAGGACATCTCGAGCGGCGAGCTGCGCATCGCCGGTGAGCGCGTGAACGAGCGGGCACCGAAGGATCGCGACATCGCGATGGTGTTCCAGTCGTACGCGCTCTACCCCCACATGACGGTGCGCGACAACATCGCCTTCCCCCTCACACTCGCCAAGATGAGCAAGGAGGACATCGCGAAGAAGGTCGACGACGCCGCCCGCATCCTCGACCTGGGCCAGCACCTCGACCGCAAGCCGTCCAACCTCTCCGGTGGTCAGCGTCAGCGCGTCGCGATGGGACGCGCGATCGTCCGCAGCCCCAAGGCGTTCCTCATGGACGAGCCGCTGTCGAACCTCGACGCCAAGCTGCGCGTGCAGATGCGGACCGAGATCGCTCAGCTGCAGAAGCGTCTCGAGACCACCACGGTGTACGTGACGCACGACCAGACCGAGGCCATGACGCTCGGCGACCGCGTCGTCGTGCTCCGCGGCGGACTGGTGCAGCAGATCGGCTCGCCGCAGGAGCTCTATGATCACCCGCGAAACCTGTTCGTGGCGGGCTTCATCGGGTCGCCGTCCATGAACTTCGTGTCGGGTCGTCTGACGGACGGCGGGGTCACCACCTCGCTCGGCGAGATCCGGTTGAGCGACGAGGCGCGGCAGAAGATCGCCTCGAAGAACGCGAAGGGGGATGTCGTCGTCGGCATCCGCCCCGAGCATCTCGAGGACGCCTCGCTCGTCGAGTCGTACCAGAAGATCAACGGCAGCACGTTCTCGGCGCGAGTCGAGGTGCTGGAGTCGATGGGGTCGGACAAGTACATCTACTTCTCCGCCGAGGGCCCCAAGGTCACCTCGCGCGAACTCGACGAGCTGGCCGCGGACTCCGGCGCGGACGGCGGCCAGTTGGTCGCTCGACTCTCGGCCGAGTCCGCCGCTCGCATGGGTGAGTCCATCGAGCTGTGGTTCGACCAGAAGCGCGTGTCGGTGTTCGACGTCGAGTCGGGTGCCAACCTGACGCTCTGACCGCTCGAACGCGACGACGGCCCCCACCGCACGGTGGGGGCCGTCGCCGTCTCGGTCGGCGCCCGTCTCAGTTCGGCGCGGCCTCCTTGAGCTGCGCGATGATCTCGTCGTTCCAGATGTGGCTGCGCACCAGGCGGTAACGCTCGCGCGCCACCCACATGTAGGCCTCGGCGTCGGTGTGGCGGGTCAACATGCCCCCGACGGACCGCACCATCCGGACGACCGGCAGGAACTCCTCACCGAACCAGCGGCGGGCGACAGTGCGGCGGTCGACGAACTCGCCGAGTTCCTGCATCAGCCGGAAACCCCAGGCCTCCACCGCATCCGAGAGTTCGGCGTACTGCCACGGATCCGTGAACTCGATCGCCTCGCGCGACTTCCCGGTGAGGGGAACGCGGCTGAGGAAGATGCGCCGGTGATCCTTCACCAGGAGATCGCCCCTCGTGGAGATGCCGTCGGGGGAGATGCGGGTGATGATCTCGGTGACGTAGGCCTCGATGGTGAGACTGTGCATCGCGCAGGCGATGGACACGCGATGGTGCCCGTCGATGACGAAGTGCATGCCGCCGACGCGATACACCTCGATGGGCGGCATCGGTTCGCCGCGGCGCCAGGCGGTGGCGAGGCGCTGCCAGCGTTCGCGTGTCCGCGTCGACGTCGGGCGGAAGTACCGGTCGAAGTCGCGGGTGCGATCCACGCTGCCCACGATCGAGTCGACCCGGATGACCTCGAGTCCGACGCGGCGCTCCCGCACCTTGCCCAGGGCGGCGACCACCTCGTCGAACGGCAGGATCGTGTTGATGTCGTCCGGTTGACGGCGCAGCCAGCCGACCAACCGCGCCACGTCCGCGCGCCGGCGCTGGCGGGAGAAGTCGTTCTGCGCGTCGGCAGCGGGGAATCCGGTGTCACGAGCCATGACGTCGCCTCTCGATGATGGGCGCGGTGTGGCCGCCCGGGGTGATGTCGATCAGGGCGTAGCCGACGGTGTTGATCACCGTGGCTCCGTGCAGCTGTCGGTCGGCCGGCCTCGTGCCGTGCGGGTGGATGTGTCCGTGGACGAGGAGCTGAGGCCGCAACCGTTCGGTGAGCGGATCGAGACACCGGAAACCGCGGTGTGGTGCGTCCTCGGCGTCGCCGACACCGAACGGTGGGCTGTGGGTCAGCAGGACGTCGACCCCGTGTGCGTCCGCTCCGCGTCGCAGCAGCGGGTGCCAGGTGTGGGTCCGGATCAGGGAGCCGGAGCGCCGCTTCTGCTGCCGTTCCGTCCACTGGTTGGGTCCGTCGCGGTAGCGGATGGACCCGCCCAGCCCCGCGATCCGCAGACCGGCGGCGCTGACGATCCGTCGATCGGCGTTGACGGCGCCGTCCGGACCGGGCCAGCTCGACGGCAGCCCGGCACGCATCCAGCCGGCTCGACCGGCCGAGTACCCGGTGAGGTCGGCGTCGTGGTTGCCGGGGACGAAGACGCACGGGGCGTCGGCGGCCTCGGCGAGGTGCTCGAGGTACTCGAAGGGCAGGTCGCCCGCACCGAGGACCAGGTCGACGTCGAACGGGAGTGTGCGGGCGTTCCACAGGCCTTCGACCACCTCGTCGGACACGGTCAGCACAGTCACCACACGCAGGACCGTACCGGCACGCCGGTCCCGTCGGAGCCGGTACGGACGTCGTGGGGTTGGATGGACGGTGTGAGTGGGAGCGACGTGACAGCGCAGGTGCGAACCCATCTGCAGACGGTGCTCGGTCAGGACGACCCGTCCAGCGCGTCCGTGACCTTCCTGGGCCTCGAGCCGCTGGAGGTGTTGCTGTTCGCTGCCGACGTCGAGGGAGTCGTGCGGTTCACCACTCTCGGGTGCTCGCGGCATCCGATGGCCGACCCGTCCGACATGGTCACCGACTCGCAGCGAGGCCCGCGCGCCGAGCTGATCCTGGCCCTGCGCGGAGTCGACGAGTCCGTCGCCAAGGTCTGGCGCACGCTCGCCGTCTTCGCCGCGTCGCCCGCGGTGGAGGGCATCGTGCTGGTGCCCGACGCCCTGCTGGACGCCGGCGAGCCTCTCTGGCCCGGCGCTCCGTTCACGGCGGTGCTGCTGACGGCCGAGTCCGGGGTGGCCGACCTCGAGCTGCCCGAACCGTACGATCCGGTGCGGTTCCTGCGGGCAGTCCCGATCACCGGCACCGAGGCCGCGTGGGTGCGCCTGCGCGGAGCCGATGCGTTGCGCGACGCGTGGACCGAGGCGGGCATCGACATCGCCGACCCGCGGCGCTCGGCGGCGTCGCTGCGCCCGCCCACCTGAGCGCTCGCGCACCTGACAGACTGGGCGCGTGCTGATCGATCTCCACACCCATTCCACGTCGTCGGACGGAACCGAGACGCCCACCGAGCTGATCGCCACGGCGACCGCCGCGGGCCTCGACGTGATCGCGTTGACCGACCACGACACCACTCACGGCTGGGACGAGGCCGTGGCCGCGGTGACCGCGACGCCCGGTGCGCCCACCCTCGTCCGTGGCATGGAGATGTCGTGCCAGGGCCGCGGAGCCGACGGTGACCCGGTGACGGTGCATCTGCTCGCGTACCTCTTCGACCCCGGGCACGTCGCCTTCGCCGAGGAGCGCAGCCGGTTGCGTGGGGAGCGGGAAGTGCGTCTGCGCAGCATGATCGACCGTATGGCGGCCGACGGCTACGACGTCGACGCCGACACCATCCTCGCCGCGGCAGGTCCGTCGGCGGGCCGCCCGCACCTCGCCCGTGCACTCGTCGCGGCCGGAGTCGTCGAGACAGTGAACGATGCGTTCACCGACCTGCTGCGGACCGGTGGGACGTACTACGTCGAGAAGGCGGACACCCCACTCGACCTCGCCGTCGAGTTGATCGCCGACGCCGGGGGAGTGCCCGTCATCGCCCACGCCCGCGCGCGCACGCGAGGTCGACTCCTGCACACCGACCACATTCTCGAGCTCGCCGCCGGTGGGCGACTCGGCGGACTCGAGGTCGATCACCCCGACCACAGCCCCGAGGACGCGGACGTCCTGCGCGACATCGCGCGCGAGCACGATCTCGTCGTGACCGGATCCTCCGACTACCACGGCACCAACAAGACGACGCCGATCGCGGCCCGCACCACCGCCGAGGACCAGTTCGACGCGTTGGTGAGCCGGGCGACGGGCGTGCCGCTCGTCGTACCCGGAGGCCGCCGGTGAAGGCGCTCAGCGGATCGATCACTGCGGGTCTCGTCGTCCTCACGGCGCTCGTCATCGCCGCCGCCGTCGTCGGCGGTGATCGGGGATTCCCCGGCCCCGGCACCGCGTCCATCGCGTGGCACGTCGCCGCCGTCGTCGCGGCGCTCCTGCTCCAGCGGATCGCCGACCATCGATCGCGTGGGGTGTCGTTCCTCGGCTCACTGGGCGTGCTGGTGGTCGCGGGAGCGCTGCTGTGGACGCAGTGGTGGGGCTGACGAGCCAGGGGTGGGGCTGACGAGACAGTGGTGAGGCTGACCGGCACCTGTTTGCTCCCGAGGAACCGGCGGTGGCACACTGGCTCCACTCGCGATCACCGCCACCCCGTGGTGATCGACCACGGTCACCGCTCGTCGGTGGCGCGCGAAGTCGGCTCACCCGCCGCGCACGCATCGAGATGTCGCCAGCCCTCGGTTCTCATCCCCCGGGCGCGCATCTCGACTTCCCCTCACGCCTGTGATCCGCACCCTCCGTGCGGACGATGAAGGAGCGCCCCCCAGTGACCGCCGCAACAGATCCGACCGAAGATCTCACGACCATCACGGACGACGAGATCTTCCTCAGCCACGTGGGCGGCAAGCTGTCCGTCGAGCTCACCGCGCCGCTCGAGACCAAGCGCGACCTCTCCATCGCGTACACCCCCGGGGTGGCCAAGGTGAGCAGTGCGATCGCCGCCGATCAGGAGCTGGTGAACAAGTACACCTGGACCGAGCGACTCGTGGTGGTGGTCAGCGACGGCTCCGCGGTATTGGGTCTGGGCGACATCGGCCCGCGCGCCTCGCTGCCCGTCATGGAGGGCAAGGCGGCACTGTTCAAGAAGTTCGCCGGCCTCAACTCGATCCCGCTCGTGCTCGACACCAACGACGTCGACGAGATCGTCGAGACGCTGATCCGCCTGCGGCCCAGCTTCGGAGCCGTGAACCTCGAGGACATCTCGGCACCCCGGTGCTTCGAGATCGAGAAGCGCGTCGTCGAGGCACTCGACTGCCCGGTCATGCACGACGACCAGCACGGTACGGCCATTGTCGTCCTGGCTGCGCTGAAAGGCGCTGTGGCAGTGCAGAAGCGCGAGCTCGCGGGTCTGCGTGTCGTCATCTCCGGTGCGGGAGCCGCGGGCGTCGCGTGCGCGAACATCCTGCTCGCCGCGGGCATCTCGGACGTTGTGGTGCTCGACTCGAAGGGCATCGTCGGTGCGGATCGCGCCGACCTCAATCCCGTGAAGGTCGACCTCGCCTCGCGTACCAACCCGCGCGGCCTCTCCGGGACGGCTGCCGACGCCCTGACCGATGCGGACGTGTTCCTCGGGGTCTCCGCGGGGAAGATCGGGCACGAACTCATCGCCTCGATGGCAGACGACAGCATCGTCTTCGCCCTCTCCAACCCGAACCCGGAGATCCATCCGGAGGACGCGAAGAAGTACGCCGGCATCGTCGCCACCGGACGCAGCGACTTCGCCAATCAGATCAACAACGTGCTCGCGTTCCCCGGTGTGTTCCGCGGTGCTCTCGATGCGGGCGCGCGGCGCATCACCGAGAACATGAAGCTCGCCGCCGCGGACGCGATCCTGTCCGTGGTCGGCGACGATCTGAGCGTCGACATGATCGTGCCCAGCCCACTCGACCCGCGGGTCGCTCCGGCCGTCGCGGCGGCAGTGGCCGCGGCTGCGAAGGCGGACGGCGTCGCCTGAGAGGTCTCAGAGACGGGGCGCGCGGCGCAGCCGCCCCGTCCCGGGCGCCGAGACCCACACGGCGAGGGCCAGCAGGCCGTCCGCCACGAGAGCCAGCACGGCCACCAGGATCGCGCCGACCACCACTCGGTCGTAGCTGTAGAGCGCCAGACCGTCGAAGATGTACCGCCCGAAGCCGCCCAGGTTGACGAAGGCGGCGACGGTGGCGGTGGCGATGACCTGCAGGGTGGCGTTGCGGATGCCCCCGAGCAGCAGCGGCAGCGCGTTGGGAATCTCCACCCGCAGCAGCACCTGGCGTTCGGTCATGCCCATCGCCCGTGCCGCGTCCACGACGGTGGCGTCGACATTGGCCACACCCGCATACGTCCCGGCGAGGATCGGCGGAATGCCCAGGAGCACGAGGGCGATCAGTGGTGGCACCAGTCCCAGCCCGAGCAGCAGGACGAGGAACGTCAGCACGCCGAGCGTCGGCAGCGAGCGCAGACTGTTCACCAGGCCGACCAGGGCCACCTCGCCGCGGCGCAGGTGCCCGATCAGCAGTCCCAGCGGAACCGCCACGACGACGGAGAACAGCACGGCGAGAAAGCTGTACCAGACGTGCTCGGTGAGACGCGTCGCGATGCCGGTGCCGCCGGACCAGTTGGCGCCGTCGAGGATGTAGCCGATCGCGTCGGAGAAGATGCTCATGCGCGGGCCCCCGTCACTCGTCGCCGGCGCGTCGAGGGCACACCGGCGCGGGTCCACGGCGTCAACGCACGCCCGAGCAGGAACAGCAGCGCGTCGAAGACCAGGGCCAACACGACGATCGCGATGATGCCCGCCAGGATCTGGTCGGGGTAGTCGCGCTGGTAGCCCTGGGTGAAGAGCTGTCCGAGACCACCGATGCCGATGACCGACCCGACCGACACCATCGAGATGTTGGTGACCGCGACGACGCGGACGTTCGCGACGAGCACAGGAAGTGCCAGCGGCAGTTCGACGGTCGCGGCGCGGCGGAACCGTCCGAAGCCGACCGCGGTGGCCGCGTCGACGACGGCGGGGGACACCGAGTCGAGTGCCTCGGGCACTGCGCGGACGAGCAGCGCCGTGGAGTACACCGTGAGCGCGATGACCACGTTCAACGGATCGAGGACACGCAGTCCCGCGATGAGCGGGATGGTGACGAACAGTGCGAGCGAGGGGATCGTGAACGCGACGCTCGCCACCACCAGGGTCAGACGCCGCAGCCAGCCCACCGTGCGCACGGCCGCGCCCACGGGCACCGCGACGACCAGTCCGACGAGCAGCGGCACCAGCGACAGGTACAGGTGGGTCCGCGTCAGCTCGAGGACGATGTCGATGTTGTCGATCAGCCAGCGCATCAGGGCTTCTCGAAGTACTGGCGGCCGCGCTCGCGGTCCTCGGCTCGACGCTGGTCCGCCAGCAACGCCACCACCTCGGTGGCGTCGATACCGCCCAGGACGGCGCCGTTCGCGTCGACCGCCACGCCGACGCCGGACGGCGACGAGATGGCCGCGTCCAGCGCCTGTCGCAGATCGCCCGACGGCGGGTACAGCGAACCGCCCGCGGAGGTGCTGTCCGCGATGCTCGCGCCGGACTTGAGCGCCTCGAGGCCGGTGACGTCCATCCAGCCTCGCGGACGGCCCTCGGCGGAGACGACGAGAAGCCACTGGCCCTGGTCGAGACGGACCGACGCCGCGTCCTGCTCCGACGCCGTCGTGATGGGATGCAGGGACACCCCGTCACCGTGGCGGAACGACAGTCCACGGTAGCCGCGGTCCCGACCGACGAAGGACGCGACGAAGTCGGTCGCGGGAGCCGACAGCACCACGTCCGGGGTGTCGTACTGCTGCAACGTTCCGCCGGTGCCGAACACGGCGATGCGATCGCCGAGTTTGATGGCCTCGTCGATGTCGTGCGTGACGAAGACGATGGTCTTCTTCAGATCGGCCTGCAGCCTGAGCATCTCGGTCTGCAGGTCTTCGCGCACCACCGGATCGACGGCGCTGAACGGCTCGTCCATCAGCAGGATCGGAGGATCTGCCGCCAGGGCACGCGCGACCCCGACTCGCTGCTGCTGGCCGCCCGACAGCTGAGCGGGGTACCGGGTGGCCAGCGACAGATCGAGGCCGACGCGCTCGAGGACCTCCATCGCGTCGCGACGGGCCTCCTTGCGTGAACGACCCGTCAGCACCGGAACGGTGGCGACGTTGTCGACGACGGTGCGGTGAGGCAGCAGGCCGGCGCTCTGGATGACGTAACCGATGCCCAGCCGAAGCTTGACGGCGTCGACGGTCGAGATGTCTCGACCATCGACGCTGATCGTGCCCGACGTGGGCTCGATCATCCGGTTGATCATCCGCATCGAGGTCGTCTTGCCGCAGCCCGACGGGCCGACGAAGACGGTGAACGACCGGTCCTCGATCCGGAGATCGAGAGAGTCGACCGCGAGCGTTCCGTCCGGGTACTGCTTGGTGACTCCCTCGAACGAGATCACGAGACCGGCTTGTCCAGACCCTGCTCGACGACCCAGGCGTTCGCGGCGGCGGCGGGCTCGGTCTTCGCGTCGCCCGACACCTCCTGGTTCAGCGCCAGCAACTCGACCGTCGTGAGCTTGGCCGACACGGCGTCCAGGACGGCGGTGAGCTTGTCCGACTTCTTCGACGAGTTGTAGACCGGGACCACGTTCTGCGCCGGGAAGTTGTTGTCCGGGTCGCCCAGTGCCACGAAGTCGTTCTCGACGATCGCGGGCGTGGTGGTGAACAGGTTCGCCGCGGTGATGTCCCCCGCAGCGAGGGCGGCCACGGTGGCCGGGCCGCCGCCGTCGGAGATCGGGACGAAGTTGGCGGCCGGGATGTCGACGCCGTACTTGTCGCGCAGGCCGGGCAGGCCGACGGGACGCTCGGCGAACTCGGGCGGCCCACCGAACTTGACCTCACCCGCGTACGGCGCGAGATCGGCGATGTTGGTCAGGTTCCAGCGCGTCGCGGTGTCCCGCGTGACGACGACGGCGTCCTTGTCCTCGCCGGGGGCCGGCGTGGATGCCAGGAGATCGTCGCTCAGTGCCGCCGTGAGGGCGGTGTTCACCTCGTCGGGCGCCGTGGCCGTGGCCTCGGGGTCCAAGTACAGCAACAGGTTTCCGGTGTAGTCCGGGATGAGGTCGATGGAGCCGTCGCGCACGGCCGGGATGTAGGCCTCACGGCTGCCGATGGACAGGCGTGTGCTGGCGTCGAAGCCGTTGGCCTTCAACGCGTCGGCGTAGATGTTGGCGATGATCTCGGACTCGGTGAAGTTTGCGGAACCGACGACGATGGTGTTCGGATCGCCTCCGCTACCACCCTCACCGCCGCTGCTCAGTGGATCGGAGTCGCCGCCGCAGGCGGACAGGGTGAGTGCTGCAGCGGCCACCAGAGCGGTGGCGGCGACGCGCACGGAACGTGAGGTGGTGCGACGTGTCGTGTTCACTGTTCGAGTGTAACGATAGGCCCCGACACCGGCCCGCTTTCGGCGCCGGAACGCCGGTACCGGGTTCGAGAGGATGGTCGATGCGGGTCTGCAGGTCGGCCGTCGCGGCGCTGCTCGCGGCCTCGGTGGTGGCCGGGTGTTCGAGTACCGGCGGCCCCGAGGGGACGACGCGCCCGCAGCCGCTGGTGGTCGCCGACACCGGAACTCCGGTGCAGACGGTGCTGGCGCACCTGTACGCCGACGCGCTGTCACGCGGGGGAGCGGACGCTCGGGTGGACACGGTCGACGGTCTCCCCGGCGCGCTCGCCGGCCTCGACGACGCCTCGGTCGCGCTCGTCCCCGGCTTCACCGGATCGTTTCTGGCGCAACTGGATCCGTCGTCCGCCGCGCGGGCGCCGGAGGACGTCTACGCCGATCTGGCGCGTGCACTGCCGGAGTGGCTGGCGGTCACCGACCAGGGTCTCGCCGAGAACGGGCCGACGGTGTCCGTCACCGCGGCCGCGGGATCGGCTCTCCCCGAAGCCACTTTGTCGGCTCTGTCTCCGCAGTGTTCCCGCCTCTCCGCCGCCGTCGACCCGGCCGTCGATGCGTCCGCGGTGACACGGGCCCTCGCCGAGAGTTACGACTGTGCGTTCGCTCCTGCCGGCCCCACCGAGGTGACGATCGTCCGGGCCACGGACCGGGTCGCCGTGGTCGATGCGACCGCCGTGGTGCTGGCCGACGATCGAGACGGCCTCACCGCCGACGTCCTCGTCCCCCTCGTCCGCAAGGGCTCCGTGGACGAGACGCTGGACCGTCCGCTGCAGATCATCGCCGGCGAACTCACCACCGCGGATCTCGCGGAGATGGTCGACCGTGTCCGCGGCGGCGAGGATCCGGGCGCGGTCGCCGCGAGTTGGCTAGGGACGCAGTCGTTCTGAGTGGGCGGTCGCGTCGCGGACGAAGGCGCCGATCTCCCGGACCGCTGTCGCCGCCTCGGCCAGCAGGGTGGCCTGCAGGTGGGCGACGTGCCACAGATCCGTGAGTTCGGTGCACCGCACGGAGACACCGGCCTCGGTCAATGCGTCGACGAAGCGAAGGATCTGAGGCCGCAGGATCTCGTCGGCGGAGTACTGGATCAACGTCGAGGGGAAGCCGGTCAACGTGCCACGCACGGGGGCGTAGCGCGGATCGGTCGGGTCGCCGTCGCCCAGATACTGCCGCGCCGAGTTCCGCAACCAGCGAGCGTCGAGCAGGAAGTCGCGCGGCGCCGGGAAGTCCTGGTCCGCCGGATCGGCCCACGGGGAGATCATCGCGACGCACGACGGTGGTGTGCCACGGTCGACGAGCGCCTGTATCGTCGCCGCGGCCAGACCGCCACCGGCCGAATCACCGACCACGGCAATGTGATCGGCCGTGACACCGTCGGCGACCAGCCCGTCGAACACGGCCAGTGCGTCCTCGAGCGCGGCCGGGCAGGGATGCTCCGGAGCCAGACGGTAGTGCGCCGCCACCACGACGGCGCCACTGTCGCGGGCGAGCGACGACGTGACGACGCGGTGCGTCAGCGGCGACCCCAGCGTGTATGCACCGCCGTGCAGATACAGCACGGCGGTGCGGCGGACGGTGGCACCGACGGTGACCCGTTCGACCGGGACACCGCCCACGGTCTCGCTGCGGATCACCGTGCCCTCCGGCAGCGGTAGTGACCGGGCCGCGACCTCGAGCAGTGTGCGCTGCACCGGAACCGGGAGGCGCGGGTTCAGAATCACCCGGAACACAGGCTTCAGAACTCGCGACACCACGGGCAACGGCAGAGTCATCGGTCGCATCGCCCGAACCTACCGTCAGCCCTACCGCTGGATGGTCGTTCGCGGCAGGACGCGCGAGGACAGTCTGACGATGATGTCCTGGTACCGCGATCCCGTGATGCGGGCGAGGGCGTCGAGCGCGCGGGCGTCGTTGCCGATGAGCACGCGGGCCTTGTTCTTCTCCACTCCGCGCAGGATCACCAGGGCGGCCTGCTCCGGGGTGGTCTTCGCGAGGCGACGGTCGAAGAACTCGGCCACCGACTTCTGGTCCTGGCCCTCGGCGACGGTCGCGTTGCGGGCGATCGCCGTCTTGATGCCGCCCGGGTGGACACACGTGACGTGCACCGGGTGGCGGGCGATCAGCATCTCCTGGCGCAACGCCTCGGTGAAGCCGCGCACGGCGAACTTGGCTGCGTTGTACGCGGACTGGGACGGGATCGACAGGAGGCCGAACAGGCTGGACACGTTGACCACGTGACCGTCTCCCGACTCGACGAGATGCGGGAGGAATGCCTTCGTACCGTTGACGACGCCCCAGAAGTCGACGTCGATCACGCGCTCGAGATCCTTGAACTCGGTCTTCTCGACGTCGCCGTGGAAAGCGATGCCGGCGTTGTTGTAGATCTGGTTCACCACACCGAAGTGCCGACGCACGGTCTCCGCGTAGTCGAGCACGCTGCCGCGTTCGCTGACGTCGAGGTGGTCGCTGCGGACCTCTCCGCCGCGCTGCTCCACGGCCGCCACGGTGGCGGCCAGGCCGACCGAGTCGACGTCGGACAGCGCGAGTCGTGCTCCGCGCGAAGCCAGTTCGAGAGCCAGCGCACGGCCGATCCCCGATCCGGCTCCGGTCACCACGGCCACTCGTCCACGGAACTCGCTCATCGGGAGATCGCCTTCTCGTCGTCGTTGTCGGTCGTCGCAGGGGTGGGGGTGCCGTCGACGGCGCTCACAGGCCTCGTGACGTCGCCGGCCGCGAGGGCGTCGTATGCCTCGAGGTCGAAGTTGCGGGTGATGCGGCGGAACTCGAAGGTGAAGTCCGGCCACAGCGTCGTGTTGTTGCCGTGCTTGTCGAGGTACCAGCTCGCGCACCCGCCGTTGAGCCACACCGTCTTGTTCAGCTTGGTCTGCAGGTCGGCGTTGAACTCGTCCTGCACCTCGCGGCGCACCTCGACGACACCGAGATCGTGCTTGTCGATCGTGTTGAGCGCGTCGATCACGTAGTTCAGCTGCGACTCGATCATGAACACCATCGAGGTGTGCCCCAAGCCCGTGTTGGGTCCGACCAGGAAGAACAGGTTGGGGAAGCCCGCGACCGTGGCGCCCTTGTATCCCTGCTGTCCGCGCTCGTCGAAGACCTCGGCGAGCGAGCGGCCGTCCTTGCCGAAGATGCCCTGGAAGGTGGGGGAGTCGGTCACGTGGAATCCGGTGGCGACCACCAGGGCGTCGATCTCACGCTCGGTTCCGTCGGCCGTCACGATGGAGTGCGCCCGCACCTCACGGATACCGTCGGTCACCAGGTCGACGTTCGGTCGATCCAGTGCCGGGTAGTAGTTGTTGGAGATCAGCATGCGCTTGCAGCCGATGCGGAAGTTCGGCGTCACCTTGCGGCGCAGCTCGGTGTCGCGGATGCCCTTCGCGATCTGTCGGCGCGCGATGAACTCGAACGCCTTCATGAGCTTGGGGACGCGGGTGAGGCCGACGACCTGGGTCTCACGTGCGGCGTAGATGCCGGTGCGTGACAGACGCTGGTAGCCGGGGAGGTACTTGAACGCCAGCTTCTCGATGCGGGTGTACTCGCGGTCGAAGCGCGGGAGGACCCACGGGGCGGTGCGCTGGTAGACGTCGAGATGGGCGACCGTCGGCGCGATGGCCGGGACGATCTGGATCGCGGAGGCGCCGGTACCGATGACGGCGACGCGCTTGCCCTCGAGGCTCGCGTCGTGGTTCCAGCGGGCCGAGTGGAAGATCTCGCCCTGGAAATCGGTGATGCCGGCGATATCCGGGAGGTTCGGCTCGCACAGGGCGCCGACGGCGGACACGACCTTCTTGGCCGTGAAGTTCCCCCGGGTGGTCACGATGTCCCACTGCGAGGTGGCGGTGTTCCAGCGGGCCGACTCGACGTGGCAGTCGAAGACGTGGCGGTCGTACACGCGGTACTGCCGCGCGACGCTCTCGATGTACTTCTGAATCTCCGGCTGACGGGAGAACGAGCGGGTCCAGTCCGGATTCAGCGCGAACGAGTACGAGTAGAGGTGCGAGGGCACGTCGCAGGCGGCACCGGGGTAGGTGTTGTCGCGCCACGTGCCACCGACGTCGCTGCCGCGCTCGAGGACCAGGAAATCGGTGCTTCCCTGCTGGCTCAGCTTGATCGCGGCGCCCAGTCCTGCGAAACCGCTGCCGATGATGATGGTGTCGACGTAGCGTGCAGCGACAGCGTCGGTATCTGTAACTGGAAGACTCATGAACCCAGACTAGGTCCTTATTGAGCGCAGGTCAACAGTTACTGACGAACGTTCAGTAGTATGGAGCGCATGGACAGCGTGAAGCGAACGCGGCTCAGTCCGGAACAGCGGCGGGCCCAGCTCATCGACCTGGGGGTCGAGATGCTCTCGGAGCGCACGCTGGACGCCATCTCGGTCGAGGACATCGCCGACCAGGCGGGCGTGTCGCGTGGGCTGCTCTTCCACTATTTCTCGTCCAAGCACGACTTCCACGTCGCGATCGTCGAGCACACCAGCCGACAGATGCTCGACGCCACCGAGCCGCCCGTCGGGCTCGACCCGTTGACGACGCTCGCCGCGGCACTCGCGTCCTACGTCGACTACGTCACCGAGCACCGCTCCAGCTACGTCTCGCTGCTGCGCGGCACCGCGAGCGGGGATCCCGACATGCGGGCCGTCTTCGAGCGCACCCGCGACGTCATGGTCGAACGGACGGTGTCGCAGCTCCCGCTGCTCGGTGTCGAGCGCACTCCGCGGATCGCACTGGCCATCCGTGGCTGGGTGGCGTTCTGCGAGGAGGTCACCATCACCTGGCTGAACCAGGAGGACCTCAGCCGGGACGAGCTGATCGAACTGCTGGTGCACGCGCTGCCTGCCGTGGCGCTGCCGACGGCGGACACGACCGAGTTGTCGTGGGCGAGTGCCGACGCGGGATGACACCTCGAGCGACACCCCCTTCGATCGACGGGTCCGCACCAGTAACGTGAGGGCGTACACCGGCGCACGAGCGGCGGTCGGCAGCACGAGAGGACGGCCTTCGATGGGCGCGCAGATCAGTATCCCGACCGAGACGCGACACTCGGGAATCCTGGGAATCGGGGCCTACCGGCCCGAGCGTGTCGTCACCAACGAGGAGATCTGCAAGACCATCGACTCGAGCGACGAGTGGATCCGTACCCGTACGGGCATCGAGTCCCGCCGTTTCGCCGGGGAGAACGAGAACGTGGTCTCCATGTCGATCGAGGCCGGACGCCGTGCCCTCGAGAACTCCGGCGTGGACGCCGCCGAGATCGGCTGCGTCATCATCGCGACGTCCACTCACCTGTTGCTCACACCGCCCGCCGCGTCGATCATCGCGGACGCGCTCGGCACCGGTGGCCCCGGCGCCTTCGACCTCGGCGCGGGCTGCGCGGGCTTCTGCTACGGCCTCGCACTCGCCTCGGACATGGTTCGCGCGGGCACGTCGGACAAGGTGTTGGTCATCGGCACCGAGCACCTGAGCGTCACGACGCGACCCGACGATCGCGGCACGCGCATGATCTTCGGCGACGGTGCCGGCGCCATGGTCGTCGGCCGCACCGAGGAGCCCGGTATCGGACCGGTCGTCTGGGGTTCGGACGGCTCGCAGGCCGACGCCATCAAGCAGGACAAGGACTGGCTGCAGTACTTCGCGGACCTGAAGGAGGATCCGAACGCCGATCGTCCGTGGATCGCGATGACCGGTATCGCGGTCTTTCGCTGGGCGGCGTTCGAGATGGCCAAGGTGGCACGCGAGGCCCTCGACAAGGCGGGCGTGAAGGCCTCCGAGCTGGACGTCTTCGTGCCGCACCAGGCGAACTCCCGCATCACCGATCTGCTGGCGAAGAGCCTCGAGCTCGCCGAGGACATCCCGGTGGCACACGACATCGCCGAGGCCGGCAACACCTCGGCCGCCTCGATCCCGCTCGCGGTGGAGGAGGTGCTGCGCACCGGCAAGGCGAAGAAGGGCGACACCGCCCTGCTGCTCGGTTTCGGTGCCGGCCTGTCGTTCGCCGGCCAGGTCGTGACGTTGCCGGAGGCCCCGACCGCCTAGTCGTGTCAGAGGTGGCGCAGGAACCGGTCGGGGGCGTCGAAGAACGCCGACCAGTCCCGGACGACCTGCGCCTCCTCCCACGTCGTGGACGACAGACCGTCCTCGCCGAGTTCGAGCAGGCGTGCACCCGGCATGGCGGCGAGCACCGGCGAGTGCGTCGCCATCACGATCTGTGAGCCCTCCTCGACCAGTTCCTTCATCACCGAGATCAACGCCAGACACGACTGGAACGACAAGGCCGCCTCGGGCTCGTCCATCAACCAGAGTCCGACTGCGACAGGGCGATCCGCGACATAGCGCAGAAACGACTGTCCGTGGGACAGCGCGTTGTAGACGACGTCGGTGTCGCGGACTCGCCGTGCGTCCGCGGACTCGAACAATCCGTGCATCGTCTCGGCGCGCAGGAAACACCCGCCCTGCGGCCGCGGTCGGGCACCGTGGCACGTCAGGTGCTTGTGCAGGTCGGTGTCCTGCGCCCCGCCGCCGGGTGACCACATCGCGTCGGCCGCACCGAGACCGAAGGCCCAGCACGCGGCCAGCGCCTCCATCAGCGTCGACTTCCCGGTTCCGTTCTCCCCGACGATCACGGTCACGGGACTGTCGAAGTCGAGCCCGGTGCGCACGATCTCGGCGACCACGGGTACCTGCAGATACCACGAAGCCGGGTCGAATCCCCTC
This sequence comes from Rhodococcus sp. BP-332, assembly GCF_019836065.1. NCBI lineage: Bacteria > Bacillati > Actinomycetota > Actinomycetes > Mycobacteriales > Nocardiaceae > Rhodococcus > Rhodococcus sp. BP-332. The sequence continues at coordinate 438,018 of NZ_JABUEC010000003.1, forward strand.
CGTGGAGTGAACTCGACCCGGCTCAGTGGCAGCGTCACAGGTGAACGATCACCCGTTGAAGGCCGTGTCGATGATCTCGGCCTGCTCGACCGCGTGGACCTTGCTCGAACCCGACGACGGTGCGGACATCGGACGCCGCGAGACGCGCTTGATGCCGGACAGACGCTCGGGCAGCAGCTCCGGGAACGCGAGACCGAACGTCGGCCACGCACCCTGGTTGGCCGGCTCCTCCTGGACCCACCGGTACTCGGTGGCGTTGGGATAGCCGTCCAGCGCCTCCGCGATGCGGCGGCTCGGGATCGGGTAGAGCTGCTCGACCCGCACGATGGCGACGTCGTCCCGCTTGTTCTTCTGCTTGAAGGCGAGCAGCTCGTAGTACAGCTTGCCGCTGACCATGAGCACCCGCTCGACCTTCTTGCGGTCACCGTCGCCCGAGTCGTAGGTGGGCTCGTCGAAGACGGAGTGGAACTTGCCGTCGGTGAAGTCCTCGATGTTGCTGACCGCAGCCTTGTTGCGCAGCATCGACTTCGGGGTGAACACGACCAGGGGCCGCTGGATGCCGTCACGTGCGTGACGACGCAGCAGGTGGAAGTAGTTCGCCGGCGTGGACGGCACCGCGACCGTCATCGATCCCTCGGCGCACAGCTGCAGGAACCGCTCGATGCGTCCCGAGGTGTGGTCGGGGCCCTGGCCCTCGTGGCCGTGCGGCAGCAGCAGCACGACGTCGGAGAGCTGACCCCACTTGGCCTCACCGGACGAGATGAACTCGTCGATGATGGACTGGGCACCGTTGACGAAGTCGCCGAACTGCGCCTCCCACAGCACCAGCGCGTCCGGGTTGCCCACGGAGTAGCCGTACTCGAAGCCGACGGCCGCGTACTCGCTCAGCGCGGAGTCGTAGACCAGGAACTTGCCCGGATCGTCGCTGCCGAGGTTGTGCAGCGGCGTGTACTCCTCACCGGTCTTGCGATCGATGATGACCGAGTGCCGCTGCGTGAACGTGCCGCGACGGGTGTCCTGGCCGGACATGCGCACGAGCTTGCCCTCGTCGATCAGCGTGCCGAGTGCGAGCAGCTCGCCGAACGCCCAGTCGACCTTGCCCTCGTAAGCCATCTCGCGACGCTTGTCGAGGACGGGCTGCACGCGCGGGTGCACGGTGAAACCGTCCGGGACGTTGACGAACGCGTCGCCGATACGGTGCAGAACCGACTTGTCGACCGCGGTGGTGAGCTTGGCGGGCAGCTGCTGGTCGAGCTCGACGGACTCGCTCGGCTCCGGGGTGTACTTCTCGAGTTCGCGCACCTCGTTGAAGACGCGTTCGAGCTGGCCCTGGTAGTCGCGGAGTGCGTCCTCGGCCTCCTTGAGGCTGATGTCGCCACGACCGATGAGCGACTCGGTGTAGCTCTTGCGGACGCTGCGCTTGGTGTCGATCACGTCGTACATCGCCGGCTGCGTCATCGAGGGATCGTCACCCTCGTTGTGGCCGCGACGGCGGTAGCAGATCATGTCGATGACGACGTCCTTGTGGAACTTCTGACGGAAGTCGACCGCCAGTCGAGCCACCCAGGCGCACGCCTCCGGGTCGTCGCCGTTCACGTGGAAGATCGGTGCGCCGATCATCTTCGCGACGTCGGTGCAGTACTCGCTGGAGCGCGAGTGCTCCGGCGCCGTCGTGAAGCCGACCTGGTTGTTGACGACGATGTGCACGGTGCCGCCGGTGCGGTACCCGCGCAGCAGCGCGAGGTTCAGCGTCTCCGCCACCACGCCCTGGCCCGCGAAGGCCGCGTCGCCGTGCAGCATGAGCGGCAGGACGGAGAAGCCGTCGGACGAGTCGCCCTTGTCCAGCATGTCCTGCTTGGCGCGGACCAGGCCCTCGAGGACCGGGTCGACCGCCTCGAGGTGCGAGGGGTTGGCCGTGAGCGACACCTTGATGTCGTTCTCGCCGAACATCTGGATGTAGTTGCCCTCGGCACCGAGGTGGTACTTCACGTCGCCCGACCCGTGTGCGGCGGCCGGGTTCATGTTGCCCTCGAACTCGGTGAAGATCTTCGAGTACGGCTTGCCGACGATGTTGGCGAGCACGTTCAGGCGTCCACGGTGCGGCATGCCGATGACGACCTCGTCGAGGGCGTGCTCGGCGGACTGGTCGATGACCGAGTCCATCATCGGGATGACGGACTCCGCGCCCTCGAGCGAGAAGCGCTTCTGTCCGACGTACTTCGTCTGCAGGAACGTCTCGAACGCCTCGGCCGCGTTGAGCTTGCTCAGGATGTACTTCTGCTGAGCGACCGTCGGCTTGACGTGCTTGGCCTCGACGCGCTCCTGGAGCCACGCCACCTGGTCGGTCTCGAGGATGTGCGTGTACTCGATGGCGGCGTGCCGGCAGTAGGAGTCGCGCAGCACGCTGAGCACGTCGCGCAGCTTCATCTTGTCCTGGCCGTGGAAGCCGCCGACCTGGAACTCGCGGTCGAGGTCCCACAACGTCAGGTCGTGGCTGATCACGTCGAGGTCCGGGTGCATCCGGAACTTGTCCTTGGTGAACATCAACGGATCCGTGTCGGCCATGAGGTGGCCACGGTTCCGGTAGGCCGCGATGAGCTCGAGGACGCGCGTGTTCTTGTCGACGCCGCCGGTGGGCAGGTCACGACGCCAGCGGATCGGCTCGTACGGGATGGCCAGACCGTGGAAGATCTGGTCGTAGAACTCGTCGCTGATCAGCAGGTTGTGGATCGTGCGAAGGAAGTCGCCCGACTCCGCGCCCTGGATGAGGCGGTGGTCGTACGTCGAGGTGAGCGTCATCAGCTTGCCGACGCCCATCTCGGCGATGCGCTCCTCGCTGGAGCCCTGGAACTCTGCGGGGTACTCCATGGCGCCGGCGCCGATGATGGTGCCCTGGCCGTTCATCAGACGTGGAACCGAGTGCACGGTGCCGATGGTGCCCGGGTTGGTCAACGAGATCGTGACGCCGCTGAAGTCGGCGGCGGTGAGCTTGCCGTCGCGCGCACGACGGACGATGTCCTCGTAGGCAGTGTGGAACTGGTTGAACGTGAACTCCTCGCACCCCTTGATCGCGGCGACGACGAGTGACCGCGAACCGTCCTTGCCCGGCAGGTCGATGGCGAGGCCGAGGTTGGTGTGCGCGGGGGTGACCGCGTTGGGCTTGCCGTCGATCTCGGCGAAGTGCCGGTTCATGTTGGGGAACGACTTGACCGCCTGCACGATGGCGTAGCCGAGCAGGTGAGTGAACGAGATCTTGCCACCGCGGGTGCGCGCGAGGTGGTTGTTGATCACGAGACGGTTGTCGATCATCAGCTTCGCGGGGATGGCGCGCACGCTGGTGGCCGTCGGGATCTGCAACGAGGCGGCCATGTTCTTGGCGACCGCGGCCGAGGCGCCGCGGAGCACCTTGGTCGTGTCCTCCTTCGGCGCGTCCGACTCCGGCTGTGCAGGCGGCACGGCCGCGGACTTCTTCTCGGCCGGCCCGGCGGCGGCGGTCGACTTCGCGGGGGCAGCTGTGGTCACGGGCTTGGTCTCCGCCTTCGGTGCCGGCTTGTCGGTCTTCGCGGCGGCCGGCTTGTCGGCCTTCGGCGCGGCAGGCTTCTCCGCCTTCGGCGCAGCTGCCTTCGCGGAAGCGGGTGCGGCTGTGGTGGTCTCGGTGTCGGTGGCGGGATCGCCGCTACCGTTCTGCTCGGGCGTGTAGTCGGCGAGGAACTCGTGCCAGCTCTCGTCGACCGACGACGGATCGGTCTTGAAACGCTGGTACATTTCGTCGACCAACCACTGATTCTGTCCGAACTGTGTTGTAGAGCTGCTGCTCACGGCAGGTGTTCGCCTCGTTTCCTTCTTCGTTCTCGCTCAGCGCACGGCACGATCAAGGTTAGACCTTTCGGTCCGCGGCCGTGTGTCCGGATCACCCTTGTGATCGGCTTCACCGGTGTGTGGCGTGGTCGTGCCGTCGTCGGCTGCGTGACCCGCGCCACTCGCAGCCGTGGTACGTCCCTCGGTGGTTTCCCATAGTTCGGCGTAGAAACCGTCCGAGCGCACCAGGTTCTCGTGGGTTCCGCTCTCCACGATGCGCCCGTCGTCCACCACCACGACGAGATCGGCCCGCGCGGCGGTCGCGAGGCGGTGCGCCACGATCACCGATGTCCGACGGATGGTCACGGTGCGGCCGGCGTCCAGGACGGCTCGTTCCGTCGCCGGGTCCAGGGTCGCCGTCGCCTCGTCGAGCAACAGGATGTCGGGATCGACCAGCTCGGCGCGCGCCAGCGCCAGTAACTGCCGGGTTCCCGCCGCGAGGCCGCGGCCACGTTCTCCGACGGGCGTCGCCATGCCGAGAGGGAGTGTGGCGATGGCGGGCAGTGCCCCCACGGCGCGGGCCGCGCTCTCGATGTCGGCGCGCGTCGCGTCCGGACGCCCGAAAGCGATGTTGGAGGCGATGGTGCCGCTGAAGAGATGCGCCTCCTGCGGAACGACTCCCAGACGTCGGCGGTAGTCGCCGAGTGGGTACGACCGCACGGGCACGTCGTCCACGACGACGTCCCCGGTGGTCGGGTCGTAGAACCGCGCCATCAACTTCACGATGGTCGACTTGCCGGCGCCGGTGCGACCCACCAGTGCCACCGTCGATCCCGCCGGAACGTGCAGGTCGACCGACGTCAGCGCATCCCGCGGAGCCCCGGCGTAGCGGAAGGTGACGTCCTTCAGCGCGATGTCGCCGCGCAGTCGCGGTGGGACCGAGACCGGCGTCGACGACCCGGCCTGCTCGATCGAGCTGCGGGTGCGCAACAGGTCACCGATGCGAGTGAGACCCACGGACGCCTGCTGATAGCCGTCGAACACCTGGGACAACTGTTGGATGGGGCCGAAGAGCAGACCCAGGTACAGCACGAAGGCGACGAGGGCGCCGGCCGAGGTGCGCCCGTCGGCCACGCGGTACGCACCGACGAGGACCACGGCGGCGAGGGCGAGGTCCGACAGGAACGCGATGAACGGGAAGAACACCGAGATGGCCCGTTGCGACCGCATCCGGCTGCGGCGGTACGACTCGGAGCGGGCGAGGAACGAGCGTGCCGCAGCCGTCTGATGCCGGTACGCCTGCGTGACCCGTAGTCCGGTGACGTTCTCCTGGAACTCCGCGTTGACGGCCGAGATGCGCTCGCGTGACGTCGAGTACGCGCGAGCGGAGATGCGGCGGAACACCAGCGTCGCCACCACCAGGATCGGGACGACCGACAGGGCCACCGCGGCGAGGACGCCGTCGGTGAGGATCAAGGCGGCCGACACGCCGACGATCGTCAGGAGGCTGACGACGGCCGTCGAGAGACCCGTCTGCATGAACGCCGACAACGCGTCCACGTCGGTCGTCATGCGGGTCATGATCCGGCCGGACAGTTCTCGCTCGTAGTAGTCGAGGCCGAGACGCTGCAGGTGCGCGTAGCTGCGGACGCGGAGCCCGAAGAGCACGCGCTCACCGGCCCGCGCGGTCACCACCGTCATGGTGCGGACCACGAGCCAGTCGACGATCACCAGCGCCAGCGCGATGCCCGACACCGCCGCGAGGATTCCGGTGGACCTCTCGGCGACACCGTGGTCGACGGCGAACCGCACGATCGACGGGAAGGCGATGGTGACGGCCGAGTCGAACGCCAGGCAGACCATGACCACCGCGAGCAGTCCGGCGACGGGGGCGAGGGTGCGCCGCAGGGTGAACGTCGACTCGTCCCGCCGAGCCGTCGCGGTGTCGACGCGCGGGTCCTCGTCGGCCGGGGCGAGTCGGGTCAGGATCTCGGTCATGGCCTCGGTGGGCACGGCGCCGCCGAGTGACGACGCCATGTGACCGCCCGGGCCGGGAGGGACGCCGGCAGCCGCGCCGTCCGCGCTCGCGCGGGAGGCGGGTGAGGACGCGAACTCGGTGGAGTCGCCGTCGTCCGGCCACAGCGAGTCGGCGGGAACGTCGTCCTGCGCCGGCTCGGACTTCTCGCCTGCGCCGGACATCAGCGCGCGGAACAGGGGGCAACGCTCGTCGAGTTCGGCCTCGGTGCCGATGTCGACGATGCGCCCCCGGTCCAGGACGGCGACGCGATCGGCCAGCGCGAGCGTCGACCGGCGGTGCGCGAGCACCACCGTCGTCCGGCGTGGACCGGAACGCAGCCGGTCGAAGATCGCTGCCTCCGTGCGGGCATCGACGGCCGAGGTGGCGTCGTCGAGGACCAGGACGCGCGGGGAGGACAGCAGGACCCGCGCGAGCGCGATGCGTTGGCGTTGGCCACCGGACAGCGAGAGCCCGCGCTCACCCACCGTGGTGTCGTAACCGTCGGACAGGTCGCGGACGAAGTCGTCGGCCATGGCGCGCGTGGCCGCGTCGCGGACACTCGCCTCCGACGCGTCGGGGGCACCGAGGGCGATGTTGCGCGCGACGCTGGAGGAGAACAGGAACGGATCGTCGAACGCGACCGACACCGCCGCGCGGAGGTCGTCGGCGGACAGGTCGGCGATGTCGACGTCGCCGTTCTCGGACGTGAGCACGATGCTGCCCGACGACGGTCGGTAGAACCGCGGCAGCAGCATGGACAGGGTCGACTTGCCGCTGCCGGAGGGGCCCACCACCGCCACCGTCTCGCCCGGCGCGACCGTGAGGTCCAGTCCGTCGAGCACGGGGGCGTCGGGGTCGAAACCGAATCGGACGTCGCGCAGACGCAGCCCCAGCGGTCCGTCCGGGATCGGTACCGGATTCTCGGGTTCCTCGTGCGCCGGCCGGGTGTCGATGACGCCGTACACCCGTTCGACCGCGGCACGGGACAGCTGGGCCATGACCACGACGGACGTGAGTGTCCGGGTCACGGCGGCCATCGTGGCGACGTAACTCGCGAAGGCCAGGAACGTGCCGACGGTGATGGAACCGGACAGAGCCAACCATCCGCCCAGGGCCACCACACCCACCAGACCGAGCTGCGGCAGCGCCGCCATGCCGGGGGCGAATCGGGAGTTCACGACGGCGGCACGCAGGCGCTCGGCGTACAGCCGCCGGCCGATGCGCTCCAGCGTGTCCACGGCACGCGATTCCTGGCCGAAGCCTTTGACCACGCGCACACCGGTGACCGTCTCCTCCACGTGCCCGGCCAGTTCCGCGGCCTGCTGCTGGGCCGACCAGGTGGCCGCGTACAGCGTGGGGCGCATGCGGACCACCAGCACGCTGATGGCCGGTACGACGGCGAGCGCCACCAGGGTGAGCAGCGGCGACAGATACGCCATCACGCCGAGAGCCAGGACGAACTGCAGCAGGGCGCCCGCCGACAACGGGACCATGGCGAGCAGACCCTGCACCAGCTGCAGGTCGGTGATCGAGCGCGACACCACCTGACCGACCTGTACCTCGTCCTGCCGCTCGCCGTCGAGGCGGTGCAGCGACGCGAGCAGGCGTTGGCGCAGTCCGTGTTGCACGTCGATGGACAGGGCGCCGGCGAGGAGGCGCCGCCCGAACTGGCACGCGAAGCGGACGACGGCCAGTCCCGCGATGGCCGCGGCGATGGTGGCGATGTGGTCGGTGCGGCTGGCCGACGCGCCGTCGACGGCGGCGCGGGTGAGGAGGGGGAACATGATGTCGATGGCAGCGGCCACGAAGGTCACCGCGAGTGCGCCCACCGCGACGCGGCGATGAGCGAAGCAGTCCGACGCCAGCCTGCGGATCCACCCTCGCGAATCGGGAGTGCTCACGTCACGTCTCGGCGAGTGGTGCGCAGCCACCCGGCTCCGGCGATGCCGATGGTCCACAGCAGCAGTCCGATGACGGCAGCGGAGAACGGAAGCAGCATGTCGCCGTCCGTCCCCTTGTCCGCTGCCATGATCGCGACGGTGGTGGCTCCGAGGAGCAGGGCGGCGACCGCCTCCGCGCCGATGCCGCTGAGCACCGCGATCACGACGAGCTCTCCGATCGGTAGCCACGCGACCACGACGATCGCCGCGATGGCAGGGGAGCCGGTGAGCAGCCCGAGCCCGCAGCCGAGGACACACCACAGCGCGGAGACGACGATGCCGAGAAGACAGACCGCGATCACCAGTCCGTCGTCCACCACTGTGTTGCCCCCGAACAGTGCGAGCGACGCCACGCTGACGAGGACGGACACCACGGCGTACGCGGCACCGACGGCGGCCGAGACGAGAATCCTGGCGGCCACCACCTGACCGCGACGCGGCGCGGCGAGGAAGGTCGTGGACGCGGCGCCGTGGCGCAGGTCGGTCGCGGCGTGCACCGCGCCGAACACGGCGGCGAACAGCACCGACACGCCCACGGTGACGTACAACCCGATGAGAGCGGCGACGCGATTGGCGTCGTCGACGCCGGTGAGCGCGTCCGACGACGCGATGGCGGCGTACACGGCGCTGGCGAATCCGCCGATCAGCACGGGCGGTAGACCCAGTGCCCACCACGACCGCAACGATCCGACCCGGCGGATCTCCGCTCGGAGCAGACCGCCTGCCGTGGGGCTCATCGCCGAGCTCCGGTGAGGGCGGGATGCGGACCGACTGGGGTCGTGAGGGACAGGTAGATCTGCTCGAGGTCCACGGCGGACACCACGGTTCCGTGGACGGTCACCCCGGACGCGTGCGCCGTCGACCGGATCACGGCCTCGCCGACACCGGTGACCACGAGTCGGCCGTCGGGACCCAGCACGGCGTCGGTGTGGCCGGACGCGGCGAGGCCCAGTGCCAGGGCGGCGGGGTTCGAACTGTGCACCAGGATTCGGGCGGGACGGGTACCGCGGAGCTCACCGATACTGCCGTGGAAGACGACCGAGCCGCGGTCGAGGATCACGACGTGGTCGACGACCGCCTCGAGCTCGCGAACAACGTGGCCGGACACCAGAACGGAGCCGCCCGCACGAGCGAATCCGCGCAGGAAGTCGCGGAGCCACACGATGCCGCCGGGGTCGAGACCGTCGGTCGGCTCGTCCAGCACGAGGATGCGAGGTGTGCCGAGCAGTGCCGCCGCGAGCGCGAGGCGCTGCCGCATCCCGAGAGAGAACTCGCCGACGCGGCGACCGGCGACGTCGTGCAGACCGACGAGTGCGAGCACCTCCTCCACACGGGAGTCGGCGACACCGAGGACGGGCGCGAGAGTGCGCAGGTGTGCGCGCGCCGTGCGGCGGGGGTGCGCGCCGCCGCCGCCGAGCACGGCACCGACGGCGCGGCCCGGCTCGACGAGTGCCGCGTACGGCAGGCCCTCCACCAGCGCCGCACCCTCGTCGGGCTGTACGAGCCCGAGGAGCATTCGCAGCGTGGTCGACGTGCCGGAACCGACGGGTCCGAACAACCCGGTCACCGATCCGCGCGGTACGACGAACCCGATCCGCGCGGCGGCGACCGCGGTTCCGTACGTCTTGGTGAGGTCACGCGCCTCGAGCGCGTGTCCGGGGCTCGTCTCGGTGGTGACGTGCACGCGTCAGGCGTCCGGCTCGACGACGCCCGGTGCGTCCTGCCACCGCGCCGGCGGCGGCCCGAAGGCGTCCCGTGCATTGGTGACGACGCCTTTGCCCAAGGCGCGGTTGCCGGCTCCGCCGATGACGGCTCCGATGCCCGCGGGCAGCAGCGTGCCGAGCATGACCGCCCCTCGCTTCGCGGCGTACTTGGCGACGAACTTGCGGACGAGCCGCTTGTTCAGACTGCCGAGGTTCGCGCCGGGGATCCCGGCGGTGAGCACGCGGCCCACGTTGCCGCGGCCCAGTGTCCTGCCGACGATCTCCCGGCCGGACTCACCGAGAGCGACCGCCAGCACCAGCGCACGCCGCTGTTCGTGGTCGTGCACGGCGATGCCGTGGACAGCGGCCACCGACAGGGTGAGCAGTGCGGAGGCCTCGACGAAGAAGGCTGTCTCGGTGCCGACGGCAGCGACCGACGCGACGGTGCCGATGCCGGGCACCGCGGCGGTGGCCCCGGCAGCCCCGCCGCTTCCCGTCACGGCGTTCAGGAACGTCTTCTCCAGGCGACCGATGATCTGCGCCGGCGACTCGGTGGGATGCGCGCGGCGAATTCGCCAGACGTACTTCTCGACGGCGGGGCCCTGCAGTCGGCTCCCGTTGTCGAGGATCGACACCAACGCCTTCTCGACGCGTCCTGGATCCTCGGCCATCGATCGGTCCTCCTCGTCCGCAGCGTGTGCACGAATGCCGTGCGGCCTCGCTCGTACCGTTCTACCGTGTGCCCATGACAGCCGTGTCGGACGGCGCGACCGCGGTGCCGTCCCGGCCACTCCGCGGCCTCGTGCGTCGCTACGAGGGGTACCGCCTCTCCGGCTTCGCGCCGGGCTCGCACGTCGGCATGCCGTCCGTCGACCTGACGATCATTCTGCCGATCGGGCCACCGCTCACGATCTCCCGCACCGCGATGGCGGATCAGCGGCCGGGGGAGTTCGGTGCCCTCGCGTCGGGTCTGGGGACCGAACCCGTCGTGATCGAGCACGACGGCGAGCAGCACGGTGTCCAGATCACGGTGACGCCGGCGGGGTGCCGCGCGCTGCTCCACGTCCCGCCCGCCGAGTTGCGCCAGTACATCGTGCCGTTGGAGGACCTGCTCGGGCGCGATGCCGCTCGGCTTCTCGACGGCGTGCACGCAGCGACCGGATGGCGTGAGGCATTCGCGCTGCTGGACCGCACGCTGTGCGCGCGACTGGGCCGGGCCCCGCAACCGGATGCCCGGCTGGAGCGGGCGTGGGCGCGGACCACCGGTCCCACCGCGATGTCGGTGGAGCAGGTCGCCGCGGAGGTCGGATGGAGCCGTCGACGCCTCGAGACCGCGTTCGCCTCCGAGTACGCCGTCACGCCGCGGGACGCGGTCCGGCTGGGGCGGTTCGCCCGAGCGCACGCGATGCTGCGGGTGGCCGAACCGCCCCGGCTCGCCGAGGTGGCGTCGGTCTGCGGCTACTTCGACCAGGCACACATGGCACGGGACTGGCGCGCGCTGGCGGGATCGGCGCCCTCGGTGTGGCGTGCGAACGAGGTGTTCGCATCCGTACAAGACGAGCGCACCTCCGCGGCGACAGGATCGACGGCATGACCGAGACACAGCACACCGAGACCACCCCGACCGTCGTCTGGCCCGCACTCCGCTACGACGACGCGCGTGCCGCGATCGCCTTCCTCGTCGACGTCCTCGGCTTCACCGAGGCCGCCGTGTACGGCGAGGGGGAGCGCGTCGACCACGCCGAGCTCGTCCGCGCCGGCGGCGGAGCCGTCATGCTCGGCTCGGCGCGACCGGACAGCACCATCGCGGGCCTGCCGCCCGGAGTCGGCGCCGTCTACGTTGCCGTGGGACAGGACGAACTGACGCGACTGCACGATCGCGCGCGCGAGGCCGGCGCCCGTATCGTGGAACCCCTGCGCGACGAGGACTACGGCGGCCAGGGTTTCACCTGCCTCGATCCCGAGGGGGTGCACTGGTCCTTCGGCACCTATCGGGGCCATTCGGGCTAAGGGTGCTCCGCGCCTGTGGACGGCTGGTTTGGCCTGCTCGCTCCGACCCGGTAACATGGAACGTCGGTGCGTTCACGCGTGCCTGCACGAAGTGTGGTTACGAGACGTCAATCAGGTGTGCAAACCAGGATCGCGGAGGATATGGCAAAGAAGGACGGCGCAATCGAGGTCGAGGGCCGAGTAGTCGAACCCCTGCCCAATGCGATGTTTCGCATCGAGCTGGAGAACGGTCACAAGGTGCTCGCTCACATCAGCGGCAAGATGCGGCAGCACTACATCCGCATCCTCCCCGAGGATCGCGTCGTGGTCGAGCTGTCTCCCTACGACCTGACACGCGGGCGGATCGTCTACCGCTACAAGTAGTCAAGAGTCCCCGGTTCCTCGCGAGCCGGGGATCAACCATGTCCGAGGTTCGACGCGTTCGCGCGTGATCCTCGGACGCGACCAGGAGATCGAACAGACGTGAAGGTCAAGCCGAGCGTCAAGCCGATCTGCGAGAAGTGCAAAGTGATCCGCCGTAACGGCCGGGTCATGGTGATCTGCGACAACCTGCGCCACAAGCAGCGTCAGGGCTGATCAACCCCCCTCTCGAAGATCTACTTGGCTCCACATGCCAGAAGAAGACCTCCCAGCACCAGCTGCCCACACGCGGGTAGTACACCCCCGGCCGCGGAGGCCGGGGCCCCGAGCACCACATGTATGGGGACGGACTGGGAGCAGACCTCCGCACGAATGAAGGAAAACGCCACATGGCACGTCTAGCCGGTGTGGATCTTCCGCGCGAGAAGCGCATGGAGATCGCACTCACCTACATCTACGGCATCGGCCGTACCCGTTCGCAGGAGATTCTCTCCGCCACGGGCGTCAGCCCCGATCTCCGGAGCAAGGACCTCACCGACGAGGACCTGACCAAGCTCCGCGAGTACATCGAGGAGTCGCTCAAGGTCGAGGGAGACCTGCGCCGCGAGGTGCAGGCCGACATCCGTCGCAAGATCGAGATCGGCTGCTACCAGGGCCTTCGCCACCGTCGTGGTCTGCCCGTCCGTGGACAGCGCACGAAGACCAATGCGCGCACCCGTAAGGGACCGAAGCGCACCATTGCCGGCAAGAAGAAGGCGAAGTAATGCCCCCGAAGTCACGCACCTCCGGTCCGAAGAAGACCCAGAAGACGCGCCGCAGGGACAAGAAGAACGTCCCGCACGGCAGCGCTCACATCAAGAGCACGTTCAACAACACGATCGTGTCGATCACCGACCCGTCGGGCAACGTCATCTCGTGGGCGTCCTCGGGCCACGTGGGCTTCAAGGGCTCGCGCAAGTCGACTCCGTTCGCCGCTCAGCTCGCTGCCGAGAGTGCCGCGCGCAAGGCGCAGGAGCACGGCGTCAAGAAGGTCGACGTCTTCGTGAAGGGTCCCGGCTCCGGCCGCGAGACCGCGATCCGTTCGCTCCAGGCGGCAGGCCTCGAGGTCGGCACCATCTCCGATGTCACCCCCCAGCCGCACAACGGCTGCCGTCCGCCCAAGCGCCGTCGCGTCTAGCGGGAAGGAAGTAACAGAACATGGCTCGTTATACCGGACCCATCACCCGCAAGTCGCGTCGACTGCGCGTCGACCTCGTCGGAGGCGACCAGGCCTTCGAGCGTCGCCCGTACCCGCCCGGCCAGCACGGCCGCGCGCGTATCAAGGAGAGCGAGTACCTGCTCCAGCTGCAGGAGAAGCAGAAGGCACGCTTCACCTACGGCGTCATGGAGAAGCAGTTCTCGCTGTACTACAAGGAAGCGAACCGCCTCAAGGGCAAGACGGGTGAGAACCTGCTCCGCATCCTCGAGACGCGTCTCGACAACGTCGTCTACCGTGCGGGCCTCGCTCGCACGCGTCGTCAGGCACGCCAGTTGGTCACGCACGGCCACTTCTTGGTCAACAACAAGAAGGTCGACATCCCCAGCTACCGCGTCTCGCAGTACGACATCATCGACGTCCGCGAGAAGTCGCTGAGCACGCTGCCTTTCCAGATCGCCCGCGAGACCTACGGCGATCGTCCCGTTGCCGGTTGGCTGCAGGTCGTTCCGAACCGTCTCCGCATCCTGGTCCACCAGGAGCCGGAGCGTTCGCAGATCGACATCCCGCTGACCGAGCAGCTCATCGTCGAGTACTACTCGAAGTAGGCCATCGGCCCGTGCGCCTCACGTGACCTCCCCCTGCGGGAACACGCGAGGCGCACGGGGCGTTGACCGCCCCACCACGAGCGTCAAATAGCGGACGCTCTTCCCAGGAGGACATCAATGCTCATTTCTCAGCGACCCACGCTGACCGAAGAGGTCATCGCTGACAACCGCTCGAAGTTCGTCATCGAGCCCCTCGAGCCTGGCTTCGGGTACACCCTCGGCAACTCGCTTCGCCGCACGCTTCTCTCGTCGATCCCCGGCGCTGCTGTCACCAGCATCCGTATCGACGGCGTTCTGCACGAATTCACCACGGTCCCCGGCGTGAAGGAGGATGTCACCGACATCATCCTGAACCTCAAGGGTCTCGTCGTGTCCTCGGAAGAGGACGAGCCGGTCACCATGTACGTCCGCAAGCAGGGCCCCGGCACTGTCACTGCAGGCGACATCGTTCCTCCGGCCGGCGTCACCGTGAACAACCCGGATCTGCACATCGCGACCCTGAACGACAAGGGCAAGCTCGAGATCGAGCTCGTCGTCGAGCGTGGCCGCGGATACGTTCCGGCTGTTCAGAACAAGGCGTCGGGCGCCGAGATCGGCCGTATCCCGGTCGACTCGATCTACTCGCCCGTGCTGAAGGTGACCTACAAGGTGGAGGCCACCCGCGTCGAGCAGCGCACCGACTTCGATCGGCTCGTTCTCGACGTGGAGACAAAGAACTCCATCACCGCGCGGGACGCGCTCGCCTCGGCGGGCAAGACCCTGGTCGAGCTGTTCGGGCTTGCCCGTGAGCTCAACGTCGAAGCAGAAGGCATCGAGATCGGACCCTCGCCCGCCGAGGCCGATCACATCGCATCCTTCGGTCTGCCGATCGAGGATCTGGACCTCACCGTCCGGTCCTACAACTGCCTCAAGCGCGAGGGTGTTCACACCGTCGGCGAGCTGGTCGGCCGTACCGAGTCGGATCTGCTGGACATCCGTAACTTCGGACAGAAGTCCATCGACGAGGTCAAGGTCAAGCTGCACTCGCTCGGCCTCTCGCTCAAGGACAGCCCCGCGACGTTCGATCCGAGCACTGTCGCCGGATACGACGCCGCCACCGGTACCTGGAGCGACACCGACACCGCCGTGAGCGATGCCGACGGCGCCGAGCAGGACTACGCCGAGACCGAACAGCTCTGACGCACTCGCGTCCCGAGCTCTTGATCAGGAGAGATTGACATGCCCAAGCCCACCAAGGGTCGCCGTCTCGGCGGATCGGCGTCGCACCAGAAGGCGATTCTCGCCAACCTGGCCACGGCGTTGTTCGAGCACGGACGGATCACCACCACGGAGTCGAAGGCCAAGCGCCTCCGCCCCTACGCCGAGAAGATCATCACGCACGCGAAGGCCGGCTCGCTGGCTCACCGTCGTGAGGTCATGAAGGACATCCGCAACAAGGACGTCGTTCACACTCTGTTCGCAGAGATCGGCCCGCACTTCGCCGAGCGCGCAGGCGGCTACACCCGCATCATCAAGACCGTTCCCCGCAAGGGTGACAACGCTCCTCAGGCCATCATCGAGCTCGTTCGCGAGCAGACGGTGTCCAACGAGGCGGACCGTGCTCGTCGTGTCCAGGCATCGCAGGCCGCGCCTGCCGCCACGAACGACGAGACCGCCGCTGACGAGGCTGCATCCGATCAGAACGTCGTCGAGGCCGTCGAGGCCGAGGCAACCGACGCTCAGGTCGAGAATGCAGACGCCGTCATCGAGGGTGTCGAGGCAGAGGACGCTCACGCGGCCAACGCCGATGAGGCAGACAAGAAGTAAGAGTGTCCTCGGACTCTCTGGGCGAGCCCGTCACCCCTTTCGGGGGTGGCGGGCTCGCCCGTTTGCGTCTCGATGTCGCCTACGACGGCACTGCCTTCGCCGGCTGGGCTCGACAACGCGACCAACGGACCGTGTGCGGTGTGCTCGAGCAGCGACTGTCCGCCATCTTCGGTACCCCACTCGAACTCACGGTCGCCGGACGTACCGACGCCGGCGTGCACGCCGAGGGCCAGGTCGCCCACGTCGACGTGCCGCGAACCGCGTTGGCCCGCATCGATCCTCGCGATCCCGACCGCGCACCCGACCCGTCGTTGCTGGTGCGGCGACTCGCGCGTTTCCTGCCGACGGACGTCCGCGTCCTGCGTGTGACGTTCGTGTCCGACGATTTCGACGCCCGGTTCTCCGCACTGCGGCGGCACTACGAGTATCGATTGTCCACCGCGCCCTACGGAACTCCGCCCCTCCGAGCGGGTTTCGTGGTGCCGTGGACCCGCACACTCGACGTGGCGGCGATGCAGGAGGCATCGTCGACCCTCGTCGGCCTCCACGATTTCGTCGCCTTCTGCAAGCGCCGTGACGGTGCCACCACCGTGCGGGAGCTGCAGCGCTTCGACTGGGTGCGGGACGGCGACGATCTCACCGCGCACGTGAGCGCGGACGCGTTCTGCTGGTCGATGGTGCGTTCCCTGGTCGGGGCGATGCTGGCTGTGGGCGAAGGACGCCGGGACCTCACGTGGGTACGCGGCCTGTTGTCCAGCGATGCCAGGTCCAGCTCGATCACCGTGGCCCCTGCTCACGGACTGTCGCTGGTGCGCGTCGACTACCCGGCCGATACGGAGCTGGCCGATCGCAGTCGCACGACCCGGGCAACGCGGTCGTTGCCCGGTGCCTGCTGCGGCTAGCCTCTTCAGACATGGCTCCTGTTCTCGGCGTGATCATCGGCTCGGTCCGGACGGGGCGTGTCGGCCCCACAGTGGCTCAGTGGTTCGTGCGCCGCGCCTCGGCGGACGGGCGATTCGAGGTCCGGGTACTCGACCTCGCGGATGTCGTTCTGCCGATGGATCTCTCGGGTGGCCCCGGTGTCGACGAGCTGACGCGCTGGGTGGACGTCTGCGATGCCTTCGTGCTCGTCACTCCCGAGTACAACCACGGTTACCCGGCATCGCTGAAGCTGGCACTGGACTCGGTGAAGCTCGAATGGCGAGGTAAGCCGGTGGGTTTCGTCTCCTACGGCGGCACGGCCGGGGGAGTGCGCGCTGTGGAGCAGCTGCGCCAGGTGGTCGCGGAGCTGCACATGGCATCCGTGCGCGACGCCGTGCTGTTCCCCCGAGTGAAGAAGGCGTTCGACGCGCACGGTGAGACGTCCGACGGTGCCGCGATCGATGGCGCACAGCGGATGATCGATCAGTTGCTGTGGTGGTCAGAGGGCGCCGGTCAGCCCTACCCGCGCGGCTGAGCCCGGTCGTGGGAGACCCCGCGGTCGACCGATGGCCTCGGTCTCGGCCGCGGTGGTGACGAGCCGCAGGGTGATGCTCCGCGACGCCATCGTCAGGGACACCTCGTCGGTGACGTCCGGGGACTGGTCGATCACGATGTCGGTCCCGCCGGTCGACGAGGCAGGGTTCACCCGCAGCACCGTTCCCGGTACCGGAGTCGGTCTGTCTCCGGCATGATCGGCGACCACCAGATCCACCGCGGTGCCGGACTCGACGTCCGACACGGGAGTCACCACCGAGAGGGTGCCCGAATCCGCCACCGCGACGGCGAGATGGCGCCATGCATGGGGTCGGTCGGTCATCACCAGGACCACCGCACCGACGGCCACGGCGCGGAAGACGATCTGGTGGACCACGTACAGCTCGCCGTGGACGTCGACGGTGTCGACGTCCTTCCCGAACACACGTGCGGTGACGGTGGTTCCGTCGGAGTCGACACCGACGACCTGACCGCATCCCGCGACCGGCAGCACGAGGGTGCTCCACTGCGCTCCCTCGACGGGGTGCGTGGGCGTCGCCGGCCGGGCGGTCGACACGAGGACGTCCTCCAGGCCCTGTCGATGCAGGCCGTCGAGCGTGCTGGATCCCGCGACCCGGATCGATCGGCGCTGCGGCAATTCGGCCGACAGATAGCCGTAGGTGGCCGTCGCCGTCGCTTCGGTGGTGGTCGAGAGAGCCGCCCGGACGGCGAGACTCGTGACGTCCGCGTCGTGGTCGCCGATCGAGTCGACCGCCGCCGCGGTCCAGGCGGACGGTGCGAGCCGCCGTGAGCGCCAGGTCGATCCGCCGAGCCGGGCGAAGCGCCACTGCGGACGGACGTGACGGAGGGGAACCCCATTCGTCACCAGAAGATCCGCCGCACGGATCTGATCGGCGGTGAGAAGGCTGCCCACGAGACCGTGGGTGCGCAGGACGTGCTGCAGTCGGGCCATGGTCGTGGCGAGCATCTGCACCGGCCCAGCAGCAGTTCCGCCCCGACGCGCCGCGGCCGTCTCACCCTCGTGGACGTCGGTGGAGAGGGAGAGGAAGGTTCGCCGCCGCGCCACCGACGCGAGCGGTCCGGCCATGGACAGGTAGCAGTCCGCGGCGCGGCGACCCCGTGCCGGACGCGTGCCGACGGAGGTGACACCCAGGTGGGTGGGCGCGTCCGTGCCCTGCGACAGTCGGTGGACGAGGTCGCGGAGCGGCACCACGGCGTCGGGTGTCGCTCCGCGTGAGCCGACCGTCGACCATCCGGCCGCAGCCGGTTCGACGTGGAGTTCCGCGACGATCGTCAGGTCGGATCCGTTCCACACCACACCGATCGGACCGCCGGGACGATCGAACGACAGCACCGTGCGCGCGGGTACCGGTCGATGCGCGAGAAGCCGTGGCCACGCCGAGAGGTGACCCACGACAGGACGCCCGTCCCGGGGGAGGCAGAGTCCGATCACGACGACCACTGCGGCCGTGATCGCCCATCGTGCAGGCACTCCCGACGTCGTGAGCGCGACGGCCACGCCGAGCGCCACTGCCTGCGACACCACGACGTCGCGTGCGGCCGTCATCCCCGGGCGAGTCTCGGACACCATGGCTCCTTCTCTGCGGTCGATGTACTGTGCCCTCACGCGGGACCCCTCCATCGGGTCCGGCGTGTCCGGCGGGGGGCCGGGCCGCGTCGCCGCGGCACCGAGGGCAGGGGATATCGATGGCAGGAACACCGACCACGCGATGGCAGATCGGTGCGCATCGGTTCTCTGTGAGACGGCTCGATCACGCACTGGTCCTGGGCGACACGTCGATGCGGCACGAACCGCTGCGATCGACGGCGCGGGCCTCCGCGGTCGGCGTCGTCGTGGCGGTCCTGATCCTCGCAGGTTGCGCCGCACTCGCCTTCGTCCGACCGGCCGCACGTATCGGTGATGCCGTGATCGTGCTGGACGACGAGAGTGGCGCTCTGTACGTCGTCGAGGACGACACGCTCCACCCCGCGTCCGATCTGGCGTCCGCCCGGTTGTTCGCCGGTCGGCCGGACGAGCCCACCGCGGTCGGTCCGGACGAGATCGCTCGACGCGCCCGAGGCGCCGCGATCGGTATCGGCGGTGCGCCGCAGGCGCTTCCGGTCACGACCGGTGCGATGGTCTGGTCCGTGTGCGAGGAGTCGGACAACGGCACGACCGATGTGACCGTCGAACCGGTGGGGACGCAGTCCGTCGCACCGCGTCGCGCACTCGACCCCGACGACGCGCTGGTGTGGCGTCGGGACGGCGTCGACTACCTGGTGCACGGACAGGTGCGCGCGCGGGTGGACCTGCAGAACACCGCCGTGACCCGAGCCCTCGGCCTGGAGGACGCGGTACCCACTCCGGTGTCGGCGGGGCTCTTCGACGCGGTGCCCGAAGCGCCGGAGATCGTGACCCCCACGGTGATCGGGTCGGGCGCTGCTGCCCCGTACCCGATCGGGGGTCGGCCCGTCGGATCCGTGGTGACAGTCGATCTCGGGGATCGCAGCGAGCACTACGTCGTTCTGCAGGACGGCGTGCAGGCGATCGGAGCGGCCACCGCGCAGTTGCTGCGCTTCTCCGATTCGGCCGGTCGGGTGGGTGTCGACGCCGTCCCGCCCGATGTGATCGCCCGGGCTCCGAGAACCGCTGCACCTCTGGCGGTCGACACGTTTCCGGAGCGACCACCGATCATCGTGACGGGCGGCGACGCCACCTGCGTGGAGTGGGTCGGGCCGGACGAGTCGACGGGGCGCGGGGCGCAGACGAGGATGACGATCGGTGCGACTGCCGACTCGCGCGCCGTGGCGCTGGCCGGGGCGGACGGTGCAGGGGATGGGCTGGACACCTTCTTCGTGGCACCGGGGTCCGGGCTGTACGTCGCCACCACCGGGCAGGCCGCCGACGACCCGCGCCGCGATTCCGCCTTCTACGTCGCCGACACGGGAACCCGCTTCGGCGTCCCGTTCACGCAGGACGCGGAGGCACTCGGACTCGGCGATCCGGCACCGGCGCCGTGGCCCGTCGTGGGACTGCTGCCGCCCGGTCCGGCGCTGACCGTCGATGCGGCCCGTGTGGGTCACGACGGGTCCTGACGCCGGACCACCGCGCGTACCGCCAGTGCGCCGGACACGAGCAGCAGGATCCCGACGGAGGACGCCAGGGCGAGTAGTGCGTCGCGACGGTCGGTGACCGGCGGTGTCGTGCGCGGGGGCAGTCGCACGGACGCGTCGTCACCCCGTGCGACCGCGCTGCCCGTCACCGCCGCCACCGGATCCAGACTGCCGTGGCCGACAGCCGAGTCCCAGTCACCTGCCGGTGAGTGCGCCGTCGTCACGATGCGGTCGATGACATCTGCCGCGGACAGCTCCGGATGACGCGCCCGCACCAGGGCGGCCGTCGCGGAGACGAACGGTGTGGCGAAACTCGTTCCCGTGAAGGCTGTTCGGCGCCCCTCGTCGTCGAGGGTGCCGTCGGCCAGACCGGTACCCGTGGCACCGAGGGACGTGACCTCGGTACCCGGAGCCGCGACGTCGACCCACGGCCCGTTCAAGCTGAACGACGACGGCTGCCCGTCCGGGTCCAGCGACCCCACGGTGAGGACGTACTCGTCGAACCACGCCGGTGACGCGAGAGTCACCGGCAACGCCGTGTCTCGTCCGTCGATGCCGCGGATGAGGTCGTTCTGCGTCCGGCACCGACGGCCGTCCAGATTCCCCGCAGCTGTGACGATCACGGCATCCCTGTCCACCGCGGCGTACCGCACGGCGGCTCCCAGTGCGCCGTCGCCCATCGACGATCCAGCGCTCGCACAGGCGACCTCCGAGATGTTGACGACGTCCGCGCCCGCGTCGACAGCGGTGCGGATCGCCGCAGCCATCGACTCGACGTCGCCGTACCCCGCGGAGGTGGAACCGTTCTCGTCGGCCTCCCGCTCGGAGGACGTCGCGGCGAAGGCTGCACTGGACTGACGAATGGAGAGGATCGTGGCGTCCGGCGCTCCGCCGGCGAAGCCGGATCCC
This sequence comes from Rhodococcus sp. BP-332, assembly GCF_019836065.1. Classification (NCBI taxonomy): domain Bacteria; kingdom Bacillati; phylum Actinomycetota; class Actinomycetes; order Mycobacteriales; family Nocardiaceae; genus Rhodococcus; species Rhodococcus sp. BP-332. Next base: position 458,954 of record NZ_JABUEC010000003.1, read on the forward strand.
GCGACCGGCCGAGCAGCGATGAGTCCGGCGACGACGGTGCCGTGTGCATCGCAGTCCTCGAGCCCGTCGCCCGTCGAGACGTAGTCGCCGCCGGCGCGCAGAGTCGGGAGGAGCGGATGTGGTGCGACCCCGGTGTCGATGACGGCGATGATCTGACCGGCGCCTCGGGTGAGGCTCCACACGTCCGAGAACCGGAGCGTCCTCTGAGCCGCGGGTACCACCGACGTCACGGGCGCCTCGGAGGCGGCCGCGCACCGGGTGCGCTGCTCGGTCGGTTCGGACGGGGCCGCGGCAGCCGGCTCGGGGAGCAGTCCGGGATCGATCAACGGTGTGTCTGCGGTTGCCGTACCCGCCGTGGGCATGGCCAGAACGACCATTGCTGCGACGAGACATGCGGTCACCCCTGGTCGTCGCTGAGTCGTCACAGGCCGCGCGCTGCCGAGTAGGCCCCGACGACGAGACAGACGAGAGGAACGATCGAGACCACGACGGCGAGTTCGGCCAGTTCGGCCGCCCGGCGCGCGACGGGGGAGAATCGCCGACCCGGCGCGACGACACCGATCAGGATCGCGAGGACGCCGACCGCCACCGCAGCCCCGGTCCACCACGGCCACAGGTCGGCGCGAGTGGACGCACCGATTGCGAGGACGACGAGGACGGCCGCGACACCCGCGGTGACAGCGACGGCGCAGCGCAGACGATCGACACCCACGCGGCCCCGGCAGCACAGGACGGAGGCGATCGCGGCAGCGGCAGCGAGTCTGCCGGGATCGACGGTCGCGGCGATGTCGTGCGTGGCCACGACGATCGCCCCCGCCGAGGCGAGCAGGGACAACCCCGTCGTGTAGCCGGTGAGGTACTGCTGAGCTGTGCGAGCTCGTTCCGCGACGACGTCGACGTCGGCGAGAGCGGACTCGTGTGCGGCGACGAGGGCGGCTTCCGACGGCCGCGTCGGCGGTCCCTCGTGTCCCGGGTGGTCGAGACGAGCGCCGGCATCGGCGAGAGGTACCGGGGGAAGGCGTATTCCGGCTCGTGCGGCCGACAGTCGCGGGGCGCGGGTGAGCGCCAGGGTGCACACGCCGGCGGTGACCGCCGCGATCGTCACGGTGGGCACGTCGCTCAGCGCCTCGACAGCAGCGGCGACGGCGCCCACGAGGCTCACCGTCGACACCGCGGTGAACGTGGCGCGTCCCTCGCGGCCGGCGATCATCGAGGTGACGACGGACGCCGCCGCGCTCAGCGCGAATCCGAGCACTGCGTCGGCCGCGGCATCCTGGCCGGGAACGAGCATCGTGCCCGCGGCGAACGCGAGGAGACACCCGGTCGACCTGAGACCGAAGCTCAGGGCCGAGGGGACGCGCGCCGCAGTGCACACACACGCGGCCACGACGGTGAGCAGCGCGAGGACGGCGAGACTCGCTGCCGCAGGGACTCCGCTCGTTCTCGTCGCGGTCCATCCCGCGGTCGCCAGTGCCGCCGTCGACACGACGGTGGCTGCGACGACCGAGTCGGACCGGGTCCACGAGTGGCCGTTGCAGAGAACGGCCACCGCCTCCGTCAGATCGTCGAAGACCGGCGGTGAGGACTCTCGTCCGCGGTGGAGAACCAGCACGTCGCCGTCCCGAACACCGTTGTCCAGCAACGAGAGACGCGCGTCGAGCGGCACTCCCACCATCGTCGAGAGCGACCGTGGGCCCGGCGAACGATCCGAGTCCGCGCGCTCGTCGATCAGCGCCGTCAGAGCGGGCACCGTCGCGGCGACGGCGACTCCGCCGGGAACCGAGACGTCCACCTCGACGTCCCCCGTGATCACGGTGATGCGCAGCACGGCCGGCTCGATCCGGCGTACCGCGGATTCGCGCGTCGTGGACAGCGGCGCAGCGGTCGGCGCGATGGTCATCGAAAGTCCCCCCGAACTCTCTTCCCGCGGTCGCACCGCGGGTCGTGCGAGCACTATAGGTCAGTTCGGTGACATCGCCTCGCGATATGCACAGGCACGAGGGTTCGTCCACAACCCTCGTCGTCTTCCCTCCCGGTCGTCGGCGTCCGGCGCTACGGTCTGACCCGACTCGCCGAACGGGGCGGCGAGCCACTGGGGGGTGGACGTGGTGGTCGGACGTGAGGGCGAGTACGCGACGGCGGTGGACACGCGGGTGGTCCATGGTCGACCGCCGCGCGAGGACGCGCCGCGGGTGCCGGGCGGCACCGTCGAGATGGAGCCGCCACCGGAGATTCCGCGGGTGGTCCCGGGGAACCCGCTCCTGAAGATGCTGCCTCTGGTCATGGTGGTCGCGATGGTCGGCATGGTTGCCCTCATGATCACGTCGGGCGCGGCCGCCAACCCGATGACGCTGCTGTTCCCGGCCATGATGGTGGTGTCCATGCTGGGGATGTTCGCCGGTGGGGGCCGCGGAGGCGGGCCACGGACGGCCGAACTCGACGAATCGCGCAAGGACTATCTGACGTACCTCGGTGCGATGCGCGAGCGGGTCCGGTCGACGGCGTCGGCGCAGCACGAGGCACTGGCCTTCTCCCATCCTGATCCGTCGACGCTGTCCTCGTTCGCCGGAACCTCACGCATGTGGGAGAGGCGGTCGACAGACGACGACTTCGTCCATCTGCGGGTGGGCGTGGGCGACCAACGACTCGCCACTCGCCTCGTCACACCCGACACGGGTCCGCCCGAGGGTCTCGAGCCGGTGTCGGCCGCCCTCCTGCGCTCGTTCGTCCGGACCCATGCCATCGTGTCGGACCTTCCCACCGCGGTCTCGTTGCGCGCGTTCTCCGTGATCGGTGTCGACGGCCCCGTCGAGGCGGCGAGAGCGCTCGTGCGCTCGATGGTGTTGCAGGCGTGCACTTTCCACAGTCCGGACGACATCAGTGTGGTGGTCGTCGTGGACGACTGCATCGCGGCGACGTGGGACTGGACGAAGTGGTTGCCGCACCACGGGGACGAGACCGCGTCGGACGGTGGCGGGCGACGGCGGCTGACCTTCGGATCGCCGGCGGAGGCAGCGCGGGACCTCGCCGTCCCGGCGGCAGACTCGTCGACCGGTGCGCGGCCCCATCGCATCGTGGTCGTGGATCGCGGTGCCGAGGACGGTGTCGAGGATGCCGAGACATGGGAGACCGTGACGAGGGGCGGGGACGTGACGGTCCTGACCGTGTCCGGTGCGGGCCGGGACGGCACCGCGGATCGCACACTCGTCCTGGTCGTCGGCGACGGCGCGGACAGGCCTGCGCTCGGCGCACGGAGCGCGGCCGGAGTCGAGATGTTCGGTACCGCGGACGGTGTGGACGTGGTCACCGCCGCCGTGGTGGCGCGGGGACTCGCTCGATTCCGGACGGGCGACACCGTCGTGCGGGCGGAGGGTGGCCCGCGCGTCCGAGCATGGGAACACCTGCCCGGCATGACGTCTCCCGACAGTCTCGACCCCGGCGTCGCCTGGTCCTCCCGTTCCGGGCGGTCGCGACTGCGCGTCCCGTTCGGACTCGACGACGACGGTCGCGTCGTCGAGCTCGACCTGAAGGAGGCCGCCGAGGGGGGTATGGGACCGCACGGACTCTGTATCGGCGCCACGGGATCGGGAAAGTCGGAACTGTTGCGGACGCTGGTGCTCGGACTCGTCGCGACGCACCCGCCCGACGTCCTGAATCTCGTCCTCGTCGACTTCAAGGGTGGGGCCACGTTTCTCGGACTGGAATCGGCGCCTCACGTCGCGGCCGTCATCACCAATCTGTCCGAGGAAGCGCAGATGGTCGAGCGGATGCGCGACGCGCTCGCGGGCGAGATGACTCGACGGCAGGAACTGCTCAGGGCCGCCGGCAATTACGCGAACGTCTCCGATTACACCCGTGCGCGCGAGGGTGGTGCCGCACTCGCGCCTCTACCGGCGCTCTTCGTCGTCGTCGACGAGTTCTCCGAACTGCTGACCCGGTTCCCGGAGTTCGCCGAGCTCTTCGTCGCGATCGGGCGACTCGGGCGCTCGCTGCACATCCATCTGTTGCTGGCGAGCCAGCGGCTCGACGAGGGTCGGCTGCGCGGACTCGACAGTCATCTCTCCTACCGCATCGGTCTGAAGACGTTCTCGGCCTCCGAATCTCGATCGGTTCTGGGTGTCGCCGACGCGCATCACGTGACCGGGGGTCCGGGAGTGGGGTTCCTCAGAACGGACTCCAGCGAGCTGGTGCGCTTCACCGCGATGTACGTCTCGGGTCCCCGTCTGCGGAGCGACGAGCCCGCAGCGCTCTCGGTCGGCGCAGGCTCGACCGGGCCCCGTCTCTTCACGGCGGCGCCGGTGCCGCTGCTCGACGAGACCGCCCTCGAACCGGCGGGCGAACCGCCGTCTCCGTCCGAGTCGTCGGACGGCGGCACCGTCCTCTCCGCCGTCGTCGCGCGAGTGCGCGGTCACGGGCGTCCCGCACACCGGGTGTGGCTACCGCCGTTGGACCGGCCCGTCACACTCGACTCGGTGTCACCGGACACGGCGCTCGGCGGTGACCGGCCCGACGCGGCGGGGTCACTGCGCGCCGTGGTCGCACTGGTCGACCGGCCGTACGACCAGCGACGCGATGCACTCGAACTCGACCTCACCGGTGCGTCCGGGCACGTGGCGATCGTCGGGGGACCGCAGTCCGGCAAGTCCACCGCGCTCTGCACGCTCGTCCTCGATCTGGCTCTGCGGTACTCCCCGCACCACGTGCAGTTCCACGTCCTGGACTTCGGCGGTGGATCCGTCGGACGGCTGGTAGGCCTTCCTCACGTCGGATCCGTCGCGGTCCGCTCGGAGGCGGACGCCGTGCGACGCATCGTCGCCGACGTGGTCGGAACCGTTCGACGCCGCGAGGAGTTGTTCCGCACCGGCGAGATCCGGTCGATGGCCGACGCGCGGCGCAGGCGAGAGTCGGGTGGAGACAGTGCACCGCCGGTGCCGGACATCGTTCTGGTCGTCGACGGGTGGAGCACGATCCGAGCCGAGTTCGAGGCCCTCGAACCGTCCCTGCACCAGCTGGTGTCGAGCGGACTCTCCTACGGGGTGCACGTCGTCCTCGCCGCGAGTCGGTGGGCCGAGCTCCGTCCCGCGGTGAAGGATGCCGTCACCACGAGAGTCGAACTGCGCATGGGTGATCCGTCGGACTCGGACATCGGCCGAGCACGGGCGATGCACGTCCCGACGCGTCGGCCCGGTCGAGGCATCACCCCGGACGGGTTGCATCTGCTCGTCGCGCTCCCGCGTGTCGACGGCATCGCCGACACGGACGATCTCGGACACGGGACCGACCGAGCGATCGCCGAGTCGGTCCACCGGTGGCGGGGTGACGCACCGACGCCCCCGGTGCGACTGTTGCCGCGTCGACTCGAGCGCGACGACCTTCTGTCGTCCGTGTCGGCGTGGTGGCCACCGTCCGCCTCGGGGACATTCGTCGCCACCGTGCCGGTGGGTGTCGACGAGAACGATCTCGCGCCGGTCGTTCTGGATCTGGCCGAGCATCCGCACCTTCTCGTCCTCGGCGACTCGGGCTGCGGGAAGACCAGTCTGCTGCGATCGATCTCCCGTTCGCTCGCGCAGGCCAACGACGCCACGTCGCTGAGAATCCTCGCCGTCGACTACCGACGAACCCTGCTGGGCGACATCCCGTCCGATCGGCTCGCCGGTCACGCGTCCACGGCCGAGCAGGCCACGACGATGGTCGCCGAACTCGCGACCTACCTGCGTGCCCGCCGTCCGGGACCGGACACCACTCGTCGCGAACTCGCTGCGAGATCCTGGTGGACCGGTCCCGAGATCGTCGTGGTCGTCGACGACTACGACCTCGTCGTCACGCCGCACGGAAACCCGCTGACCGAGTTGCTGGAACTGCTGTCGCAGGCGCGGGACGTCGGTCTGCATCTCGTCGTCGCACGTCGGTGCGGCGGATCCGCTCGGGCACTGTACGAACCGGTCCTCGCGAGGCTCAAGGACCTGGCATCACCGGGACTGGTCATGAGCGGGAGCCGAGAGGAGGGCGTCCTGCTCGGCTCCGTCCGTCCGTCCGAACTCCCACCCGGACGCGGTGTGCTGGTCGGGCGCGGAACGGCGACACTGGTGCAGACCGCGCTGTGCGAGACCGCGCCGGACGAGCGGTGACGTCGCCCGTCGGGCTCGTCACGACCGTGGACGCGGTGTGGTGTTCACGGTTCGGGGTGCTGTCGAGAACTCCCGCAGACGGTTCCGCGTCCGTGGACGTCCTCGGCCACATCGACGACCGCGTCGTCACTCTCGCCGACGGACGCGAGGTCGAGGTGTCGACGATGGTGTCCGAGATGTTCACCGACGCTCTGCGCGATGCGGGGGTGCACGGTGGGGACCACGACCTGGTGCTGGTGCACCCACCGCACTGGGGAGTCGTGCGCTGCAGCGTCCTCACCGCGGCCGCGCGACCCCTCGCGCGTGACGTCCTCCTCGTGTCGTCGGCGCTCGTCGCGCGGGACGCGGCGCAGTCGGCCCGGCCCTGCCCGTGCGGTGGATCACGCTGCCGAACAGTGGTTCTCGACCGCACACCGCACCGCACCACGGTCTCGACCGTGGTGAGTACGGCCATCAGCAGCGACGTCGTGGACTGTGTTCTGACCGACCCCGCGATCGGAGGGGACGACGAGCTGACGGTGTCGCGCACTCGTGCCGCGGTGGACGGAGTTCTCGCTGCCGCGCCGGCCTGCCGACTCGTCGTGCACGGCGCGAGTGACACCTTGCCGCGAGCCGTACTCGACGAGATGAGCGATCTGACGGTGGTGACGGTGGACGACGAGGAGATGGCGGCAGCCGTGGTCCCGAGCGCGGGCGCGAGCCCCCTCCCGGTTCCGCCCGTCACATCGTCCGTACCGGCCGAGCTCACGCCCGGTAGGACGGGCGCGTGGCTGGCCGAACGAGCCGCCGCGGCGGCCGTGGACCGTCGGCGCACGACCCGACGGCCGGTCCTGGTGGCAGCGGTGGCGACCGCGGTGGTGTGCGTCAGCATCGGCGTCGCGGCACTGACCAGCGGACAGTCGCCCGCGCCTGCGACGGAGCGACCACGAGCCGCAGAACCGTCCATGGTCCCGGCCGGGCCCACTCGACCCACCGCGCCCACCACCGAGCCGGCCGCCGCGACGACGACGAGCGCCCCCGCCGGTACCGACTTCTCGATCGCCGGAACACACCTGATCGTGCCGGTGGGGTGGCATGTCGAGCCGGGTACGGAGCGGGTCGAGATCCGTCCCGACGCACCCGCCGGCATGCGACTGGTGCTGGTGGTCCGCGAACTCGGTGTGGGCGTCGGACTACCCGACGTGCAGGCCACCCTGTCGGCCGCGGTCGACGCCGCACCCGATCGACTCGGCGGGCTCGATCGACGGTCGGACGTATCCGATCGTCCCGCGCTCGTCTACACCGAGAAGGCGTCCGACGGCTCGACGGTGGCGTGGACGGTGATCGTGTCACCGGGGGAGCAGACGAGTCTCGGCTGTCAGAGCACCGAGGCCGCGAACCCTGTGATGGCGGAGGTCTGCACCGCGGTCCTCGCGTCCCTCGTCGTCGGGTGACGCGGTGGCGGAGACGGAACCGTTCGCCGAGTCGTCGCGTCGAAGGAGGTGCAGGGGAAGTTCCGGGTACCGGCCCGGACCACACCGAGGGGGGATCGAGAGACCATGTCGCAGATGAAGACCACCGTCGAGACGATGCACGTCACCGCAGGGAAGGTGGACCAGCTGACGCTCGAGATCAAGGCGCTGCTGGACCAGCTGCGTGGCGACGTCCAGGCCGTCGGAGGGAGTTGGGAAGGCGCGGCGGCGATCGCGTTCCAGAACGTCATGACCAGCTGGGACGGCAGCGCGAACAAGTTGCAACTCGCGCTGGGTTCGATCGGGGACGCCATCAAGTCGAGCGGGACCGCCTACGGCGCTGCCGACGACGACAACACGCGCACCGTCACCGCCGCGGGCGGTTCGCTCAACCTCTGACCCGCCGATCATCCGATCTGCCCATCACTCACGTCAGGAAGGACGTTCACCATGAGATACGTGTTCGGTGCCATCGACCAGGTCACTGCTCAGATCGACGCGAAGCAGGCCACTCTCAACAGCAAGCTCGACGAACTGCGCCAGATCATCTCGCCGCTGGTGGCGGAATGGGAAGGCACGGCGTCGGAGTCGTACCAGGACAAGCAGCGCCAGTGGGACTCGGCGGCCCTGGAGCTCAATCAGGTTCTCGAGGCGGTCGGCAGTGCCGTCGGTCAGGGCAACGCCGACATGCAGGCACGCGAGGCGGCGAACCGGGGAATGTTCGCCTGATCACGGACGAGGTGGGCAACCGGGGCGTGGGGGGTGTCCGGTTGCCCATCTCCGACGGTCCGTACGACTCCGGTCGGCGCGGGGCGGATACTGGACGTCGTCATGACACAGCCGGATCAGCCCGTCACCGACCCGAGCGACCGCGACCACGCGGCTCGGGCGATCGCCCGCAGCCGGGTCGCGGCGGAACGTGCGCTCACCGAGGCCCGCATCGTGTCGCTCGCACGACAGCACCAGGCCATCGTCGAAGGGTCCCGGTGGACCACGGACGACGACGAGCACGATCCCGAGGGGTCGACCATCGCGTTCGAGCGCGCCGCCATCGCATCGATGTCGAGAGAGGCGCGGGAGGAACTGCGCGAACTCGACGACGCGGAGATGCGGATCGAGCGCGGCACCTACGGACAGTGCGAGGTGTGCGGCGGGGCGATCTCCGACCCCCGCCTCGAGGCGCTGCCGACTGCTCGCCGCTGCATCGAGTGCACCTCTCGTCGGCGATGACGGTCGAGGGGTTTTGACCTGCCAGTACGTGGGCCGGTAAGGTACACCGTTGGCGTTCGGTACATCGAGTCGTCATGCACGACCGATACCGGTCCCTCGGGTCTCCACTGGCCGCCGAGACGATCGACCACGCGCCTGGCCAGCACCATCAGCGATGAGACAAGGAAGTTCTGTGTCCACGTACAGCCAAAAGGCCGGGGATGTCACCCGGACCTGGCACGTGATCGACGCCACCGACGTCGTTCTCGGCCGCCTCGCAGTCCAGGCAGCAACTCTGCTGCGCGGCAAGCACAAGCCCACGTATTCCCCCAACCTCGACGGCGGAGACTTCGTCATCGTCATCAACGCTGAGAAGGTCGCGATCAGCGGCAACAAGCGGACCGACAAGTTCCACTACCACCACTCGGGCTTCCCGGGCGGTCTCCGTGCGCGCAGCATCGGTGAGGTTCTGGACAAGAACCCCGACCGCGTCGTGGAGAAGGCCATCAAGGGCATGATCCCCAAGACCAAGCTCGGCAACCAGATCGCCGGCAAGCTCAAGGTCTACGCAGGTCCCGATCACCCCCACACGGCTCAGCAGCCCGTCCCGTACGAGATCAAGCAGGTGTCCCAGTGACCGCTCCCGAAGAGAACGTCGTGACCGAGACGGCCGAAGAGACCGTCCCCATCGGTGACTCCGTCGAGATCGCCGACGAGTTCGTCTCCGTCGAGGAGCCCGAGGTCGTCGCCGACATCGAGGCCGCCGCTCGTCCCGCCATCTACATCGATCGCCCCGTCACCACGGTCGGTCGTCGTAAGGAAGCCGTCGTGCGCGTGCGCATGACCCCCGGCTCGGGCGACTTCAAGCTCAACGGCCGCACCCTCGAGGACTACTTCCCCAACAAGGTGCACCAGCAGCTCATCAAGTCCCCGTTCGTCACCGTCGAGCGTGCGGACGGCTTCGACATCGTCGCCCTCCTGCACGGTGGCGGCCCGTCCGGCCAGGCAGGCGCCCTGCGTCTTGCCATCGCCCGTGCCCTCATCGAGGTCACCCCGGACGATCGCCCCGCCCTCAAGAAGGCCGGCTTCCTCACGCGTGACCCGCGTGCCGTGGAGCGCAAGAAGTACGGCCTGAAGAAGGCTCGTAAGGCATCGCAGTACTCGAAGCGCTGATCTCAGCACTTCTGGAGAAGCGGGCGCTCCGGCTGGTCCTCGGACCGCCGCGGGCGCCTGCTTCGTGTCACGGCACCTGCATACGCTCCACCTGCTCGGAAGAGGTAACTGTCATGGCCCGGTTGTTCGGTACCGACGGAGTTCGGGGACTGGCGAACGAGGAGGTGACGGCAGACCTCGCACTACGACTCGGCCGTGCCGCCGCAGCGGTGCTCGGCGAGGTCGCCTCGTCGACCACCCGCCCCCTGGCCGTGGTCGGACGGGACCCGCGCGCGAGCGGCGAGATGCTCGAAGCCGCGATCGTGGCCGGACTGTCCTCCGCCGGAGTCGACGTCCTCACGGTCGGTGTCGTCCCCACCCCGGCCCTGGCCTACTTGACCGACGACTACGACGCGCAGCTCGGCGTCATGATCTCCGCATCGCACAACGCGATGCCCGACAACGGCATCAAGTTCTTCGCGGCCGGCGGCCACAAGTTGGACGACGACCAGGAGGACCGCATCGAAGCGTTGCTCGACGCGCCCGCCACGGGCCCCGTCGGTGCCGCCATCGGCCGCGTGCGACAGGCCCCGGACGCCCTCGCCCGCTACGAGAGCCATCTCGCGACCATCGTCACCCGACGCCTCGACGGCATCACCGTCGTCGTGGACTGCGCTCACGGAGCCGCCTCGACCGCCGCGCCGGACGCCTACCGCGCCGCGGGTGCGACCGTGATCGCCATCAACGCAGACCCGGACGGCCTGAACATCAACGACGGATGCGGGTCCACCCACCTCGACGTGGTGCAGAAGGCCGTCGTCGAGCACGGCGCCGACCTCGGACTCGCCCACGACGGCGACGCGGACCGCTGTCTCGCGGTCGACGCGAACGGCGCCGTGGTCGACGGGGACGCCATCATGGCGATCCTCGCGATCGCGATGCACCAGCGCGGTGAGCTTCCCGACGACACGCTGGTCGCCACCGTCATGAGCAACCTCGGACTGCACATCGCGATGCGTGACGCCGGAATCACGGTGCGCACCACCGCTGTCGGCGATCGCTACGTTCTCGAGGAACTACGCGCCGGCAACTACGGACTCGGCGGTGAGCAGTCGGGCCACATCGTCCTGCCCGCATTCGGCACCACCGGTGACGGTGTGCTGACGGGCCTGCAGATCATGGCCAGGATGGCCGAGACGGGACGCACCCTCGAGGACCTCGCGTCCATCATGCGCACGCTGCCCCAGGTGCTGATCAACGTGCCCGTGCAGGACAAGTCCGCCGCGACGTCGGCTCCGCTGGTGCAGGACGCGGTGACCCGTGCGGAGGACGAGCTCGGACGAGAGGGTCGAGTGTTGTTGCGTCCCTCGGGAACCGAGCAGCTCGTCCGCGTGATGGTGGAGGCGGACACCGCAGACACCGCTCGCCGACTCGCCGACCACATCGCAGATGTGGTCGGCGCCGTCGGCTGACGTCTCGGCCCGTCAGCCGATGAGGGCCTTGAGCTGCTCCACCTGGCCCACCCGGCCCGCGGTGTCGGCCGCGATGGGGTGGATGTTCAGGGTGGTCACGCCCGCGGACTCGAAGGCGGCGAGGCGTTCCTTGACGTAGCTCTCGGTGCCGATCAGCGAGATCGACCGGACCAGCTCGTCCGGAACGGCGGCCGCGGCCTCCTCCTTCTTGCCGGCCAGGTACAGGTCCTGGATCTTCTCGGCCCCCTCCTCGTAGCCGTACCGCACCGCGAGGTCGTTGTAGAAGTTCTTGCCCTTGGCGCCCATGCCGCCGATGTAGAGGGCCAACTGGGGCTTGATCCACGGCAGGAACTGGTCGGCGTCGTCGCCGATTGCCACGGCAGGGCTGGCGTACACGTCCAATTCACCCAGTGACGGGTCGCGCTTCGCCTTGCCTGCCGCGAGCGACTCGCCCCACACCGACTCGGCCTTCTCCGGATGGAAGAAGATGGGCTCCCAGCCCTGGGCCAGCTCGGCTGTGAGCGCGACGTTCTTGGGTCCGAGTGACGCGATGACGATCGGAATGTCGGCTCGCACAGGATGATTGATGAGCTTGAGGGGCTTGCCCAGACCCGTGCCCTGATCGGCGGGCAGGGGGATCTGGTAGTACTTGCCCTCGAACTGCACCTTCTCGCGGCGCCACACCTGGCGGCAGATCTCGATGATCTCGCGGGTGCGGCCGAGCGGGGCGTCGTACTTGACGCCGTGGAAGCCCTCGATGACCTGGGGGCCGGACGCGCCGATACCCATGACGAAGCGGCCACCGGAGACGAAGTCGAGGCCGGCGGCGGTCATGGCCAGCAGCGACGGTGTGCGGGTGTAGATCTGAAAGATTCCCGACGCCAGTTCGATGGTGGACGTCTTCGCGGCGAGGAAGCCGATCTGGCTCACGGCATCGAACGAGTACGCCTCGGGGATGAACACGATGTCCATTCCCGCCCTCTCCAGAGCCCCGACCTCCTCGACCGTCTCGCTGAATCCGCCCGAGTAGTTCAACTGCATACCGATGCGCATGGGGCTCCCTGATCGCCGAAGTGTGTGTTACCCACCTGTGAAATCGGAGGTTACCGGTCCTACCGGTTGCGCCGACCGACGGCTACCGTTTCGCCGGGAACGCACGGGCGCGGTGATGCGTCTGATCCGTGAGGGTCGCGCTGTCGTGGGATCACTCGGGAGGGGAAGACATGAGCAGTGGAAGGTCGCCAGGCGGAACGGCGCTGGACGAGGGGGCGGCCCGAGAGGCGATCACGGCCCTCGAGGAGTCCGCGAGCGCCGTAGGAGTGTCCGCCGAGCGCGGTGTCGGCGGTCTGTTCGGGGTCGAGTCGGCGGGCCGGAACCACCGTGCGGAGGCCGCCGTCCTGCAGGACAGACTCGGGCGGCTGTCGGAGGGCCTGCGCTCCTGGTCCGAGGCCACCGCTGCGACGTCGGCCGCCCTCCGGGCATCGATCGAGGGCTCGGTGTCGCTCGACGATGTCACCGCCCTGCGCGTCGCGGCGCCGGGCGTGCCGGCACAACGAGGTGATCGGTGACCGCACCGGTGCCGCCCACGATCGACGGTCTGCTGGACCTCGGGAGCGAGGGCCTGACGTTCTTCGAGACGTTCCTCCCGATGGTCGGTGCGAGCGGTGCAGCGATGAGTACCTCCCACGTCGCTCTCTGCGCTCGCTACGACGAGCAACGCGGACTCGATACCGAGGCCCTCCGGGCGGACGCGGACCGCCTCCGTGCCGCGGCGGCCGACGCGCGCGTGGAGATCGGTCGACAGTCCGCCGCAGCGGACGCCCTGGGGGAGGCCTGGTCGGGAGATGCCGCCGACGCCGCGCTCGACATCCTTCGACGGCAGTGCGCAAGGTCCGCCGGCCACGCCGATCAGCTCGAGGCGATCGGATCAGCGATGGCCTCCGCGTCGACGGGGTTGCACGCGATCGTCGAGGACAAGTCGATCGCCGCCTCCGCGTTCCGCGCCGACCAGGTGGGCGGCCGCGACGCAGCGCAGGTCGCGGCCACCATCGCCGGCGCCGGAGGTCCGTCCGCACCGGACGCGGTGCGGACGCTGGCCTCGGTGTTCCCGGGTCTCGAGGCGATGCTGCTGTCCGCGTCGGATCCCGGCAGGCGGCAGGCCGAGGTCCTCGAACCGGTCGCGGCCCGATGCCGAGAGTGGTTGGACACCGTGTTCGTGCCGGCGATGACCGAGCGGGTGGCCGCGTTCGAGGAGCTGTGCACCTCGACGAAGACCGCGGTGTCGGAGGTCTACGCGGCACTCTGCGCCGCCGCGGCGGACATCGACGACTCGCCGTGGCCGAGTGGTCACCGGTTCGTCGAGGACGACGCGTGCGAGTGTGTGCCGGCGGAAGGCACCGTGCCGGCTGCAGCGACCGCGCCGGCGTCGGTGACGGCGCCGGCCGCTGCACCCGAGCCGCCGTCGCTCGCCGTCGCGCCCTCTCCTGTGGTCGCGGAGCCGCCCGCGACGCTGCCTGTCGCTCCCGTCGAGGATCGCTCACCGCTCGCCGACGTGATCGGGCGGGCGGTGCGGGACGCCATGACCGAGGTGATGTCGACCGCGGCGCCGTGCGACCCACCGCCCGCCGAGACGCAGATCTCACCGGAGGCGGCACTGACTGCGCCTGCCGAGGACGTCGAGCGCGGTCACCTTGAGGCGGAGCTCGACGGTCGCGGGGTGAGTGTCGCCCTCGGCGCGGACGGGGCCGTGGACATCCGCACCCACGACGCGGCGGGGGAGTCCCATCACTTCGCTCTCGCTGCCGGGCCTCTCGGACTGCCCGTCCTCACCGAGGTGATGGACGAGGCGGCGCCGCAATCGGAACAGCCGTCGGAGCCGTCGTCCGAGACCCCGGACACAGCGGAACGGGACGAGCCGCATCAGGAGGCAGTCGAACAGGAGGCAGCGGATCAAGGGCTCCCGGTCGTCGCACCACCGGACTGCATTCCCACTGCTGCGGAATCCGGCGATGTCACGGAACCCGCTGCGCCGCAACCGGTCACGGACCCGATCGGTGAGGCAGCGACGGTCGGCGAGCCGGCGCGACCCGAGCTCGCGGAAGCCGGTCCGCTGTGAACTCGCAGAACACCGCGGACATCATCGACGCCGTCGTCCGGGAGCACCGGCGGGCGACGCGACGTGTGCGGACCCGCCTCGCGGCCATCGACGAGGAGGCTCGGAAGCGCTCGGAGGCCGTGCGGGTGGTGCCGCGTCGCGCGGGAGTGATCCTGCGATCGGCCACAGAGGCAGTGGCCGGCGACGAGGCTCCGCCGGCGGCGCCTCAGCGACCGGCGAGGTGGCTCAGCTGACGGATCGCGCTGACTTTCTTGGGGGCGTCCGCGGTCGGCGCGTTCGGGTCGACCACCTCGGTGCCCTTGACGACGGCGTCGGGATCGGAGAAGTCGGAGTACGTGTCGTCGCCCGCGAGGCGGTGCAGGAGGAAGCCGGTGAGCAGAGCCTGCACCGAGCGCCGAGTCTTCGGCTGGGCGTTGCCGACGCCCAGGAAGCTGAGCAGCTTCCGGCCCTCGACCATGCCGTCACCCTCCGACTTGTCGATCACGCGGAGCAGGGTGGGGCCACCGAGCGCATCGGCGAGCGCCACGGGCTCGGCGGTGAGGGAGTTCAGTTCGGACGGACTGCCGAGAACCAGAGCGGGCGCCGTGACCGCGTCGGCGATCCCGGGCGACAGGGCGCGCGGGGAGGTGGGCGCCGGATAGAGCGCACCGAGAGCGGCGACGTCCGATCGCTGAGCCGCGGCGATCACCGCGGCGCCGGCACCCATCGAGTGGCCCACCAGGCCGAGCTTGGCGGGGTGCACGCTGATGTCGCCGGTGCCCAGACGGATGCCGGTGCACACGTCGAGCGCGACGAGGAGATCCTGCGCCAGGGCGCTGTGGGAGGGCACCGGTCCGCGCTGCGTGTTCGGCGCGACGACGACGATGCCCCACGACGCGAGATGCCGCAGCGTCGAGTCGTAATGGGAGGCGCCGGTCATCCAGCCGTGCGCGAAGGCGATCGCCGGCAGGCCCGTGCCCTCACTGGGCGTGTAGATCACACCGGGCAGGCCCGCGAGAGCGAGGTCACCGCGCAGCACGCGATGGGGACCCCGCTTGGTCAGGTCGGCGACCAACTTCTGCGTCTTCGGCACAGCACTGACCGTAGTCGACGCGGCGTTTCGCCATGCCGTCGACGTGCGGGCGGCCGGAGCGCCGCCCGCGCCGAAGTAGGCTGTCGTCCCATGTGCGGAATCGTCGGGTACGTCGGACATCGTCGAGCCCTACCGGTGGTGGTGGAGGCGTTGCGCCGGATGGAGTACCGCGGATACGACTCGGCCGGCATCGCCGTCCTGGACGGGTCCGGGGGAATGGCCGTCGAGCGCAAGGCCGGAAAGCTGGCCAATCTCGAGGCCGAACTGGACGAACTCGGGCGGGACACCTTCGTCGGCACCAGCGGGATCGGCCACACCCGGTGGGCGACCCACGGACGGCCCACCGATCGCAACGCCCACCCGCACCGCGACCGCGCCGACCGCGTCGCCGTCGTGCACAACGGCATCATCGAGAACTTCGCGCCGCTGCGCGCCGAGCTCGAGAACGCAGGCGTCGAGTTCGAGTCGGACACCGACACCGAGGTGGCCGTCCATCTGGTCGCCGCCGCCTACGACGAGGGCCCCACGGCCGGAGACTTCGTCCAGAGCGCCCTCGCGGTGCTGCAGCGCCTCGAAGGCGCCTTCACGCTCGTGTTCACCCACGTCGATCACCCCGACACCATCGTCGCGGCCCGTCGCTCCACCCCGTTGGTCGTCGGCGTCGGCGAGGGCGAGATGTTCGTCGGGTCCGATGTCGCCGCCTTCATCGAGCACACGCGCGACGCGGTCGAGCTCGGGCAGGACCAGGTCGTGGTGATCACCGCCGACGGCTACGACGTCATGAACTTCGACGGGTCCGAGGCCGAGGGGCGTCCGTTCCGCATCGACTGGGACCTCGCCGCCGCCGAGAAGGGTGGTCACGACTACTTCATGTTGAAGGAGATCCAGGAGCAGCCCGCGGCGGTCGCGGACACCCTCCTCGGACACTTCACCGACGGTCGCATCGTCCTCGACGAGCAGCGACTGTCGGATCAGGAGCTGCGCGACGTCGACAAGGTGTTCGTCGTCGCGTGCGGCAGCGCGTACCACTCGGGGCTGCTGGCGAAATACGCGATCGAACACTGGACCCGCCTCCCCGTGGAGGTGGAGCTGGCCAGCGAGTTCCGTTACCGCGACCCCGTTCTCGACCGCTCGACACTCGTGGTGGCCATCTCCCAGTCGGGCGAGACCGCCGACACGCTGGAGGCGGTCCGGCACGCGAAGGAGCAGAAGGCCCGAGTCCTGGCTGTCTGCAACACCAACGGTTCCCAGATCCCGCGCGAGGCCGACGCGGTGCTCTACACGCGGGCGGGACCGGAGATCGGTGTCGCGTCGACCAAGGCGTTCCTCGCCCAGGTGACGGCCAACTACCTGGTCGGTCTGGCGTTGGCGCAGGCTCGCGGTACCAAGTACCCGGACGAGGTCGCACGGGAGTACGCGGATCTCGAGGCCATGCCGGACCTGGTGAGGAAGGTGCTCGAGACGGTCGAGCCCGTTCGCGCTCTGGCCCGCGAGTTGGCGTCGTCACCGACGGTGCTGTTCCTGGGTCGCCACGTCGGTTACCCGGTCGCCCTCGAGGGTGCGCTCAAGCTCAAGGAGCTCGCGTACATGCACGCCGAGGGCTTCGCCGCCGGCGAGCTCAAGCACGGTCCGATCGCCCTCATCGAGGACGACCTGCCCGTGATCGTCGTGATGCCGTCGCCGAAGGGCCGAGCGGTGCTGCACTCGAAGATGCTCAGCAACATCCGTGAGATCCAGGCGCGCGGCGCCCGGACCGTCGTGATCGCCGAGGAGGGCGACGAGACGGTGCGGCCGTTCGCCGATCACCTCATCGAGATTCCGGCCGCGCCGTCACTTCTGCAGCCGCTGTTGTCGACGGTGCCGCTGCAGGTGTTCGCCGCCGAGGTCGCGCAGGCGCGCGGCTACGACGTGGACAAGCCGCGCAACCTCGCGAAGTCGGTCACCGTCGAGTGATCAGCTCTCTCGGACGATGACGGTGCCCGTCATGTTCGGGTGCACCGAGCAGAAGTACGGGTACGTGCCGGGGTCGTCGAACGTCTGACTGAACTGACCCGACGAGATCATCGGGCTGTGCAGCAGACGGGACGCAGCGTCGATGCCGATCACGTTGTGCGCGACACCGGTGTCGTCGAAGAACCACGTGACGGTGTCGCCGGGCGAGATGGTGACGCTGGCAGGGGAGTAGGCCATCGCGGCGACCGTGACGACGTTCGGCCCGGTCGGACGTTCGGCGGTGGGGGCGTCCTCGGTGCACGATGTGAGCGACAGTGCCAGTGCGGCAGTGACTCCGATCGTCGCCGCGAGTGTTGTCAGGCGAGCCATGATTCCCACGGTAGACCTGCCGTGCATCGTGGCCGGTCGGCGCTACCGTGGGACGCATGCGTCACTTCCACACCGCCGACGAGGTGCGAGCGGCGGAAGCCCCGCTGCTGGCCCGACTGCCCGAGTACGCGGCGATGCGTCGCGCGGCCCACGGACTGGCGACGGTCGTCGCTCGTGAACTCCGGGCCCGCACCGGCGGGGTGGTCGGCAGACGGGTGCTCGTTCTCGCCGGATCCGGGGACAACGGCGGCGACGCGCTGTTCGCCGGCGCCGAACTACGTCGGCGCGGTGTCGCCGTGGAGGCACTGCTGCTCCGCCCCGATCGCGCCCACCCCGCCGCACTGGCGGCGTTCCGGGCCGCCACGGGACATGTGGTGACGCGGGCCGGCGACCCCGATCTGGTGATCGACGGCATCGTCGGCCTGTCCGCGCGGGGGTCGCTCCGACCGGACGCGGCCGCGATCGTCGACGGACTCACCGCCCCCGTCGTGGCTGCGGACCTGCCGTCGGGTGTCGACCCGGACACGGGCGACGTCGACGGTCCCGCCGTCCGTGCCGCCGTGACGGTGGCGTTCGGCGCCTACAAGCCGGTGCACGTGCTCGCGAGCGCGTGGTGCGGCGAGCTGCACCTGATCGACATCGGCCTCGTTCAGGACGCCGCGACGATCACGTCTCCCGACGACGGCGAGGTGGGCCGCGCGTGGCCGGTACCCGGACCTGCGGACGACAAGTACTCCCAGGGCGTCACTGGAATCATGGCGGGCAGCGAGAAGTATCCCGGCGCGGGCGTGCTGTGCACGGGCGCTGCGGTGGCGGCGACGTCCGGCATGGTCCGCTACGTCGGGCAGGGCGGCGCCGAGGTGGTGCATCACTACCCGGAGGTGGTCACCGCCCGTTCGGTCGACGAGGCAGGACGTGTACAGGCCTGGGTGGTCGGGCCTGGCTTCGGCACCGACGACGACGCGGCCGACCGGCTGCGCTCCGTCCTGGAGTCCGACGTCCCGGTCCTCGTCGACGCCGACGGACTGACCGTGCTGTCGCGGCGACCCGAGCTGGTGCGCGGACGGTCGTCGGCGACCGTGCTGACACCGCACGCGGGAGAGTTCGAGCGACTCACCGGGTCCGCGCCCGGACCCGATCGTGTCCGGTCCGTCCGCGCCCTCGCGGCCGACTGGAACGTGACGGTGCTGCTCAAGGGGCGAGCGACGGTGATCGCGGATCCCGACGGCGCCGTCTCCGTCGACGACGCGGGGTCGTCCTGGTCCTCGACGGCCGGGTCCGGCGACGTGCTGTCCGGCATGATCGGAGCGCTCCTCGCGGCGGGCGTGCCGGCCCGCACCGCCGCCGTCATGGGCGCTCGCGCGCACTCGCGGGCGGCCGCGCTCGCCGCCACCGATCGAGGTCGGCGTACCGCTGCTCCCATCTCCGCCTCACCGCTGCTCCGCGCCGTTGCGGACGCGGTCGGCGACCTCCGCGCACAGGCCTGACACCCGCCACCGCACGTCGGTGCGGGGTGTCGATGGCAGAATGACGCCGGTGAACAGCGCGCAGGAGGTGCCGACGAGTCCGGTCGCACCGGCTCCGACTTCTCGCCCGCAGGCCGAGGCGCTGATCGATCTGGACGCCGTCGCGCACAACACCCGCATCCTGATCGAGCACGCCGGCGATGCTGCGGTGATGGCCGTCGTCAAGGCGGACGGCTACAACCACGGCGGAGTGGAGGTCGCTCGGGCGGCGCTCGCGGCCGGTGCTCGCGAACTCGGTGTCGCCACGGCTGCGGAGGCGCTCGGACTGCGCACCGCGGGTCTCACGGCGCCGGTGCTGTGCTGGTTGCACGCCCCCGGCACCGACTTCACGGGACTGATCGACTCGGACGTCGAGATCGGCGTGTCCTCGCCCCGTCAGATAGCGGAGGTCGCCGACGCCGCACGCCGTGTCGGCCGTCCCGCCGTGGTGTCCCTCAAGGTCGACACCGGCATGAATCGCAACGGGGTGGGTGCGGACGAGTTCGACGCGGCCGTCGACGCCCTGGTGGCGGAGCAGCGTGGTGGCGCGCTGCGCGTGCGCGGCCTGTTCTCCCACCTGGTCGATGCGGACGTACCCGGCGATCCGATCAACGACCGGCAGAAGGAGCGCTTCGACGCCGCCGCGGACGCGATGGCCCGAGCGGGCGTGGCACCCGAGGTACGGCACATCGCCAATTCCGCCGGTGCCCTTATCCGCCCCGACCTGGCCTACGACATGGTCCGACCGGGCATCGCGCTGTACGGCCTGTCCCCGGCACCCGATCTCGGATGGTTCGGACTGCGCCCCGTGATGACGCTGCGCGCCACGGTGATCCTGCTCAAGCGGGTGGCTGCCGGCGATGGCGTCTCCTACGGCCACGAGTGGATCGCTCCCGTCGACACGACGGTGGCGTTGCTGCCCGTGGGCTACGCCGACGGCATCACGCGTGCGCTGAAGAACCGATACGAGGTGTCGATCCACGGCGTGCGGTATCCGGCGGTGGGCCGGGTGTGCATGGACCAGATCGTCGTCGACCTCGGACCCGGCCGCCCCGACGTCGCCGAGGGGGACACCGCGTACCTCTTCGGACCGGGCGACCACGGGGAGCCCACGGCCCAGGACTGGGCGGAGACGCTCGACACGATCAACTACGAGGTGGTGACCGGTATCCGCGGTCGAGTACGACGGACGTTCGCCGGAGGGGTCTCGTGATCAGCGCCCGTCTCGCCGGAATGGCCGGGGGCGCAGCGAGTATCGCGGCCGTGGCCGCCGTGGCCGGCATCACGGCGGTGCGGCGCCGGGTGGGCCCGCCGGTGCCCGACGCCGGTCGGCGTGAGGACTTCGAGTCGATGGAGTTCGATCGCGGGTGCGTCGTCGCCAGCGGAGACGGAGTGCCGCTGGCGGTGCGCGAGGTCGGTCCACTCGAGGCGCCGCTGACCGTGGTGTTCGTGCACGGATACTGCCTGCGCATGGAGTGCTGGCACTACCAGCGTCGCGAGCTCGCCCGCCGGTGGGGCGACGACGTGCGGATGGTGTTCTACGACCAGCGCGGTCACGGCCGATCCGGTGACGTCTCGCCGGACGAGTGCGACATCGCCCGCCTCGGCATCGATCTCGCCGACGTGATCCGGGCCGTCGCACCGCGTGGGCCGCTGGTGCTGGTGGGCCACTCGATGGGCGGCATGTCGGTGCTCGCGGCCACTCGCCAGTTCCCCGACGCGGTGGCCGAGCGGGTCGTCGGAGTCGCGCTGATGTCCACCACCGCAGCGGGTCTCGCGCGTACCGGTCTCGGACGGAACCTCCAGAATCCGGCCGTCGACGCGTTCCGGCTCGCGGTGCGGACCGCTCCGGGTGCGGTCCAGTTCGGCCGCGGTGTCGTGCGCGGGGTCATCGCCCCGGTGCTGCGCGCGGCGTCGTTCGGCACCGCGGTCAGTCCCGCCCTCGAGGCGTTCGCCGAGCAGATGATCCACGACACCTCGGTGGTGACGATGGTCAACTTTCTCCAGGCGCTCGAGCTGCACGACGAACTGGAGGCGCTGCCCGTCATCGCGGACACGGCGACCCTGGTGCTGTGCGGCGACGACGACTGGGTCATCCCGTTCGACAAGTCGGAGCAGCTGGCCGACGCGCTCCCGCACGCCGAGATGGTCCGGGTCCGCCGCGCCGGTCACCTGGTGCAGCTCGAGTTCCCCGACGAGGTGAACGACGCCCTGGACCGTCTGGTACAGCGTGCACGCGACGGACGGGTCCGCGCCGAACCGACGAGGCGAACCGTTGGCTGACGCGGTGCCGGTCGAGGGCCAGGCCGTCCTCTCGACGGCCGAGGACACCGAGCTCCTGGGCGAGCGCCTCGCCGCGGAGCTCGAAGCGGGCGACGTCGTGGTGCTCGACGGACCCCTCGGCGCAGGTAAGACGACGCTGACGAAGGGTCTCGCCCGCGGACTCGGCGTGCTCGGCCGCGTGAGCTCGCCGACGTTCATGATCGCGCGCACCCACCGCGCCGGCGGGGACACCGGCCCCGGGCTCGTGCACGTCGACGCCTACCGGCTGGGGCTCGGAACCGGCGCCTCGGCGATGGACGAGCTCGACGCCCTCGACCTCGACACCGAGCTGGCGGACTCCGTCGTCGTCGTGGAGTGGGGCGAGGGCATCGCGGAGGCCCTCGCCGACCGGCACCTGCTGATCCGGCTGCGGCGCGAGCCGGAGTCCGACGTCCGCACCGCCACGTGGCAGTGGATCGGGTGAGCACGGGTAATCTGGATCCCCGTGCTGATACTCGCCGTGGACACCTCCACTCCCGCCGTGACGGCCGGGGTGGTGCGGCTCGACGACACCGGCCCGCAGCCGCTCGCGACGCGCGTCACCGTCGACGCCCGTAAGCACGCCGAAGTTCTCACCCCACACATCCTCGAGTGCCTCGCCGACGCCGGCATCACCGCGGACGACCTGTCCGCTGTCGTCGTCGGCACCGGACCGGGGCCGTTCACCGGCCTGCGCGTGGGCATGGCGACGGGAGCCGCCTTCGGTGACGCCCTCGGCATCCCGGTGCACGGTGTCGGCAGTCTCGATGCCATCGCCGCGGCCGTGCCCGGTGATCGCGAGGTCCTCGTCGTCACGGATGCGCGTCGCCGGGAGGTGTACTGGGCACGGTTCCGCGGCGCCGAGCGCATCGCCGGACCGTTCGTCTCGCCCGCCGCGGACATCGTCGTGGGGGAGTCGACGGTGGTGGCCGGATCGGCACTGCACGTCGATCTGGTGGACCTGCCCGTGGAACCGGTCGAGAGTCCGTCCCCGGAATGCCTCGTCGCCGTGGCCGCGCAGGCGCTGCGCTCCGGCGCGGAGCCGACGGCACTTGTGCCGCAGTATCTCCGGCGTCCCGACGCGGTGGCGACGGCCGATAGAGCGGCGAAGACCCGCGCATGATCGGCACGGTCGAACCGATGCGCGTCGAGGACGCGGACCGGTGCGCGGAGCTCGAGGCCGTGCTGTTCCCCACCGACGGGCCCTGGCCCGCATCGGCCTTCGTCGAGGAATTGCGCGGCCCGCACGTGCGGTACTTCGTCGTGCGAGAGGACGACGGTCGGGCCGTCGGGTACGCCGGGATCGCGTTGCTGGGCAAGGGCGAGGACACCGAGTCCGAGGTCCACACCATCGGCGTCGATCCCGCCGCGCAGCGTCGCGGTATCGGCAGGGCACTGCTCGACGCGTTGCTGCACGAGGCGGACCTGCACGGCGGTCCGGTGTTCCTCGAGGTGCGCACCGACAACGAGCCGGCCATCGAGTTGTACCGCCGGGCGGGCTTCGACATCGTCGGGACGCGCCGCCGCTACTACCAGCCCAGCGGTGCGGACGCGTACACCATGACCAGGCCCGCCCCGACTACGAGAGGTGGTCACCCGTGATCGTCATGGGAATCGAGAGTTCGTGCGACGAGACCGGTGTCGGCATCGTCCGC
The DNA here is from genome assembly GCF_019836065.1 of Rhodococcus sp. BP-332. Lineage (NCBI taxonomy): Bacteria > Bacillati > Actinomycetota > Actinomycetes > Mycobacteriales > Nocardiaceae > Rhodococcus > Rhodococcus sp. BP-332. The sequence continues at coordinate 482,336 of NZ_JABUEC010000003.1, forward strand.
TACACCGGAGACGCGTCGGGCACCGGCACGTGCGAGATGCTCGCCGACGAGGTCGCGTCCAGTGTCGACGAGCACGCCCGCTTCGGTGGTGTCGTCCCCGAGATCGCATCGCGCGCACACCTCGAGGCCATCGTGCCCACGATGCGACGAGCGTTGGCGCAGGCGGGTATTCATCGCCCGGACGCCGTCGCCGTCACCATCGGACCGGGCCTCGCCGGAGCGCTCCTCGTCGGTGTCGCGGCGGCGAAGGCCTACGCGGCCGCGTGGAACGTGCCCTTCTACGCGGTCAACCATCTCGGTGGTCACGTCGCGGTGGACACCCTCGAGCACGGCCCGATGCCGGAGTGTGTCGCGCTGCTGGTCTCGGGCGGACACACGCATCTGCTCGAGGTGTCCTCCCTGGCCGAACCGATCGTCGAACTGGGCAGCACCGTCGACGATGCGGCGGGAGAGGCCTTCGACAAGGTCGCCCGGCTCCTCGGACTCGGGTATCCCGGCGGTCCCGTGCTCGACGCGCTCGCCGCAGAGGGTGATCCGCGCGCCGTCGCGTTTCCTCGCGGCATGACCGGACCACGCGACTCCCGCTACGACTTCTCGTTCTCCGGCCTCAAGACCGCGGTGGCTCGCCACGTCGAGTCGGCGCAGCGCGTCGGCCGTCCGATCGTGGTGGCCGACGTGGCCGCGTCGTTCCAGGAGGCCGTCGCCGATGTCCTGACGATGAAGGCGCTGCGCGCTGTGACCGACCGGGGGATCGGCACCCTCGTCCTGGGCGGCGGTGCCACTGCGAACTCGCGTATCCGATCGCTCGCCGAGGAGCGGTGCGCCGCGGCCGGGGTGACGTTGCGCGTGCCCACTCCGCGTCGATGCACCGACAACGGCGTCATGATCGCCACGCTCGGGGCGCACATCGCTGCATCCGGAGCCGAGCCGTCACCACTGACGGCGGCGACCGATCCGGGCCTGCCCGTCTCGGTCAGCCAGGTCGTCTGACGGCCCGTCAGGCGGGTGGTGCAGTCGACGGTGTGACCGCCGGAGCGGACGTGGTCGGTACGGGAACGAGGCCCTCGGGGAGCACGGACTCCGGCACCACGGCACCGGGCGCGGGCGACACCGGTGTCGATCCGGACTCGGGCGTGCTCTCCGGCGTCGTCACCGGCGGGGTCGGCAGCACACTGGTCAGGTCCGTCCACCACGGCGGGATTCCGGGAACGTCCGGCAGGACGATGACCGGAAGATCGGGAGCCGGGCGGAGTGTCGGGGTGGTGGATGTCGGCGGCGCCACGGTCGTCGTCGCCGTGGCCGACGGTGACGACGAGCGAGTCGGGTAGGGACGCACATCGGGGGTGTAGGTGTAGTCGGTCGTCGGCCACGGTTCCGCGGCCGTGGGCTCCGGCGCGTCGTCCTCCCAGCCACCGGTCAGAGCGGGCGGCGCCGCCTCGGGTGCCGACGCGCTGGTGGCCGTCTCCTCCGTGGTCGAGTTCGGGAGTTCCGAGGTGGCCACCGTGGTGACGGCCGGCTCGCTCGACGGGGTCAGGGCCTGGACGCCGTACGCGAGCACGACGGCCATGGCCGCGCACGCCGCGGCGAGCAGCCCGACCGTTCGCAGGCCCCCGGCGATCGAGGTGGGCGGCCGGGTGGACGCGGGCAGCACCGAGTGGCCGAGGTCGCGGGCCAGCAGGGCTGCGCCCTTGGCCACGGCGGCATCGGGTTCGGACGTCGGCACCGCGGGCACGTCGGCGGCGTGGGTGATGGTCTCGACCACGGCGGGCACGTGGGCGCCGCCGCCGACCACGGCGGCCGCCTCGGGGCGTGCGGTCGGGCCGGCCTCGTCGAGCACCTCGAGAACCAGCTCGCGCAGCGCAGCCAACGGTGCGGCGATGGCGACGACCATCTCGGCGCGAGTCACGGTGAGCGTCTCGGCTCCGGGCAGATCCACGGTGACGGACTGGTGGAAGGACAGTTGCTCCTTGGCCGTGCGCAGACGTGCCGCGACCACCGGGCGATCCGAGGTGGTGACCGCGGGCAGCCTCTCGGCGGTCAGGGCGAGGAGGTGCGCGTCGAGGACGGCTCCGCTGACCTCGTCGGTGCGCCGGACCGCGCGCACGGTGCCGTCGACCTGATCGATCACCGTCGTGGTGGTGCCCGAGGCGCCGACGTCGACGAGCAGGACGTGGCCGTACCGCGCCACCTCGCCGGTGTGCCGGAGCCAGCACAGCAGAGCGTCGGTATCGGTCACCAGATGGTCGTCCGTCACGTGATGACGACGGGTCGCCGACAGAATGGACCGCGACCCGAGACCGCCGCGATGCGCCACGGCGATACGTCCGCCCGACGTGGCGGGGCGGGTGTCGTCGTCGACGAGGTGGTGGGACGCGAGATCGAGCGAGGTGGCGACCAGGTCACCGATGTCGGAGCGGGCGCCCTCGGCGGTCACGGTGCGGTAGTCGAAGGTCTCGGTGCCGTCGGGAGCGGTGGTGAGGACGGCGCAGCACACCACCTCGGATCCTGCCGAGACCCCGATGGTGGGTTCGGGGACCACACTCTCCTGCTGTGTGTCCGACACGTGCATGCACCTCCTCGGGCGGTCGTTCCTACGCTGCCGTTATACGAATGTTACCGAACTCCGCCGGAAATAGTGCAGATCCCGCGCTGGTTCCGGCCGCGGAGGGACACCGAACCCCTTCCTGACCAGTGCAATGACGAGACGTCACGAAAGTGAGAAAGGGGCGCGTCACCGTGTCTGCGAGCGTCGAGATCGGCATCACCACCTTCGCCGAGACCTACCCGGAGGAGGGAGTCCAGGAGGTGCGCGGCAACGGTCGACGACTGCGCGAGGTGGTCGAGGAGGCCCAGCTCGCCGACGAGGTGGGACTGGACGTGTACGGCGTCGGTGAGCATCACCGCGAGGACTTCGCCGCGTCCGCGCCCGCCGTCGTGCTCGCGGCGATCGCGGCGCGGACCGAGCGCATCCGTCTGACGCATCAGCGTCGGCACGCTGCCCCACGAGACGGTGCTGCGCTCCATCGAACTTCTGGGCCGTGAGGTCGCGCCTCTGGTCCGCGAGGCGATGGCGTCCTCGACGCGACACGAGAATGTGCACTCGTGAAGGTTGAGTGCTGGCACTCGCGTGTATAGAGTGCTAGTCGACGACAGGTTCAGTGACCCGGCACCCGCGACGACGGGCCACCGCAATCGTGCGTCGTGAACCAGAGCAGTACCCAGCAGGACGAACACCAGCACAATCCGTGCCGGGGACCAGCCCCGGACCGACAATCGTGAAAGTGGAGGGCTCATCGTGGCAGGCGTGAACATCAAGCCGCTCGAGGACAAGATCCTCGTCCAGGCCGTCGAGGCCGAGACGACGACCGCCTCCGGCCTGGTCATCCCCGACACCGCCAAGGAGAAGCCCCAGGAGGGCACCGTGGTGGCCGTGGGTGAAGGCCGAGTGACCGACAAGGGAAATCGCATCCCTGTCGACGTCAAAGAGGGTGACACCGTCATCTACAGCAAGTACGGCGGCACCGAGATCAAGTACGCCGGCGAGGAGTACCTGATCCTGTCCGCACGCGACGTGCTGGCAGTCATCTCCAAGTAAGCCCCACGCCCTCCGCCCCGGTGTCCTTGTCTCGAGGACCCGGGGCGGAATGCGTCACGCCGTACTGATGAGGAGTTGGTAGGCCACATGTCCAAGCAAATCGAATTCAACGAGGTCGCACGACGCAGCCTCGAGAGGGGCGTCGACAAGCTCGCCGACGCCGTCAAGGTCACCCTCGGGCCCCGCGGCCGGCACGTGGTGCTGGCCAAAGCCTTCGGTGGTCCCACCGTCACCAACGACGGCGTGTCCATCGCCCGTGAGATCGACCTCGAGGATCCCTTCGAGAACCTCGGCGCACAGCTCGTCAAGAGCGTCGCCACCAAGACCAACGACGTCGCCGGTGACGGTACGACGACGGCGACGGTACTGGCACAGGCCCTGGTCAAGCAGGGGCTCAAGAACGTCGCCGCCGGTGCCAACCCCATCGCGCTCGGCGCCGGCATCACCAAGGCCGTCGAGCACGTGTCCGAGGCACTGCTCGCCGCCGCGGTTCCCGTGCAGGGCGAGAAGTCCATCGCGCAGGTCGCCACCGTGTCGTCCCGCGACGAGGTCATCGGCCAGATGGTCGGCGAGGCGCTCACCCGCGTCGGCGCCGACGGTGTCGTGACGGTCGAGGAGTCGAGCTCGCTCGTCTCCGAACTCGTCATCACCGAGGGCGTGCAGTTCGGCAAGGGCTACCTCTCGCCGTACTTCGTCACCGATCCGGACAGTCAGGAAGCGGTCTTCGAGGACGCGCAGATCCTGCTGTACCGCGAGAAGATCTCGTCCCTTCCCGATTTCCTGCCGCTCCTGGAGAAGATCGCGGAGTCGGGCAAGCCGGTTCTCATCATCGCCGAGGACATCGAGGGCGAGGCACTGTCCACGCTCGTCGTGAACTCGATCCGCAAGACGGTCAAGGCCGTCGCGGTGAAGGCGCCGTTCTTCGGAGACCGCCGCAAGGCGTTCCTCGAGGACCTCGCCATCGTCACCGGTGCCACCGTCATCAACTCCGACATCGGCCTCAGCCTCAAGGATGCGGGCCTCGACCTGCTCGGCAGCGCACGCCGCGTCGTCGTCACCAAGGACGAGACCACCATCGTCGAGGGTGCGGGCACCGCGGAGGCCATCGCCGACCGCGTCGGACAGCTCCGTCGCGAGATCGAGGCGACCGAGTCCGACTGGGACCGCGAGAAGCTCGAGGAGCGTCTGGCGAAGCTGGCCGGCGGAGTCGCGGTCATCAAGGTCGGTGCCGCCACCGAGACCGACCTCAAGGAGCGCAAGTTCCGCGTGGAGGACGCCGTCAACGCCGCCAAGGCAGCTGTCGAGGAAGGCATCGTCTCCGGTGGAGGCGCCGCGCTCGTGCACGCCAGCCGCGGCCTGAAGGACCACCTCGGTCTGACGGGCGACGAGGCCATCGGCGTCGAGGCAGTGCGCCTCGCGCTGCGGGCCCCGATGTACTGGATCGCGAGCAACGCCGGTATCGACGGTTCCGTCGTCGTCGGCAAGCTCGTCGACGCGGACGACGGCACCGGCTTCAACGCCGCCACGCTGACGTACGGCGACCTGGTCGCCGACGGCGTCATCGACCCGGTCAAGGTCACTCGCTCGGCCGTGGTGAACGCCGCGTCCGTCGCGAAGATGATCCTCACGACCGAGTCGACCGTCGTCGACAAGCCCGAGGTCGTCGAGGACGAGGGCGGCCACGGTCACGGCCACAACCACTGACCACCCTCTCGACGAGCGAGGCCCCATCGGACACTGTCCGGTGGGGCCTCGCTCGTTCGTGGGGTCAGGAGGCCAGACGGCGACGGTTGCGCCGCGCGAAGACCTCTCGCTCGGTCTCGGACATGCCGCCCCAGATGCCGTACGGCTCGCTCACGGCGAGCGCGTGGCTCCGGCACTGGGCGAGGACGGGGCACGCGCGGCACATCTCCTTGGCCTTCATCTCGCGTTGCGCTCGCGCTCGTCCTCGTTCACCATCGGGATGGAAGAACATCGACGAGTCCTCGCCGCGGCACGATCCGTGCATCTGCCAATCCCAGATATCGGCATTGGGTCCGGGAAGGTGATTGGGCTGGGGCATTGTGTACTCCTAGGACTCTCACGCACGGTCGTGAATTCTTCTGGTGCAGTTCACGATCTGTCGCAACCGTAGAGCCGGGCGAGTTTCACCGTCAACAGTCTCGATCGTGGTGATCTGCATACTCCGAGCAGGCATTAATTAACTCGGACGACACTTTTCTCTGGTGTCGAGCCGGTAGGGGAGTCCTCGTAATGTCCCTGTCACATCGTCGACAAGACACCGACACACTGTGCCCGGAAATGTCGTGACATTTCGTGTGTAAATTCCTGGATAACGCCCGAAGACTATTCTGTTTCCCGTGCAGTCCTCGTGTCCTCCCGTGCCCGGTCCGGACTTCCTGACACGGTGGTCGGAGGCCGTCGACGCCGGGGCCCGCGGGTGGTACGCCGCCTCGCTCACCGGGGCCCGGTCGCTGCGGCGCGACGCCGATCCGGCCGTGCGGTCCCTGGGCGCGAGCCTCGAGGGGTCGCTGCTGCGCCAACTCGGCCGCCACACCGACGCCGCGGTGCGTGACGGCGCGGCGCTCGTCGACAGCGGCTTCTCCCGTGGGACAGGTCCGCGCCGGGCGATCGACGTCGACGCCGCCGTCGACGCCCTCGTCGGTCTCGCCGCCGATGCCATCGGTCCCCGCCGCCTCGCGCGGGCCGACGTCCTCCTCGCCCGGGCGGAGTCGGTGCTCGCCACCCGGCCCGGGCACCAGCGAGTGTCTCTCCGCGTGCTGTGGGTCCGTGCGGAGGTGGCGATGGCGTCGGGTGACGCGCGGCGCGCCCTCGACGCGGCGGAGGCATCCGTTCGGGCGGCACGGGAGTTCCGGTCGCCGCGGCACCTCGTCAAGTCCCGTGTGGTGCACGCCGCGGCCCTGCTGGTGGGGGGTGATCACGCGGGCGCCGCGACGGCAGCGCGCGCGGTGCGCGACGACGCCGTCGCCGCAGACCTGCTCCCGCTCGCGTGGGCCTCCGCCTGCTTGTCCGAAGCGTGCGGTGACCGCGACGCCGGCGCTGTCCGACGAGGGTTCGAGGTTGCGATCCGGTCACGCGGTGGGCAATTCTCGTGACCGAACCGTACGGTTCGGTCGAGCCGCGTCGGGCGGCGACTATCCTTGAGAGGTTCCGCACCGGGCCGTCGGGGACCGGGAGGAAGCGCGCTCGATTCCGGAGCGGGCCCGATGTGAGGTGGGAAACACTCTGACGATGATTGCCACGGGTGAGGGGCTGGACTCGGCCGTCGCCGCAGCTGCTCGCGGCGACCGAAGGGCTCTCTCCGTCGTCCTCGAAACCATCAGGCCGATCGTGGTCCGGTACTGCCGGGCGCGCGTCGGTGCAGGTGAGAGGGGTCAGCTGTCTGCTGACGACGTCGCCCAGGAGGTGTGCCTCGCGGTCATGACAGCGCTGCCGCGCTACGAGGACCAGGGCCGCCCCTTCATGGCGTTCGTGTACGGGATCGCATCGCACAAGGTCGCGGACGCCCATCGCAGCTCGTCGCGTAACAAATCCGAACCGATGGCCGATGTACCGGATGTCATGTCCATCGAGGACGGCCCCGAGCAACGGGCGCTGGATTCGGAGGCAGGACGCCGCATGAACGAACTGCTGTCGACGCTGTCGGAGAAACACCGCGAGATCCTGGTGCTCCGGTTGGTGGTCGGGTTGTCGGCAGAGGAGACGGCCGCCGCCGTGGGTAGTACCGCAGGCGCCGTTCGTGTGGCGCAGCACCGGGCAATAGCGAAGCTGAAGAACGAAGTAGTGGGAGCAGGTGACAAGTATGGCTAGGGACTCGTGGCGCGGCAGCGCTGGAGATTCTCGGCACGGCGCCTCCGGACACGGAGCCACCGGCCGCCCCGACGCCTCCGGCGCAGGTGGCGTCGATCCCCGAGCCGTCGACGACCTCGAGTCGTCCGGCCCCGTCGACATCATGGCCGTGCGCCGTGACGACGCGCTCATCGATGCGATCGCGAGCGACGGTCCCGTCGCGACCGTCGACTCCGACGAGTATCGCCTGGCCAGTCTGCTGGCCGAATGGCGTTCCGACATCCTCGCCGACCCGCTCCCCGAGAGTCCCGATCTCGATCAGGTCGCCGCGGCGATCGATCTCGCGCTGGCCGAGGACGCGCTGCACCGTCAGCGCACGCGGAGCCGGATGCGTTTCCTGCGCCCCGTCGCCGGTGCCGCGGCCGCCGTCGCGTTCCTCGCGGGTGGTGTCACGGCGTTCTCGTACAGCGCGATGCCGGGCGATCCCCTGTGGAAGGTGAAGGAGGTCGTCTTCACCCAGCAGGCCGATTCGACGGTCGCGCAGGTCGACACCACGTCGGCGCTGCAGGAGGTCGAGGATCTGCTCGCTCGTGGTGACGCGGAGACGGCCAAGACTCGTCTGGCCGAGGCCGCACAGCGCACGGAGAGCATCCGCGACGAGGACGAGCGTGCCCAGCTGCAGATGTGGTGGACGCGCCTGTCGGACGAGTTGGCGAAGCTGACCGCACCGGCTGCCGTTCCGCCGCCGCCGGTGCCGACGACCACGTCGGTCACCACGGTGCCGACCGTGCCGCAGGACATCATCCCGGAGATCCCCGTCGATCCGAGTCTGCAGCTCCCGGAGGTCCCGTTCCCGACGGAGATTCCGCAGCTGCCGACGGACATCCAGTTGCCGTTCCCGGTGCCGACGGACCTGCCGTTCTTCCCGCAGGCGCCCACCACCACGGTCACGCTGTCGCCCGAGATCCTGCGAGCCCCCGCGCCCGCGCCCTCGACGACGGCTGCGGTCACCCCGGACACGCCCGTGGTGCCCAACTGAGCTCTGATCACGACTCGCGTTCACGACGAAGGCCCGCAGACACTGTCTGCGGGCCTTCGTCGTGACGTGATGGTGTGGGCCGACGTCCTAGGAGTCGTACCCGTCGCCCTGGAGCGCGTCGTTCATGGACGCGTCCGCGTATCCGCGGCAGTAGTCCCACGTGACGTACGCGTCGGGAATCGGGTCGTACGCGGGCTCGTGGGGACGCACCGTGCCGTCGACGAGAAGCTGCAGAAGGTTCGCGCGCAGCATGTCCCAGTCGTGGTAGTGGTCCTGCTGGCAGTCCTCGCAGCACACGACGAGGCCTCGCACGCCGCGGTGGGCGAGCAGTGCCTCGTAAACGGCGAGATCCGCGAGATCCTCCTCGACCGCCAGGCGTTCCTGGGGATCGAGGGGCTGTCCGGGCTCGATGGCGTCGAGGGCGGCCGAGGGGTCGGCTGGATCGCCGGCGAAGGGATCCGGCGGCAGACCTGGAGGCAGTTGATCGCGCACACGTCCACGGTACGCAGCAAGTGCCGGTCTGCGCCAGCGCTACACGGCTCCGCGGGGGTCCGGCGGCCTCCGGCGCACGGGGTGACCTGCGCCGGGCGGGGGACCGATACGATGTATCGCGAGCGGACGAGGGAAGTCCCCGGCTCGCACATCGATCGACCGCAGCTCAGGAGGGCCCGATCCGTATGAGTACCCCCGACAGGCCCGTGACCGCCGCAGAGGACTCGACCGCCCGCGTCGAGGCGACCCGTGTCCGCACCGGTGGCGACGACCCGAACAAGGTTGCCATGTTGGGCCTCACCTTCGACGACGTTCTCCTTATACCCGCCGCATCGGATCTCATTCCGAGCAAGGTGGACACGTCCAGCCAGCTCACCCGCGAGATCCGGCTGCGCGTCCCCCTGGTGTCCAGCGCCATGGACACCGTCACCGAGGCACGCATGGCCATCGCCATGGCTCGCGCCGGAGGTATGGGCGTCCTGCACCGCAACCTGTCCGCGGCCGATCAGGCGGCGCAGGTCGAGGTGGTCAAGCGATCCGAGGCCGGCATGGTCACGGATCCGGTGACGTGCTCGCCGTCGGACACGCTCGCCGAGGTCGACGCGCTGTGCGCCAAGTTCCGCATCTCCGGCCTGCCCGTCACCGACGAGCGCGGCGAACTGGTCGGCATCATCACCAACCGCGACATGCGGTTCGAGGTCGACCAGAACCGCACCGTCGCGGAGGTCATGACCAAGGCTCCGCTGGTCACCGCGCGCGAGGGTGTCACGGCCGACGCCGCGCTGGGCCTGCTGCGTCGTCACAAGATCGAGAAGCTGCCCATCGTCGACGGACACGGCCGGCTCACCGGTCTGATCACCGTCAAGGACTTCGTCAAGACCGAGCAGCACCCCTACGCCACCAAGGACCGCGACGGTCGCCTGCTGGTCGGTGCCGCCGTCGGCGTCGGCGACGACTCCTGGTCCCGCGCGATGCTTCTCGCGGAGGCAGGGTGCGACGTGCTCGTCGTCGACACGGCGCACGGGCACAACTCCCAGGTCCTCGAGATGGTCAGCAAGATCAAGGCCGAGGTGGGCGAGCGTGTCCAGGTCGTCGGCGGCAACATCGCCACCCGCTCGGGAGCGCGCGCCCTGGTCGAGGCGGGTGCGGACGCCGTGAAGGTGGGCGTGGGTCCCGGTTCCATCTGCACCACCCGCGTCGTCGCCGGCGTCGGTGCCCCGCAGATCACGGCCATCCTCGAGGCGGTCGCGGTGTGCAAGGCCGCCGGTGTGCCCGTCATCGCCGACGGCGGACTGCAGTTCTCGGGTGACATCGCCAAAGCTCTCGCCGCCGGCGCTTCCACCGCGATGCTCGGATCCCTGCTCGCGGGCACCGCCGAGTCGCCCGGTGAGCTGATCCTGGTGGGCGGCAAGCAGTTCAAGAGCTACCGCGGCATGGGTTCGCTGGGCGCCATGCAGGGACGCGGCGCGTCGAAGTCCTTCTCCAAGGACCGCTACTTCCAGGACGACGTGCTGGCCGAGGACAAGCTGGTGCCCGAGGGCATCGAGGGGCGTGTGCCCTTCCGAGGCCCGCTGTCCCAGGTCATCCATCAGCTCACGGGCGGACTGCGGGCCGCGATGGGCTACACGGGGTCGAACTCGGTGGAGGAGCTGCAGGAGGCGCAGTTCGTGCAGATCACCTCTGCCGGACTCAAGGAGAGCCACCCGCACGACATCACCATGACCGTCGAGGCACCGAACTACACTGCCCGCTGACTCGATTCCGGCCGGAGTCGAGCGCCTCCCGACCCACGAGGTCCGGGAGGCTTACGAGAGAGGACGCGCGTGCGCGACCTGGTGGAAATTGGCATGGGCCGCACGGCTCGACGGACGTACGAGCTCGAGGACGTGGACATCGTCCCGTCCCGGCGTACCCGGTCGTCGAAGGAGGTGTCGACGGCATGGCAACTGGACGCCTACCGCTTCGACATCCCGATCGTCGCGCACCCGACCGACGCGTTGGTGTCTCCGTCGTTCGCGATCGAGCTGGGCAAGCGCGGTGGCCTCGGCGTCATCAACGGTGAGGGCCTGTGGAGCCGCCACGCCGACGTGGAGTCGGTGATCGATCAGCTCGTCGAGCTCGCGGAATCGGACGTCGACGCGGACGCGCCGGTGAAGATGCTGCAGAAGCTCCACGCCGCACCCCTGCAGCCGGATCTGCTGGCCGCCGCCGTCGCGCAGGTGCGGGAGGCCGGTGTCACGGTCGCCGTGCGCGTCAGTCCCCAGAACGCACGGTCGCTGACTCCGGCACTGGTGGCCGCGGGCATCGACCTGTTGGTCGTGCAGGGCACGATCATCTCTGCGGAGCACGTGGGGCACCCGAGCGAGGAACCGCTCAACATGAAGACGTTCATCGCCGAGCTCGACGTTCCCGTCGTGGCCGGCGGCGTGAGCGACCACCGCACCGCCCTGCACCTGATGCGGACCGGCGCCGCGGGTGTCATCGTCGGGTACGGATCCACCGAGGGTGCCACCACCACGGGCGAGGTCCTCGGTATCGGTGTCCCGATGGCCACCGCGATCGCCGACGCCGCCGCCGCCCGTCGTGACTACCTGGACGAGACCGGCGGCCGGTACGTGCACGTGCTCGCCGACGGCGGGATCTCGACATCGGGTCATCTCGCGAAGGCCATCGCCTGCGGTGCGGACGCCGCCGTGCTCGGCGCACCGCTCGCCCTGGCCGACGAGGCTCCCGGCCGCGGCTGGTACTGGCCGTCGGCAGCGGCGCACCCGTCGATGCCGCGCGGTGCGTTCCTGCCCGTGTCGTTCGGCGAGGACCGTCCGTCGCTGGACCGCGTCCTGTCCGGTCCGTCGACGGACCCGTTCGGTTCGCTGGACCTGGTCGGCGGCCTGCGACGGTCGATGGCCAAGTCGGGCTACTCCGATCTCAAGGAGTTCCAGAAGGTGGGCCTCAACATCCGCGGATAGTCGCGACCAGTTCCTGTCACCCGGATTCACACGTACGGTATCGTGGTGCCGATCACGTCCGGGTCTATCAGGAGGTCTCGATGAGCGACGCAACCACGACGAGCGCCACCCCGCACTACGACGTACTCGTCGTGGGGTCCGGCTTCGGTGGCAGTGTCACGGCGCTGCGGCTCGTCGAGAAGGGGTACTCGGTCGGCGTTCTCGAGGCCGGGCGTCGGTTCGAGGACGACGATTTCGCGTCGACCAGCTGGGACCTGAAGAAGTTCCTCTGGGCGCCGAAGCTGGGCTGTTTCGGCATCCAGCGCGTCCACCTGCTGCGTGACTGCCTCATCCTTGCCGGCGCCGGCGTCGGCGGCGGGTCGCTGAACTACGCCAACACGCTCTACCAGCCGCCGCGGACGTTCTTCCAGGACCAGCAGTGGTCGCACATCACCGACTGGCACTCCGAGCTGACGCCGTTCTACGAGCAGGCGCAGAAGATGCTCGGTGTCGTGCAGAACCCGCACATGACCCCGGCGGACCACGTCATGAAGTCCGTCGCGGACGACATGGGCGTCGGCCACACCTTCATCCAGACGCCCGTCGGCGTGTTCTTCGGCGACGAGCCCGGCAAGACCGTGCCGGATCCGTACTTCGGCGGCATGGGCCCGGACCGCACCGGCTGCATCGAGTGCGGCGAGTGCATGACGGGCTGCCGCCACAACGCCAAGAACACGCTGCTCAAGAACTACCTCGGCCTCGCGGAGAAGGCCGGCGCGGACATCGTGCCGATGACCACCGTCACCGACCTGACACCGCGACCGGACGGTTCGTGGGTCGTGTCCACCGAGCGGACCGGCGCGCGCCTGCGCAAGGGCCGTGCCACCTACACCGCGGGGCACGTCGTCCTCGCCGCCGGCACGTGGGGCACCCAGCAGCTCATGCACAAGTTCCGCGACACGGGTTCGCTGCCGAACCTCTCGCCCACGGTCGGGCGCCTGACGCGCACCAACTCGGAGTCCATCGTCGGCGCGGGCAAGCTGACCTACGACCCGTCGATCGACCTCACCCGCGGTGTCGCGATCACCTCGTCGTTCCACCCCAGTGCGGACACGCACATCGAACCGTGCCGCTACGGCAAGGGCTCCAACGCGATGGGCCTGCTGCAGACGCTCATGACGGACGGCGGCGGCCGCACCCCGCGGTGGCTCAAGTTCCTCGCCGAGGTGGTCAAGAACCCCGTCCGGTTCCTGCGCATGATGAACACGCGGCACTGGAGCGAGCGCACCATCATCGCGCTGGTGATGCAGAACCTCGACAACTCCATCACCACCTTCACCAAGCGTGGTCCGTTCGGGCGTCGCCACGTCAGCAGCCGGCAGGGACACGGCGAGCCGAACCCCACGTGGATCCCGATGGGCAACGAGGCCACCCGGCGCATCGCGAAGAAGATCGACGGGATCGCCGGCGGGACGTGGGGAGAAGTCTTCAACATCCCGCTCACCGCCCACTTCCTCGGCGGCTGCGTCATCTCCGAGGACGTCGAGAACGGCGTCATCGACCCCTACCACCGCGTGCACAACTACCCGACGCTGAGCATCGTCGACGGCTCGTCGGTGTCCGCCAACCTGGGCGTCAATCCCTCGTTGACCATCAGCGCGCAGGCCGAGCGGGCCGCGTCGCTGTGGCCGAACAAGGGGGAGAAGGACCTTCGGCCCGCGCAGGGTCTGCCGTACGAGCGCATCGAACCCATCGCACCCCGCAGCCCGGTGGTTCCCGCGCACGCACCGGCGGCGCTCGTGCTGCCCATCGTCGAGATCCGGACGCCGACGAGTACGCCGCCGTCCTCGACGCGGGTCGCCAGCCACGCGGGCAGCACCGGCGCGGCATGAGGGCGGACGCGCTCTCTAGACTGTGCGCGTGACCGACTCCCCGCAGCAGGATCCCGTCCCGCCCCTCGAGAACGCGAATCCGGTGCTCGTTGTCGACTTCGGCGCGCAGTACGCCCAGTTGATCGCGCGGCGCGTCCGTGAGGCACGGGTGTTCTCCGAGGTCGTGTCACACACGATGACGGTCGACGAGATCGCGGCGAAGAAGCCCGCGGCGATCGTGCTGTCCGGTGGTCCGTCGAGCGTCTACGCCGAAGGTGCGCCGCAGCTCGATCCGGCGCTGTTCGACCTGGACGTCCCGGTCTTCGGTATCTGCTACGGGTTCCAGGCAATGGCGGGCGCGCTGGGAGGCACCGTCACCCACACGGGCACCCGCGAGTACGGGCGCACCGACATCGACGTCTCCGGCGGAACGCTGCACGACGGGCTGCCGTCGACGCAGCCCGTGTGGATGAGTCACGGCGACGCCGTCACCGAAGCTCCCGAGGGCTTCGAGGTCGTGGCGACCAGTGCCGGCGCCCCCGTCGCCGGCTTCGAGAACCGGGCACGACGCCTCGCCGGGGTGCAGTATCACCCGGAGGTCCTGCACTCGCCGCACGGTCAGCAGGTGCTGTCCCGGTTCCTGCACGACATCGCCGGCATCGCGCCGACGTGGACGGCGGCGAACATCGCGGACGCGCTGGTCGAGCAGGTGCGCGAGCAGGTGGGCGACGGCCGGGCCATCTGCGGTCTCTCCGGCGGTGTCGACTCCGCGGTCGCCGCGGCGTTGGTGCAGCGCGCGATCGGTGACCGCCTGACGTGTGTGTTCGTCGATCACGGACTGCTGCGAGCGGGAGAGCGCGAGCAGGTCCAGCAGGACTTCGTCGCCGCCACCGGCGCCCGATTGGTGACGGTGGACGCCGTGGACACCTTCCTGCGCGAGCTCGACGGCGTCTCGGATCCGGAGACCAAGCGCAAGATCATCGGCCGCGAGTTCATCCGATCGTTCGAGGGTGCGGTGAGCGCGGAACTGGGTGACAGTGCGGCGCACGGGGAGTCGATCGACTTCCTCGTCCAGGGCACGCTCTACCCGGACGTGGTCGAGTCCGGCGGCGGGAGCGGTACCGCCAACATCAAGAGCCATCACAACGTCGGCGGTCTGCCCGAGGATCTGCAGTTCTCGCTCGTGGAGCCGCTCCGGCTGCTGTTCAAGGACGAGGTCCGCGCCGTCGGCCGGGAGCTCGGCCTGCCCGAGGAGATCGTGGCGCGGCAACCGTTCCCCGGCCCGGGTCTGGCCATCCGCATCATCGGATCCGTGACGCCCGATCGCCTGGCGACGCTGCGCCATGCTGACGCCATCGCCCGCGAGGAGCTGACGATGGCGGGTCTGGACTCCCAGATCTGGCAGTGTCCCGTGGTGCTGCTCGCCGACGTCCGCAGTGTGGGTGTGCAGGGCGACGGCCGGACCTACGGTCATCCCATCGTCCTGCGTCCGGTGTCGAGCGAGGACGCGATGACCGCGGACTGGACCCGGCTGCCGTACGACGTGCTCGAACGGATCTCCACCCGGGTCACCAACGAGGTGCGCGAGGTGAACCGGGTGGTGCTCGACGTGACGAGCAAGCCGCCGGGCACCATCGAATGGGAGTGAGCCCGGCGGCGGACCGCCTGCGGTCGAACGGCGAGAGCTCTACTGCGAGCGTGACTTCCGGCGCCTGACGGGTGCCAGGACGAGGGCCACGCCGACGACGATCGCGGCGATCACCAGGGTCCAGCCCGACGCGGCGCCGGCGACGATCGCGGTGGGGTCCGCGCCGACGAGCGTCGGGATCGCCAGCAGCAGTGCCGCCACACCGGCGATCAGCAGGACCGGTGAGGGTCCGCGGCGATCGGTACCGCTCGTGTCGTGTCCGGTCTCATCGGTCACGGTGCACCTCCAGGTTTCCCAGCGCAGTGCTGGCCTCGATGGTCAGGGTCGGTCCTGCCGTCCCGTCGGATCCGCCGTCGACCCCGCCGGCGCCGATGCAGTTCGCGTTGCCGACGGCGCTACTGCAGTCGGTGACGACGTTCATGGTCGGTGACAGCAGGATCTCGGTGTTGCCGACGGCCTTCTCCACGGTCACGGTGCGGTCCTCGGTGAGGTCGAGCCCGCGCAGGTCGAGGACGAAGTTCCCCACACCGGACTCGTACGCGGGCGCCAGCGCGGCCATCGACGTGGGCGCGATCGTCACGTTGCCCATGTTCGGCGACTCGACACCGCGCAGGTCCTGCACGTCGACCAGGGACGACACGAGGACGAACCCGGCGAGCGGGGCCGCGAGAACGAGCAAGCCGTAGCCGCGCCGCAGGAACGCGCCGATGATCAGTCCGATGCCGACGACGGTCAGCGCCACCGCGCCGACACGGGGAGCGGTCACGACGGCGGCGCCCGTGGCGGCGCCGATGCCGATGGTCACGGCGGAGGCGATGATGGCGAGGCCGATCACCGTGGACGTCAGGTGCGACTTCCGCGTCGGTGCGGGGACCGGGAGAACGGGCCGACCCGGTTCGGGGAGGTCCCAGGCGAACGGGGCGACTCCCAGAGGATCCCAGCTCGGAGGCGGCGGAGTGGACGGTGTGTCCGGGTCGTCCTTCGACAACGAGACGGGCGCGGGGTGGGCGGCGGGTTCCGGAACGTACTGGTCGGGGAGCGTCGAGTAGGCGTTCCACTGCTGTGCGGCCGGATCGTGCGCGGAGAGGGGAGCGCCGGCGAGCTCGGCCGGTGTCGGCGCGTTCGGAGTCCGACGGAACAGCAGGTACAGGGCCCCCAGCATGGCGATCGTGGACACCAGCCCCGATCCCATTCCGAGTGGTCCGACCGTGAGGACCGAGATGACGAGAGCGACGGACAGCACCACGGCCGTCGTGTGGGAGTCCGATGTGCGGCCGCGGCCGAGCAGCGACTCCGCCGGCGACACGACATCGCCGCGGCGCGGAAGCACCAGCCAGGCAGCGAGATACAGGACCAGGCCGGATCCACCGAACAGGGTGGAGACGACGAACGCGACACGGACGAGAACGGGGTCGACGCGGTAGCGGTGGCCGATTCCGGCGGCGACACCGGCACCGGGGCCCTGATCGGGCAGGCGCACGGGTCGGGTTCGCCAGATCTCGGACAGCTGGGCGGACGCGGTGGCGTGGGTCATGGATACATCCTGGGCTGCCGAGGCGTCCCGGCACATCGGGGCGAACCCTGATTTCGCCGGTGTCCACGCGTCGCGCGACTCGACCGAGATGGGGGAGAACCCCGATACCGCGGAGCCGTGAGCCGTGCCAGTATCGAGGCGTGTCCACCCTGCCCGCACAGCCTCCGCACACGCGGGAGCCCCCCGGCCGTCCGCCGTTGCCGACGCCGGCGCTCCGTCGCCGTGCCGCCGGACGTGTCGTCGGCGGTGTCGCGGGCGGTGTCGCCGATCACTTGGACGTCGACGTGTTCCGGGTGCGGGTCGTCTTCGCGGTGCTGTGCGCCGCGGCCGGCGCCGGTGCCGTCGCCTACGGACTGCTGTGGATCTTCACCTCCGCGGGTACCGACGTCCGCAGGCCGGACCGCTCGGAGAAACGTCGCGCGTACGGGCTGATCGCCCTCGGGATCGGCGGCGCCGTCGCGCTGGGGTCGGGGCTGACGGGCAGCTCGTCCACGATCATCGCCCCTGTCGTCGTCGTCGCGCTCGGCGCCGCGCTGGTGTGGCGGGAGTTCGACGCGGCCGGGACCCGGACGGCGGACACCCGGCCTCGGCACGCACGCACGTCGGTACTCGGGTGGGCGCGCATCGTCGCCGGGGTCACGCTCGTGATCATCGGGCTCTGTGTCGTGCTCGTCGCCCGCGTGGACGTGCGGGCGCTGCAGTCGTCCCTGCTCGCCGTCGTCGTGACGCTGGTCGGGGCGGTACTGCTCACCGTCCCGCTCTGGATGCGGTTGTGGCGCGCCCTCGGTGACGAGCGCGCGGCACGCATCCGGAACGACGAACGCGAGGAGATCGCGTCGCACCTGCACGACTCCGTGCTGCAGACCCTCGCCCTGATCCAGAAGCAGTCCACCGACTCCGCCGAGGTGATGCGCCTCGCGCGCAGTCAGGAACGAGAGCTGCGCAAGTGGCTGTTCGGGGGAGACCGGGACGACCACGCGTCTCTCGTCCGCGCGTTGGCCACCATCGCCGGTGAGGTCGAGGACCACTACGGTGTGACCGTGGATCCCGTGACCGTGGGCGACGTGGCTCTGGACGAGCCGGTCGAGAGTTCGGGGTTGAACCGTGAGGTCGCCACCGCTCTGCTCGGAGCCACGCGCGAGGCACTCGTCAACGCCGCCAAGCACTCCGGGGTGACCTCCGTCGACCTGTACGCCGAGGCGGGCTGCGACACCGTCGAGGTCTTCGTCCGCGACCGCGGGTGCGGATTCGATCCGGACAGCGTGCCGCAGGATCGCCAGGGCCTGGCGCGCAGTGTGCGGGCACGCATCGAACGCCGCGGCGGCTCTGTGCGGGTGCGGTCCGCACCCGGGCAGGGTTCCGAGATCCACATCTGTGTGCCGCGGGTGCGCGGCACGGGTACCACCGGGCACGCGGACTCCGTGCCCGACACCGCGAGAGAGGAACGGTCCGCGTGACCCTGCGAGTCTTCCTGGTCGACGATCACGGAGTGTTCCGGTCGGGGGTGCGCGCGGAACTGGGGCGCGAGACCGACATCGAGGTGGTCGGTGAGGCCGGGGGCGTCGCGGACGCGGTCCGCGGTATCGACGAGATCCGTCCCGACGTCGTCCTGCTCGACGTGCACATGCCTGACGGCGGTGGGGTCGCCGTTCTGCAGTCCATCGCGGAGGGCCCGGTGTGCCTGGCGCTCAGCGTGTCCGACGCCGCCGAGGACGTCATCGCCGTGATCCGCGCCGGTGCTCGGGGTTACGTCACCAAGACCATCTCGGGGTCCGATCTCGCCGACGCGGTGCGCCGCGTCGCGGGCGGTGACGCCGTGTTCGGACCGCGGTTGGCGGGGTTCGTCCTCGACTCGTTCACCGGTCGCTCCGCGGCACCGGAACCGCCGCTCGATCCGGAGCTCGACTCCCTGACGCCGCGCGAGTTGGAGGTGCTGCGCCTGCTCGCCCGCGGCTACACCTACCGCGAGATCGCCGAGACGCTCTTCATCTCGATCAAGACCGTCGAGACCCATGCCTCGAACGTGTTGCGGAAGACGCAGCAGTCCAACAGGAACGCCCTCACCCGCTGGGCACACCGACGGCGCATCGAATGAGGGCCCGTGCGGTCGCGGCCGTCGTCGTCGGCCTCGGTGGGCTCGCCGCGGGTCTGGTGGCCGTCGTCTCGTCGATGCTCGAGACCCGCAGCATGGTGGTCGTGGGTCCCGCCTCCGCAGCGCCGATCCTGTTGTGCGTGACCGTCGTCGGAATCCTGGTGTGCCTGCTCGCGCGGCGGTGGTGGATCGCCGCGGCGTCCGCCGTTCTCCTGGGGTCGGCCGCAGTGGTCGTGGTGCCGTTGTACGTACCGGGCGCCGCGGGAGTCGCCGATGCCGCCCCCGGTGAGCCGCTGCGCGTGATGCAGGCGAACGTCAAACTGGGAGAGGCGGATCCACAGGCACTGGTGGCGTCGGTGCGGGAGCGCCGCATCGACGTCCTGACCGTGCAGGAGCTCACCGAGGAGTCGGTGGGGGCGTTCGACGCCGCCGGGCTCTCCGCCGCGTTGCCCTACCGGTTCGTGGCGCCGTATCAGGGCGGCGCGGGCGCCGCGATCTACAGCCGGTTCCCGCTGTCGAACGGCCGGGAACTGCCCGGTTACCTGCTCGCGAGCGTGACGGCAGATCTCGATGTCGGTGCGGCGCAGCCGCTCCGGGTCTACGCGGTGCATCCGGTGCCGCCCTGGCCGACACCCACCCCGGTGTGGGCGTCGGAGCTCGACATGCTCGGTGACGAGTTGGCGCAGGCGTCGCCGGGAGCGGTGATCGTCGGCGGTGACTTCAATTCCACGCACGCACACAAGCGGTTCCGCGATCTGCTCACCGGTGGATACGTCGACGCCGCGGACGCTGTCGGTGCAGGGCTGATCCCGACCTACCCGATGGACACGTGGTACCCACCGGTGGTCGGGATCGACCACGTCGTGGTGCGGGACGCGCAGGTGCGCTCCCTCGAGCCCGTCGACATCGTGGGATCGGATCACCGGGGGCTCGTCGCGACCGTCGACGTCCCCTGACCCACCTCGATCTCGCGAGTACGTCCGAACTGTCGTCCTGTGGTGGATGTTCGCGACAGTACGGCCGTACTCGCCGGGTCGGGAGCGGGTCAGAGCACCAGGAGCAGGACGATGAGCAGGAGCAGCACCGCGCCGCCGATCGCGAGGTAGAGCGGCAGCCCGGCGGGGGCGCTGAAGGACTTGGGTTCCTTCGTCTCGAACGCGGGCGGCGAGTACGTCGGGCGTGGGGCCGGCCCGGGTGCCGGCGTGGTGGACGCCGCGGTCGGACGCGGAACCCGATCCAGAGGGGTGGCGGTGTCCGCTGCCGGGAGCCCCGTCATGGTGCGGCCGTGGATGCGTTCGCCTCGCCGGGAGGTGCCCGGGACTCGGGAGCCGCGCAGCGCCCAGAACGGGACCTGACCGTCGGCCGCGCGCAGCGGGTGGTTGATCACCGATCCGGCGTTGCCGTTCTTGCCCACGGCGAGGGTGACGAAGCGGGTGCGGACCTCGGCCATGGTGGGGCGGCGCGCGGGGTCGGGTTCGAGCATGTGCAGCAACGTGGCCGTCATCGGTCCGCTCTTGCGCGGTGGGATGATGCGCCCCCCGGCGACGCGGTGCAGCAGGGCGATGGAGTCGGCGTCGATGCCGAAGGGTGGTTGTCCCTCGGTCGCGGTGTACAGCGTGGCGCCGAGCGAGAAGACGTCGCTGGCCTCGGTGGGGTCCGCGCCGCGCGCCACCTCGGGTGCGAAGTACGCGGGGGTGCCGGTGATGACGGCGCTGTTCTCCTCGTGCGTGTCCGTCTTGGCGCGCGAGATGCCGAAGTCGCTGATCTTGACCATGCCCAGCGCGCTGCCGCGATCGGCGACCAGGATGTTGCCCGGCTTGATGTCGCGGTGCACGATGCCGGCGGCGTGGGCGGCGGTGAGGGCGTCGGCGATCTGGGCACCGATCTGGATGACCTCGTCCGGGGGCAGCGACTCGGCGATGTTGAGGGCCATCGCGAGGCTGCGGGCGGGGAGGTACTCCATGATGAGCCAGGGCTCGCCGCTGTCGAGTGCGACGTCGTGCATGGCGATGGCGTGCGGGTTGTTCAGCTGGGCCGCCATCCGCCCCTCGCGCATGGCGCGTTCGCGGATCTCGCGGGCGGCCTCGGGAGTGAGGTCCACGGTCGAGGTGGCCTGTTTGACGGCCACCTTGCGGCTGAGCAACGTGTCGCTCGCGAGCCACACCGCGCCCATTCCGCCGCCGCCGAGCTTGGAGTCGAGTCGGTAGCGACCGGCGAGGAGGTAGTCGGGTCCGATGACCGGTCGCGTGCGCCCCGAGCCGGCCACCGCTCCGCTGGGCTGCTGGTGATCAGTCACGGTGTTCGAGGTTATCGGACGAGCCGATCGAGTGCCGGGCAGGGCTGTCACCAGGACGTTTCCGGGCGTCTTGACGTTCGAACGGGCAGCGGCTTTACTGGTGTGAGCGTTCGAAAGTATGTTCGAATTCTCGGTCTTCCCCCGGGTCTCCAACGCAGTCTCGACCGTCCCGACCGGGGAGTGAGTATGCCTGTTTCCGTTGATCTCGAAGGCCTCGAAGGGCTGTCCCGCACCGAGCGGATCGAGTTCCTGCGGCGTCGTATCCGGTCCTCACCTGCGCGTGTGGCCGATGCCCCCGCTCCTGCCGCACCGGTCACCCTCACGGCCACCGCGCCTGCCCCGGATCCTGCGCCGGCCCGGGTCCGCCCGGTTCTCCCGGTCCCGGAGGCGTTGTCGGCGCTGCTCCCCGAGGGTGGGTTGGCCCGCGGCACGGTGGTCTCGGTGTCCGGCGCCGGATCGTTGCTCCTCGGGATCCTGGCGTCGGTCACCGGATCGGGACGGCACGCCGCCGTCATCGGTCTGCCGCGGCTGGGACTGTTGGCGGCGTCGGAGATGGGGGCGCATCTGCAGCGGGTGGCGCTGGTCCCGGATCCCGGGCCGGACCCGGTGGAGGTCGCCGCCGTGCTGCTCGACGGCATCGATCTGGTGGTGCTGGGGCTGGGCGGCATGTCGGTGCCGCCGTCGCGAGCGCGGGCGGTGGTCGCTCGGGCGCGCAACAAGGGCGCCACGCTGATCGTCACCGACGGACGCTGGGACGGCGCCGAGCTCCGGTTGGACGCCCGCATCCGCGGGTACGGCGGGCTCGGCTCGGGGGCCCGTACGGGTCACGGCCGGGTGCGCGCCGTGCATCTGGGCGTCGAGGTGCAGGGCCGTGCCGTCCGGCCACGGACCGGCCGGTTGACCCTGACGTCCACGGGCGACGGGGTCGAGTGGGGATCGGCCGACTCCACCGTGTCGCATCAGGATCCGGTGCTGGAAGCGCTGCCGTCGTGAGCACCGACCGTCGGAGCCGGGTGCTGGCTCTGTGGTGCCCCGACTGGCCGGCCGTGGCCGCTGCCGCCGCGGCGGAGATCCCGGCCTCGTCGCCGGTGGCGGTGGTCTCCGCCAATCGTGTCGTCGCCTGCTCCGCGACGGCACGCGCCGAGGGGGTCCGTCGCGGCGGCCGACGCCGTGAGTCGCAGGCCCGCTGTCCGGAACTGTATGTGGCGCGGGCGGATCCGGATCGTGACGCGCGACTGTTCGAGCCGGTCGCCTCGGCGGTGGACGAGGTGGTGCCCGGTATCGAGGTGCTGCGGCCCGGCCTGTTGCTGCTGTCGGCGCGCGGTGCGGCGCGGTACTTCGGTTCGGAGGAGGCCGCGGCGGAGCGACTGGTGGACACCGTCGCGGCGGTCGGTGTCGAGTGCCAGGTGGGGATCGCCGACGAGGTGTCGACAGCCGTCGTCGCGGCTCGGCACGGCGCGATCGTGCCGCGGGGGAGCGGCGCGCAGTTCCTCGCTCCGCTCCCGGTGGCCGAGTTGTCGGCGGAACCGTCTCTCGCGGCGCCGGACCGGGTGGACCTGGTGGATCTGCTGGTGCGGCTGGGTCTGCGCACGGTGGGGGACTTCGGGGCACTGTCACCGGTGGACGTGGCCTCCCGCTTCGGCACCGACGCGGTCCTCGCGCACCGCAGCGCGCGAGGTGAGCCGGAGCGGCCGCCCTCGGCGCGCGTGCTTCCTCCCGATCTCGAGGTCGAGTACCGCTGCGACCCTCCGATCGATCGCGTCGACGCGGCGGCGTTCGCGGGTCGCGCCCTGGCCGAGAGACTGCACGTGACGCTGTCGGCCGCGGCCGTGGCCTGCACCCGGTTGCTGGTGCAGGCCACCACGGCCAACGGTGAACACCTCTCCCGCACGTGGCGATGCGCGGAACCGCTCACTCCCGAGGGCACCGCGGATCGCGTGCGATGGCAGCTCGACGGCTGGCTCACCGGCCGCAGTGAGAACAAGCCGACCGCCGGCATCGTCCTGCTGCGTCTCGAGCCGGTGGAGGTGGTGTCGGCGGGTGCGCTGCAGCTGGGACTGTGGGGCGGAGTCGGCGACGAGGACGAGCGGGCCCGCCGTGCCCTGGTGCGGGTGCAGGGTCTGCTGGGCGGCGACGCCGTCCAGGTGGGTGTGCTCAGCGGTGGTCGGGGGCCGGGTGAGCGCGTGACGATGCTGCCGTGGGGCGACGAGCCGGTGCCCGATGCCGATCCCTCCGCTCCGTGGCCCGGCCGGTTGCCGTCCCCGTCGCCCTCGGCGCTGATGCCGACGCGTCCGGAGATCGCCGTGACCGACGAGTCGGGAGTGGCGGTGCAGGTCACCGAGCGCGGCATGTTCGATCGCGTGCCCGGCCGGGTCGACTGGGGATCGCGGAGCTGGGTGCTGCACGGCTGGGCGGGACCGTGGGCGGCGGACGAGCGGTGGTGGGATCTCGGCGCCACCTCCACGGCCCGCCAGGTGGCACGGGCGCAGGTGCTGCTGGAGGACACCCGTGCCCTGCTGGTCCTGCACGACGGTGGACGATGGTTCGTGGAAGGGATCTACGAATGACGGCGGAACGCGCACGGGAACGCACGGGCGAGGCCACGATCCTGCATGCGGACCTCGACTCCTTCTACTCCTCGGTGGAGCAGCGGGACGACCCGTCGCTGCGCGGGCGACCCGTCATCGTCGGCGGTGGTGTGGTTCTGGCGGCGAGCTACGAGGCCAAGGCCTTCGGCGTGAAGACGGCCATGGGTGGCCGGCAGGCGCGCGCTCTGTGCCCGCAGGCGGTGGTGGTGCCGCCCCGGATGGCCGCCTACTCGCAGGCGAGCAAGGACGTCTTCGAGGTGTTCGAGAACGTCACCCCGCTGGTCGAGGGCATCTCCATCGACGAGGCCTTCCTCGACGTCACCGGGTTGGCGCGGCTGTCCGGATCGCCGTCGGACATCGCTCGGGACCTGCGTCGCACGGTGGCGGAGGACGTCGGTCTCCCCATCACCGTCGGGGTGGCGCGCACCAAGTTCCTCGCCAAGATCGCCAGTGCCGTCGCCAAGCCAGACGGCCTGCTGGAGGTTCCGCCGGACCGTGAGCTCGAGTTCCTGCATCCGCTTCCGGTGGAGCGCATGTGGGGCGTCGGCAGGATCACCGCCGACAAGCTGCACGCGCAGGGCATCCGCACCATCGGTGACCTCGCCGCGCACCGCGAGGGCGCGCTGGCCGCCGTCCTCGGATCGGCCGCCGGTCGGCACCTGCACGCCCTGTCGAACGGTATCGACGCGCGCCGGGTGAGCACCGGCAGGAGCCGGCGGTCGGTGGGCGCCCAACATGCTCTGGGGCGTCGTCACAAGACCCCGGCGGACATCGACGCAGCCCTTGTCGGACTGGTCGACCGTGTCACTCACCGCATGCGGAAGGGTCACCGGGCAGGTCGCACGATCACGCTGCGCCTGCGTTTCGACGACTTCACGCGAGCGACGCGATCCACGACGCTGAGCCGCGCGACGGCCGACACCCACGTCGTGCTCACCGCGGCCCGATCGCTGCTGGGCGCATCGATGTCGACCATCACGATGCAGGGCCTCACCCTTGTCGGCGTGGCGGTGTCGAATCTCGAGAGCGCCGCCGCGATGCAGCTCGAGCTGCCGTTCGAGACGCCGGAGGACGAGCATCCGACCATCGACCGGACGGCCCTGGACGAGGCGCTCGACGGAGTGCAGCGCCGGTTCGGCACCTCCGCGCTCACACGCGGTGTGCTGCTCGGGCGAGAGGAGCAGACATCGGTGCCCATGCTCCACGAGTGAGGGTCGGCGCCTCTGGGAGGATGGCTCGATGATCATGACGGACGGCGTGGTGGACGCCGAGGGCGTGCGGCTGCACTATCGAGATTCCGGTGGTGCCGACGTGCTGGGGTCGCCCGTCGTGCTGGTGCACGGCATGGGCGGCGACGGCCACACCTGGGACACGTTCGCGCGCACGCTGGTTCGGCGGGGCCGCCGTGTCGTCGTCCCCGACCTCCGCGGGCACGGCCGCAGTGGACGCGCACGGAGTTACCTGTTCGGTGAGTTCGGCGACGACCTCGAGGCGCTCCTGGATCATCTCTCGCTGACTCGCGTCGACCTCGTCGGCCACTCCCTGGGAGGCCACGCCGCGACGCTCGTCGCCCAACGCCGTCCGACGACGGTGCGCAAGCTCGTGGTCGAGGAGGCTCCACTCCCCATCCGTCCTGGTGACGAGACCCCGTCGATCACGACGAAGTTCCCGTCCGCGCGCGAACTGTTGCACGCCACGACCAGCGTGATCCGACACCCCCGCGCCGTGCTGGCCTTCGATCGGTCGATGACCTCGTCCGCGCTCACCCAGTTCCGCGCCCCCGATCCGCTGTGGTGGGAGTCGCTGGCCCACATGGAGAGTGATGTGCTGTTGGTCGTGGGTGGTCCCACCGGCATGGTCGACCGCGCGCGCCTCGAGGCGATGACGGCGCTGGTGCCGCGCAGCCGGGTCGTCGCCGTGGACAGCGGCCACAGTGTGCATCGGGATCGGTTCGCCGAGTTCGACGCCGCGGTCGGCCCGTTCCTCGCCGAGCACCAGGAAACTCCCCGCGCCCTGTGAGGCGTCCAGAACCGACGACGTCCTCGCCGTCCCTGGCGGCCACAGTCGTTACCGTCGGCGCATGACGGCACCCACCCAGCAGTTCACCGTGACCCGGACCGACGGCGAACTCGCTGCTCGGGCCCTGATGTACGCCGTGTCCGAGCTCAGCCTCATCAGGGTCACCGGCCAGGGCGGGGCCGCCTACGCGCAACTGCAGGTGTGTCCGTCGGGTGCGCGCTACCGGTCGGTCGTCGACGGGATGAGTCCACGCGCCGCGCGGGAGCTGACCAACGGATACCACGCCAACTTCCACCACCCGGTGCTCTACGCGGCGGCGCTGCGGCTGGGCGCCGTGCGGCTCGCCGAGCTGGTTCCCATGTCGCGGTCGTTGCGCGCGGTGCTCGTCGCCGCCCCGGCCGTCGCGGCCACCGCGGACATCACCGAGAACGTCGTCAACCTCTACCTCCACCGCGACACCCGCCGCATCACCGACACGACCGCGACCGTGTCGAGTGCGCTCAGCATCGTCAAGTGGGGCGGGACGGTGGGACCGTTGGCCTACATGACGGTCGGCTTCCTCCCGATCTGGGGCCGAGCCGTGCGGGACCGGTTCGCACGCGGTCGATAGGACTGCACAGCCGCCGAGCGATCCGCCGGTTACCGTCGTGTCATGACCGTCACCCGGCCCCGCGCGGCGACGCTGTCGCTGCGGAGTCGCATCCGACTTCTCACGGTGAGCGTGGCGGCGCTGGCCGTCGCGATCTGCTCCTGCGTGATCTACATGGTCACCGAGGACGCTCTGCGTGCGCAGCTCGCCGATCGGGTGGGCCGGGACGCCGACAAGTTGATCGCCAGTGACTCCTCCGGACTCTCGCCCGCGGCCTTCGGTTTCGCTGCCGGACCTCGCGCGGGACGCTATCTGCAGGTGGGCATCGTCAGCGAGGACGGTGACGTGTACTCCGCGTCCGGAAGTTTCACTCCGTTCGCCTCTCCCGACGGCGTGCTGGAACCGGTGGTCGCGTCGGTGGTCGCGGGGGAGTCGGACCGCGTCGTCACCGACCTGAACGGCTACGCGGTGGCCATCGAGAAGGCGCCGAGCGGGTCGACGGTGCTGGTCGGAGAGTCCTACCGGTCGCTCGACGGGGTGATGAGTGGACTGCTCCTCATCTTCGTCACGGTGGGCGGCGCACTGGTGGTGCTGGCAGGGTTGTCGGGGTACCTGGTGGCGCGGACGGGCCTGCGCCCGGTCGGAAGACTCACCCGCGCCACGCGGCGGATCACCGAGACCGGCGACCTCAGTCCGGTGGCCGTGGTGGGTGACGACGAGCTGGCGCATCTCGCCGATCGGTTCAACGACATGCTGGCGGCCCTGCAACGCTCGCGGCTCGCACAGAACCACCTCATCGTCGACGCGGGTACCGAGCTGCTGGCGCCGCTCACCGCCTTGCGCACCAACATCGAGTTGCTCATCGAGATCGGTGACCCCGATCGTGCGCCCGCGGTGCCGCTGGATCAGGATGCGGTGGACCAACTTCGGCGCGACATCGTCGATCAGCTGGACGAGGTCGCACGCCGTATCCACCGCCTCGTCGACGAGGCGCGGGAGGCGCACACGCGGGACGGGTGAGTCAGGTGTCCGCTCGGTAGCGCGCGGGGGGACCACCCACCAGGGTGGTGAACGCCCGGATCAAATGGCTCTGATCCGCGTATCCGAGGTCGGCGGCGAGCGCCGCCCAGTCCACCGTGCCGTCGGTGTGCGCGGCACCCGCCACGTCCAGGAGTCGGCACCGCTGCACCACCCACTTGGGCCCGACGCCGACATGGTCGGCGAACTGTCTCTGCAGCGTCCGCAGGCTCACTCCCGCACGATCCGCGAGCTGCTGCGCCCGGATGACCGTCGTGTCCGTCTCGGCCAGCTCCACGAGGTCCGCGATGTCGGCGGCCACGGGGTCGGCCGTCGCGGTCCGCTCGATCAGCCACGAGGAGAGTCGGTCCACACACGTGGTGACGTCCGCGTCCGGGTCGAGGAGGAGACCGGCGAGTCGGCGATCGTCGGTGCCCAGCACGTCCGCGACGGTCCCGACCCGATCGGTCATCGAGCTCACGGGCCGGCCGAGAACGGGGCGGAAACCTGCGGGACGGAACGCTGCGGCGACCGTGCGCCCGTCGCCGACGAGGGTGCGCTGGAAGCGACGTCGCATCACGCCGTGCACCAGCAGCCGCGGAGCGCCGTCCCGAGATTCCGCCGTCAGATGGACCACCGGGCGCGGGACGACCTCCTGCACGTGCGGTTCGGGGCAGTGCCACTCCACCCACCAGAAGTAGTCGACGAGGGTCGAGAGGTCGTCGGGAGGGCGGGAGCGGCCGACGGTGATCCGACCCTCCGCACGCGCGGGGTGCAGGATCGCCGACTGCGCGCGTCGGCCTGCTCGGGTCAACGGATCCTCCGTCACGGAGCGAACCGTACCGCTCGAGGTGACGCGTTTGTTCAAGTCACGGTCCCGATGGTGAGGGAGGCTGGGGTCATGACGACGACGCGACTGGCGATGATGACTCTGGACTGTGCCGAGGTTCCTCCTGTGGCCGAGTTCTGGGCGGCGTTCCTCGGTCTGACCCAGACGATGGGCGACGGCGAGAACTACGCCATGCTCTCTGCCGCGAACGGGGGCCCGGCGCTGGGCTTCGGCCGCGTGGACGGCTATCGGCCACCCGCCTGGCCGAACCCCGACGGGAGCAAGCAGTTCCACTTCGACGTAGCGGTCGAGGACATCCCGGCCGCCGAGGCCCGTGCGATCGAGCTGGGGGCGACGCTCGCCGAACCACAGCCGGGTGAGACGTGGCGCGTTCTCCTCGATCCGGCCGGCCATCCGTTCTGTCTGACGGATGCCGCCAACTGGGGCTGACCACACGCGTGGTGAACTGGGATCGACAACGATCCCCGACCGAACGGACGTCCCGTGGCCATCACCGCTCTGCTCGAACTGCGTCTCGATCCCGCCCGGCTCGAGGAGTCGCACCGCATCATCGACGAGACCCTCGTCGCCACCCGCGCGTTCGAGGGATGCCTCGGTGTCGAGGTCACGGCGGACGTGAAGGATCCGGCGCACGTCGTCATCGTCGAGAGCTGGGCCAGCGTCGAGGCCGACGCCGCCTACCGGGCGTTCCGGGCGACGCCCGAAGGCCGCAGTGAACTCGGCTCGATCGTCACCGCGGCGCCGGTGCTGACCGTGCTCGCGCCCGTTCGATGACGACGGACGCGACTCCCTCGGTTGCCTTCGTCCAGGCCACCTGGCATCGCGAACTGGTGGACCGGGTGCGCCAGGGTTTCGTGCGGGAGTTCGGGCGTGACGTGGACACCTTCGAGGTGCCCGGTGCGTTCGAGATCCCCCTGCACGCCAAGCGACTCGCGCTCACGGGCCGGTACTCGGCCGTCGTCGCGGCGGCGCTGGTGGTGGACGGCGGTATCTACCGGCACGACTTCGTCGAGACGGCCGTCATCGACGGACTCATGCGGGTGCAGCTCGACACCGATGTGCCCGTGTTCTCGGTGGTGCTGACCCCGCACCACTTCCACGAGCATGCCGACCACACGAGCTTCTTCGCGGAGCACCTCGAGAAGAAGGGTGTCGAGGCGGCGAGCGCGGTGGTGCGCACGCTCGCGTCCCTCGACTCGATCGGCCGCTAGCTGTCGGGTCGGTCCTGCCAGACCGAGGGGTCGACGAGCGCGAGCTTGGCTGGTGACCGGATCATGTCGATCCGCGACACCAGGCCCGTCGACGACACCTCGAACGAGACGACGCCGACCAACCCGTCGCCCGCCACGAGGGCGAGTCCCGTTCTGCCGTTCACACGGCACGGACGCACCCGCAGACCGTCTCCCGCCTTCGCCGCGATGCCGAGGAGGAATCTCGCGACGTGGTCGGCGCCGATCACGGGACGCCGTGCCGCCGAGACGACTCCGCCCCCGTCGCTGACGAGAACGACGTCGGGGTCCAACGTCGTCAGCAGATCGGCGAGCACTCCCGTACCGGCGGCACGGGTGAAGTCACGCACGGCGCCGGCATGCAGCTCGGGCGACACCGCGAAACGTGGAGCCCCCTCCGTCACGTGCCGTCGTGCACGAGACGCGAGCTGCCGCACGGCATTCGGAGTGCGGCCCACGATCCGCGCGATCTCGTCGAACGGGACGTCGAACACGTCGTGCAGGACCCATGTCGTGCGTTCGGCCGGGGACAGCGTCTCGAGCACCACCATGAGCGCGAAGCGCACGCTCTCGTCGAGCGTCACCCGGTCGGGCGGCGAGTCGGCCGGTCCGACCAACGGCTCGGGCAACCACGGTCCCACGTACGTCTCTCGTCGCACGCGGGCCGACCGCAGCACGTCCAGTGCTGCGCGCGAGACAGCGACCACGGCCCACGCCTCGACGTCGAGAACGGGTGACGTCGCATCGGCCGCGACCAGTTTCGGCCAGCAGTCGGACACGACGTCTTCGGCGTCGGCGTGCGAACCGAGGACGGCGTAGGCGATGCGGACCAGCCGTGGGCGGACGCGGACGAAGTCGTCGGTGACACTCACCGGGTCGAGGCACCCACGCGCGCGAGCCACTGATCGAACGTCTCTTCACCGTGCGCAGCGTCCGGACCGGGAAGGAGCCCACCGTTCGCCATGCCGCGACCCCCGGCGCCCGGCAGCCGCAGGGGGAGGACGAGACGCTTCGATCCACGCGCGCGCAGCAGCCTCCGGGCAAGATCGGGTTGGTACTCCGGGCGCGGACCGGCGTACTCCACGACCGAGGTGAGCGGTGTCCCCACCGCCAGGTCGACGATGTGTGCGGCGACCTCGGCGGTGCTGACCGGCTGACTCCGCATCGTCGGGACCATCGCGACCGGACCCGAAGTCATCGCGAGAGCCTGATCGGTGAACTCGTGGAACTGCGTCGCACGGAGGATCGTCCTTGGCAGCGTCGACTCGCGTACGAGCTTCTCCTGCAGACGTTTACCGGCGTAGTAGCCGTAGTCGACACGATCGCACCCCACGATGGACAACGCCACGTGGTGACGGATTCCCGCGCGCTCACCGGCGGCCAGCAACGTCGACGTGACGGCGCCGAAGAACTTCTCGGACGCGCGCGCCGACATCGTCGTGACGTTCGCGGCGTCGATCACCGCGTCGACGTCCGTCAGTGCCCGGTCGAGCTCCGGCGTCGGCCGCACGAGATCGATTCCGGCCGATCTCGCGAGTACCACGGGAGTGTGTCCTCGCGCCCGCACCTGCTCCACCACGTGCCGCCCCGCTGCGCCCGTTCCGCCTGCCACTGCGATCCGCATGGCGTCATCCTTCCCTCGTGCGAGTCCTCGGTGGAACCCGTTCGAGAGTAGGACGAGAGAGAGCCGGCATCTGTGACATCACCAGTGGGCGCCGGGAACCCATCGTCCGGCCCGCCGCACGACCCGGGGCATCCGGAACTCGCGTCGGTTCTTCTTCGGTGCACGGGGACCGGACGACCACGAGCTGGTGTCGGTGATTCCCTTGGCGGCGGCACTGTCCGGATACGCCTTGTAGTACGACGCCAGCACGCGGTCCTTCGAGCGAGGCATCAGCAGGTTGCCCCACTCCGCGGCGGTTCCGGTGGGAACGTCGATGCGCTTGGGCTTCTCGATCAGTGCCCGCATCACCATCGCGGCGGCCTTCTCCGGCGTCTCGACCTTGTTGACGTTCTTGTTGCCGGTGGGGGCGATCATCGGGGTGTCCACGAGGGGCATGTGCACGGTGGTGAACGAGACACCGTCCGCCAGGGTCTCCGAAGCGGCGACCGAGGTGAAGGCGTCGAGCGCCGATTTGCTCGCCACGTACGCGGCGAAGCGCGGCGGGTGGCTCTGCACCGAGGCGCTGCTGATGTTGACGATGTGGCCATACTTCCGCTCGCGCATGTGGGGGAGCAGCGCGAGAATCAGGCGGAGTGCCCCGAAGTAGTTGACGGCCATGGTCCGCTCGAAATCGTGCAGACGGTCGGTCGACAGGGTGAGTGAGCGCCGGATCGATCTGCCCGCGTTGTTGACGAGCATGTCGACGTGGTCGTGGTCGCGCAGGATCGCGGCCACGGTCTCGGCGACGGACGCGTCGTCGGTGATGTCGCAGACGTAGCCGTGCGCGTCGCCGCCGTTCGCCCGGATCTCCTCCACGACGGCCGCCAGCTTGGCCTCGTCGCGGGCGACGATGATGACGCGCGCGCCCTTGCGGGCCGCAGCGAAGGCAGAGGCCTTGCCGATACCCGAGGAACCGCCGGTGATGACGACGTGTCGGTCGACCAGTGGCCCGGCCGGATCGTCGCGTCGCGCCCGGTACGGGTCGAGATGCGCACGCCAGTACGACCACAGTGCGGGTGCGTACGTGCGGAACTCCGGTACGCGGGCCGCGTTCTCGCCCATCGCCTCGTTCAGTGCGGCACGGGTGAGGGTCGAGTCGAATCGGGTGGGCAGCGTGAGGTGCTCGGCCATGACGGGCGGGATGTCGTAGTTCTCGAACACCGCGTCGCGGGCGGCGACGACATGACGATTGGTCGAGCGGAGCAGCGGCGTGACGACGGAGCCGGGAATGCTCCCCACGGCGCGGGGTGCGCCGGCCGCGTCGGCGAGAGCGGAGTAGATCTCCCGCATCGGTTGCGGACGCGGGTTGACGAGGTGGAACACGCGGCCGTCGAGATCCGGGGCGTGCAGGAGGGCGACAAGCGCGTCGGCGACGTGGTCGACCGGGACGATGTTGGTCGCGCCGAGTGCGGGCACCGTCATCGGCAGGGCCGAGGGCAACTCGGCGAGGAGGGAGATGAGCCGGAAGAGGTAGTACGGGCCGTCGATCTTGTCGATCTCGCCGGTGGTCGAGTCACCGACCACTGCTGCCGGTCGGTAGACCCGCCAGGTGAGGCCCGGAGTCTCGCGGACCACCTTCTCCGCCTCGAACTTCGTGCGGTGGTACGCCGTCGGAAAGTTCTGACCGAGGTCGAAGTCGTTCTCGGTGAACACCCCTCGATGGTCTCCGGCCACCGCGATGGACGACACGTGATGCAGGGTGGCGCCGAGTGACCGGGCGAGTTCGGCGACTGCGGCCGTTCCCTGCACGTTGGTCGATTCCTGGTCCTCGCCGGCGGTCAGGTCGTAGA
Source organism: Rhodococcus sp. BP-332 (assembly GCF_019836065.1). NCBI lineage: Bacteria > Bacillati > Actinomycetota > Actinomycetes > Mycobacteriales > Nocardiaceae > Rhodococcus > Rhodococcus sp. BP-332. The sequence continues at coordinate 515,403 of NZ_JABUEC010000003.1, forward strand.
TCGCGCCGAGATGGATCACGTGGTCGACCGCTGTCAGAGCGGACAGTGCTGAGTCGTCGATGCCGAGACCGGGTCGCTCGAGATCGCCGATCAGCGGGCGAACGCGGTGACCGGACGACTCCGCGACGCCGCTCAGGCGGTGTTCCGAGGTCGGTCGCACGAGAACGTGGACCACAGCGTTGGCGTCGCGTTCGACCAGCCGGCGCACCACGGCCCGGCCGAGGAATCCTGTGCCACCGGTGACCACGTAAGTACTCATGCGCGGACCTTACCGCGGAGTAAGTACCGGCGGTATCAGTGACCGATGCCGACTTTTTCGTGCACCTTCTTCATCCACGCGGGTGCCCACCAGTTGGCCTCGCCCATGAGCTTGACCAGCGACGGGACCAGCAGCATACGGATGATCGTGGCGTCGATGATCAACGCCAGAATCATGCCGACACCCAGGAATCGCATGATGGACAGTCCGGACATCGAGAACGCCCCCGTCACGATGATCAGGATCAACGCCGCCGCGGTCACGATGCGTCCGGTCCGCTGGGCGCCGATCAGCACCGCCTCCTCGGTGGTGGCACCGGCCGTGCGCGCCTCCACCATGCGGGACATCAGGAACACCTCGTAATCGGTGGACAGCCCGAACACGACCGCGAGGATGAGAACCACGAACGTCGCCTCGAGCGGTGCCGGTGTGACGCCGAGCAGGCCCGCCCCGTGACCCTCCTGGAAGATGAACGTCAGAGCCCCGAACGTCGCGGCCATGCTCAGTCCCGCCATGGCAACAGCCTTGATCGGCAGCACCACCGAGCCGAACGCCAGGAACAGCAGGATCAGCGTCGACACCACCATGATGGTGAGCATCACCGGCAGCCAGTTCACGATGGCGTTGTTGCCGTCGAGGACCAGGGCCGCCGCTCCGCCCACCGTCAGGTCGGTTCCGTCGGGTGCCGGGATCGCGCGGAGTTGTTGCACCACATCCTGTTGCGCTTCCTGGGACACGTCCGAGGAAAAGGTCGCGTTGATGACCACGAAGTCGCCGCTGGCCGTGCCGAACTGAACGTTGGCGATCCCGCTCACCGCGCGCGCAGCCGTCGTGACCGCATTGATGGCGGGGCCGTCCGGCCGCGCCGACTCTCCGTCCAACACGATGGTGGCGCTGTCGCCGGTGCTGCTGAAGTCCGAGGCGAGGGTTTCGAACGCGATACGCGCGGGATCGTCGGCGGGCAGCGCGGTGTAGGACACCTCGCCCAACTGGGCCTTGACCAGCGGTGCGGCAACGACCAGCAGGCCGACGATGATCAGGGTGGCGACAGCGATCGGGCGCGTCATCACCTTCGTGACGACCCCGCCCCAGAACCTGTGTGCGCGTGCATCTCCGCGATCCGAGGCGGTCCTGGACCAGGTGATGGCATTGATGCGGTCACCCAGCATGGCCAGGACGGCCGGTACAGCCGTCAACGACAGCAGAGCCGCACATCCGACGGCCGCCATCGCGCCGAAGCCGAGGGATCGGATGATGGCCTGCGGGAAGACGAGCATCCCCGCGAAGGCGCAGATGAGCAGCAGACCGGAGAAGACGATGGTGCGCCCGGCGGTGAGCATCGTGCGTCGTGCGGCCTCGTGGGACGTGGCTCCGCCCCTGAGTTCCTCGCGGAACCTGCTGACGATGAAGAGGCCGTAATCGATGGCGAGTCCGAGACCCAGCAGGCTGGCGACGTTGACGGCGAAGGAACTGATCTCGGTGAACGTGGTGAAGATGCGCAGGACGGTCAGCGCGCCGGCCACCGAGAGCGCTCCCACGATCACGGGCACTGCGGCGGCCACGACGCCGCCGAAGATGACGACCAGAAGAATCAGCGTGATCGGGATGGCGATGATCTCGGCACGGACCAAGTCTTCCTGGAGCTGGGTGTTGAAGGAGACGCCGGCGACGGAGGCGCCCGCGAACTGCGTGTCGATGCCGGCGACCTCGAGCTTGGGGAGCAACTCCGAGAACGACGCGACCGTGATGCCGCTGGCGTCGCCGAGGGTGACGGTCGCGAGTCCCTTCGTGCCGTCCTTGCTCTCCAGGAACGGCTTCTGCACCGGTCCGGCCGTCCAGTAGGAGGTGATGTCGTTCGGACCCACCTCCGCCCGGAACGCGTCGAGCACCGGCGTGACGTCCGCGCCGATGTCGTCGAGTGTGCGGCCGTCGGGCGCGGAGTAGATGACGATGATGTCCGGGGCGGCGGTTCCCAGGCCCTGGATCTGTCGGGCGACCTGCACGGCCTCGCTGCCGGGATCCTCGTATCCGCCCTGGCTGAGGCTGCCGAAGACCCCGAGTCCCCACGTGGCGCCTGCCAGAACGATGACGATCGCGGCGGTCAGGACCCACCGTGCCCGCGACACCACGAACGAAGCCCAGCGAGTCACAGAAAATCCCCATATCGGTCAGGTCGAGCATCCACGGTCGTGTGTGACTGTAGTGAACGGTTCTGGGGAAGCTCTGAGAGCGGGGACAGACCGGGCGGTACAGTTCGGGCCATGCGAACGGCACGGCAGATCAGCGAACGGCTGACGGTGGCGATGCTCGTGCTCTCGACGACTCTCACGCTGATCGTCGCGATGCCGCAACCCATCGAGGTCGCCGTAGCTGTGGCCGTCACCGTATCGGTGGCTCTGCTCGCCGCCGCGTTCCTGCGACCCGAGTCGTTCGTGGGGCGCGTCGAGTCGGCGAACGGCCCTCCCGCCGACGAACGCCGACTGCGCGGATCCTTCCGCCGTCAGTCCCACCCCGCCACGCCGGGCCGTCCCATGCCCCGAGCACCCGGAGCTCTCGCGGGGGCGCAGCCGAGCTGATCGGCGCCGTGCGTCTCCGCACCGACGACACCGTTCACATCTCGGATCGTGGGAGAGAGACCTCATGTTGCACCTTTCCGGCATCACCCGTGCCCACGGAGAGTTCACCGTCTTCCGGCACGTCGACCTCACTGCTCGTCCCGGCTCGGCCTGCGCCGTGGTCGGTGCCAACGGCTCCGGAAAATCGACGCTCCTCCGCTGTGCCGTCGGCGCAGACGACGTCGACGAGGGGCGCGTGCTCCTCGACGGCACCGACCTCGACGAGACCGATCCCGCCACCCGTACGGCGATCGCGGCCGTCCTCGACGACGGGGGCATGTTCCCTCACCTGTCGGTGCGCGAACATCTGACACTGATCGCCACGGCCCATGCGGTCGACGACGCGGAGGCCGTCGTGACGGCGATCCTCGACGGGCTCGCCCTGTCCGCCGCGGCCGATCAGCTCCCGGTCACGCTGTCCAGTGGTCAGCGTAGGCGGCTCGTCCTGGCCTCCGCCTTCGTGCGACCTCGTCGCGTCCTCGTCCTCGACGAACCGGAGCAGCATCTCGACTCGGACGGGCGCGCGTGGCTCGCCCGCACACTGGCGGCCGAGAAGGAGGCCGGAGTGGCGGTGCTGTTCGTCTCGCACGACAGGGCAATCGTCGACGCCGTGGCCGACGTCGTCGTCGACGCCGACACATGGCGATGACCTCCGCCGCCGATCTGCACCGAGAGCTCCGCCGACGCCGCCGCGGCACCGAGAGTGCGGTCGAGCAGGTGTCGATCTGGGGTGGCGGCGCCTTGTCGACGGTGGCCGTCGCGCTATGGGTGCTGTCCGGCCGCGGGACGGGATTCACATTGGACCCGGTGCTGTCGGCGTCGGCATCGACGAGTGTCGGAATTGTCCTCGCGGCGGCCGCACTCCATGTCCTGCGCGTCGTCGGACCGATCGGAACCGACGCGGCCACGACGCATTGGCTCGTGTCGGCGCCGCTCGATCGACGCACTCTTCTGCGCGGCCAGGTGCTCGCCTGGACCGGCGCGCTCGTCGCACTCGGAGTGCTGGTCGCTCGTCTGCTGGCACTGGTCGCGGGTGCGACGTCCTGGTGGCCGTTGGCCGCCGTCGGGGCGGCGGCCGGTGCGCTGGTGGTCGCCCTGGCGGTGTTGGGGCAGCAGTCCCGCAGGTGGTCGTCCGCGCTGCCGATGATCGAGCTCGGAACAGTCGTGTCGGCGGGCGTCGCGACGCTCGCACCGCCTCCTCCAGCTGTCGCGTGCGCGACTGTGCTCGCCGTCGCGGCCGTCATCGGATGGTGGGCGGCCGACTCCCGCCTCGGGCGAATTCGTCGGACGTCCCTGACGTCGGGGGCCGATCTGCTGGCGGCCGGGTCCGCGGGACTGTCCTTCCTCGACGTCGGGTTCCTCGTGTCCGCGCTGGAGACCAGGGCCCACCGACGCCGAGGGGCGGTGCGCCCGCGGGGTCGTGCCGGAAGATCCGTCGGCCCGGTCCGCGCCCTGGTGCGGTCCGACCTGATGCGGCATCGCCGGAACACGATGCTGCCGGCGGTCCTGGTGACCGGACTCGGTCTCGTGCTCGCCGCCTCCGCGGTGTCGATGCCGTACTGGGCGGGCGTCGTGGGCCTTCTCGTGGGCTACGTGGCGACGTCGGCGGCCAGCATCGGGTTCCGAGATATGTTGGCGGATAGATCGTTACGGTTCTCACTCGCGCTGCCGGACCGTACGATGGCCGGTGCGTTCCTCGTGGTGCCGTCGCTGGTGGCGCTCACCGTCGCAGTCACGGTAGCGGCGGCGGTGTCGTGGTGGGCGGGCATCGTGGTCGGGTCGACGACGCTGATCGCCGTGGTCCGGTCCCGTACCGCGCCGCCCCGCGTCTACGACGGCCTCGCCGTGGTGACCATGTTCGGTACGGTGCCGGTCGACGTGATCCGTCAGGTCCTGCGTGGCCCGGGCCTGCTCCTCGTCGGTGCCGTGCTGCTCTTGCTGTGACAGGACGCGATCACTCCAACCCGGACAGGTCCACCTCCACCGCAGACGGCGGGCGTAGCGCAGTGACCGTCGCCCACCCACGCGCGACCAGTCCGGCGTCGCTCTCGTCGTCGTCGGCTGCGGCGATGGCGTCGAAACGGGCGGTCACGAATTCGTCGTCCTTCTCACCGATCTCGGCCTGGACCGCGCCGAAGGCGGCGAGCTCTGCTGGCCGGACGCCGCGGAGTTCCGACGGGGGGACCGGCGGGATGTTGACGTTGAGGACCCAGTCCGCCGCACCGTGGTCGACGAACCAGTCGAGTGCGCGCCGGGCCACGAGGTGGGCGGTGTCCCAGCTCGGAGCGCCCGAGGCGACCTCACGGTCGATCTGGTCGTGGATGTCGCCAGGCGCGGCGAGAGACGCCGTGTCGAGGCCGGCGAGGGACAGGGCCATCGCCGGAACCCCGTGGGTGGACGCGGTGAGGGCCGCCCCCACGGTGCCGGAGTGCAGAACGGCGGAGCCGGTGTTCGGACCGTGATTGATGCCGGACAGCAGGATGTCCGGCCGCGGACCGAATGCTCCGCGCGTCGCGACGAACGCGATCATGGCGGGCGAGGCCTGCACGGCGAACGCGTCGACGTCCAGGTCGGCGACCGACACGCGGGAGACCACGAGCTGGTCGCGGTTCTGGAGCGCCGACAGCGACGCACTCGCACCGCTGCGCTCCTCGTGCGGCGCCGCCACCACGACGTCGTGACCGGCCTCGACGGCGACCCGAGCGAGCACGGCGATCCCGTGACTGTCGATTCCGTCGTCGTTCGTGATGAGCACGCGCACGTGTGCCTCCTGCGAGTGGGTGCAGCCGGTCAGGACGAGAAGGGGCGTACCTCGACCGTCGACATGATGGTCTCGACGAGCCCCACCTGTCCTGTACCCAGTCCGCGGCGGGTCACGTTGGCGGTGCCGGCGGCGCCGCCGAGGGCGAGTGCCTCCTCGATGGACATGCCGCGGGCGAGTCCGGTGGCGATGCCGGCGCTCATGGAGTCGCCCGCACCATGGTGGTCCGTCTGTTCCAGGTCGGGAGTGACCACCTCGAGCACCGTGCCGTCGACGAGGGCGAGCGCCGGGTCCGCCGCGCGGGAGAGAACCACGATGTCGGCACCCTCGTCGTGCAGGGCGCGCATCGCCTCGATGAGGACGTCCGGGTCCTCCGACTCCGCGCGCCCGTCCTCGATGAGGTCTTCGTGGCTCATCTTGAGCACGGTGAGCCCGCCCTGCAGAGCCGCCGTCGCGGTCGGTCCGGACAGGTCCGCGACGACGGGCTTCGACAGCGATCGCAGATCGGTCGTGAGCCGTCGGTAGAAGTCTGCGGGCACCACCGACCCGGTGTGCGGGCCCCCCAGCAGCACGATGTCGGACGAGGCTCCGGACTCGAGGGTGATCCCGTAGAGATCATCGAGCGCGTGCCGGGCCAGGTGCGGGGGATCGATCGTCGCCACCTCGGTGCGGTCGCCGTCGCGCCGGTCGTGGATGTAGGACCCGGATTCGTCACCGATGTCCACGGCACGCACGGTGATGCCCTCGCGGTGGATCAGATCGCGCAGCACGCCGCCGCTCTCGCCGCCGAACGCGCCGGTCAGCGTCACGTCCATGCCGAGGTTGGTGGCCATGCGGGCGATCCAGTGGCCTTGGCCGCCGGCGTGCACGTGGAGTTCGGTGTCGCCGTTCGGCGCTGCGTCCAGGGTGATGGTGAGCAGCGGGGACGGCGCGAAGACGGTGGCGGTGGGCGCGTGTTCGGCAGTCGACATCGCCGTGATGTGCCCGATTCGTCCGTTCCCCAAACCCGACGTCGAACGGTCGACAGGTCAGCTGCCGAAGGCGTCCGCGAGGTCGTCGAGCGACGGGAAAGCCGGTTCCGGTGTTGCCTCGGGCACCGTGATCACCGTCGACGCCTGCTGGACCGTGTACACGGTCCAGGGCAACACCGTGGCCATGTACTCAGTGAAACCGGGGTAGTCGGACACCCACATCGCCTCGGTCGCGTCGCCGTCCTGGAGTGCGCACGTCGCCAGCACGACGTACGAGCCGGGAGGAACGTCGGACACCGTCTGGGTCGACGTGCCGGGCTCGATGTCACCGCCGTCGTAGAGGGTCTGCCCGGGTCCGAGAATGTCTTCCAGCGGCGGCAGAACGCCGTCCGGTGCGGGTGCCAACGACGTGGCACAGCTGAGGGTGCCGTCGGCAGCAGAGGTGATGGTGTCGGTGACGGACGTGCCGTCGACAGCGAACGAGTAGGTGACGTCGGTGGGTTCCGCCGCGGCAGCGAGACCGGGAGTGGCGAGGGCCAGGGGAATCGCTGCTGCAGTGCCGAGAAGGGTTCGGGTGAGCATTCGCACGGCATGTCCTCTTCGTCGTCGATGGTCGCTTCCAGAGGAAGTGTGCAACGGAAGCGGACCATTCGGCACCTTTCGTACCGGGTGTCCCCGTGGGGGTGTGGTTCCGGGCGAGACCACGGTTTCCGTCGACTTGCCGTCGGAGTGGAGGTGATGGTCCAATGGGAACATACGTTCGAAGAGTGGGGGTGCGTCATGGGCTGGAACGACGGGCCGCCCACGTGGACCGAGATGGAGCGTCTGCTCTCGGGAAAGCCCCGCGTCATCGATCCGCTCGCGATGGGCGACGGCGGTGACAGTCCGGCGTGGTCGCGCAAGCGTGATCCCTACGAGGGTGCGGTGGTGCGGCCGCGTGACACCGTTCCCTACGCGGAACTGCACGCCCACTCGTCCTTCAGCTTTCTCGACGGAGCCTCCCAGCCGGAGGAAATGGTCGAGGAGGCCGTACGGCTGGGTCTGGACGCCATCGCGCTGACCGATCACGACGGCATGTACGGCGTCGTGCGGTTCGCGGAGGCGGCACGCGAGTTGGAGATGAAGACCGTCTTCGGGTCCGAGTTGTCGCTCGGTGACCCGGGCATGCCGACCGAATCACGGACCGGCGCAGCCGATCCGGACGGAACTCATCTGCTGGTACTCGCTCGCGGGCAGGAAGGCTACCGACGGCTCTCCCGGGAGATCGCCACCGCGCATCTCGCCGGGGGCGAAAAGGGGCGTCCGCGCTACGACATCGATGCTTTGGCCGACGCAGCAGGAGGGCACTGGCAGATCCTGACGGGGTGCCGGAAGGGCAGTGTGCGACGTGCGCTGACCGAGAGCGGGCCGGCGGCGGCAGAGCAGGCACTACGCGAACTCGTCGATAGGTTCGGTCGGGACCGGGTCACGGTGGAGCTGACCCGTCAGGGAATCGCGGAGGACGACGACCGCAACGACGTGCTCGCGGAACTGGCCGAGCGGTTGTCGCTCCCGGTCATCGCGACGACGTCGGCGCACTTCGCGCGGCCGAGTCGGCGCCGACTCGCGATGGCCATGGCAGCGGTCCGTGCGCGGCGCAGCCTCGACGACGCGTCGGGCTGGCTTCCGCCGCTGGGTGGGACGCACCTGCGCTCCGGCGCAGAAATGGCGCAGCTGTTCTCGGCGTATCCCACCGCCGTGTCCCACGCCGCGGCGCTGGGGGAGGAGTGCGCGTTCGACCTGCACCTCATCGCGCCGCAGCTGCCGCCGTTCGACGTGCCGGAGGGCCACACCGAGATCACGTGGCTCCACGAGTTGACGATGCGCGGTGCCGAGCGACGCTACGGTCGACGCGAGGACGAACCTGCGGCCTACGCCCAGATCGACCGCGAACTCGCCGTCATCACCGAACTCGACTTCCCCGGCTACTTCCTGGTGGTCCACGACATAGTCGACTTCTGCAAGAGGGCCGACATCCTGTGTCAGGGGCGAGGATCCGCGGCCAACTCCGCTGTCTGCTACGCGATCGGCATCACCAACGTCGACCCGGTGCGCAACGGTCTGCTGTTCGAGCGGTTCCTCTCCGTCGAGCGCGACGGCCCGCCGGACATCGACGTGGACATCGAGTCCGACCGTCGGGAAGAGGCCATCCAGCACGTCTACGCCAAGTACGGCCGCGACTACGCGGCACAGGTGGCCAACGTCATCACCTACCGCGGGAAGTCGTCGGTACGCGACATGGCGAAGGCGCTGGGGGCATCGCAGGGTCAGCAGGACGCGTGGAGCAAGCAGATCACCCGCTGGTCGGGGGTGCCGGGGCGAGACCTGTCCGCCGAGGCCCGCGAGACCAGCATCCCGCTCCCGGTGCTCGAACTCGCCGCGCAGATCGAGAACTTCCCACGGCATCTCGGCATCCACTCCGGCGGCATGGTGATCTGCGATCGGCCGATCGCCGACGTGTGCCCCGTCGAGTGGGCGCGCATGGAGAACCGCACCGTGCTGCAGTGGGACAAGGACGACTGTGCCGCAGTGGGTCTGGTGAAGTTCGACATGCTCGGGCTCGGCATGCTCTCGGCGCTGCACTACATGATCGACCTGGTGAAGGAGCACAAGGGACTGCACGTCGATCTCGCCGAACTCGACCTCGGCGAGGCCGCGGTGTACGAGATGCTGCAGCGCGCGGATTCGGTCGGGGTGTTCCAGGTTGAGTCGCGGGCCCAGATGGCGACGCTTCCTCGCCTCAAGCCGCGGGAGTTCTACGACCTCGTCGTCGAGGTGGCCCTCATCAGACCCGGACCCATCCAGGGACATTCGGTGCACCCGTACGTCCGGCGCCGCAACGGACTCGAGCCCGTCACCTTCGATCACCCGTCGCTCGAGCGGGCACTCGAACGCACTCTCGGCGTACCGCTGTTCCAGGAGCAGCTGATGCAGATGGCCGTCGACGTCGCCGGGTTCTCGGCCACCGAGGCGGACCAACTGCGCCGGGCCATGGGGTCCAAGCGCAGTCCGGAGAAGATGGACCGCATGCGGCAACGCTTCTACGACGGGATGCGCGACCTGCACGGCATCACCGGCGCCAAGGCCGACCGCATCTTCGACAAGCTCTACGCCTTCGCCAATTTCGGCTTCCCCGAGAGTCATTCGCAGAGCTTCGCGTCGCTGGTCTTCTACTCGTCGTGGTTCAAGCTGCATCACCCGGCGGCGTTCTGTGCCGGGCTGCTCCGCGCTCAGCCGATGGGTTTCTACTCGCCGCAATCGTTGGTGGCCGACGCTCGGCGGCACGGTGTCCTGGTGCACGGGCCGGACGTCCGTGCCAGTCTCGCCCACGCCACCGTGGAGAACAACGGCCTCGAGGTGCGCCTGGGATTGTCCGACGTGCGGTCCATCGGGACGGCGTTGGCCGAGAAGATCGTGGCGGCGCGGGAGTCCGGCGGGCAGTTCACGTCTCTGCTCGATCTCACCGGACGTGTCGAACTCTCCGTCACGCAAGCAGAGTCGCTAGCCACCGCCGGCGCCCTGGCGTGTTTCGGTGTGACACGTCGAGAGGCGCTGTGGGCAGCCGGGGCCGCCGCAGCCGAACGCCCCGATCGACTCCCGGCACTGGGTGCGTCCACCCGGGCTCCGTCGCTGCCGGGAATGAGTGCGTGGGAGTTGGCCGCCGCGGACATCTGGGCCACCGGTGTCTCACCCGACAGCTACCCCACCCAGTTCCTGCGCGAGCGGCTCGACGAGATGGATGTCGTCCCCGCCGACCGCCTGCTGTCGGTGGCCGACGGAGATCGGGTGCTCGTGGCCGGCGCGGTCACCCACCGCCAACGTCCGGCCACCGCGGCGGGCGTCACGTTCATCAACCTCGAGGACGAGACCGGGATGATCAACGTGGTGTGCTCGGTGGGACTGTGGCAGAAATACCGCTCGGCGGCGCAGTTGTCACAGGCCCTGTTCATCCGGGGCATCGTGCAGAACGCCGAGGGCGTCGTGACGCTGGTGGCCGACAAGCTCGAGACGCTGGACCTGCGAGTGCTGCTGCGCTCCCGAGACTTCCGCTGATCCACCGATGGGTGGGCGTTCTGCTCCTCTCGCGCGCCGATCCGGCGGGATCCCGCTCCGCGCGCCCTCGACCGGAGCACAAACGCCATTCGACAGTCCGGGAAGCTCAGACGCTGCCCTCGAAGTCGCACTGACGCCACGCCTCGTAGACGACGACGGATGCGGCGTTGGTGATATTCATAGAACGTCGCCCGGCGAGCATCGGAATGCGCAGACGATCGGTGACATGGGGGTCGGCGAGAACCTCCGGTGCCAGACCGGTGGGTTCCGGCCCGAACAGCAGAACGTCCCCGGCCCGGTAGGACACCGACGCGTAGGACGTCGTGGCATGGGCGGTGAAGGCGAAGACCCGCTCGGGCGCGAGGGTGTCCCACGCCGCCTCGAGGTTCGGGTGCACCGTGACCGACGCCAGGTCGTGGTAGTCGAGGCCGGCGCGCCGCAGCTTGGGCTCGGACAGGTCGAAGCCGAGCGGTTCGATCAGGTGCAGCTCACACCCCGTACCGGCGACGAGGCGGATGGCGTTTCCCGTGTTCTGCGGGATACGCGGTTCGTGGAACATCAGACGGAACACCCGTTCAGCCTGCCATGTCCCACCCGCCTGCCCGAGCGTGGGAAACTGTGCGGTGTGACCGCAACGCGACTGGACGGCAAACTCACCCGCGACGAGATCTTCGTCGACCTCACCGCGCGGGTCACCGCACTGCGCGAGCGTGGGATCACCCCCGGCTTGGGGACGGTGCTGGTCGGTGACGATCCGGGCTCCGCTGCCTACGTGCGCGGCAAGCACAACGACTGCGCCAAGGTGGGCATCGCCTCCATCCGGCGCGACCTCCCGGCGGACGTGTCAAGCGACGAGCTCGACGCCGTCATCGACGGGCTGAACGCCGACCCGGCCTGCACCGGCTACATCGTGCAGCTCCCGCTACCGAAGCACCTGGACGAGAACCGCGCCCTCGAGCGCGTGAACCCCGAGAAGGACGCCGACGGCCTGCATCCCGTCAACCTCGGCCGACTGGTCCTGGGCGAGGACTCCACCCTCCCGTGCACTCCCCGCGGCATCGTGCACCTGCTGCGTCGCTACGAGGTGCCCATCGCCGGTGCCCATGTGGTCGTCGTCGGACGCGGCGTGACGGTCGGCCGGCCCCTGGGACTCATCCTCACCCGGCGCTCCGAGAACGCCACCGTGACGCTGTGCCACACCGGCACCCGTGACCTGGCCACCGAGGTGCGGCGCGCGGACATCGTCGTCGCAGGTGCCGGCGTCGTCGGACTGATCACGCCGGACATGGTCAAGCCCGGTGCCGCGGTCATCGACGTCGGCGTCTCACGCACCGACGACGGGCTGAAGGGCGACGTGGCCGACGGTGTCGACGAGGTCGCCGGCTTCCTGTCCCCGAATCCCGGCGGCGTCGGACCCCTCACGCGCGCGTTCCTGCTGAGCAACGTCGTCGAGCGCGCGGAGCGCATGCTGGCCGCATCGGAGTCGGTCTCGTCATGAGCGGGAAGGCCGGAGGCCGGCCGTTCGTGAGAAAGCCGACGCGGCGGAGGCCGGCGCGGGACATGCTCCGGCGCAGCATTCCGGTGGTCGCCGTCGTGCTGGTGATCGTCGTCGCCGTGGTCCTGGTGCTCGCCGACCGGTGGCGCCGCGGTGCGTTCGTGTTCGGTGTCGCGACCCTGATCGCCGCCGCGTGCCGGTTGTGCCTCGGAAGTGAGCGTGTCGGGATCCTGGCCGTGCGGTCGCGCGCCTTCGACACCTTCTCCCTGGCTGCTGTGGGCAGCGCGGTGGTGTGGCTCGCCGTCTCGATCGATCCGCTCGGGACGGACTAGCCCTCGCGTGAGCGGGTCACCCGCAATGTCAACGGGACGAAGATCGCGAGGATCAGCAGCGAGACGATCACGGAGTACAGCATCGGGTGTGTCGACGCCCAGTTGATCGGTTCGCGGATCGCGACGGACGGTGCGGTGGGATTGCCGAACGACTCGCGCGTCGACCGGGCCACCGAGGTGATCGGATTCCACTGTGCGACAGCGCGGAGCGGACCCGGCAGCGTCGAGGACGGCACGAACGCGGACGAGATGAACGTGATCGGGAACAGAATGATCATGAGCGCGCTCTGGGCACTCTCGGCAGTGCTGGCGACGGATCCGACCACGGCGCCGATCCACGACATGGCGAAGCCGAAGAACATCAGCAGCAGTACGGCGCCCAGTGCGTCGAGAGCGCTCCCGCGGATACGCCACCCGACGGCGTAGCCCGCGCCGATCATCACGGCGATGCTCACCACCGACACGAGCATGTCGGAGAGAGTGCGCCCCAGCACGATGGACAGACGCGACATCGGCAGCGAGTGGAACCGGTCGACGATGCCCTCCTTGCTGTCGGTCGCGAGCCCGATGGCCGTGAACGCGGCGCTGAACACGACGGTCTGCGTGAAGATGCCGCCCATGAGGAACTCGCGGTAGGTGGCACCGCCCAGTGCTCCGCCGAAGACGTAGCTGAAGAGCAGGACGAACATGAGGGGCTGAATCGTCGCTCCGAGCAACAGCTGTGGGACCCGCAGGATGGTCAGCAGGTTGCGCTGGGTCATGGTCACGCAGTCGACGAGGAAGCTCGAGGCGTTCTGCTCCCGGACTCCGCGGGGACCGACCAGTTCGGCGGTCATGCGGTGGCCGTCGCGAGGGCGGCGGCGGGGGACGCGCTACCGGTCGACTGGAAGAAGACGTCGTTGAGATCGGGCACGTTCACCCGCGCGTCGCCGACACGGATACCGGTGCCGTGCAGGCGACTCAGCACGTCGACCATGGATTCGCTGCCCCACGGCGCATCCACCGTGAACCACCCGGCGGACGCAGAGGCGCGGTGCACGCGGAAGTTCATCCGCGGGAGCAGATCCGCTGCCAGGCGCAGGTCACGAGGGTCGGCGAGGCGCACCTCGACGGACGGCGGACGGACGCGCGACTTCAGATCGGACGGGGTGCCCCTGGCCACGACGACACCGCCGTCGACGACGACGATCGCGTCGGCCAGTCGGTCGGCCTCCTCGAGATACTGGGTGGTGAGCAGCACTGCCGTTCCGTCCGCCTTGAGGTCGGTGACGATGTCCCACATGTCGTTCCGACTGCGGGGGTCGAGGCCGGTGGTGGGTTCGTCGAGCACGATGAGGGGTGGCCGCGCCACCAGCGCGCCCGCCAGATCGAGACGACGGCGCATACCGCCGGAGAACGTGGAGACCGAGCGGGTTCCCGTGTCATCGAGGCGGAACCGGGTGAGGAGCTCGCGCGCCCGCGCGCGTGCGTCTCGGCTGCTGAGCCCGTAGAGCCGCCCGAGCATACGGAGGTTCTCGTAGCCGGTGAGCCGACCGTCGACGGCGGCGTACTGGCCGGACAGCCCGATGAGCCCACGCACAGTGCGCGGGTCCTTCACGGCGTCCACGCCCGCGACGTGGACGGAACCCGACGTGGGCCGAATCAGTGTCGCGACGATCCGCACGGTGGTGGTCTTGCCTGCGCCGTTGGGGCCGAGCACCGCGGTGACCTGTCCCGCAGCGGCCGTGAGGTCGACGCCGTCGAGGGCCCGGTGCGTGTCACGTCGTCCCGTGTAGTCCTTGACCAACGATCGGACGTCGACGGCGAGAGTCGCTCCTCCGGAGAGTCCGGCGGTCACCGGGCACCGGCGAGCAGCGCCGGACGCACACCGCCGAGGCGACGTGCGACGGCGGCCAGCGCGTCCGGCGTGCCCATCGCGTTGTGCGGGACGTCGACGGGGTAGTCGGTGATCGACCCGGCGATGTAGCGCCGCCATGCCCACGGCGTGAGGGTGGGATCGGAATCGACGGTCGCGGAGAAGAACTGGAGATCGCCCGAGAACCGGGCCGGGGTGTGGTCGTGGCCGAGGTCGACGAAAAGCTGGTAGCGCTCGTACAGCCGTCGCATCTGCCCCTCGTCGAGATGGGCGGTCGGTCCCCCCGCGCCGCGGATCATGGCGATGGCCTCGTCGAGATCGATGTCGTCGTCGACGGTCACCTCGAGAGGAAGGAACTCACGCATCAGCGACGCCACGGACATCTCGGTGCGCGGGCGGTCGCTGCCGGCGAGGGGATACGCGTCCATGACGAACAGTTCGACCTCGTCGCCGAGCTTCTCGATCTCCACGGCCATCGCGTGGGCGATGAGACCGCCGAGTGACCACCCGAGGAGTCGGTAGGGGCCGGTGGGGAACTGGGCGCGCACGGTGTTGACGTAGTCGCGCGCGATCTCCGCGACCGACGCGGGCTCGGGTGCGGGGATGCCGATGCCGCGGGCCTGCAGACCCAGCACCGGGATCGACGGATCGAGGTGTGGCAGCAGTCCGGTGTAGCTCCAGGAGAGCCCGATCGCCGGATGCACGCAGATGAGGGGAGTCACACCGTCGTCGCCGGCACGCAACGGCAGCACCGCGTCGGTGCTGGTGCGGCGGACCGGTGGCTTCGGGGTGCGAGCGGACGGCTCGGCGACGGGCGGGGGTGCCGCGTGTGATCCGGTCCTCGTGGCGGTTCCGTTGGCTGCGGACCCATTCGTGCCCGAGCCGTTCGTGGAGGAACCGTTCGCGTGGCTGCCGCCGTCGCCTCGGGTGCCGTGATTGTCGTCGAGCATGATCAGCTCCTGTAAGCGAGCGGACAACGCAGCCGGGGTGGCTGCGTCGAAGAACCAGGTGACGTCGATGGAATCGGGGTCGACGTCGGTAGCGATGTCGGCACGGAGGCGCTCACGTAGGACGTCCATGACCCGCACCGCGGCGAGGGAGTTCCCGCCGAGAGCGAAGAAGTCGTCGTCCGGGCCGACGGCGTCCACCCCGAGCACGTCGGCGAAGACGCTCCGGACGGTGTCGAGCAACGACCGGGCGGGCGCGATCGCCGTGGCGGTGGTCGTCCGGGTAGGTGCGGCGCTCAGATGATCCGGAGCCAGCGGTTCGAGCCGGCCCAGGGGGATGAGCAGTGCGCGTCGGTCGACCTTGCCGTGCGGGGTGCGCGGCAACGACGAATGCACGGTGACCGTCGCGGGGACGAGGGCACGGGGGAGCTTCTCGGCGGCGAAGCTCCGCAGGGCGGCGGAGTCGACGGTGCCGTGCACCGTGACGTGTGCCGCGAGCGCCGCGCCGACGGAGTTCTCCTCGACGACGACGGCCACCGACGTCACGGCCGGATGTGCGGCCAACACGGCCTCCACCTCGGCGGGTTCGATGCGGACACCGCGGATCTTCCTCTGGGTGTCCGATCGGCCCGTCATCTCGACCATGCCGTCGGATGCGACCCGCACCAGGTCGCCGGTGCGGTACGTCCGGCCGCCGGGGCGGCCGGACGGGTCGGCCACGAAGCGTGCCGCCGTGAGCCCCGGGCGTCCCGGATAGCCCTGTGCCACTCCGGGTCCGGAGACGTACAGCTCACCCACGTCGCCGTCGGCGACCTCGGCAAGTGTCGTGTCGAGCACGCGCAGGGCGGTCCCGGGCACGGCGAGTCCGATGTGGGGTGCGCGGCCGGCGCGCTGGACGCCCGTCGTCGCCGCCACCGTGGTCTCGCTGGGGCCGTAGGCGTTGACCATGCGGCGACCCGGGGCCCACGCCTCGAGCAGAGCCGCGGGAAGCGCCTCGCCGCCGGTGCCCACCGACCGCACGCCGGACACGGTGTGAGGATCCAGGGTCGCCAGCGCGGCAGGCGTCAGGAACAGCACGTCCACGCGCTCACGCTCGATCAGGGCCTCGAGCGCCCTGCCGGCGTAGGCGGCGGGCGGCGCGACCACGGACGTCGATCCGCGGATCACCGTCAGCAACATCTCGAGGATCGCCGCGTCGAACCCCGGTGACGCCGCGTGCAGGACGCGAGACGTCCGGTCGGTGTCGAACGCGGTTCCGAGGGCGACGGCGAGGCTCTCGATGCCGCGATGGGTGACGCCGACGGGTTTCGGGCGCCCGGTCGTTCCCGAGGTGTAGACGAGGTAGGCGACGTCGTCGAGGCTGCGCCGGACCGCGGCCGGCAGGGCCGCGTCGGGCGTGGAGGGGTGATCGGGCGTTCCGTCGGTGTCGAGGGTCCACCACCTGACGGCGTCCGGCGCGACCACGGGATCCGAGGCCGCTCGCAATGCCAGGACGGGTTTCGCGTCGTCGAGGATGTAGCTCAGACGTTCCTCGGGATACGTCGGATCGAGAGGGAGGATCGTCGCACCGGTCCTCGCGACGGCCCAGAACGCCGTCACCGAGGACGCGGACCGGCTCATCGCGAGCGCCACGGTACGTCCGGGCCCGGCGCCGGCTGCGCGGAGTCGGTCGGCGAGAGCGTCTGCAGCGGTGAGGAGTTCACCGTAGGTGCGGGTGCCCTCGGGAGCGACTACGGCCACGCGCTCCGGGGAGTCGCGCGCGACACGCTCGACCAGCACGTCCAGGAGCTCCGTCTCGGACGGGAGGCGGGACGGGCCCGTGAGGCTCGCGATCGACAGTGCGGGATCGGACGTGGCGCGGTCCAAGGTGTCCACCACGGCGTCGGCCAGGTGACGAGCGGTGCTGGGCAGGAACAGGTCTCGGGCATAGGTGACCGACACGTCGGCACCACCGTCCGTCCGGGCGCGGACGGTCACGACGAGATCGAAGGCGGATCGCTCCACGGGCAGGCGGAGCGCGGAGACGGTGCGCCCGCCGAGGTCGAGGTGCAGCGGCGGAGCGGCGTGGACCGAGAGCATGATCTGGACGATCGGGTGGCGTGCCGGATGACGCTCGGGCTGCAGTGTCGACACCAGCGTCTCGAACGGAACCGCGGCATGGTCGAGCGCCGCGAGATCCCGGTCCCGCACCAGCTCGACGACCTCGTCGAAGGTGGATGCCAACGACACCGGCACCCGCAGCGCGAGGGTGTTCACCGCCATGCCGACCATCGACTCGGCTCCGGCGCGGTCCGCGTAGGGGGTGCCGACGACGACGTCCGCCGTTCCGAGCAGCGGGTCGACCCCGGGGGTGTGCGCGGCCAGCACGGCGGCCAGTGCTGCGTGCACCACCATGAACTCGGTACCGCGGTGATCGGCCGCACAGGCCAGCACGCGTTCGCGGACCTGCGGACTCAGGACCGCGTCGACGACGTCGGCGCGGCCGGTGGGCCGGTCGGGGCGCGGGCTGTCCAGAGGTACCGAGTGCACGGGGGGAGCACCGTCCAGGGCGGAGCGCCAGAAGTCGACGGCGCGGGTGTGGTCGGCGCTGCCCACCGAGAGTGTGAGTGCCAGCGCGTGATCGATGTACTGCACCGGCTCCGTCGGCCACACCGGTGCGACTCCCGTGCGGCGAGCCTCGTAGGCCAGCAGCAGGTCGGTGGTGAGCGGCGCCACCGATTCGCCGTCGGCGGCGATGTGATGGACCGCGACGCCGACGACGTGGCTGTGCTCCGACAGGCGCACCACGACGGCACGGACGGGAGCCTCGATCGCGAGATCGAACCGTCGCCGGGCGACGTCGTCGAGTGCCGCCTGCACCTCGGGCGCCGACGGATCGAGGTCGGAGTCGGAGGGAGTGACCAGCTCGACGGAGACGGGAGCGGCGTCGAGGACCACCTGCACCGGCTCGCCCGCGACCGTGGGATACACGGTGCGCAGCGATTCGTGCCGCGCGACCACGTCGTTCACGGCTGCACCGACGGCGTCGACGTCGAGCGGACCCTCCACGAGCAGTCCGGCCACGATCGTGTACGCCGTGGCGGTGCTCGCCACCTTCGACGAGAACCACATCGACAGCTGCGCCGGCGTCAGCGGGACGGGATCGGGTCGCTCCGCGGGTGTCACCGCGGCGGCCGATGGGAGGGTGCCCGGATCTGTTGTCAGGTCGGTGAACTCGGGCAGTTCGGCGAGCTCGGCGACCGTGGGTCGATCGAAGATGGTGCGCACGGCGACGGGCACACCGGTGACCTCGGTGATGCGTGCGGCGTAGCGCGTCGCGGTCAGCGACGTTCCGCCGAGCGCGAAGAAGTCCGCTGTGACACCGACCCGCTCGACTCCCAGGACCTGCGCGAGCACACCCGCGAGGGCTGCCTCCGCGGCGGTTCCGGGAGCGCGGTCGTCCTCGTCGACGAGGGCGGACGGCATCGGCAACGCCGCACGGTCGAGCTTGCCCACCGGTGTCAGCGGAAACGCGTCCACGACGACGATCGCGGTGGGCACCATGTGACGCGGCAGTCGAGTGCGGGCGAGGCGGAGCAGATCGCTCGATCGCAGGGCGGCCGACTCGTCGACGACGGGATGGACGAAGGAGACGAGCAGGGTCTCGCCGGTCGGTCCGGGCGTCGTCAGCGTGACGGCTCCACCGACACCCGGTGCCGACGCGAGCACGGCGTCGATCTCGCCGAGCTCGATCCGCAGACCACGGATCTTGACCTGGAAGTCGCTGCGACCGGTGATGCGGACGACCGGTTCGGTGCTGTCGGGATCGGCCGCGAAGGTCCACCGGGCCAGGTCGCCGGTGCGGTAGGTCCGGCTTCCCGGCGGGCCGAAGGGGTCGGCGACGAAGCGTGTCGCCGTGAGGCCCGGCCGGTCGAGGTAACCCCGTGCGAGTTGTACTCCGGCGAGGTGCAGTTCGCCCTCGACTCCGGGCAGCACCGGGTGCAGCGAGGCGTCGAGCACGGTTGCCCGCATCCCGGCGACGGGGCGCCCGAGTGCGACGTCGTCACCCTCGTGCAGCGTCCTGGCGTGGGTGCAGATCGCGGTCTCGGTGGGCCCGTAGATGTTGATGACGGTGCGTCCGGGCGCGACCGCATCGAGTAGTTCCGAGCCGAAGTTCTCGCCGCCGACGCCGAGTGCGGACAGTAGCACCGGGTCGCCGGGGACGAGGTCGTCGGCGGAGAGCGTCGACAGGACGGAGGGGGTGAGAAAGCAGTGCGTCACGTCGTGGCGGCGCAGCAGCGTCGCCAGTTCCGTACCGCCCACGACTCCCGGGGGCACCACCACCAGCGCGCCTCCGGATCCGAAGGCGAGGCCCAGTTCCAGCATCGAGGCGTCGAAACTGGGAGAGGCGAAGGCGAGCACGCGGGCGTCGGTGTCCGCCCCGTAGGCGCGCACCAGTTCGCTGGTGATGTTCGCGTATCCCTGACGTGTGACCTGGACGCCCTTGGGGCGTCCGGTCGTTCCCGACGTGTAGGTGACGTACGCCGTGCAGCCGAGCGGAACCACCCAGCCACCGTCGTCGGGACACGTCGGGACGTTCTCCTCGGCGAACAGTGAGTCGGTCGTGGACCACAGGAAGCCGTCGCTCGGGACGTCCGAGGGATCGGAGCAGACGGCGTGCAGCGTCTTGCTGTCACGCACCATGAACGAGCGCCTGTCCGCCGGGTAGTCGGGATCGACGGGCACGATGGCACCGCCGGCGCGTGAGACGGCGAGGATCGCGGCCACCGACTCGGTCGAGCGTCGCAGCAGGCCGATCACACGCGTGTCGGCGGAGACGCCGTTGTCGACGAGGCGTGCGGCGCCGCGGGCGACGAGTGCCTCGAGCTCTGCGTAGGTGGTCCGCCGGTCGCCGTCGACCACGGCCACCGCGTCCGGAGTGGCCTCGGCGTGATGCGCCACGAGAGCGTCGAGCGCGGAGGTCGAGTCCGTCGACCGAGCTCGCGCTCGTTCCCGCATCGGTACCGTCGCCGCGCGCTCGGGAGGCAGCAGGACGTCGATGTCGGCGACGAGCGCGTCGGGGTCGGCGGCGATCGCGTCGAGCACGGCCAGCAGTCGATCGAGGACTGCCCGCGCGGTGCGCTCGTCGAACAGGTCGGTGGCATAGGTGAGATCGATGCTCGACCGCGGGCCGGCATGCCCGGGTGACTCGTCGAGCACCAGTTCCAGGTCGTATTTCGCCCGCGCGACGTCGATCCCGTGGGCGGTCACCCGTGCATCGCCCACCGCGCCCGACGTGTCCGGCGTGCTGCGGGTGGTGAGCATGACGTCGAACAGCGGGTGGCGGCCCGGAGTGCGCGGTGGGTCGAGGAGATCGACGAGGGTGTCGAAGGGCATGTCCGCTCGGGCCAACGCGTCCAGGTCGGCCGCCCGCACGGCGTCGAGATGGTCGGCGACGGTCGCCGCGCCGTCGACCACGGTGCGCAGCACCACGGAATTGACGAACATGCCGACGACCCCGTCGAGGTCCGGGTGATCGCGTCCGGCGACGGCAGTGCCGATGGTGACGTCGTCGCCTGCTCCGGACCGACTCAGCACCAGGACCAGTGCGGCGTGCACGATCATGAAGTGGGACAGGCCGATTCGGCGGGCCAGGGCATCGACGTGCACTCCACGATCGCCGTCGAGGACGACGGACACCGTCGCGCCCTGTCCGGACGGTTCCGCGCGACGCGGGCGATCGGCACCGGGAGTGGGGACGTCGGGGAGATCCGCGAGCGCGTCGGCCCACCAGGCCGCGGACGTCGCGAGAGCCGACTCCGGATCGTCCGCGGACCCGAGTGCCAGCCGCTTCCATTCCGAGGCGTCGGCGTACTGCACGGGCAGCGGGGACCACGCCGGGGTGCGACCCTCGAGCCGCGCGGAGTACGCGACGACGAGGTCCGTGGCCAGCACGCCGAGCGACCACCCGTCGACACACACGTGGTGGAGGACGAGAGCCAGGACGTGATCGGCCGCCGGTCCGGACGTGCCGGCGACGCGGACGATCCGGGCGCGCAGGGGCAGGTCGACGGCGAGATCGAAGGGGCGGGACGCGACGTCCGTCAGCGCCGGGAGGACGGCGTCCGTGTCCGGCGCGTCGAGCACGTCGACATCGAACAGAGCTGTGGCCGTGTCGATGTCGAGGACACGCTGCACGGGTCCGTCGACGGCGTCGTCGCGGTCGAAGAGTGTGCGCAGGCTCTCGTGACGATCGAGGACGTCGAGAAGCGCGGCTCGCGCCGCCTCGACCGAGAACGTACCGGTGACGCGGAGAGCGAGCGGCACGTGATAGGTCGCCGACGGCCGGTACTGCTCGATCCACCACATGCTGCGCTGGGACGGCGAGGCGGGGATCGGCACGGAACGGTCGACGGGCACGGGCCCGTCCTGATCGCCGGTGGACGGGGTGCCGTCGTCCAGGTGCAGTGCGAGCGCTTCGACCACGGGATGCCGGAACACCTCGCGAACCCCGAGGGCATGGCCCCCCACCGCGGAGATCCGGGCGGCGACCCTCGTCGCGAGCAGGGAGTTGCCGCCCAGTTCGAAGAAGTCGTCGGTGGCGGCCACGTCGTCGAGGCCGAGGACGTCGGCGAGGACGCTGGCCACCAGGAGTTCGTTCTCCGATTCCGGAGCGCGCGCGGGACGGCTCTCACGGGCACGCGGTTCGGGGAGGCGTCGCCTGTCGATCTTGCCGTTCGGCGTCAACGGCATCTCGTCGAGGATCGTGAGCCGGTTCGGCACCATGTAGTGGGGGAGCAGAAGAGCGAGATCGTCGAGCAGCGTGTCGGCGACGGCGCCCGCGTGCGTCATGCGCACGTAGCCCTCGACGGTGCGGAGGGTGCCGTCACCGCGGACCACCACGGCGGCGTCCGCGACGTCGGGCAGCGCGCGCAGCGCCTCCTCGATCTCGCCGAGCTCGATCCGGAATCCGCGCACCTTCACCTGGCTGTCCCGGCGCCCGAGGTAGACCAGGGTGCCGCGGGAGGTCCACTTCACCAGATCGCCTGTGCGGTAGAGCCTGTCGGAGTGTCCGAACGGATCGGCGACGAAACGTTCGGACGTGAGGGCGGTACGGCCGAGGTACCCGCGAGCGATGCCGGTACCGCCGAGGTAGAGCTCACCCACACAGCCGGGCGGTGTCAGTGCGAGCGAGCTGTCGAGGACGAAGGCACGGATGCCCGGGAAGGGCGACCCCAGCTCCACCTCGTGTTCGGCGACCAGGGGACCGAACGTCACCGCCACCGTGCTCTCGGTCGGCCCGTACACGTTGACCATCCGGCGTCCGGGCGCCCACTCGTCCACCAGCGCGACCGGGACGACGTCCCCGCCGACTCCGATGGCACGCGGACCCGCGCCCGGCGCCACGGGAACGGTGGCGAGGGCCGAGGGCGTGATGAAACCGGCGTCGATGCGCTGGGAGTCGAGCACCTCGGCCAGCTCCTCGCCCCCGTGCACGTCGGTCGGCACGACGACCAGCGTCCCGCCGGACCCGAAGGCCAGCACCATCTCGAGGACGGAGGCGTCGAATCCCGGTGACACGAAGTGCATCACCCGCGCGCCGCGCGGCAGACGATGCGCCGAGACGGCCGCGTACGTCATCGCGGCGAAGCCCCGGTGCGTCACCGCGACGCCCTTCGGCGTCCCGGTGCTGCCGGAGGTGTAGATCACGTAGGCGAGGTCGTCCGGTCCGGGGCGCCGTGCTCCCACGAGGCCCTCGGCGGTGAGCGGTGCTCTGTCCTCGTCGATGAGGACCCATTCGACCTGCGCGGGAAGCGAATTCACCAGTGCGCTCGTCGTGATGCCGACCAGTGCGCCGCTGTCGCCGATGATGGTGGTGATCCGGTCGGCAGGCAGGGCGGGGTCGACCGGCACGTACGCGCCGCCCGCTTTCGCGATGGACCAGGCCGAGGTGACGGACGCGTGGGAGCGGGGGAGCGCGGACACGACCATGACGTCGGGACCGACACCCAGATCCAGCAACTCGCGGGTCAGGGCGTCCGAGCGGCGGTCGAGCTCGGGATAGGAGAGTGCGATGTCGCCGTCGACGACGGCGGGCACCTTCTCGCCCAGCACCAGCCCGTGCGTGAGGATGTCGGCGAACGTGGCGAACGGCGGCACCAGCGGATCGAGTGCCGGCAGGACGGCGGCGCGGTCCTCGTCGGTCACGAGGGACAGCGCGCGCAGCGGTGTGTCGACGTCGGCCTCGGCGAAGTCGACGAGGAAGCGGGCGAACCGTTCGCTGTGGACGACCAGTTCGTCGGCCGTGTACAGGGCGGGGTTGCCCTCGAGGTCCACCCGCAGGCGACCCGTGGTGGTGTTCTCGTGCACCGTCACGGCCATGTCCGCGGTCGGTCCGGAGGTCAGTAGTTCGAGATCGGCCGGGATGTCGCCCAGCACCACACGTTCGCCGAACATCATGAGGTTGATGGTGGGACCGAGGGTGACGCCGGGGGCACCGAGCAGGTGGGCGATCTCCGAGGCGGGAAGCAGCTGGTGGCGGAGTGATTCGCTGACGCGGTTCCCGACCTCGCGGACCACCGAGCCGATGTCGACGCCGCCGCCGCAGTGCGCGGGCACGGGTACCGCGTTGGCGGCCATGGACGCCGATTCGCGCATCCACGACGTCACGCGGGCGGCCATCGGCATCGTCAGGACGACGTCGGGTGTGTCGGTGACACGCGCGAGGAACGCGGCGAACGCGGCGGCGACGACGACCGCGACGGTGGATCCGTGACGCTCCGCCGCGTCGTGAACCGTCCGGTCCGCCGAGGTACCGAGCAGCGTGTCGCAGCGGTGGTTGAACGCGGACGGCGGCGCGACCCGCCCGGACATCGAGACCGGCTCGCCGAGGACGTCGCGCAGACCGGCCCAGTGGGCTCGATCGCGTTCGTACCGCGACGACGCCCGGTAGCGCGCCTCGGCCTCGGCGAAGGCTCGGGGATGCCGTGCTCGCGACGGCGGTGGATCCTCGCCGCGTACCAGTGCGGTGTAGATCTCGGCGGTGCGAGCGGCGGCGACCGAGGCTCCGTAGCCGTCGATGGCCACGTGATGGCCACGGGCGTACCAGTAGTGGTGGTCCTCGGCCAGGGTGATGACGGCGGTGTAGCCCAGCGCGTCCCGATACATGTCGAGGGGACGGGTGAACTCCGTCATGATCTCGGCCGCCGCCTCCTCGGGGAACTCGTCGTCGCTGACGTCGATGCGGTCGAGGTCGATGTCGAGGAGCGAGAGGTCGAGCCGCTGGCGGAGCGAGTCGGAGTCGACGCGCGCGTCCTGCGCGTCACTCGTGACGAGTCGGGTGAGCATCGAGCCGGTGTCGAGAGTGGCGAGGCGCATGGCCTGCTCGAGAAGATCGACGTCGAGCGGGCCGCGGATGTCCATGTAGTGCGCGACGGCGAAGGTGACCTCGGGGTCGAGTTCCTGCAGCAACCACATGTCCCGCTGGGCGCGGGTGAGATCGAAGACCTCCGTGTAGTCGTCCGCTCCCGCGCCCGAGCCCGGGTGATCGTCCGACATGCTGTTCCCCCGGCTCGCTCGCATCCCCACGGTGGGCCCTTCGGTCACCGCAGCGTCGAGCGCTGCGGTGCAGACCACACGATGTCGAACACTAACAAACCAGAAACTTGATTTCCCTCGTCCTCGAGGACTCCAAGTTTCTTTGTGAGAGTTGCCAAGCTCAGGGGAGCGTGAGGGTCAGTCCTCCGCCGCGAGCGCGTCGGAGGCCAACGCCATGGTGGCCACGAGCATCGTGGACACCGCGTCGGGTTCGGTGAGGAAGCCGTCGTGGCCGTCGCGCGAGGAGATGATGCGCAACCCGTCGCACCCGGGGATCAGATCGGCGATCTCCTGCTGCTGCCGCAGGGGGTACAGCCGGTCGGAGTCGACGCCGCCCACGATGGTGGGCGTGCGGACCGACCCCAGGGCCGCCTCGAGCCCGCCTCGCCCGCGGCCCACGTCGTGCCGGTTCATGGCCTCCGACAGCAGCACGTAGGTCCCGGCGTCGAAGCGGTCGACGAGCTTGGTCGCCTGATGCTCGAGGTAGCTCGCGATCGCGTAGCGCCCGCCGTTCAGCGGGTCCTCGCCGATCTGGGGCTCGTTGCCGAACCGGGCGTCGAGTTCGTGCTCGGTGCGGTAGGTGAGGTGCGCGATGCGCCGAGCGACGGCGAGTCCGGCACGCGGAGCGCGACCGGAGGCGTGATAGTCACCGCCCTGCCAGTCGGGGTCGGCGGTGATGGCGGCGATCTGCGTGGTCTGGGTGCCGATCTGGTCCGCGGACGCGCGCGCACCGACGGCGAGCACCAGTGCCGAGGCGACACGGTCCGGGTAGGAGACCAGCCACTCGAGAGTGCGCATACCGCCCATGGAGCCGCCGACGACCGCCGCGAAGCGGTCGATGCCGAGGGCGTCGGCGACCATGCGCTCCGCCGCCACCTGGTCGCGGATGGAGATGGCCGGGAATCGGGATCCCCACGCGACACCGTCCGGATCGAGCGACGCGGGACCCGTGGTACCTCGGCACCCGCCGAGCACGTTCGTCGCCACCACGCACCAGCGATCGGTGTCGAGGGGTGCGCCGGGACCCACCATGCCGGTCCACCACCCGGGCGACGGGTGATCCGGTCCGGCCGGTCCGGTGACGTGCGAGTCCCCGGTGAGCGCGTGCTGGACGAGAACGACGTTGTCCCGCGCGGGCGAGACCTCGCCCCACCGCTGCACGGCGACCGTCGCGTCGGGAACCACGCGTCCGCTCTCGAGGGGAACGTCGCCGATGTGCACGGTGCCCACCTGCCCGTCCGCCGGCGGAAATGCCGACGGACGGGCAGGCGAGTGGAGATCGAGTGTCAAGATGCGGCCCGGAAACCCTTCTCCAGATCGGCCAGAATGTCGTCGATTCCCTCGATACCGACTGCGAGTCGCACCAGACCCGGAGTGACTCCGGAGGCCAGCTGCTCCTCGGGCGTCAACTGCGAGTGCGTCGTCGACGCGGGATGGATCACCAGTGAACGCACGTCTCCGATATTAGCGACATGGCTGTGCAGCTCCAGCGCATCCACGAAACGCTTGCCCGCGTCGACACCGCCCGCGAGTTCGAACGCCACGATGGCACCCGCTCCGCGCGGGGCGAGTTCCTGTCCGCGCTCGTACCACGGGGAGGACGGCAACCCGGCGTAGTTCACGCTCGTCACCTCCTCGCGCTGCTCGAGGAACTGTGCGACCGCCGTCGCGTTCTGCACGTGTCGCTCGAGGCGCAGGGACAGTGTCTCGATGCCCTGGCCGATGAGGAACGCGTTGAACGGGGAGACCGCCGCGCCGATGTCGCGCAGCAGTTGCACGCGGGCCTTGAGTGCGAAGGCCGGAGCGCCGAGATCGGCGAACACCACACCGTGGTAGCTGGGATCGGGGGTGGTGAAGTTGGTGAAGCGACCCTGTGTCCAGTCGAAGCCACCGCCGTCGACGATGACGCCGGCGATCGCGGTGCCGTGGCCGCCGAGGTACTTGGTGGCCGAGTGCACCACGATGTCCGCACCGTGCTTCAGCGGCTGGATCAGATACGGCGTCGCCACGGTGTTGTCGACGATCAACGGGATGCCGTGGCGGTGTGCCACGTCGGACACTCCGCGGATGTCGAAGATGTCGTTCTTCGGGTTGGAGATGGTCTCGCCGTAGAACGCCTTGGTCTCGGGGCGGACGGCCTTCTCCCACTGGTCGAGGTCGTCCGGATCGTCGACGAAGGACACGGTGATGCCCAGCTTGGGCAGCGTGTAGTGGAAGAGGTTGTACGTGCCGCCGTACAGACGGGGGCTGGAGACGACGTGGTCGCCGGTCTCGGCGATGTTCAGGATCGCCAGCGTCTCGGCGGCCTGGCCGGACGAGACGAGCAGTGCGGCGACGCCGCCCTCGAGCGAGGCGATGCGCTGCTCGACGACGTCCTGCGTCGGGTTCATGATGCGGGTGTAGATGTTGCCCGGCTCGGCGAGCCCGAACAGCGCGGCGGCGTGGTCGGTGTTGTCGAACGTGTAGGACGTCGTCTGGTAGATCGGCAGGGCGCGCGCGTGGGTGGTGACGTCGGGAACCTGTCCGACGTGCACCTGCCGCGTCTCGAAGCTCCAGTTCAGTGCCGGATCCTCGACGGGTGCTCCGGCTGCGTCGACGACGTCGCCCTCGGTGGCACCGGTGTCGGAAGTGTGATCGGTCATGGGTGTCGTGCTCCTCGTGGGGGTGGTGCTCGAGTGGAGTGCTCGAGTGGGATCCACGTCGGCAGCCGCCACGCCCGCAGCACGAGAGGCACCTCACCGTGTGCAGAGCGCAGTAGGCGAGCCGATCTTCGTGGAGAGAAGGGTCGGGGCCTATCGCCGGCTACAACACAGTCGGTGGGAGAACATGGGTACCTCCGAGATCGTCGGTCGGTGGGCCCGAGGAGACGGGCCCGCGCTTGCTCTCGGCCCGTTCGGGCCGAGTAACCCGGTCATCACCCGGGGCACCCCACCGCGGTTGGAGGGTTGCCGGCCAGCAAGCCGGGGCTCGATGCTGGCACTCATGACCTTGGCGGGAATGGTAGCGGGTCGGGTGTCGACGGCACGAGGGTGGCCGAACTCACGATCGTTCGATTGGCGAATGATCCTGCCGACGGTCAGACTGGTCAGGTGATCGGGCGCCTCTCGGGGCGCCCGTCGTCGTTGACCACCCGAGCGCTTCTGAATCGATCATGAACGATCGACGACGGGCGCAGACCAGAAAGTGAGCTCGTGACACCCCCCTCCGTCGCGTTCGACGTCCTTCCCGCTGCTGCCGCGGACCCCGCGGCGGATCGGCTGCGGGTGCGCCGCCGACGCGTCGCGATGCTGGCGCTCGCGCTCGGCGGTTTCGGCATCGGCACCACGGAGTTCGTCTCGATGGGCCTGCTCCCGGAGATGGCGACCACGATGGGGGTGTCCGAGCCCAGCGCCGGCCACCTCATCTCCGCCTACGCCGTCGGTGTCGTGGTGGGTGCGCCCGTCATCGCCGCGCTCGCGGCGCGGGTACCGCGGCGGACGTTGCTTCTCGCCCTCATGGTGGCGTTCACTCTCGGCAACCTGGGCACGGTGTTCGCGCCCAGCTTCCACGAGCTGATGGCCTCCCGCTTCGTCGCCGGACTGCCGCACGGCGCGTACTTCGGTGTGGCAGCGCTGGTGGCCGCCCACCTCGCCGATCCCGGTGCGCGTGCCAAGTCGGTGGCCATGGTGATGATGGGACTGTCCGTCGCCAATGTCGTCGGTGTGCCGGCGGCCACGTGGATCGGCCAGGCGTTCGGCTGGCGCAGCGCGTTCGGCATCGTCGCCGTCATCGGTGCCCTCACCGTCACCGCCCTCGCGGTGTGGCTGCCGCGACTGGACTCGATGCCCACCACGAACCCGCGGACCGAGCTGGGCGCCTTCCGGCGCACGCAGGTGTGGATGACCCTCTTCGTGGGCATGGTGGGCTTCGGCGGCATGTTCGCCGTGTACACCTACATCGCCACGACTCTGACGGACGTGGCCGGTCTGTCCAAGGCCGCGGTGCCCCTGGCGCTGATGATCTACGGCCTCGGCATGGTGGTCGGCAACATGGCCGGCGGATGGATCGCGGACCGCATGCTCGTCCCCGGGCTCTTCCTGGCGATGACGTCCGTCGCGGTGAGCCTGGCGGTGTTCGTCGCCGCGGCGCACAACCCGGTGACCGCTCTGATCGTCGTGTTCCTCATCGCCGCATCGGGATCCGCCATCGTGCCCGGACTGCAGACGCGACTGATGGACGTCGCCGCCGATGCGCAGACCCTCGCCGCCTCGCTCAACCACGCGGCGTTCAACTTCGCGAACGCGCTGGGGGCCGCCCTCGGCGGCGCCGTCATCGCCGCGGGCTTCGGCTACACGGCGCCGGCCGTGGTGGGTGCCGGTCTCGCGATCGCCGGCATCGCCGTTCTGGCCACGTCGGTGGCGATGCAGCGTCGCACCGACGCTCGTCTCGCCGCCTGACGGTCCTGTCCGCCCTGTCGGATACGGTGCTGCGGTGTCTCACACCATCACGTCGGTCAACGTCAACGGAGTGCGCGCCGCGGTGCGCAAGGGCATGCTCGAGTGGCTCGAGCAGTCCGCGGCGGACATCGTCTGCCTGCAGGAGACGCGGGCGACGGACGAGGAGCTGCTCGCATGCCTCGCTCCCGCGCTGGGCGAGGGCTGGCATCTCGTGTCCGCCGAGCCGTCCGCGAAGGGCCGCAACGGTGTCGCCATCCTGTCGCGGGTTCCTGCGGACAGTGCCGTCGTCGGGTTCGGGAGCGCCGAGTTCGACGACGCGGGGCGCTGGATCGAGGCCTGCTTCCCGGCAGTCGGAGCAGATCCGGCCGTCACCGTCGCCAGTCTCTACCTGCCGTCCGGTGAGGTGGGCACCGAGAAGCAGGACTCCAAGGAACGGTTCATGGCCGCGTTCGAGCACCGTCTCGCGGCGCTCGCGTCCTCGGGCGAGCATCACGTGGTCTGCGGCGACTGGAACATCGCGCACACCGAACGGGATCTGAAGAACTGGAAGGGCAACCGCACCAAGTCCGGCTTCCTGGCGAGCGAGCGCGCCTGGCTCGACGCTCTCGTCGGTGAGTCGGGAGCATGGGTCGACGTGATGCGAGCGCTCCACCCGGACGTCGACGGGCCCTACAGCTGGTGGTCGTACCGCGGTAAGGCCTTCGACAACGACGCCGGGTGGCGCATCGACTACCAGATGGCCACCCGGGACTTCGCGGACCGCGCGAAAGACGCCGTGGTCGAGCGGGCCGACACCTACGACCAGCGGTGGTCCGACCACGCACCGGTCACCGTCGTCTACCGCTGACCGGTCGGCTCACAACGCGGCGGCCAGTCGGTGGTACGCCGCGTTCCAGCGCAACGTGCGCTGGAAGTCTCGTGTGGTGGTGCCCTCCTCGATCGTGAGCAACTCCACCGCGATCATGTCCGAGAACGCTTCCAGTACCGGCAGATCGAGCGCGGTGCTCAGCACCGTGTGATGCGGTGCGCCGGCTGTGAGCCACGACTCCGCGGACACCGACAGCGAGGGCTGCGGTTTCCACACGGCGCAGGCCACCGGCAGGGAGGGCAGCGCCTCGTCCGGCTCGACGACCTCGATGACGTTGGCGGTGAGGCGGAACCGTTCGCCGACGTCGGAGATGCCCACGACGATGCCGGCGCCGGGATCCGCCGTGAAGCGCAGTCGTACGGGATCCTCGCGCCCGCCGATCGACAACGGATGGATCTCGAGAGTCGGGGTCGCCGTGGTGATGGACGGGCACACCTCGAGCATGTGTGCCCCCAGGATCTTCTCCTCGCCGGGCACGAGGTGGTACGTGTAGTCCTCCATGAACGACGTGCCGCCGGGCTGCCCGATGGCCATGGTCTTCATGGCGCGCAACAACATCGAGGTCTTCCAGTCGCCCTCGCCGCCGAAGCCCCACCCGTCGGCCATCAGCCTCTGGACCGCGAGTCCGGGGAGCTGACGCAGGCCGCCGAGGTCCTCGAAGTTCGTGGTGAAGGCGCCGAATCCGCCCTCGGTCAGGAACTGTCGCATTCCCGCCTCGACCCGTGCGCCGTAGCGCAGCGACTCGTGTCGATCGCCGCCCGGCCGCAACGCGGACGCGACGTCGTAGGTCTCGACGTACTCGTCGACCAGGGCGGACACCGCGGCCTCGTCCACCGCGGAGACGACCTCGACGAGATCGTTGACACCGTAGGTGTTCACCGAGACGCCGAACCGCAGCTGAGCCTCCACCTTGTCGCCCTCGGTGACGGCCACGTCGCGCATGTTGTCGCCGAAGCGCGCCAGCCGGAGCGACCGCATGTCGGCACGACCGCGCGCCGCACACGTCCACTGTTCGACGCGCCGGACGACGGCGGGATCGTCGACGTGTCCGGCGACGGTGGTCCGCAGCACACCGACGCGGGACTGGATGTGACCGAACTCCCGGTCGCCGTGCGCGGCCTGGTTGAGGTTCATGAACTCCATGTCGATGGTCGACCACGGCAGCGACATCCCGGCCTGCGTGTGCAGATGCAGGAGAGGCACGTCGAGGGCGTCGAGGCCGGCGATCCACATCTTGGCGGGGGAGAAGGTGTGCATCCAGGTGATCACCCCGATGCAGTCGTCGGTCGTGTTGGCCTCGCGCATCCGGTTCAGGATGGACGACGCGTCGAGGAGCACCGGCTTCCAGACCACCGTCACACCCAGTGCGTCGTCGAGTTTCTCGGCGATCGTGCGGGACTGCACCGCCACCTGCTCGAGAGTCTCGGGACCGTACAGACTCTGGCTGCCCGTGAGGAACCAGACCTCGGGTCGGGCGACACCGGACGGTGCGGGCGAGGGGGACGGGGCGGACCTGGTTTCGACGACGGACATGGGAACCTCCTGGTCACCGCAGAGGCGGTGGAACGAGTGCGGGTGAAGACGGGTGCGGAGCGAGTGGTGCTGCGGCGGTTCAGCGTTGGCCGTACACGTTCTGGTAGCGGTCGTGCAGCGCGTCGACGGCGTCCGGCGGGATGGGCAGCGGCCGGCCGAGCTGGTGTGCGAGATGCACCGACCGTGCGACGTCCTCGCACATCACCGCTGCCTTGACAGCGGACCGCGCCGTCGGGCCCACCGCGAAGACGCCGTGGTTCTGCATCAGCACGGCGGGCGACCTGCTGCCACGCAGCGTGTCGACGATGCCGCGTCCGATCGAGTCGTCACCGATCGCGGCGAACGGTCCGACGGGGATGTCGCCGCCGAACTCGTCGGCGCACATCGTGGTGACCACCGGGATCGGCTCGCCGCGGGCGGCCCACGCCACCGCGTAGGGGGAGTGGGTGTGCACCACGGCGCCGACGTGATCGAGGTGGCGGTAGACGTAGGCCTGGGCCGCGGTGTCGGAGGACGGGGCATGATCGCCCTCGACCACGGTGCCGTGCAGATCGCACAGCACCATGTTCTCGGGGGTGAGGTCGTCGTAGGAGACGCCGCTCGGCTTGATCACGAAGAGGTCGTGGCCGGGGACCCGAGCGGACACGTTGCCGGCGGTCCACACCACCAGTCCGTACCGCACCAGTTCGGCGTGCAGCGCGCACACCTCGGCGCGGACCCCCTCCACGGTGCCGCGAGCGCTGTCGAGAACGGTCATCGTCGAACCGCCTTCCGGTCGAGCACGTCGCCGCGGAGGGCCCGCAGGTCGCGCATGGTGGACACCTGACGTCCGAAGTGGTCGTGAAGATCGGAGTAGATGCGGAACAGAGCGTCGTAGGCCTGCGACCGGCCCTCGTCGGGTTGGTACGCGCCGCGGTGCACGCGGCCCATCGCCTTCGAGGCCACGGGCACGTCGGCGTAGCAGCCAGCCGCGACTGCCGCGTGGATCGCCGATCCCAGCGCCGGACCCTGCTCGGACCCGATGACCGAGAGCGGCATGCGCAGCACGTCGGCGTAGATCTGCATCAGCAGTGGGTTCTTCGCCAGTCCGCCGGCGACGACGAACTCCTCGACCGGAACACCGCTGGCGCGGAAGGTCTCGACGATGACCCGCGTGCCGAAGGCCGTGGCCTCGAGCAGTGCCCGATAGATGTCCTCGGGCCTGGTGGCGAGAGTCGTACCCAGCAACAGTCCCGACAGACGGTGGTCGACCAGGACGGATCGGTTGCCGCTGTGCCAGTCGAGGGCCACCAACCCGTGTTCGCCGACCTCCTGCTCGGACGCCAGCCGGGTCAGGTACTCGTGGACCGACTCGCCGGCCTCGGCGGCGGCGTCGCGGTAGTCGGCAGGAACCCCGGTGCGCGTGAACCATCCGAAGATGTCGCCGACTCCGGACTGCCCGGCCTCGTACCCGTAGGACCCCGCGACGATGCCGCCGTCGACGACGCCGCACATCCCCGGAACCTCCCGCAGTACGTCGGCGCTCATGACGTGACAGGTGGAGGTGCCCATGATCGCCACCATGCGCCCGGGTTCCACGGCGCGGGCCGCCGGCGCCGTGACGTGCGCGTCGACGTTGCCGACGGCCACGGCGATTCCCTGGGGCAGTCCGGTCCACGCGGCGGCCTCGGCGGTCAGAGACCCTGCACGAGAACCCAGTTCGCCGATCGGCTGGTCGAGCTTGTCGGTGACGAACGCGGCGAACCCGGGTGCCAGGGCGGTGAGGAACTCGGCCGACGGGTACTCGCCGTCCTGGAGAATGCCCTTGTAGCCGGCCGTGCAGGCGTTGCGGACGTAGCGTCCGCACAGCTGCCAGACGATCCAGTCCGCCGCCTCGACCCACCGCTCCATGGCGTCGTAGACCTCGGGGTCCTCCTCGTGGATCTGCAACGCCTTGGCGAACTCCCACTCGGACGAGATCAGTCCGCCGTAGCGGGGGAGCCACGTCTCGCCGCGCTCCGCGGCGAGGGCGTTGATGCGATCGGCCTGGCCCTGTGCCGCATGGTGTTTCCACAGCTTCACGTAGGCGTGCGGCCGATCGGCGAACTGCGCGACCTCGTCGAGCGGGGTGCCGTCGGCGAGTGTGGGCACCATCGTGCACGCCGTGAAGTCGGTCCCGATGCCGACCACCCGGTCGGGCGGGACACCGGCATCGCGCAGGGCTGCGGGAACGGCGGTGCGGAGCACGTCGCGGTAGTCGTCGGGAACCTGGAGGGCCCAGGCGTCGCCGAGTCGCACGGAGCCGCCGGGCAGCGTCGACTCCAGGACTCCGTGTCGGTACTCGTGCACGGCCGTACCCAGCTCGGCACCGTCGGAGACCCGCACGACGACGGCCCGTCCGGACAGCGTGCCGAAATCGACTCCGATGGTGTAGGTCTCGTGATCGGGCGTCGTCATGGCTGTTCTCCTGTGGCTCGGGTGGTGCTCGCGCGCACGACGAGTTCCGGAGCGATCTGCGTCTCGGGACCGCCGGTCCCGTCGATCGCCGCTCGCAGGATCTCGATGGCGCGTCGGCCCACCTCGGTGAAATTCTGTCGGATCGTCGTCAGCGGAGGGATGAGATAGGCGGCTTCGGGGATGTCGTCGAAGCCCACGACGCTCACGTCCTCCGGCACCCGACGGCCGTGCTCGTGGAACGCACGCAGCAGGCCCAGCGCCATCTGATCGTTGGCGCAGAACACC
This sequence comes from Rhodococcus sp. BP-332, assembly GCF_019836065.1. Taxonomy (NCBI): domain Bacteria; kingdom Bacillati; phylum Actinomycetota; class Actinomycetes; order Mycobacteriales; family Nocardiaceae; genus Rhodococcus; species Rhodococcus sp. BP-332. The sequence continues at coordinate 549,864 of NZ_JABUEC010000003.1, forward strand.
GCCGTGACGTCGGGATCGGCCGCCAACCGGGAGCCGCGCTCGAACCCACTGCGCGCGGACCAGTCACCACGGAGCGGAGGGGTCCACGGCAGGCCCGCCTCGTCGAGGACCTCCCGCCACCCCTGTTCGCGCGCGCGAGCCTCGGCCCAACCCAGCGGACCCGCGAGGTGGGCGATGCGTCGATGTCCGGAATCGACGAGGTGACGGGTGGCGAGGCGGGCGCCGCCGACCTGGTCGATGCCGACCGTCCAGCGCGAGGTCAGCGGATCGCCCTCCACGACGACGACGGGCACCACCGCCTCCTCGGAGCGCGCCGCGGCCACCGCGTCGTCGGTCGCGGCGATGAGGACGATGCCCTCGACGCCCTGGTCGTGCAGGTGGTGCATCGCGTCGACGAGCTCGTCGCGCGAGAGGGTCGTGAGACTGACCGCGCTGACCGAGAAACCGGCCTCGCGGGCGGCGCTCTGGACGGTGCGGTGGGTGGTGCTCGGGCCCCAGAATCCGAGCTTGGAGCCGATGATGCCGATGGTGGCCGACCGCTTCGTCACCAGGGCGCGGGCGGCCCGGTTGGGCCGGTACCCGAGCTGGTCGATGGCACGCTGGACCCGTTCCCGAGTCTCCGGGCGAAGGTTGTTCTGTCCGTTGATGACTCGGGAGACCGTCTGATGGGACACGCCGGCGAGCCGGGCGACGTCGGCCATGACGGGAGGTCGACCGTCCGTGCCGGTCGTGGTGGTCATGCTCGCCTCGGACGGAAGCGGGCCCGCGGCACCGTGGTCAGACGCTGAGCGACGACGAAGACGAGCAGCAGTGTTCCGACCGTGATCCGGGTCCACCACGAACTCAGGGTCCCGTCGAACGCGATGAACGTCTGGATGGCACCGAGGATGAGGACACCGACGACCGAGCCGAGAACGTAGCCTCGGCCACCCGTGAGCAGCGTCCCACCGATGACGACGGCGGCGATCGCGTCGAGCTCCATGCCGACCGCGTGCAGGCTGTAACCCGACAGGGCGTAGAACGCGAACAGGAGTCCGCCGAGCGCGGCGCAGAAACCGCTGATCGAGTAGACACCCACCTTCACCGCCGCCACACGCAGTCCCATCAGCACGGCCGACGCCTCGTTGCCGCCGATGCCGTAGACCGACCGGCCGAAACGGGTGCATGCGAGGACGTAGGCCGCCACCGCGACGGTCACGAGTGCGATGACGACGCTCCACGTGATGGTGTAGCCGCCCGGGAGCTCGATCACGGCGAACGCGATGGAGCTGAACGTCTCGTCGGTGATGGGGATGGACTCGACGCCGATCATGTAGCAGAGACCACGGGCGAGGAACATGCCGGCGAGCGTGGCGACGAACGGCTGGATCTGGAGGTAGTGCACCAATACGCCCATCGTGGTGCCGAGCAGCGTGCCGCACAGCAGCACGGCGGCGATGACGAGGACGGGGGACCAGCCGAGTTGCAGTGTGCGCGCCGCGATCATGGTCGACAGCGCCACGACGGAGCCGACCGAGAGATCGATACCGCCGGTCAGGATGACGAAGGTCATGCCCACAGCGAGGACGATCAGGAACGCGTTGTCGACGAACAGGGAGAGGAACAGCTGCGGGTCGGCGAAGCCGGGGTAGCGCATCTCGCCGACGCCGAACAGGCCGACGAGCAACGCGAAGGTGGCGATGACCGGCAGGAACCTGCTCGGCGGCGAATAGCGCCGGATGCGGTCCCAGCGGGACGGCGCAGTGGAGGTGGCCGGGGGGCGTGTCAGCAGATCGGTCATGACCGGGCCGCCTTTCGAGTCGTCGGTCTCCTGTGTCGAAGGCCCAGCAGTGACGCTCGGGCACGCGGTGACTGCAGGAGGCAGACGACGATGACGACCAGAGCCTTGAAGAGGTAGTTGGCCTCGGAGGGGATGCCGAGATTCGGGATGGTGCGGGTCAGGGTGCCGATGAGCAGCGCACCGACCACGGTGCCGGCGAGCGAGAAGCGTCCGCCCGTGAGTGCCGTGCCGCCGATCACCACGGCGAGGATCGCGTCGAGCTCGATCCACAGACCGAGGCTGTTGGCGTTCACCGAGTTGGTGTTGGCGGCGATGATGAGACCGGCGATGCCGGAGCATGTCGCCGCGAAGACGTAGACGGTCCACACGATCGTGCGGGCGCTCACTCCCGCGAGGCGACTGGCCTCGGGATTGATGCCGACCGCTTCGACGAGCATGCCGAGGGCGGTACGGCGGGTCAGCAGGGCGGTCACCACGACGACGGCGAGCGCGATCAGCAGTGCCACGGGGAGTCCGAAAACGATCCCCGAGGCGAGCGAGCTGAAGGCCCCGTCCTGCACGGTGGTGATCTGACCGTCCGTGATGAGCATGGCCAGGCCGCGGCCGGCCACCATGAGGACCAGGGTCGCGATGATCGGCTGAATCCCGAACACCGACACCAGCAGTCCGTTCCACAGGCCCAGCAGCACACTGGCTCCCAGTGCCCACACGACGGCCATGACGACGGTGGTGACGGCGCCCTCGTCCGGGGCGGCCGCGATACGGGTGCAGGCCACGGCCGCCGCGATGACGGCGACGGCGCCGACCGACAGGTCGATGCCGCGGGTCGCGACCACGAGCGTCATGCCCACCGCGACGAGGATGAGCGGTGCGGAGTTCCGCGCGATGTCGACGACGTTGCCGAACAGGCCACCGTTCTCGATCCTGATGTCGAGGAAGTCCGGTGTCGCGACGACGTTGACGACGATCAGCGCGATCAGGGCGAGCAGCGGCCAGACGACCGGGTGCGACATCCATCCCGGGGTCCGGCGACCGGCCGGGGCGTCGGACGCCGGCCGTGGCGGGGGAGTCGACGTCGGTCGTACTCCCAGAGTGTCGGTCATGCCTCGGAACTCCTGTCGTCTGCGCGGGTTCCCGCCGCGATGGTCGCGAGGACGTCGTCGACGGAGACTCCTCGGTTGACGCGCTCGTCGATCAGGTGGTGATCGCGCATCACGACGACGCGGTCGCTGAGGCGCAGGATCTCCTCGAGCTCGGCCGAGATGAACACGACCGACATCCCGCGTTCGGCGAGATCGGCCACGAGAGCCTGGATCTGCGCCTTGGCGCCGATGTCGATTCCGCGGGTGGGCTCGTCCAGGATCAGGATCTCCGGTTCCGTGACGAGCCAGCGCGCGAGCAGCACTTTCTGTTGGTTGCCGCCGGAGAGGTTGCGCATCAACGCGTTCGGGTCCGCGGGGCGGATGTCGAGTGCAGTGATGTACTTCTCCACCAGGGCGGTGCGGGTGGCGCGGGGGATCGGGCGCATCCACCCACGAGTGGCCTGGAGCGCGAGCATCATGTTGTCGGCCACCGTCAGGTCGCCCACGACGCCGTCCGCCTTGCGGTCCTCGCTGGTGAGCGCGACCCGTCGATCGACCGCGTTGCGTGGTGTGCGGAAACGTCGACGGGTGGAGTGGATCTCGATGGTGCCGGAATCTGCGCGGTCCGCCCCGCCGAGCAACCTCGCCAGTTCGGTGCGGCCCGATCCCAGCAGCCCCGCGACGCCGACGACCTGCCCGGCGTACAGCCGGAGATCCGTAGCCTCGAGGGCGCCCTTGCGGCCGAGGCCGAGCACCTCCATGACGGGTTCGGTGGTGGGATCGACCACCGTGGGCTCGCGGTCGTCCAACTCGCGCAGGGTGTCGAGCTCCCGGCCGATCATCAGTTCCACCAGGGTCAGTTGCGGGGTGTCCGCCACCGACCGCTCCTCCACCAGGCGTCCGTTGCGCAGGATCGTCATGCGATCCGAGATGCGATAGACCTGGTCGAGGAAGTGGGAGACGAAGACGACGGCCGTACCCGCGTCCCGCAGCCGCTCGATGACCCCGTACAGGGTCTCCACCTCGTCCTTGTCGAGGCTGGAGGTGGGCTCGTCGAGGATGAGCACGCGGGCGTCGACGTCCACCGCACGAGCGATCGCGATCAGCTGCTGCACGGCGATGGGGTGATCGCCGAGCACCGACGCGGGATCGACCGCGAGGCCCAGTCGATCGAGCGTCGCACGTGCGCGGCGGTTCATCGCCCGGGTGTCGATACCGCCCACGGCGTCGAGAACGGTGCGCACCGCGCCGCCGGTGCCGCCGAGCAGTCGGTCGAGCCGCCGCGGCTCGCGCCCGAGCAGCATGTTCTCGGCCACGGTGAGGTTGGGCAGGAGGTTGACCTCCTGGTACACCGTGCTGATGCCGGCGGCCTGAGCGGCCGCCGGACTCGCGAACTCGTGCACGGTCCCGTCGACGGTGACGGTGCCGCTGTCGATCGGGTAGACGCCGGTGAGCGCCTTGATCAACGTCGACTTGCCGGCACCGTTCTCGCCCATCAGCGAGTGGACCTCGCCCGGGTAGAGCCGCAGGGAGACGCCGTCGAGGGCACGGACGGCGCCGAAGGTGATGGAGATGTCCGTCATCTCCACGATCGGTTCCGTCGCCGTCGTGGTCGGCGGGGGGACGATCATCTCGGTGCTCATGTCAGTACTGGCGGTCGGCGAGCACGGAGGCGGCCTGCTCGCGGGTGAACGTGGTCTCCTCGGTGACCACGCGCTTGGGTACCTCTTCGCCGGCGACGACCTTCTTCGTCAGGTCCATCAGTTGCGGTCCGAGCAGCGGGTTGCACTCGACGATGTAGTCGATCTTGCCGTCGGCCAGCGCCTGCATGCCGTCCTTGACCGCGTCGACGGTGATGATCTTGATGTCCTTGCCGGGGACGAGGCCGGCCGCCTCGATGGCCTCGATGGCGCCGAGGCCCATGTCGTCGTTGTGGGCGTAGACCACGTCGATGGCCTTGTCGGAGTTCAGGAACGACTCCATGACCTGCTTGCCGCCGTCGCGGGTGAAGTCACCGGTCTGGGACTTGGAGATGGCGATGGTCGGTTGTGCGGCGATGGCCTCGCGGAAGCCCTCGGCGCGATCGATGGCCGGTGCGGCACCCGTCGTGCCCTCGAGCTCGACCACGTTGATGCGTCCGTCGGCGTTGACGTCCGACGTCGCGCTGTTCTCGACGAGCCAGTCGCCGGCCTTGACGCCCTCGGCGACGAAGTCGGATCCGAGGAACGTGGCGTACAGCGACTCGTCCGTCGTGTCGACCGAGCGGTCGGTGAGGATCACGGGGATGTTCGCGCGCTTCGCTTCCTGCAGCACCGGCTCCCAGCCCGTCTCGACGACCGGGCTGAAGGCGATCACGTCCACCTTCTGCTGAATGTAGGTGCGGATGGCCTTGATCTGGTTCTCCTGCTTCTGCTGTGCGTCGGAGAACTTGAGATCGATTCCGGCCTCGCTCGCCGCGCCCTGGATCGACGTGGTGTTGGCGGTGCGCCAGCCGCTTTCGGCTCCGACCTGCGAGAACCCCAGGACGGTCCCGCCTCCGCCGCTCGCGGAGTCGCCTCCGCCGCCGCAGGCACTCAGGATCAGCGCACTGCTCACCAGGAACGTGCTCGCTGCAACGACTCTCTTCGACGTCATCGTGGTCTCCTCTGTAGGCATCACTCCGTGTGACGCGTGACACAGAGTGTGAGCGTTAACATTCCTCCGCGTCAAGAGGTTCGCAAACATTGCCGAAACGTGATGTGAACGCTCACATCAGTGGCATCATGGGCCGGTCGTGAGGCGGCAGGGCCGGACGACCACACCGCGGGAAGGCTGGAGGTGGGCCGACTATCGCGCGGCGAACCTGTACTCGATCACGCAGCGAGACGTCTCGCCCGGGCGCAGGACGGCCGACGGGAACGCCGGCCGGTTCGGGCTGTCGGGGAAGAACTGGGGCTCGAGCGCGAGTCCGTCGCCCTGACGCAGCGCGGTACCGCGTCGGGACACGGTGCTGCCGTCGAGGAAGTTGCCGGTGTAGACCTGCAGCCCGGGCCGATTCGTCCACACCTCGAGCGTCGTGTCGCTGCGATGCGACGTGACGCGCGCGGCGCGGCGCAACTCCCCGCCGTCCTCGGGTCCGTCGAGGACGAAGTTGTGGTCCACCCCTCGCGTGGCCGCAACATGAGGATCGTCGGACCGGACGACGTCGCCGATGCGGCGCGGGAGCCGCAGGTCGAGTGCCGTGCCGTCGACCGGGACGACACCGTTCGTGGGAATTCCCGCGGAGTCCACGGGCACGAACGAGGCCGCCTCCACCTGCAGTTCGAGGTCGTCGACACCGTGTCCGTCGAGATCGATGTACGCATGGCTGGTCAGGTTCACCACTGTCGTACGTGAGGTCTGCGCGAGGTACTCGATGCGCATCGTGTCTCCCCGGACCGAGTAGACGGCGCGTGCCCGCACCTCGCCGGGGTAGCCCTGGTCGCCGTCGGGACTCACCAGGGACAGTTCCACCTCGTCGGCGGTGACCCGCTCCACCGTCCAGGTGCGGGAGTCGAAGCCGTCGACTCCGCCGTGCAGGTGGTTGTCGCCGTCGTTGCGCGACACCTCCACCCGCTCACCGTCGAGGTCGAATCGCCCGTGCGCGATGCGATTGGCGTAGCGCCCCACGGTCGCCCCGAGGTAGTCCGTGCCCGCGCGCAACTCGGCTTCGCCGGCGACACCGACCGACACGTCGCGGCGTACACCGTCCCCGCCCGTGACGGTCAGGCGCAGCAGGGTCGCACCGTACGGCAGCACCTCCACCTCGATCCCCGGCGCCGAGCCGATGGTCACGGCGGTGTCGGACGTCCTGTCAGTGGTCATGGCGCAGACCCTACGACGGTCATGGCGCAGACCCTGCGACGGTCATGGCGCAGACCCTGCGACCAGAGGTGATTGAATCTGTAGATCATGACGACCGACACCGCGACCGACAGCGCAGGAGTCGCACCTCGGCACCGAGTGCTCTCCGGCATCCAGCCCACGGCGGATTCCTTCCACCTGGGCAACTACCTGGGCGCGGTGCGGCAATGGGTCGAACTGCAGGACGAGTACGACGCCTTCTACTTCATTCCGGACCTGCACGCCATCACGGTGCCGCAGGATCCGAAGGAGTTGCGCGCCCGGACTCGCCGCGCCGCAGCGCAGTTGCTGGCCGTCGGCATCGACCCCGCGCGCTCCACGCTGTTCGTGCAGTCCCATGTACCCGAACACGCCCAACTCGCATGGGTTCTCAACTGCATCACCGGATTCGGCGAGGCCGGCCGGATGACGCAGTTCAAGGACAAGTCGGCACGCCAGGGCAGCGATCAGGCGAGTGTCGGCCTGTTCACCTACCCCGTGCTGCAGGCCGCGGACATCCTGCTCTACCGCCCGCAGCGAGTGCCCGTGGGGGAGGACCAGCGCCAGCACCTCGAGCTGACCCGCGATCTCGCCCAACGCTTCAACTCGCGCTACAAGAAGACGTTCGTCGTGCCGGAGGCGCACATCGTCACCGGTATCGCGAAGATCTACGACCTGCAGGAGCCGACGGCGAAGATGAGCAAGTCCGGCTCCGGCGTGTCGGGCCGGATCGACATCCTGGACGACCCCGCCGTGTCGGCCAAGAAGATTCGCTCGGCGGTCACCGACAACGAGCGTGAGATCCGCTACGACACGGCGGAGAAGCCCGGTGTCAGCAATCTGCTCACCATCCAGTCCGCCCTCACCGGCACGCCCGTCGCGACGCTCGTCGAGGGATACGTCGGAAAGGGATACGGTGATCTCAAGAGCGACACCGCGGATGCGGTGTCGGCGTTCTCCGCCCCGGTGCGCACGGCGTTCACGGAGTACATGAACGACCCGGCCGAACTCGACCGGATTCTTCGGGACGGGGCCGAGCACGCACGCTCGATCGCGTCCAGGACGCTGGCACAGGTGTACGACCGGGTCGGATTCCTTCCACCGAAAGGCTGAGCGCCATGCCGGACTTCGCGGCGATCATCGAGGAACGTCGACGGCGGTGGCCGTGGTTCGATCACCTCGCGCGGGCCGGCTCGGTGTACCAGCAGCAGAAGGGCGACTACTACGCCGCGGGTATCACCTACTTCAGCGTTCTGGCCCTCTTCCCGCTGCTGATGGTCGCGTTCGCCGTGGTGGGCTTCGTTCTGGCCTCCCGGCCGGACCTGTTGACGGAACTGCAGTCCCAGATCGCCGAGAACGTTCCCGGGAGTTTCGCGGGCACCATCAACGAACTGGTCTCGAGTGCCATCGAGTCGCGCACCAGCGTGGGCATCATCGGTCTCCTGGGTGCGCTCTACGCAGGCCTCGGATGGACGGCCAATCTGCGGGAGGCGCTCACCGCGATGTGGGAGACGCCGCACGAGGCGGGCAGCTTCCTGGCCACCAAGGCCAAGGATCTCGGAGCGCTGCTCGGTCTGGGTCTGGCCCTGGTGATCTCGCTCGGCCTGTCGGCGGTGGCCAGCGGGTCGGTGGTCCCCGCACTCCTGAAGGCCGTCGATCTGGACGATGTTCCCGGTGTCGGCGTCGCCGTGCAGATCGCGTCGTTCGCCCTGGCGATCGCCGCGACGTGGGCACTGTTCGTGTGGGTCATCGCCCGGCTGCCCCGTGAGCCCGTGACCGTGCGCAGCGCGGCACGCGCCGCGCTGTTGGCGGCCGTGGTGTTCGAGATCTTCAAGCAGGTCGGCGCGGTCTACCTCGAGAGCGTCACGTCCGGTCCGGCCGGTGCCACGTTCGGACCGATCATCGGCATCCTCGTGTTCGCCTTCACGACGTCACGCTTCCTCTTGTTCTCGACGGCGTGGGCGGCGACGGCCACGGAGAACCTGTCCCTCGCGGCACCCGCCGTGCCCGACAGTGCGGTGATCGCACCGCAGGTGGTGGTCCGCGAAGGGGTCTCACCCGCCGGTGCGGCAGCTCTCGTCGGCGCCGGCGTGCTCACCGTGCTCGGCCTGGGCGGATGGCGCGGCCGGCGCCGACGCTGACGCTGACGTGCAGCGTGGTCAGGACCGTCTGCGGTGCAGCGTGCGTGCCCACAGGAGGAGCCCGATCACGACGATCAGACCCAGAACTCCCGCACCGACCCTGATCGCCACCTCGCTCTCGTCGTCCACTCCGGCATAGGCGCCGCCACTGCTCGCCTCGGTCCGCCGATCGGTCGGCGCGGTCGAGGCGGGGGTCGACGAGGTCGGCGCCGCCGCCGCGTCCGGGCTCCCGGTCACCAGGGTGCCCACCACCGTGTCGGCAGGCTGCGTGAAGCCGTAGTCGAGCAGGCGGGCGGCCTGCTCCCAGGGCCGGATGGGCAGCACGTCGGCATTCATGAGCGACACGGCCAACCGGCGGCCACCGCGTTCGGCCGCGCCGACGAAGGTCTGGCGTGCGTCGTCGGTGTAGCCGTTCTTGCCGCCCAGTGCATCCGGGTAGTTGAACAGCAGCGCATTGTCGCTGGCAAGGGTGAAGCCCGGCCGGTCCTCGTTGAGCGGCAGATCGGGGTTCACCGGCACGCCGGGCATGTCGGGCCGTGAGGGGTTGTCCGGCTTCGACGCGTCCTTGGGATAGCCCGGGAACGGAACCGATTCGGTGGCAACGAGTTCGGCGAAGGTCGGATCGTCCATCGCGGCCCGGAAGATGAGCGCCAGATCGTAGGGTGAGCAGGCCATGCCCGGTCCGTCGAGACCCGACGGCGACGCCGTGCGCGTGTCCAGGGCACCGAGCTCACGGGCCTTCGCGTTCATCTTCTCCACGGCGGTGTCGACGCCGCCGAGCTGGACGGCGAGGGCGTGCGCGGCATCGTTGCCCGACGCCATCACCAGCCCCTGCATCAGCTGGCGCACCGAGTACACGCCGCCGGTACCGATGCCCACCGCGCTGCCCTCGGCGGCCGCGTCCTCCGCGGTGGCCACCACGGTGCGATCGAGATCGAGCTCGTCGAGCGCGACGAGCGCCAGCAGGACCTTGATCGTGCTCGCCGGCCGGTACCGGCCGTGCGGATCCTTCGCCGCGATCACCGCGCCGGAGTCGAGATCGGTGAGCACCCATCCCGCCGCCGAGATGTCCGCGGGAAGAGCGGGCGCACCGGCCGCGGTGATCACACCGCACGCCGCCAGTTCCTCGCCGCCGACCGTCTCGGCCGGGACGGGTACGGGCTGCGGTTCCGCGTCGCCGGGAGCGGGGACCTCGGACGCATCGATGGCCGGTGGTGGCACGTCACGGTGGGGACAGGCGTCGGTGTCGGGCGTCCGGAACGGGGTGGACGTCGGAGGCGGTGCGGGCTGCGCCCCGGCGAGACTCGGAAGGAGTGCCGGCGTACCCACGAGCACGACCGCCGTCGCGATCGCCGCGGCTGTCCGTCGGCCGCGTCCGGTGCGGTCGTGAATGTTCATCACCGGTCACCCTAGGCGGCGCGCTCGCGCACGCCGCCCCGGGTGACCGGGTGTGTCCGGATCGAGAAGTCAGTCGGCGGACGGCCGGAGGTACGGCCGCTGGACCTTCTTCCACGCCTCGTACGTCTCGTACGCCGTCTGCGTGCTCTCGAGCGTCGAGGTGGCGCTGACCGGGACGTCCCACCAGGACTCGCTGTCCGGAGCGGCGATCAGCGGATCGGTCTCGACGTGGATGACCGTGCAGCGGTCCGCCGCCTTGGCCACCTTGACGGCGTCGGCGAACTCGCCGGCGGTGTTCACGCGGATGACGTCGGCGCCGAGGCTCTGTGCGTTGGCCGCCAGATCGACGGGCAGCACACCGCCGTCGAGTCGACCGGACTCGGACCGATAGCGGTACGCGGTGCCGAAGCGCTGGGAGCCGAGCGACTCCGACAGTGATCCGATGGAGGCGAAGCCGTGGTTCTGCACCAGCACCAGGATGACCTTCACGCCCTCCTGGACCGCGGTGACCAGCTCGGTGGCCATCATGAGGTAGCTACCGTCGCCGACCATGACGAAGACGTCGCGATCCGGTGCCGCCATCTTGACGCCGATGCCGCCGGCCACCTCGTAGCCCATGCAGGAGAACCCGTACTCGACGTGGTAGCCCTTGGCATCGCGTGTGCGCCAGAGCTTGTGGAGGTCTCCGGGCATCGAGCCGGCGGCGCACACGACGATGTCGCGTGGGTCGGACAGCGAGTTGGTGAGACCGATGACCTGGTTCTGGTTCATGCCGAGGTTGTCGTCGTCCACGGCGTAGACCGAGGCGACCGTGCGATCCCACTCGGCGGCGAGTTCGGTGGCGCGCGCGCGGTACTCGGCGCTCACCTCGTGGTCCGCGAGCGCGTCCGTCAGTGCTTCGAGCGCCTCGCGGGCGTCGGCGACCACGGAGAGACCGCCCTGCTTGACCGAGTCGATGGACGCGACGTTGATGTTGACGAACCGCACGTCGGGGTTGGAGAAGGCCGTGCGCGACGCGCTGGTGAAATCGCTGTAGCGCGTGCCGATCCCGATGACGACGTCGGCCTCGGTCGCGAGGGCGTTGGCGGCCGTGGTGCCGGTGGACCCGATCGCTCCGACCGACTGCGGGTGGTCGTACACGAGGGAGCCCTTGCCGGCCTGGCTCTGGCCGACGGGGATTCCGGTCTTCTCGGCGAACGACGCGAGCGCCTCGGTGGCACCGGAGTAGATGACGCCGCCGCCGGCGACGATCAGCGGCGCCTTCGCCGAGCGGATGATCTCGGCGGCGCGGGCGACGACGGACCGCTCGGGCAGCGGGCGGGCGACGTGCCAGGTGCGCGGCGCGAAGAACGACTCGGGCCAGTCGTGTGCCTCGGCCTGGACGTCCTGCGGGACGGCGACCGTGGCGGCGCCGGTCTCCACCGGGTCGGTGAGGACGCGCATGGCGCCGAGCAGAGCCGCGGGCAGTTGCTCGGCGCGCCACACTCGATCGAAGTAGCGCGAGAGCGGCTTGAACGCGTCGTTGACGGTGACGTCGCCGCTGGACGGGAGCTCGAGCTCCTGCAGCACCGGCGAGGAGGCACGGGTGGCGAAGGTGTCCGCCGGGAGAAGCAGGACGGGCAACCGGTTGATGGTGGCCAACGCCGCGCCGGTGAGCATGTTGGTCGAGCCCGGTCCGACACTGGCGCTGACGGCCCAGGTCTGGAGACGGTCCTTCTGGCGAGCGAAGCCGACGGCGCTGTGCACCATGGCCTGCTCGTTGCGGCCGAGGACGTAGGGGAGCTCCGGCTCGGTGCCCGCCTCGACGGCGTCGATCTCGGCCTGCAGCAACGCCTGTCCGAGACCGGCGACGTTGCCGTGGCCGAAGATGCCGAAGCAGCCCGCGAAGAACTTTGTCCGGACCCCGTCACGCTCGACGTACTGGTTGGCGAGGAAGCGGACGATGGCCTGGGACACCGTGAGGTGCACCATCGGCTCGGCGTTCTCGGTCTTGCTCTGTGACATCGGTGCGGTGGACACCATCGTCAGGCTCCTTTTCCACGGTGCGCTGAGTCCAGCGGAGGTCGGGGGGTGAGGGGGAGGCGTGGATCGACGTCCTGGCCGTCCCACGTGCTGCGGATCCAGGTGTGGTCGGGATCGTCGACGATCTTCCAGGCGCGCTCGCTGCCCGGTCCGGCCATGACGTTGAGGTAGTACATGTGGTAGCCGGGCGCCGCGACGGACGGCCCGTGATACCCGTGCGGGACGAGGACGACGTCACCCGTGCGCACCTCTTCGAGCACCTCGATGGGACGCTCGGGTGTGCCGTACACGCGGTGGTATCCGAAACCGGCGGAACCGTCACGGCCACTGTCGATCTCGAAGTAGTAGATCTCCTCGAGTGCCGATTCGGTCTCGGTCTCCTCGTCGTGCTTGTGGCCGGGGTAGGACGACCAGTTGCCGCCGGGGGTGATGACCTCGCACGCGATGAGCGAGTCGGCCTCGAAGGTGTCGGCGGTGCCGAAGTTGTGCACCTGCCGGCTGCAGTTGCCCGCGCCGCGCAGTTCGACGGCGACGTCGGTGGCGGGAACGTAGCGGAACGGCAGGGCCCGCGAGGCGCGTGCGCCGCACAACGCGAAACGTCCACCCTGCTCGCTGCGGAGGGTGTAGCTGCTGTCACGGCCGACGTACGCGAAGTCGGAGGGCCCGTCGAAGACCGACGCGCGCCCCGTCAGTGCGAACGACTCCTCGCCGCACGTGACGGTCGCGGATCCCTGCAGAGGGACCACCATGATCTCGTCGTCGTCGGAGGTGAGATCGACGGACTCGCCGGGTGCGAGAAGCACTGTGCGCAGACTGGACTCGGTCCATCCCGCGCTCTCCGGGGTGACGGTGACTCCGGCGCCGGGGACGGCGGGAATGTAGAACTCGCTGTTCACTCGTCCGCCCCGCCCCGCACCATGTCGACTGCGGTCGCCACCGCGGTGGCGACGTCGCCGTCCTTCGGGTAGAGCAGTGTGCGGCCCACGATGAGGCCGCGGACGGCGGGGATCTTCAGTGCGCGTGCCCAACTGGCGAAGGTCTCGTCGGGCGCGGTCTGCGGGTCGCCGCCGAGGAGCAGCGTCGGGAGCGTGGTGGCGTCCATGACGCGCTCCATCTCGTCGACCACGGGCAGCTTCATCCAGGTGTACGCCGACGAGGCGCCGAGGCCCTGGGCGATGTGGATGGACTTGATGACGGCGTCGGCACGCAGATCGTTGACCACCTTGCCGTCGCGGCGCGACGACAGGAACGGCTCGACCATGGCCATGAGGCCCTCGGCCGCGAGTTCGTCGATGGCCTGCGCGCAGGCGGTGAGGGTGCCGAGCGTGCCGGGATCGTCGAGGTCGATGCGGGTCAGCATCTTGGCGCCGTTCATCCGCGCCTTCGCGGTGGACGCCGCGGTCGCGCCGGTCATCCGGTCGTCGAGCTCGAACGACGCGCCGGCGAGTCCGCCGCGGTTCATCGAGGAGATGACGACCTTGTCGTCGAGGGCGCCGAGCAGGACGAGGTCGTCGAGAATCTCGGACGTCGCGAGGACACCGTCGACTCCCGGGTCGGCAAGCGCGGTACGCAGGCGGTCGAGCAGTTCGGTGCGACTGTTCATGGCCGTCGGGTTCGAGCCGACCGACAGGGCACCGCGGGCGGGGTGATCGGCGGCCACGATCATGAGCCGCCCGTCTCCGCGCACCGTCTCACGGGTGACGCGAGACGCCCAGGCGCGGTCGATCGCGCCCGGGTCGTGCGCCCGGATCTCGGTGACGTCGGCGTACGTGGTGCAGGTCGCGGTGATGGTCTCAGACATGTGCTTCCTCGGAATCGGCGAGATCGGAACCCGGTGCGGTGACCGCGGACTCGGCGAGGGCGGCGACCTCGTCGGCGGTGGGCATGGCGGTGGAGCATTCGAGGCGCGACGCGACGATGGCGCCGGCCGCGTTGGCGTGGCGGAGGATCTTCTCGAGTGGCCAGCCGGACAGCAGTCCGTGGCACAGCGATCCACCGAAGCTGTCGCCGGCACCGAGTCCGTTGACGACGTCGACGAAGTTCGGTGGCACCTCCACGCGCTCGGTGCGCGTCTTGCCCAGTACGCCCTTGGGGCCCTGCTTGACGATCGCCAGTTCCACCCCCATGTCGAGCAGCGCGTCGGCGGCCCGGTCCGGCTCGGTCTCGCCGACGGCGACCTCGCACTCCTCGCGGTTGCCGACGGCCACCGTGACGTGTCGCAGTGCGCGCTGGACCTGCTCGGTCGCGGCGGCGGGGCTCTCCCAGAACATGGGCCGGTAGTCGAGGTCGAGCACCGTCAGCGGAGCGCGTCCACGCGCCTCCCAGGCGGTGAAGTGTGCACTGCGCGAAGGCTCCTCGGACAGACCGGTGACCGTCGACCAGTACAGAGCGGCGCTCCGGACGGCCTCGGTGTCGATGTCCTCGGGGCGCACCTGCAGGTCCGGCGCGGTTGGCTTGCGGTAGAAGTACAGCGGGAAGTCGTCCGGCGGGAAGATCTCGCAGAACGTGACCGGGGTGGCGTACTGGCCGTCGACCACGACGTAGCGGTTGTCGACGCCGAGGCGGGCGAGCTCGGCGCGCACGAAGCGGCCGAACGGATCGTCGCCGGCGCCGGAGATCAGCGCGGTGCGGCGCCCGAGTCGCGCGGCGGCGACGGTGACGTTGGCGGCGCTGCCACCGAGGAACTTGCCGAACGTCTCGACGTCCTCGAGGCCCACACCGACCTGCAGGGGATAGATGTCGACTCCGCTGCGTCCGATGGCGAGCACGTCGAAACGTGCATCACCGGTGGGGCCGGTGTTGTTCACTGTGGTCAAGGTCTGCTCCATCGATACTCGGGGCGTGTGCGTGGGGGCCGGTATCACTGTGCTCCGCGCCACACCAACCTGTCAATAGTTTGTCCTGACATTCTAACTTGCCGTCATATTGCGCACGGTCACTTACACTCTGTTCTCGGGCAGCCCGCCCGCACACCCGCCTAGTTTCGGATCGGAGCTGGTACGTGAGTCAACCGCTCGCCGTGGAGCTCGACAGGTCGAGTCCCGTTCCGCTCTACTACCAACTCGCGCAGGCCATCGAGGGCGCGATCCTCGGCGGCAGTCTGGCCCCGGGTGACCGCTTCGAGAACGAGCTCGCCCTCGCGAAGCGCCTGAACCTGTCGAGGCCGACCACGCGTCGGGCCATCCAGGAACTGGTGGACAAGGGGCTGCTGGTGCGCAAGCGTGGCGTCGGCACACAGGTGGTGCAGAGCCCGGTGCATCGACCGGTGGAGCTCACCAGCCTCTTCGACGACCTGGCGCGCGCCGGCCAGGACCCGACGACGAAGTTGCTCGAGTACTCGGTCGGGCTGCCCACCGAGGACGTGGCGCGCGAGCTCAACATCGGGCCGGAGTCCGAGGTGGTCACCGTGCGGCGTCTGCGACTGACCAAGGGTGAACCGCTCGCGCTGATGATCAACTACATGCCCGTCGACGTGGCGCCGGAGCCCGCCGAGCTCGAGGCGCACGGCCTGTACCAGTCGCTTCGCACCAAAGGAGTCCACATCCGCCTCGCTCGCCAGCGCATCGGGGCGAAGGCGGCCGATCGCGACGAGGCGCACCTGCTGGACGAGAAGCCGAAGGCGCCGCTGCTCACCATGCACCGAACGGCGTTCGACGACTCCGGCAAGGTGGTCGAGTACGGGTCGCACGTGTACCGCGCGTCGCGGTACTACTTCGACACGACCCTCGTCGACCGCTGACCCGGAGGCGTCAGCCTGCGGTCGACCGGAGCGTCGGCCGAACCTTCTCCAGCGCGTACGTCAGCGACGCCGGTGACGGTGTGTTCAGCGCGATGATGGTCGCGTAATCCGTGATCAGCATGCCGCCCGAGCGCACCGAGGGCAGATCGGCCCAGCCGGGCAGTGCCTCGAGATCGGCCGCGGTACCGCCGTTCACGAGGATGATCACCAGGTCGGAGTTCAGGACGTCGACGCGTTCTGGCCCGACGACGAGCCGGTTGCCGGCCGTGGCGGGCAGGTCGACGGCCGGCAGCGTCATCCCCAGTTCCTGGTAGAACGCCGAGGCGCCGTCGTCGGGATCGGCGACCACGACGAGCTGCTGGGTGGCCGGGATGTACTGCGACAGCAGCGCCGTCCTCCCCGCCAGTCCGGGCAGCTCCGCGGCGGCGTCGGCGAGGGAGGTCCGCGTCCGCGCGATCACCGCGTCGGCGTCGTCCTCGCGGCCGAGCGCCGTGCCCAGCGCGCGCGTCAGCGCGTCGTAGGGCGAGACCGTGTCGCCGATGACGGGAATGGTCGGGGCCAGTGCGGTCAACTGCTGGTACTGGGTCGGTGTCGACGCGGCGAAGTCGGCGAGTATGAGATCCGGTGCGTACGAGGCGATCTCCTCGATGGGGAGGGTGCCCTCGACGGGGACGGGAATGAGCGGTACGTCCGCCGCCAGCTCCGACTGCCAGGGATAGCGGCCGTCCGGTGCCCCGGTCGTGTCCGAGGCGAAGGCCACCGGCTGCACCCCCAGAGCGAGCGCGGCGTCCACGGCCGGAGCGGTGAGGGCGACGATGCGGAGGTCGGACCCGAGTTCGGCGCGGTCGATCGCGGTGGAGCCCAGTGCGTGCTCGATGGTCACGGTGCCCGTCGGGGCGTCGCTGTCGGGCACCGCGTCGGACGCCTGATCACTGCTGCACCCGGCCGCCGTGAGGAGTGTCAGAACGGCGACGGCCGTGGCGAATCGTCGTGATGTCGTGCTGCGCATGCGGTACCCCTGCTGCTCGCGATGCCTCCGGAGACCGCGGAGGTAGGGGTACCCTAAGTCACCCGGGAGGCCGCGTGGGGAGCTACGTGTCGGCCGGCGGTGCCGTGCTTCCGCGCACCTGCAGTGTCGGCGCGATGAGGTCGAGGGTGCCGGCTGCCGTCGGACGAGCGATCCGGTCGATCACCGCCGCTGCGGCCCGGCGACCGACCGACGCGCTGGCGTTGTCCACCGACGTCAGGGAGACGTGGCGCAGTTGTGCGATGGAGGTGTTGTCGTATCCGACTATCGAGATGTCCTGCGGCACGGTCAGTCCCGCTTCCTGACAGGCCGTCATGACACCGACCGCGGCGATGTCGTTCACCGCGTACACGGCGGTCGGGCGGGGGGTGCGGGCGAGGAGTCTCCGGGCGGCGTCGTATCCGCCGTCCTCGGTGAGGTCGCACGCTTCGACGAGGCCGTCGGTGTCCAGACCGCGCGACGCCATCGCGGCGCGGTAGCTGTCGGCGCGCAGAGCGGACACGGCGCCGAACGACCCGGCCACGTGGGCGATCCGGCGGTGACCCAGTTCCGCGAGATGCGCCACCGCCAGCGCGGATCCCGCGGTGTCGTCGTTGGCCACGACGTCCGCGCGGGGGAGTTCGAGGTCGCGGCTCGCGACGATCACCGTCGGCATGGACGTCGCGGCATCGGCGACCAGGGGAGTGGGTGACCGGGTGCCGACCAGGACGAGCGCGTCGAGTCGCAGTTCGGTGAACTTGCGGACGACGGTGTCGTCTCCGCTCCGGTCGGCTCGACCGTCGCCGAGCATCATGGTCAGCCCGTGTGCCTCGAGCACCGGGGCCATGCCCTCGAGGCAGTCCACGAACCACGGGTTGCGGAGGTCGTTGATGAGGACCCCGACGATGTCCGTCCGTTGCCGGGACAAGTTGCGGGCCGACAGGTTCGGCCGGTAGCCCAGCTCGTCGATGGCTGCGTGCACGGCTGCGCGCTTCTCGTC
Organism: Rhodococcus sp. BP-332; assembly: GCF_019836065.1. Classification (NCBI taxonomy): domain Bacteria; kingdom Bacillati; phylum Actinomycetota; class Actinomycetes; order Mycobacteriales; family Nocardiaceae; genus Rhodococcus; species Rhodococcus sp. BP-332. The sequence goes on from NZ_JABUEC010000003.1 coordinate 567,893, forward strand.
GCTGACGTTGGGGGAGTCGTGCAGGACCAGGGAGACGAGCGACTTGGACACGCCGGCGCGTTCGGCCACGGTGCGGATCGTGGGTGGCCGCTCGATGTTCGTCACGGCTCGCTCCGTCCGGTGAGGCGGCCCCGCCGAGTTGGACCGTGCCAAACGCAGCCTAGCGGGACGGACGCGGTGAACGGAAGAGCGTTGACAGCGCGATCGGGCGGCGGGCAGACTGCGGACAGTCTTCTGTTTGGAACGGTCCAACAACCCCCTCGTCTGGAGTGCACCCATGTCCGACCCCCGCCTCACCACTCTGCCTGTCGCCGTCGTCGGCTTCGGCTGGATGGGCCGCGTCCACACGCAGGCCTACAGCCGCGTGCGTCACCACTACCCCGCGCTCCGACCCCTGCCCGTTCTCGCGACCGTGGCCGACGAGGTGCCCGGCCGCGCCGCCGAGGCTGCCGAGCAGTTCGGCTTCGGCTCGTCCACCGAGTCGTGGCGCGACGTCGTGGCCGACCCGTCCATCGGTGCCGTGTCGGTGACGTCGCCGAACTTCCTGCACCGGGAGATGGGCGTCGCGGTGGCCGAGGCCGGGAAGCACCTCTGGATCGAGAAGCCCGTGGGACTGTCGGCGGACGATGCCCGTGCAGTGGCGATCGCCGCGGAGAAGGCAGGCGTGCAGACGGCAGTGGGCTTCAACTACCGCAATGCACCGGCCGTGGAGCAGGCGCGCGGCATCATCGCGTCCGGCGAACTGGGCGAGGTGACGCATGCACGCTTCCGGTTCTTCAGTGACTACGCGGCCCACCCGGACGGCGCACTCAGTTGGCGTTTCGAGCGTGAGCGCGGCGGCAGCGGCGTGCTCGGCGATCTGGCGTCCCACGGCGCGGATCTGATCTGGTACCTGCTCGGCGACATCGCCTCGCTGGTGGCGGACACCGCCGTCTTCATCCCGCAGCGTGCCAAGCCGACGGGGGTGACCAGCGGCCACATGCGCGCCTCGGGCGGTGAGCAGGGCCCGGTGGAGAACGAGGACTTCGTGTCCGCGCAGCTGCGCATGGCGACCGGCGCCCGGTGCGTCCTCGAGGCCAGCCGCGTGGCGGTGGGTGACCAGAACTCCTACGGGTTCGAGATCCACGGGACCAAGGGCTCGGTCTCGTGGGACTTCCGTCGGATGGGGGAGCTGCAGCTGGGCCTGCGGGCGGCCGGCGAGGATCAGCCGCTGTATCAGGACCAGCCGCAGTCGACGCTCTTCGTCGGTCCGGGAGCGGGCGAGTACGGCGTCTTCCAGCCGGGGTCCGCGTCCGCGATGGGGTACGACGACTTGAAGGTGGTCGAGGCGGCGCGCTTCCTGCAGTCGATCGCCGAGAACGCCTCCGTCGGCGCGACCGTGCGGGATGCTGTCCGCAGCGCCTCGGTGCTGGACGCGATGACGGAGTCGGTGGAGTCGGGAAGGTGGGTCACGCTCTAGCGGGTATGTCCGGCTGCAGTCCTAATGTCCGAACAAAGTATTGACTTATGGCTGTGATGCGTATTACATCGACATCACACGGAACGTTCGCCGCTCGCCTCCCTCACGGGGTGTCATCCGAACGAATGCTCCGCCAGCGCAGAGAATCCCCCGTCAGGTAAGGAAGTCCATGTCCACTCAGGCAGATCTCGATCTCGCCACGCATACCGTCGTGACCGACGAGCGGGTGAAGAAGCAGAAGCCGTTCCAGCGTCTGCTGGTCCGTCCGGAGATCGGTGCCCTCTTCGGCGCCATCATCATCTTCGTGTTCTTCGCCATCGTCGCCCCGCCGTTCCGGAGCCCCGAGGCCCTGGCCACCGTGCTGTACGCCTCGTCGACCATCGGCATCATGGCGTGCGGCGTGTCGGTCCTCATGATCGGCGGCGAGTTCGACCTGTCGACCGGTGTGGCGGTGACGTTCTCCTCGATCGCCGCGTCCATGCTGGCCTACAACCTCCACCTCAACGTGTGGATCGGCTCGGTCCTCGCCCTGGTGCTGGCACTGGGGGTGGGATTCCTCAACGGGTACCTGGTGATGAAGACGAAGATCCCGTCGTTCCTCATCACCCTGTCCTCGTTCCTGATGTTGACGGGCATCAACCTCGCGGTGACCAAGCTCGTCACCGGCCAGGTCGCGACGCAGTCCATCTCCGACATGGACGGGTTCGAGTCCGCCAAGAAGGTCTTCGCCTCGTCGTTCTCGGTCTTCGGTGTCTCGGTCCGCATCACCGTCCTGTGGTGGCTCGTCTTCACGCTCATCACCACCTACGTGCTGATGAAGACGCGCGTCGGCAACTGGATCTTCGCGGTCGGCGGCAACCAGGACTCGGCTCGCGCCATCGGTGTGCCGGTGACCAAGGTCAAGATCGGCATGTTCATGTTCGTCGGCTTCTGCGCCTGGTTCGTCGGCATGCACCTGCTCTTCGCCTTCAACACCGTCCAGTCCGGCCAGGGTGTCGGCAACGAGTTCCTCTACATCATCGCCGCGGTCATCGGTGGCTGCCTGCTCACCGGAGGTTTCGGTACCGCCATCGGTGCGGCCATCGGCGCCTTCATCTTCGGTATGACCAACCAGGGCATCGTCTACGCCGGCTGGAACCCGGACTGGTTCAAGTTCTTCCTCGGTGCGATGCTGCTCTTCGCCGTCATCGCCAACAACAGCTTCCGTTCCTACGCTGCGAAAAGGTGACACCTGACATGAGTGCAACCATCGAGACTCCCCTCGAATCGAACAGTGGCGGCAAGACCCCGCTGATCGAGCTGAAGAACGTCGGCAAGAGCTACGGCAACATCATCGCCCTCGGCGGGATCAACCTGCGCGTCGGCGCCGGCGAGGTCACCGGTGTGCTCGGCGACAACGGTGCCGGCAAGTCGACACTCATCAAGATCATGGCCGGCCTGCACCAGCAGACCGAGGGCCAGCTGCTCGTCGACGGCGAGGAGGTCAAGTTCTCCTCACCCAAGGACGCGCTCGACAAGGGCATCGCGACGGTCTACCAGGACCTCGCCGTCGTGTCCCTGATGCCGGTGTGGCGCAACTTCTTCCTGGGCCAGGAGCTCCGGAAGAAGGGTGTCTTCCGCACCCTCGACGCCGCCGCGATGCGCGCGACGACCAAGGAGGAACTCCACAAGATGGGCATCGATCTGCCCGACGTGGACGCCCCCATCGGCTCGCTCTCCGGCGGTCAGCGCCAGTGTGTGGCCATCGCCCGCGCCATCTTCTTCGGCGCCCGTGTCCTCATCCTCGACGAGCCGACCGCCGCGCTGGGCGTCAAGCAGTCCGGCATGGTGCTGCGCTACATCTCGGCAGCCAAGGAGCAGGGCTTCGGCGTCGTGTTCATCACGCACAACCCGCACCACGCGTACATGGTCGGTGACCACTTCGTGCTGCTCAACCGTGGCCGCCAGAAGCTCGACTGCTCCTACGACGAGATCAGCCTCGACGATCTCACCAAGGAGATGGCCGGCGGCGACGAGCTCGAGACGCTCACCCACGAACTGCGCCGCTGACGCTCGACTCCCGGGCCCCGCACCTCACACGAGGTGCGGGGCCCGTGTCGTGTCGGAACGCGCGCGCGAGTGCTCGTGAGCAGAACTGCACCGACGACGACGGCCCCGCACCCCGGGTTTTCGCTCATGGGTGCGGGGCCGTCGTTCTCGGGGTCTAGCGGAGAGGGAGACCTGCCGCCGTGTACGCGGCATCGACGAGCTCCATGGTGGCCACCGCGTCGTCGGCGTCGAGGGGGATCGGAGCGCCGCTCTGCACGTGCGCCGCGAAGGCCTCGAGCTGGTACTCGTACGACGGGCGGGTGCCGAGGTGCTCCACCGTCGTCCCCGACGCATCCGTGACGGAGACGCGGTCGTCGGTGTTCGGCTTGATGTGGTTGTGCGCGAACGCCGTTCCCTCGGAGAAGCTCAGCAGCACCGTGAACTCGTGCTCGGCGTGCTCCATCGAGTTCGTCACGGTGCCGGTGGCGCCGTCGGGGAACGCGAGTTCGATGGTCGACGTCGCGTCGACGCCGGGGTCACGTTCGGTGGCGACGGCGGAGACCACGCGGGGAGGCCCGCCGGCGACGTCGGCGAGCAGGCGGTGCACGTGGAGCCCGTAGCAGCCCAGGTCCATGACGGAACCGCCCGCGAGGTCGAGCGACCATCGCGGATCGTCGTCGGCGGGTGCGGGCATGGCCATGACGACCTCGACCCGCGTGAGGCGACCGAGGGTGCCGTTCGCGGCGATGTCCAGCAGCCGCCGCGTCACCGGGTGGAAGAGGTAGTGGAACCCCTCGACGATCACTGCGCCCGTCTCGCGAGCCACATCGCGCACTGCCCGCGCCTCGGCGGCGTTGCGTGCGAACGGCTTCTCCGTCAGGACGGCCTTGCCGGCGCGCAGCGCGCGCATGTTCCACTCGGCGTGCAGGGCGTTGGCGAGCGGGTTGTAGACGGCGTCCACCTCGGGATCGTCGATCACCGCGTCGTAGTCGTCGGCGACGCGCTCGACGCCGTACCGCTGTGCGAAGGCCTCGGCGCGGCCGCGATCGCGAGCCGCGACGACCACCAGTCGATGACCGAGTGCGTGAGCCGGTCCGATGATCGCCTGCTCCGCGATGCGCGACGCGCCGAGGACCCCGATGCGCAGAGGTGCCGTCACACCGCGGCCGTTCGGGCGGCGACGATGTCGTGGAGGTGCTGCACGCTGGCGACGACGTCCGTCACCGGGCCGCCCACCTCGCCCGGCTCCTCGGACAGGATGGTGTCCTGCTCGAGCACGAACCAGCCGGTGTATCCGGCGTCGAGGAGCGAGTCGACGACGCCGCCGATGCCCACGTCCCCGGTTCCGAGCGGCGTGTACATGCCGGCGCGGACCGCGTCGGTGTAGGTGAGCTCGCCGGCCTGGACCCGTGCTGCGAGGGCGGCGTCGACGTCCTTGAGGTGAGCGTGCGCGATGCGATCGGCTGCCGCGGTGGCCAGTTCGGCCGGATCGGTGCCGCCGATCATGAGGTGCCCGGTGTCCAGGCACAGCGGGATGGAGGAGCCGTCGAGCACGCGGTGCACCTCGTCGCGCTGCTCGATCATGGTGCCGACGTGGGGATGCACGACGGCGAGGATTCCCCGCTCGGCGGAGGCGGCGGCGAGACGATCGAGGTTGCGCAGCAACACGGTCCACTGATCGGCGGTGAGCGTCGGGCGGGCGTCGTAGCCCTCCTGGCCGGTGGACGCGGCGAGGACGATGACGTCGGCGTTCGCGGCCACGAAGCCGTCGAGCAGCGAGGCGATGGTCGGCACCGGATCGTGCGACTCCTCGTGCAGCAGAACGGGAGCGAAGCCCCCGACGGAGGTGAGGTCGTGACCGGCGAGCACTGCGGCCAGGGATGCCGGATCGGCCGGGAGAAAGCCCTCGGGACCGTTCTCCGTCGCGGTGAGTCCGGCGCCGCGCATCTCTCGGAGCACGCGGTCGTTGTCCATCTGGTATCCCCAGCCGGGGACCTCGCAGACGCCCCACGAGATGGGTGCTCCGGCGATACGTACGGGTGCGGCGGTCATGAGCGGACCTCTTCCAGGGTGACGGGTGCGCCGCGGCGCAGGGATTCGGTGGCGGCCTCGGCGATCCAGGCGACCTCGAGGGCGTCCTGCGCGGTGCAGGGGGACGGGCGGGTGCCGGCGCAGACCTCCAGGAACGCGGACAGCTCGGCGCGGTAGGATGCGGCGAACCGGTCCATGAAGAACCCGTGGGGAGTGTCCGACGGGAACAGCTCGCCGTGCGGGAAGAGCTGGGGCGCTTCCATGTTCCGGACCGGGGTGTGGGGATCCCAGCCGGCGACGACCGTGTCGTCCCGGCCGTGGACCTCGAGCCGGCAGTCGTAGCCGCGGCCGTTGTAGCGAGAGTTCGACACGACACCGACGGCGCCACCCTCGAACGTGAGGAGCACGGTGGCGGAGTCGACGTCGCCGGCGGCGGCGAACGCGGGATCGCCCTGGTTCGAGCCGGTGGCGAACACGGACACGACCTCGCGGCCGACGATCCAGCGCACGACGTCGAAGTCGTGGACGCTGCAGTCGCGGAAGATGCCGCCGGACTCCGCGATGTACGCCATCGGCGGGGGAGCGGGGTCGAGAGTGGTGGACCGCACGGTGTGCAGGAACCCGAGATCCCCACTGCGCACGGCACGTTCGGCGGCCGCGACGGCCGGATCGAACCGCCGGTTGAACCCGATCTGGACGGGCACGTCGGAGGTCGCGATGCCGTCGACCACGGCCTTGCTCTCGGTGGCGGTGAAGGCCAACGGCTTCTCGCAGAAGACGGGGATCCCGGCGTCCACCGCGGCCAGCAGCAGCGAGGCGTGCGCGGGCGTGGCGGCCGCGACGACGATGCCGTCCACGCCGGCGGTGAGCATCGCGTCGACCCCGTCGACCTTCTCCGCGCCGTACTTCGCGGCGACGGCGTCGGTGACCTCCGGCCGTCCGTCGGTGACCACGAGGCTCGAGACCCCGTCGAGTCCGGCGAGAGTCTCGGTGTGGAACGCACCGATGCGTCCCAGTCCGACGACTCCGATTCGCTGGTTCCGAACGTCGTTGCCCATCAGTCCTGCCCTCCTACTACCTGTTGATCCCATTCGATGACCGAGCCGGTGACGACGCCGCTGCGCGGCGACAGCAGGAACACCACCATGTCGGCGATCTCGTCGGGCTGTCCGAGCTTGCCCATCGGCATGCGCGCGGCCGCGTCGGCGGCCCAGTCGTCCGGCGCGTCGTGGAACGTCCTCTGCGTCACGGCTTCGCCCTCGGTCTCGGTCCAGCCGATGTCGAGTGCGTTGATGCGGATCCGGTCGAACCGGTGAGCGTGTGCCGCGTTCTTGGTCAGCCCCGACAGGCCGGCCTTCGCCGCCACGTACGGGGCGAGGTACGACTGCCCGCCGCGGCCGCTCACGGAGCCGATGTTCACGATGGTGCCGGGAGCCGAGCGCGAGAGCATGTCGCGGACGGCGGCCTGCATGACGAAGAACGGTCCCCGCAGGTTGACGGCCATGTGCTGGTCGAACAGCTCGGGGGTGGTGTCGAGCAGTGACCCTCGGGAGGTGAGTCCGGCCGCGTTGCACACGGCATCGACGCGGCCGTAGTGCTCGACGGTGCGCTCGACGCTCGCGATCGCCTCGGTGGGGTCGGCGATGTCGGCGCGCACGAAGGTCGCGTCGTGGCCGTCGGCACGCAGCTCGCGTTCGTACGAGGTGCCCACCTCGTCACGTCGGCCGCTGAAGGCCACGCGTGCGCCCGCGGCGAGGCTCGCTCGCACGACGGCGGCGCCCACACCGGACGTGCCGCCGCTGACGAGAACGACGGTGTCGTCCAGAAGAGTGCCCACACCGGGAAGTCTTGCGGTCCCGGCGCCGGTGATCAACACTCTGAACGCATCAAAAACACCTCGAGAGGACACTGCTGTGGGACATCGCTACAAAGTGCGGGAGATCGCGCAGCAGTCGGGCCTGAGCGAGGCGACCGTGGACCGGGTGCTGCACGAGCGGCCCGGTGTCCGGGAGGACACCCGAGCGGAGGTGCGCCAGGCCATCGCCGACCTCGACAAGCAGCGCACCCAGTTGCGGTTGTCGGGGCGCAAGTTCTTCGTCGACGTGGTCATGCAGGCACCCGAGCGGTTCTGTTCCCAGGTGCGGTCCGCCCTCGAGGCCGAGTTGCCGATGCTGTCACCGGCCGTGGTCCGGTCGCGGTTCCACTTCCGGGAGACGGAGTCGGTGCCCGCGATGCTCGAGACGCTCGACGGCATCCGCGCGCGCGGCTCGCACGGACTGATCGTCAAGGCGCCGGACGATCCGCAGGTGTCCGACGCGCTCGACGCCGTCGTGGCAGCCGGCATCCCGGTGGTGACCTACGTCAGCGACGTGCCGTCGAGCGCGCGCACCGCGTACGTGGGCATCGACGACGGCGCCGCGGGCGCCACCGCGGCGTACCTCGTCGATCAGTGGCTGGGGGAGTCGACGTCGAGCGTGCTGGTCACATTGAGCCACGACACGTTCCGCAACGAGGGTGAACGGGAGATCGGGTTCCGTCGGGCCCTGCGCCGCACGGCGTCCGGGGTGCCGCGGGCCGTGTTCGACATCGCCCGCAGCAGCGGACTCGACGACACCGTCGAGGACCTGGTGGTCGAGGCGTTGACGCAGCACCCCGACATCGAGGCGGTCTACTCCATCGGCGGCGGCAACGTCGCCACCGTGCGGGCCTTCGAGCGGGTGGGTCGTCGGTGCCGGGTGTTCATCGCCCACGACCTCGACGCGGACAACCGTCGGCTGCTGGCCGAGCGCTCCATCTCGGCTGTGCTGCACCATGATCTGCGTGCCGACGCGCGGTCGGCGTGCCGGTTGCTCATGCAGGCCGCCGGTGCCCTGGACGGTGTTCGGGACGAGCCGTCACCCGTGCACGTGGTCACTCCGCACAACACTCCCCGATGACGCGCTCCGGCCGAGGAGCCAGATGGCGAGTGCGGCGAGGGAGATCGCTGCCCCGGTGAGGCACAGCACCGCCCACCCACCGACGGAATAGCTGACGGACGCAGCGACGGAACCGAGGACGCCGCCGCCGAAGTAGCTCACCATGTACGCGGTGTTGAGACGGCTTCGCGCCGGCGGATCCAGGACGAACACGACGTTCTGATTGCTGATGTGCGCGCCCTGGGTGCCCAGGTCGAGAGCCATGATGCCGACGATCAGGACGACGACGGCCCACACGGCGGAGCTGCCCGATCCGAGGAAGAGCAGCGCCCAGCTGGCCAGCAGGATCGTCAGGCACAGCGTCGTCGCGCGCCGTCCGTGTCCCTTGTCGGTCATGCGCCCGGCGATGGGTGCCATCAACGCACCGGCGACCCCGGCGATGCCGAACAGGCCGATGACGGCGTCACCGTAGGAGAACGGCGGAGCCGCGAGCAGGAACGCGAGCCCGGTCCACAGCACCGAGAACGCGGCCATGAGGAGCGCGCCCAGAGCCATGCGCAACCGGAGCTCCCGGAGTTCGCGTACGAGCGTCAGGATGGAGCCGAGAATGCCGCGGTAGGTGTCGGTCACCACCGGGGTCGACACCGGGACGTACTTCCGCAGCACCACCGCGAGCAGGGCGATGGCCACGGCGGCCACCCCGTAGACCAACCGCCAGCCGCCCAGTTCGGACAGGAACCCACTGACGGTGCGGGCGAGCAGGATTCCGGTGAGCAGGCCGCTCATGACGGTGCCCACGGTGCGTCCGCGATCCTCCTCCGCGGCGAGGGCCGAGGCGAGCGGGACGATGACCATGGCGGCGGACGCTCCCACCCCGGCGAGGACGAGGGCGGCGGCGAGCATCGGGAAGCCGGGGGACACCACGGCGATGCCGTCCGCGACGGCGCAGATCAGGGCGGCGGTGACGATGAGGCGCCGCCGTTCGATCAGGTCGCCGAGCGGGACGAGGAACGCCAGACCGATGGCGTAGCCGATCTGCGCGGTGGTGACGAGGATCCCCGCCGTGCCCTCCTCGATGTCGAAGGAGCGGGCGATCGTGTCGAGCAGCGGTTGCGCGTAGTACAGATTCGCGACCAGGACACCGCAGGTGACGGCCAGCAGGAGGACCAGCCCGCGGCCGATGGTGGGTTCGGTCGTCGAGCTGCCCCCGGGTTCTGTCACCGCTCAACTATGGCCCCACCTCGTCGAGACCGCACAGCGGGGACGCCGGATACCTCGAGAACACCTCGAGATCCGTTCGACGGGTTCGACTGATCTCGGGACAGTCGGGGTATCCGTGCAGCACGGTGACAGACACAGGCGTCACCCGACCACTCGCCGGACGACCGACACAGGAGTCGCACATGAGCAAGCACGAACCGCTGGGACCTCTCTCGAAGGGGTTCCTCGCCGCGGACATGTTCGGCTACCAGGGCATTCTGACGGACGAGGAGTCGGAGACGGTCGGGGTGGTGCGTCGCTTCCTCGAGGACGAGGTCGCCCCGCGCGCGAACGAGTTCTGGGAGAAGGCGGAGTCACCGGTCCATCTGCTCCCGCGCCTGGCCGATCTCGGGATCGTCGGTCTGGAGTACGAGTTCGACGGTCGCGCGCCCGCACGCAAGGTCTTCACCGGGTGGCTGGGCATGGAGTTCTCGCGGGTCGATCCGTCCACGGGCACCATGTTCACCGTCCACAGCGGGCTCGCGATGAGCAGCATCGCCATCCTGGGCTCGGACGAGCAGAAGGAGCGGTGGCTCCCGGCCATGCGCCGCATGGAGAAGATCGGCGCCTTCGGCCTGTCCGAGCCGCACGGCGGTTCCGACGTCGCCGGCGGGTTGGAGACCACGGCGCGTCTCGACGGCGACCACTGGATCCTGAACGGCAGCAAGCGGTGGATCGGCAACGCCACCTTCGCCGACCTGATCATCGTCTACGCGAAGGACGAGGCGGACGGTGAGGTGAAGGGCTTCGTCCTCGAGAAGGGGGACGACGGCTTCCCCGAGGGGTTCCGTGCGGAGAAGATCGAGCGCAAGTACTCGCTGCGCGCGGTCGAGAACGCAGATCTGTACTTCGAGGACTGCCGGGTGCCCACCGCGAACAAACTCGAGCACGCGAACTCGTTCGCCGACACCGCCAAGGTCCTGTCCCTCACCCGCGGCGGCGTCGCGTGGGGCGCGGTCGGAGTGATGATCGGCGCCTTCGAGAAGGCGGTGGCCTACGCACAGGAGCGCGAGCAGTTCGGGGCGCCCATCGCGTCGTTCCAGTTGATCTCGGACCTGATCGCGCGCATGGCCGGCAACATCACCGCGTGCCTCGGGATGGCACTGCGGGTGTCGCAGCTGCAGGACTCCGGGGTGCAGCACGACGAGCACGCGGCACTGTCCAAGAGCTACACCACCACGCGATTGCGTGAGGTGGTGGGCTGGGCCCGAGAGATCATGGGGGGCAACGGCATCGTGCTCGACTACGACGTGATCCGATACTTCACCGATGCCGAGGCGCTGTACTCGTACGAGGGCACGTCGCAGATGAACAACCTCATCGTCGGCAGGGGGGTGACGGGGTACTCGGCGTTCGTCTAGTCCGAAGCGCACGAGAGCCCGCTCCTGCAGTGCAGGAGCGGGCTCTCGTGGTGGTGCGCGAGGATCAGCGTGCGAAGAGCAGTGCGCGCTTGACTTCCTGGATCGCCTTCGTCACCTGGATGCCACGGGGGCACGCGTCGGTGCAGTTGAAGGTGGTGCGGCAGCGCCACACACCCTCGACGTCGTTGAGGATGTCCAGGCGCTCGGGAGCGCCCTCGTCACGGCTGTCGAAGATGAAGCGGTGTGCGTTGACGATGGCGGCGGGACCGAAGTAGCTGCCGTCGTTCCAGTACACGGGGCACGAGGTGGTGCAGCACGCGCACAGGATGCACTTGGTGGTGTCGTCGAATCGCGCGCGGTCGGCGGCCGACTGGATGCGCTCACGCGTGGGCTCGTTGCCGGACGTCATCAGGTAGGGCTTGACGGCGCGGAACGCGTCGAAGAACGGCTCCATGTTCACGATGAGGTCCTTCTCCACGGGCAGACCGCGGATGGGTTCGATCGTGATGGTGAGGGACTTCGAGGAGTCCTTCGGGAGCATGTCGCGCATCAGGACTTTGCAGGCCAGACGGTTGACACCGTTGACACGGACCGCGTCGCTGCCGCACACGCCGTGCGCGCACGAGCGGCGGAACGAGAACGTGCCGTCCAGGTAGTTCTTCACGTACAGCATCAGGTTGAGAAGACGGTCGGTCGGCAGGGTGGGGACCTGGAAGCTGTCCCAGTGCGAACCCTTGTCGTCCTCCGGGTTGAAGCGAGCGATCTTCAGTGTGACCATCACTGCTTCGTCCGGAACCGCAGGCAGACCGCCCTTGTCTTCGGACTTGTCGATAGCGGGTGCGCTCATCAGTACTTACGCTCCATCGGCTCGTAGCGGGTCTGCACCACGGGCTTGTAGTCGAGGCGGATATCGGAGAGCAGACCCTCGCCCACCTTGTACGCCATGGTGTGGCGCATGAAGTTGACGTCGTCGCGCTCCGGGTAGTCCTCGCGGGCGTGTCCGCCGCGAGTCTCCTTGCGGTTGAGAGCACCGGCGACGGTGACCTCCGCCATCTCCAGCAGGAAGCCGAGCTCGACGGCCTCGAGCAGGTCGCTGTTGTAGCGCTTGCCCTTGTCCTGCACGGTGATCCGGCCGTAGCGCTCCTTCAGTCCCTGGATGTCGCTCAGGGCCTGCTTGAGGGTGTCCTCGGTACGGAAGACGGACGCGTTGTTGTCCATCGACTGCTGCAGCTCGGTGCGGATGGTCGCGACCTTCTCGTTGCCGTGATCCGAGAGGATGAGTTCGAGCCATTCCTCGACCATCTTCTGCGGAGCCTCGGGCAGCGGGGTGAAGTCGACGCTGTTGGCGTGCTCGGCGGCAGCGATGCCGGCGCGACGGCCGAACACGTTGATGTCGAGCAGCGAGTTGGTGCCGAGACGGTTGGAGCCGTGCACGGACACGCAGGCGCACTCGCCGGCGGCGAAGAGGCCGGGAACGACGTCGTCGTTGTTGCGGAGCACCTCACCGCGGATCTTGGTGGGGATGCCGCCCATGACGTAGTGGCACGTCGGGTACACGGGCACCAGCTCGGTGACCGGGTCGACGCCCAGGTACGTGCGGGAGAACTCCGTGATGTCCGGGAGCTTCTCCTCGAGGACGTCGGCGCCGAGGTGGGTCACGTCGATGTAGACGTAGTCCTTGTTCGGTCCGGCACCGCGACCTTCGAGCACCTCGAGCACCATCGAGCGGGCGACGATGTCGCGCGGCGCGAGGTCCTTGATGGTGGGGGCGTAGCGCTCCATGAAGCGTTCACCGTCCGCGTTGCGGAGGATTCCGCCCTCACCGCGCACGGCCTCGGAGATGAGGATGCCCAGTCCGGCGAGGCCGGTCGGGTGGAACTGGTGGAACTCCATGTCCTCGAGCGGCAGGCCCTTGCGGAAGATGATGCTCATGCCGTCACCGGTGAGGGTGTGGGCGTTCGAGGTGGTCTTGTAGATACGACCCGAACCGCCGGTGGCGAACACGATCGACTTCGCGTGGAACACGTGCAGCTCGCCGGTGGCCAGCTCGTAGGCGATGACGCCAGTGGCCACGGGGCCCTCGTCGGTCTCCGTCAGCGCGATGTCCAGTGCGTAGAACTCGTTGAAGAACTCCACGTCGTGCTTGACGCACTGCTGGTACAGCGTCTGGAGGATCATGTGACCGGTGCGGTCGGCGGCGTAACACGCACGGCGCACGGGCGCCTTGCCGTGGTCACGGGTGTGCCCGCCGAAGCGGCGCTGGTCGATCTTGCCCTCGGGCGTGCGGTTGAACGGCAGGCCCATCTTCTCGAGGTCGAGGACCGCGTCGATGGCCTCCTTCGCCATGATCTCGGCAGCGTCCTGGTCGACCAGGTAGTCGCCGCCCTTGATCGTGTCGAAGGTGTGCCACTCCCAGTTGTCCTCCTCGACGTTGGCGAGGGCAGCACACATGCCGCCCTGCGCCGCGCCGGTGTGGCTGCGAGTGGGGTAAAGCTTCGTGAGCACCGCGGTGCGGGCGCGCGGACCGGCCTCGATCGCCGCGCGCATACCTGCACCACCGGCACCGACGATCAGTACGTCGTAACGATGTTCCTGCATGTGCACTCTCCCCTAGCTGCCGGTGATGTTGGGGTCGAACGTGAAGATGACGTACGTGCCCAGACCCATGATGAGGATCATCGAGAGCACCAGAAGCGTGGTGAGCCAGAACCGCGTGGAGTCCTTGCGCGAGTAGTCGGCGATGACGGTCCGCAGACCGTTGCCGCCGTGCAGCTGCGCCAACCAGAGCATCGTCAGGTCCCACACCTGCCAGAACGGGCTCGACCAGCGGCCGGCCACGAAGGCGAAGTTGATGCGGTGAACACCGTCGTCGAGCAGCAACATGATGGACATGTGGCCGAGGACGAGGACGACGAGCGCGAGTCCGGAGAAGCGCATGAACAGCCATGCGTAGAGCTCGAAGTTGCCGCGGTTCTTCCGGCGCGGTGAGCGCGGATTGTCGAGGCTGGCGGGACGGTCGTGAGACGTTCCCAGCGTGCGTGCCTGCTTGGCACCTGCGTCGGTGGTCGCCATGGCTCAGTGCCCCCCGGTGAAGGTGTTGTAGAGGATGCGTGCCGCGCCCGGGATCATGACGACGAACCAGATGCCCAGGATGACCCACAGCATGAGGCGCTGGTACTGGGTTCCCTTCGACCAGAAGTCGACGAGCATGACTCGGATGCCGTTGAGTGCGTGGTAGAGCACCGCGGCCACGAGGCCGAGCTCCATCAGGCCGACGATCGGCGTCTTGTACGTGTCGATCACGTCGTTGTACGCCTGGGGATCGACGCGGACGAGCGCCGTGTCCAGGACGTGCACGAACAGGAAGAAGAACGTGACGACACCGGTGATCCGGTGCAGAACCCAGGACCACATGCCAGGGTCTCCGCGGTACAGAGACCGCGTGCGCTCCCGCGTCGGGGCGGCTTCGGTCGTGCTAGCCATCGAGTGCAGTGCCTCCAACATCATTGATGGACGCGACGAGCGAAGACGCCCGGAGAGATACCGGAGAAATCCAGCTCGATCGTGTGTGTGAAACGACTTCTTCGAACTCTAATCCCATGCTCGGACACGCACTAATTCGCGTTGGGCCTGGCGTTTCCCTGCCGACCGGAAGTTAGGTTTGCCTGTCCAATGACCTGGTGGGTCGCTCGGAGTTGCCTGCAGTGGCAGCCTCGACGTGACAGGATCGCCCCCATGCCGGAAGTCGACTGGAAATCCTTGCGCGACAGTGCTCGTGAGGCTATGACCCACGCCTACGCGCCCTATTCGAACTACCCCGTGGGGGCCGCTGCGACAGTGGACGACGGACGCATCGTCGCCGGATGCAATGTGGAAAATGTCTCATACGGTCTCGGGCTCTGCGCCGAGTGCGGACTGGTGTCGGCGCTGAATGCGAGCGGCGGCGGACGCCTGATCGCGTTCTCGTGCTGCGACAGTCGAGGCTCGATCCTGCTGCCGTGCGGCCGTTGTCGGCAGCTTCTGTTCGAGTTCGGCGGAGGCGATCTGCTGATCGACACGGCGTCGGGTGTGCGTCCACTGAGCGACCTCCTCCCCGAGGCGTTCGGCCCCGACGATCTCGCCGCCGGGCAGGTCTCGAACACCGCCGAGAAGGCGGTGACCGATGCCTGATGCCGTATCGGTGATAGCCACCAAACGCGATGGCCACATCCTTTCTTCGGACCAGATCTCGTGGATGGTCGACGCGTACACCCGTGGCGACGTGGCGGACGAGCAGATGTCGGCCCTCACGATGGCCATTCTGCTGCGCGGCATGACACGCGTGGAGATCCGTCAGTGGACCGACGCGATGATCGCGTCGGGCAGCCGCATGGACTTCTCGTCCATCTCGCGTCCCACCGTCGACAAGCACTCCACGGGCGGTATCGGGGACAAGATCACGCTCCCGCTCGCACCCCTCGTCGCGGCGTGCGGTGCGGCGGTGCCGCAGCTGTCGGGACGCGGTCTCGGCTACACCGGCGGCACGCTGGACAAGCTGGAGTCCATTCCGGGCTGGCGGGCCGATCTCACGGCCGACGAGATGACCCGACTCCTCGACGACCCCGCTGTCAGCGCGGTGATCTGCGCTGCGGGTGCGGATCTGGCCCCGGCGGACAAGAAGCTCTACGCCCTGCGCGACGTCACCGGCACCGTCGAGTCGATCCCGATGATCGCCGCGTCGATCATGAGCAAGAAGATCGCCGAGGGGACGGGCGCACTGGTTCTGGACGTGAAGTGCGGATCGGGTGCGTTCATGAAGTCGCTGGATCAGGCGCGCGAGCTCGCCGCGACGATGGTCGAGCTCGGCACCGACTCGGGCGTCAACACGGTCGCCCTGGTCACCGACATGTCCACCCCGCTCGGCCTCACCGCCGGCAACGCTCTCGAGGTGCAGGAATCCCTCGACGTCCTGGCCGGCGGCGGCCCCGCGGACGTCGTCGAGCTGACTCTCGCGCTGGCGCGCGAGATGGTCGCGGCCGCCGGACTCGACGGTGTCGATCCGGCCGACAAACTGCGCGACGGCACGGCCATGGACCGGTGGCGGTCGATGATCGCCGGACAGGGTGGCGATCCCGATGCGCCGCTGCCCGTGGCACGACATACTCACGACGTCGTGGCCGACCGCGACGGCGTGGTCACCCGTGTGGACGCCATGGCGGTGGGTATCGCCGCCTGGCGGCTGGGTGCCGGGCGCGAGCGGCAGGGCCAGCAGGTCCAGGCAGGAGCAGGGGTGCGCATGCATGTCAGACCGGGAGAGCGGGTGTCCGCCGGGAGTGTGGTCTTCACGCTGCACACGGACACCACGGAACGGTTCGACGGTGCGCTCGAGGCACTGACGGACGGATGGGCCGTCGGCGACGACGCTCCTGCCGTCTCGCCGCTGATCCTGGATCGGATCGGTACGTAGTGTGACGCGCGCTCGGTGGTCCCTCGTCACGCTGGTGGGGGTGATGCTCGCGATCCTGCTGGGCGCGTGCGGGTCGTCCTCGGACGAGCCGTTGATCGACACGGTCACCGACAACGGTGTGCTCGTGGTCGGCACGGAGGGCACGTACAGCCCCTTCAGTTTCCAGGGGTCCGACGGTGACCTGACGGGGTACGACATCGACGTCGTCCGCGCGGTCGGGGAGAAACTCGGCGTACGCGTCGAGTTCGTCCAGACGCCGTTCGACTCGATCTTCGCCGGTCTCGAGTCCGGCCGGTTCGACCTCATCGCAAACCAAGTGACCGTCAACGACGAACGGCAGGCCAAGTACGACCTCTCGCGGCCGTACACCGTCTCCGAGGGCGAGATCGTCGCGCGGGCCGGGGACACGTCGATCACCTCGCTGGCGGATCTGGCCGGCCGGACCACGGCGCAGTCGTCGACGAGCAACTGGGCCGAGGTGGCCACCGACGCCGGCGCTCAGGTGCAGGCCGTCGAGGGATTCGTCCAGGCGGTGACGCTGGTCAAGGACGGCCGTGTCGACGCCACCGTCAACGACTCGCTCGCCATCGCCGAGTACTTCGCGCAGACCGGGGACACGGGTGTCGCCGTCGCCGCCCAGACCGGGGACACCAGCCTGCAGGCCTTCGCCGCCCGCAAGGACAGCGGTCTGATGGAGCAGGTGAACACCGCGCTGGCGGAGCTGCAGGACGACGGCACGCTGGCGGCGGCCTCGGAGCGCTACTTCGGGTCCGACGTCGCGGTGCCGGATCCGCAGACCGCCGCGGCCACCGCCCCCACCGTCGAGGCAGGGGCCACCGAGTCGACTCAGGAACTGATCACCCGCAACCTGGTGCCGATGCTGAAGGCCACCGTCACCACGACGTTGCCGCTCACCGCGATCAGCTTCGTCATCGGTCTCGCGATCGCGCTGGCCGTGGCACTGGCCCGGATCTCCTCGATCCGACCCCTGTCGCTGCTCGCGCGCTTCTACGTCTCGATCGTCCGCGGCACGCCGTTGCTGCTGCAGCTGTTCATCGTGTTCTACGCGTTGCCGCAGTTCGGGGTGGTCATCTCGCCGTTCCCGGCGGCGGTGGTGGCGTTCAGCATCAATGTCGGTGGGTACGCGGCCGAGATCGTGCGGGCGGCCATTCTCGGCGTGCCCAAGGGCCAGTGGGAGGCGGCCGAGACCATCGGCATGGGGTACCGCACCACGCTGCAGCGCATCGTCCTGCCGCAGGCGCTGCGCACCGCGGTGCCGCCGTTGTCCAACACGTTGATCTCGTTGGTGAAGGACACATCACTGGCGTCCACGATCCTGGTCACCGAGCTGCTCCGCGTGGCGCAGCTCGCGGCGGCCCCCACCTTCGACTTCTTCGCGCTCTACTCGGTGGCCGCGGTGTACTACTGGATCATCTGCATCGTCCTGTCCTCCGTGCAGGGCAGACTCGAGACCCGACTGGACAGGTACGTGGCGCGATGACCGAGAAGCCCTTGATAGAGGCGACGGGACTGCGGAAGTCGTTCGGCGACAACCACGTCCTGCAGGGAGTCGACTTCACCGCCGACCGCGGCACGGTCACCGTCGTCGTGGGTCCGTCGGGCTCCGGCAAGACCACGCTGCTGCGCGGGCTCAATGCGCTCGACCCGGTGGACTCCGGCACCGTGCGCATCGGCGACGTGTCCGCGGACTTCGGTGAGCTGGCGTCGGCTCCGCGTGGCCGCGTCCGGTCGGCGACGGCAGCGCTGCGTGCACAGAGCGGCATGGTGTTCCAGAGCCACAACCTGTTCCCGCACAAGACGGTGCTGCAGAACGTCGTCGAGGGTCCCGTGATCGTGCAGAAGCACCCGCGGGCGGAGGCCGAGGCGGCGGGCAGGGAACTGCTCGCGCAGGTCGGTCTCACCGGCAAGGAGGACCAGTACCCGTTCCAGCTGTCGGGTGGCCAGCAGCAACGCGTCGGGATCGCCCGCGCACTCGCCCTGGCACCCGAGCTCATGCTGTTCGACGAGCCCACCTCGGCGCTCGATCCCGAGCTCGTCGGCGAGGTGCTGTCGGTCATGAAGAACCTCGCGAGCGAGGGCTGGACCATGGTCGTGGTCACTCACGAGATCCGGTTCGCGCAGCAGGTGGCCGACCAGGTGCTGTTCGTCGACGGGGGAGTCGTGGTCGAGCGAGGCACCCCCACCGATGTGCTGACGCACCCGGCGCAGGAGCGGACGCAACAGTTCCTCAAACGCATCCTCGACCCGCTGTAGGCGAGGGGCGCGAGGCGCGGCCGCGAACACTACAGTCGGGACATGGATGACGATCTGACGGTTGCTCCGGACAGCGCGGCACGACTGAGCGGTCCGGCACCCCTGGACATGCAGAACATCGCCCGCGCGCCGAAGGCGTTGTTGCACGACCATCTCGACGGCGGGCTCCGGCCGTCGACCGTGCTGGAACTGGCGAGCGAGTGCGGGTACGACGGGCTTCCCGCGTCGGATGCGGAGAGCCTCGGCCGGTGGTTCCGCGACGCCGCCGACAGCGGCTCCCTGGAGCTGTATCTCGAGACGTTCGCGCACACCGTCGCCGTCATGCAGACGGCCGAGGGCCTGCAGCGCGTGGCGCGCGAGTGCGCCGAGGATCTGGCCGCCGACGGCGTCGTCTACGCCGAGGTGCGCTACGCGCCCGAGCAGCACCTGGAGAAGGGGCTGACACTGGACGAGGTGGTCGAGCACACCCTGGAAGGGTTCCGCCAGGGCGAGAGCGCCGCCCGTGCGGCCGGTCGACCCATCGTCATCGGATGCCTCCTCACCGCGATGCGGCATGCCGCCCGTTCCCGCGAGATCGCCGAACTGGCAGTCCGGTACCGCGACCAGGGTGTCGCGGGCTTCGACATCGCCGGCAAGGAAGCGGGCTTCCCCCCGAGCCGGCACCTCGACGCGTTCGAGTACATGCGGGCGAACAACGCGCACTTCACCATTCACGCCGGCGAGGCGTTCGGCCTGCCTTCCATCCACGAAGCGATCGCGTTCTGTGGCACGGACCGGTTAGGCCACGGTGTGCGCATCGTCGACGACATCACCACGAACGCCGACGGCGCCCGCGAACTCGGTCAGCTCGCGAACTACGTGCGAGACAAGCGCATTCCGCTGGAACTGTGCCCCAGCTCCAACGTCCAGACGGGCGCCGTGGCCAGCATCGAGGAGCACCCCTTCGACATTCTGGCCCGCTTACGGTTCCGCGTCACCGTGAACACGGACAACCGGTTGATGAGTGACACCTCGATGAGCAAGGAGATGTACCGGCTCGCCAGGGCCTTCGGCTACGGGTGGTCCGACCTCGAGCGGTTCACGATCAATGCGCTGAAGTCGTCGTTCCTGCCGTTCGACCAGAGGTTGGCGTTGATCGACGACGTCGTGAAGCCTGGGTACCGGGTGTTGTTGGGGTAGGGGTGACGAGCAGTCGCCGGACGACCGGGCCTCATGTCCGCGCAGGTGCGAGCACAATGTCGAACGTGACGCGGGACCACGTGTCGTCCCCGAGATCGCGCCCGTCCGGCGTGGGTGTGCCGGCCGGTTGCTCGACGAAGTCCTTGATCAGCGAGTCCTTCACGCCGAACACGGAATCCCGGTCCAGTAGCTCGTCTCCGCTCACGAAGATGTGAGTGATCAACGTGCGTTTGCCGTCTGCGGTGACCATGAAGTGCAGGTGCGACGCGCGCATGGGTGATCGCCCGACGGCGTCGAGCATCCGGCCTACCGGGCCGTCGTGAGGAATGGGATACGGGGTCGGAGTGAGGCCCCAGAATGCGTATCGCCCCTCGGCGTCGGAGAACAGATGCCCGCGCGCAGCCACTCGTCCGTCGGAGTACTGCACGTCGTAGAAGCCGTCGTCGTCCGCTTCCCAGACTTCGATCCGCGCGTTCGGTACCGGCTTGCCGTCGGTGTCGGTCACGGTGCCCTCGACCCAACATGCCTGTCCCGGTGCGCCTCCGGAGATGTCACCGCCCGGGGGAGTGGCGGGTGCGTCGTCGACGAAGAAGGGCCCGAACACAGTCGCTTCCGTCTCGTGGGCGACGGCCTCGTTGTTGACCGTGACGGTCTGCATGGACGCACCGAAGACATCGGAGAGAAGAATGAATTCTTGTCGTTTGTCGTCGGTGATGTGCCCGACCCGAGTGAGGAACTCGATGGCGGTATTCCACTCCTCCTGAGTCAGGCGCACGTCACGTATGAAGGCGTGCAGGTGCTCGGTGAGCGACGTGAGCACGTCTCGCAGCCGAGGATCGGGCGCGTCGGCGAAGCTGGCGACGACCTTGTCCGTCAGCTCGCGTTCTCTCTGCTGCTGTTCGATCGACGTTTCGGTCATCGGGTGGCCTCCAGATCCGTCGACGTTCCCGCCCATGCGTCATGCAACAGAGCGGTCAACGACTCGGCGGTCACCGGTCGCGGGTTGGACGGGGGGACCGCCTCGAGAACGAGGTTCGCGGCGTCCGGTAGGTCCTTCTCGTTCAGACCGTAATCGCGAAGCGCGCGAGGAGCATCGAGGTCGGCGCGAAGTGATGCCAGGCCTTCTACCGCTGTCGCCGTGGAGAGGGCGGCGGCGATGCGCCTCTCGGCAACCGTTGCGTAGGGAGCGTTGAACTCGAGTACGTGTTGCAGAACCACGGCGTGGGTCTGGGCATGAGGCATGTCGTACGCCCCACCGAGGACATGGCAGATCTTGTGGTGCAGACCCGAACCGGCCGAGGCGAATGCCACGGCCGACAGGTAGGCCCCGTACAGAGTCTGCTCGTGGCCGTCCTGACTCGTGGAGTCCCGCTTGATGTGTCGTAGTCCGCCCGACAGTGCGCTGATGGCCTCGACGGCCAGTGTCGAGTTGATCGGGTCGGCCCGCGGCGCCCACATCGAATCGATCGAATGTGCCAGGGCGTTGAGACCCGACGCGACGCTCAGCTCCACCGGAAGCGTGAGTAGCGACATGACGTCGTAGATGACGGTCGTGGGGAGAACCCGCGCGTCGACACCCGTCGTCTTCCGTGACGCCTCCGTCATGCCCCAGACGTTCGTGGCCTCGGATCCCGCATAGGTCGTCGGAATGGCGACGATCGGTATCCCGGTGGTGAGGGCCACCGCCTTGGCGAGGCCGGTGGTCGAACCGCCACCGATACTGACCAGGAGGTCGACGTCGTGGTCAGCGGCCGCGGCACGCGCCTTCTCGGCTTTCTCGACCGGAACATGCGGTGCGACGTCGGAGTACATCAACCGCGGGGTGATCGATCGACAAACCTCGACGGCCAACTCGGCCTCCGCGGGTCCGGCGATCACCATGACGGAGTTCGAGCGCAGTCGCTCGACCTCCGAGGCGAGGTTGGATGCAGCTCGTCCTGCGCCGAACAGAACTCGTTGAGCGAGTGTGTCGTGGTCGAACTCGAGCACGGGTGCCTCCTGATGTCGTGGGAGTTCGGTCAGGATGCCGGTCGCGGCGTGGGCTGGTACGCCAGGAGAAGCCACGAGCCGTTCTCGCGCACCCACACGGCGATGCAGTTGTTGACCAGGTCCTTGTCCTTGCCGTTCGCAGTGATGCTCGCGTTCATCTCGCCGACCACGATCGCGGTGTCCCCGGACACCAGAACGTCGTCGGTGGGGTGGTCGATGCGGTGATAGACGTAGAACCCGGATTCCACCTTCTCCAGATACGACGCTACGGAATCGCGGCTTCCGTCGGAGTGGGTGTACACGAGATCGGGGTGGCACAAGCTACGGAAGGTGTCGAAGTCACCGTCGACCACTGCCTGGTAGCGGCGGTCCTCGAGGTCGAGTATCTCGGCCTTGACCGTGTCGATGTCCAGTACCCGGGGTTCGGTCATGGGGTTCTCCTAGAAGTCGTGCGGCCGAAACGATGCCGATGGTTGTCGACGTTATGGATCCGACCGACAAGTGTCAACTGTCACAGAACACCCGATTTCTGCCGCGTTCACCTCGCAGAGACAGGCCGACGATCTCCGTCCCGACGAACAACTTCAGAAAACTGCACTACAGATGCCATACGAACTGGTGAGAGTGACTGGTTACCCAAGCTCCTTGACAAGTGACTCAACGCACAGTTCAATCAGCACAGGACACGACATGCAGCGTTACTGGACACGCGTTCGTCGGAGCTCGACTCACTCACTCGCTCGATCAACGGAGACTTCTCGTGACATCAGACGATCAGTCGGGCACCGGCCCGCCGCCGGCCGGAGGACTTGTCAGGTCCGCCATGAGCGGACGCGCTCGGGGTGCTGTCGCGATAGGCATCGCCACGGTCGTGCTGTTCGTCATCAGCGCGATCGTGGCACCTCAAAGCGTCAGCGGTGGAGCCATTTCCGCGATGCTGCCCTTCGCGGCCATCCTGGCGGTCGTCGCCATCGGTCAGACGCTCGTCGTACAGCAGGGCGGTATCGACCTGTCCGTGCCGGGCGTCTTCTCGTTGTCCGTCGTCGTCGTCACCAAGGTGGCGAGCAGCGGGACGACGGGAGCGATCGTGATGGCACTGGTTGCAGCATTGGTCATCGCGGCGGGTGCCGGAGCAGTATCCGGTTTCGTCGTGGCGCGTTTCGACGTCGCTCCCATCGTGGCGACTCTCGGTGTCAACGCACTGTTGATCGGGGCCACCTGGGCGGTGTCCGGCGGAGCCGCTCGCCGTACCCCGAACGGTCTGTCCGACGTCATCGGATCCTCGTTCGCCGGCATTCCCGTGACCGTGCTGGTCGCAGTCGCTCTGACCGTCGTCGTCGGACTGTTCGTGCGGCTCACACCGTCGGGACGCAAATTCGAAGCCGTGGGTGCCAGTCCCCGCGTCGCCACCGCCGCAGGCATCAGGCCGCTCGGATACACCCTGAGCGCGTACTCCGGCGCGGCGGTTCTCTACGCGATCGCCGGAATCCTGTTGACAGGCATCGTGAACACACCGGGCATCACCGAGGGCAACACGTATCTGCTGCCGTCCGTCGCCGCCGTGGTCCTCGGCGGTACGTCGCTCCTCGGGGGCAAGGGCAGCGTGCTCGCCTCCTTGATCGCAGCGCTCTTCTTCACCCAGGTCGACCGTCTCGCGTCGACCCTCGGGCTCAGCTACGGCTGGCAGATCGTGATCCAGGCACTCGCTCTGGGTCTCGGCGTGGCCTTCCACAGCGGTCTGAATCCCGGGGTCCTCCGCAGACGCCGCACCGAAACAGCACCACGAGATCTGGTGTCGTCCGAGTGACACGACCGACCGCCGAACCGCTCACCCGCAACTCGAGGACGAATGCGATGACGTACAGAAACTCAGCCACCCGAGCACTGACGCTCGCCTGCGCCGTATCCATGGTGGCCGGCTGCTCGGTCGGCGGATTCGACACCGTGTCCGCCGACGAACCCCGGCCGACTTGGTGCGGCCCCGACTCCGCCATCATCGGCTTCGCCGACGGTAGCGGCGGAAACAGTTGGAAGAGAACCAACATCGAGGAGCTGAAGGACGAACTCGCCAAGTGCTCGTCGGTGACGGACTTCATCACCACGGACGCTCAGGGCGACACCCAGAAGGCGATCGCCGATATCAAGAGTCTCGGGGCCCAGGGCGTCGACGGCATGTTGGTGTTCCCCGATTCCGGTAAAGCGGTACTGCCCGCACTCCGCTACGAGTACAAGTCGGGAGTCGCCGTGGTTCCGTACCGTGTCTCTCCCGGCGGCTCGGAGGGGTCGGAGTACACGACGTTCGTCGCCGCGGACTTCAACGAGATCGGCCGGATCTACGGTGAATGGCTGGTCGAGTCGTTGCCGAACGGTGAAGGCAACGTCCTCTTCCTCGGTGGGCCACCCGCGAACTCGCAGGATCTCGCGGAATACGAGGGACTGCAGCAGGTTCTGGTCGATCATCCGGGAATCAAGCTGATCGGTGACCAGCCGTTCACAGTCACCAACTGGACTCCCGCAGAGACCCAGCAGGCTACGTCGACCATGCTGTCGCGCTTCCCCCAGATCGATGCGGTGATGACCGACTTCGCCGCCACCAGCATCTTGACCGCATTCCAACAGGCCGGTCGGCCACTGCCACTGTTGGCATCGGCGGATGTGAACGGATTGTCGTGCCAGTACGAGCAGTTGAAGGACGCGAATCCGGAGTTCCAGCTGTTGACCGTCACATCACAGACCTACATGGTGCGACTGGCTGTGCAGCACGTGGTGGCGGAGGCCACCGGAGGAGTCGCTCCCGAGTCGAAGATCGACGTGCCGAGGGCCTTCGAGGACTCGATCAGCGGTACTCCCTCCGCACCCGTATGCGACCCGACACTCCCCGAGGATGCCCTCCTCTCCAGCTCGCTCGATCCGCAACGTATCGGAGAGGTACTCCAGTGACCGACATGATCCATGCGAACTCCGCCACCCTGGCCACCCCGTATCTGCAGGTTCGCGGAGTCGGGATGACCTTCGGACCCGTCACCGCTCTGTCCGGCGTCGACATCGACGTCGTGCCCGGCCAGGTTCATGCCCTGCTCGGTGAGAACGGTGCCGGCAAATCCACACTCATGTCGATCATCTCCGGGACACTCACGCCCACATCGGGTTCGGTGAGTGTCGGTGGGATAGAGCGCACGGGTCTGACACCGGCCGAAGCACTGGAACTGGGAATCTCGATCGTCCATCAGACTCCGGCCCTGCTGCCTGACCTGACGGTCTCCGAGAACATGGCACTCGCCATTCCTCGCAGTCTCCGGCCGTCCGTCTTCGAGATCGGTCCCTGGGTCACCGAGAAGTTGGCCGCCGTGGGGTGCGTCGTCCACCCGGACACCAAGTGTGGTGATCTGCCGATCGCCGAGCGTCAGTTGATCGAGATCGCGAAAGCCCTTGCCACCGAGACCAAAGTGCTCATTCTCGACGAGCCCACGGCGCCGTTGGTCCAGGACAAGGTCGACCTTCTGTTCGAGCGGGTACGCAGTGTGGCTGCTGCGGGGGTGGCCGTCGTCTACATCACGCACCGCATCCCCGAGGTCCGAGAGTTGGCCGACACCATGACGATCCTGCGCGACGGACGCGTGCGCGGATCCTACGACCCGCAGACGCTGACGGACGACGAGATCATCACCCTCATCGCCGGACGCGACGTCGACGCGGTGTTTCCTCCGAAGCGACAAGGCCCGGCCGGTGACGGCCTGGTCGTCGACGCGCTGTCCGGCAGAGACTTCGACGACATCTCGTTCTCGGTCGGTGCGGGGGAGATCGTCGGACTTGCCGGCGTCGCCGGCAACGGGCAGGTGTCCCTCCTCCGTGCGCTCGCCGGTCTGACGCCGTCGACCGGTTCCGTCCGCCTGGGCGGTACCGAATTGTCGTTGACTTCCTCCGCGAACGCCCACAGAGCAGGAGTCGCCTTCATGCCTGCCGATCGTGCGGGCGAAGGTGTCCTTTCCGAGTTCTCGATTCGCGAGAACGCCGCGCTCGGAGCTTTCGGTCGCTTCCTGCGGAACGGCATCATCGATCGCGGCCGCGAGAGCCGGCTGACCACCGAGATGTCCTCGGCTCTGACCGTGAAGGCGCCGAGCGTCGAGACGCTGGTCGGAAACTTGTCCGGTGGTAATCAGCAGAAGGTGGTCCTGGCCAGAGCGCTTCTGGCACAGCCCACCCTGATTCTCGCCGAGGAACCCACGCAGGGTGTCGACGCCGGTGCACGCGCCGAGATCTACGCTCAGTTGCGGGCGGCCGCCGACGACGGCATGGCCGTCGTGGTCCTGTCCTCGGACGCACTGGAACTCGAGGGTCTCTGCGACCGTGTCCTCGTGATCTCACGCGGAACCATCGTCGAATCGCTGAGCGGTGACGACCTCACCGAACGCAACATGATGTCCGCGATGGTCTCGTCCACGGGACATCGAACCGAGAAATCCGAGTCCGACGACGCACGCGGCAGGGGATCCGTTGCGACGGCGCCGAGCCGTGTCGCACGATCCCTCCCGAGCTACATCCTTCTGGGGGCAGTAGTCCTGCTGGCGTTGATCGCGACCACACAGAACGTCCGCTTCCTGGGCGAGGCCAACATCTCGTCGATACTGCTCACGACAACTGCCCTGGGTTTCATCGCGCTGGGCCAAATGCTGGTGGTGATGACGGGCGGGATCGACCTGTCTGTCGGCCCTCTGACCGGACTCGTCCTGGTGATCATGTCGTTCTTCTGGTACGACGGCGCGTCGGTGACCCGGTTGCTCGGCGGCATCGTCATCGCGGTCGCCGCGGCGATCGTCGTCGGTGCGATCAACGGTGGTCTCATCCGCGGATTGAAGTTCACGGCCGTAGCCGCAACGTTGGTGACCTACATCGGTATCCAGGGTGTGTCGCTGCTGCTCCGCCCCGAGATCGACGGATACGTCGACTTCACCATTCTCGACGTCATCAACTACAGCCTCGGCCCTGTCCCTGTCGCCTCCGTGATAGTGGTGCTCGCCGCCGTCGGCCTCGCTGTCGCGTTGCGGTACGCACGGCCCGGTATCGCGTTGCGCGCCTCCGGATCGAACGCGTCCATCGCGGAGAAGTTCGGCGTCCGGACCGGCGTCACCGTCACCGCGGCGTACGTGGGGTGCTCGTTGCTGACCATGCTCGGCGGCATCATGCTGGTCGGCCAGGTGGGCGTGGGCGACCCCAATCAGGGGATCACCTTCACCCTTGCCAGCATCACGGCCGTCGTCGTTGCCGGAACGTTGCTGCGCGGTGGTAGCGGTTCTCCGATCGCTGTGCTGTTGGGAGCGCTTCTTCTGCAGGTGATCCTGGCGATGGCGAACTTCCTGCGGCTCGGCACAGCGTGGCAGTACTGGCTGCAGGGCGGGATCGTCATCATCGCGGCCGTGCTCTACATCGGCCTACAGAAGCGCCAGGCAACCCGTCACCACTGACACCGCACCCCACTCGATATTTCCCGAAAGGCATGTGACGTGAAAGCACTCAGATTTGTCGCAGAGAACACGGCCGAGGTCCAGAACATCGACGTTCCGCAGATCGCCGCCGACGAGGTTCTCATCGCGGCCCGATCCGTCGGTGTGTGCCATTCCGACATCGAACTGCTCGAAGGTCGGTACATCATTCCGTTCGAGTATCCCGTCATCCCCGGGCACGAGTGGTCCGGTGAGGTGGCGAAGGTCGGCGCGGATGTGACCGAATTCGTCGTCGGAGACCGGGTGGTCGGCGAATGCGTCATCGGTGAGGACCACTTCGGGTTCTCGATCAGTGGTGCGGCGGCGGAGTTCTTCGTCGTGAAACCTGCCTGGCTGCACAAGCTTCCGGACGAGGTGTCCTTCACCAGCGGGGCTCTGGTGGAGCCGTTCAGTTGTGGCTACTACGGGCTGATGCGCGCTGGGAACGTCAATGCCAGCGATGTGCTCGTCGTCCTCGGTGCCGGACCGATCGGCCTCGGCGTCGTCGCCGGTGCGGCAGCGCTCGGCGCCACGACCATCGTCGTCGAGCCGTCCGACGCGCGACGTGCGGCAGCGCTGGAACTCGGTGCGGCGCAAGCGGTGACACCCGAAGACGTCGAGCGTGTCCTGCGCGAGGAAAGCCGGGGACGGGGAGCCGACGTGGTCGTCGAGGCTACCGGCCGCCCGGAGGTCATGGCCACCGCGCTCGAACTCGCCGGCCACCGTGCACGGTTGGTGTACATCGGTATCGATGTCGGACGTTCCGCGCCGGCGAAGCTCGGCCTCATCCAGTCCAAGGAACTCGACATCAGGGGGGCGATCGGATCACCGGGGGTGTGGCCGGCCACCCTGCGCTTCATCGCCAGGAGCGGCATCGACCTCGGTCGACTGGTCACCCGGGAATTCTCGGCCGACGACGCGGTGACCGCACTCGCCGAGTCGCGCAAGACTGCCGAGAACATCAAGGTGCACATCACCTTCGACGCCACACTCTGACCATTCGACCGACCGAGGGACTGCTCATGCCACGCCTGCACGGAAAAATTGCGATCGTCACCGGGTCGGGGAACGGAATGGGTCGTGCGATGGCCGTTCTGTTCGCCGCCGAGGGAGCCGCCGTCGCCGTCACCGACGTCTCGGAGAAGGACGGTCTCGAGACCGTGCGCCTCATCGAACAGAGCGGAGGGCAGGCGAAATTCTGGTCGCTGGACGTGAGTTCGGAGGACTCCGTGTCCGCCGTGTTCGACGAGGTGCGCCGTCACTGGGGAAAACTCGACATCCTGGTCAACAACGCCGGGATCTCAGGAGTCGACAAGCCCACCGACGAAGTCACCGAAGCGGAATGGGACGCGGTGTTCGCCGTCGACGTGAAAGGTGTCTTCTTCTGCACCAAACATGTCATCCGACATCTGCGCGACAACGGTGGCGGAAGCATTGTCAACATCTCGTCGATCTACGGACTCGTGGGCTCGCACGAGATGGCGCCCTACCACGCAGCCAAGGGTGCCGTGACGCTCATGACCAAGAAGGATGCCGCGACGTACGGTCGTGACCACATCCGGGTCAACTCCGTGCATCCGGGAACTATTCTGACGCCGTTCGTCCGGGATCTCGCCGAGCGCAGTGAGGGCGGATTGCGCGGATATCTCGACATCATGGAGCCCAAACACCCCATCGGACATGTGGGTGAGCCGGAGGACGTGGCACAGGCGGTGTTGTTCCTGGCCAGCGACGAAGCACGCTTCGTACACGGCTCCGCGCTGGTCGTCGACGGCGGTTACACCGCCGTGTGACGCTCGGGGGGTGTCAGCGTTTCAGTGCTGGCGCCCCACGACGAACCACATCGCGATGCACGTCTCGGCGTGCGGGTTGCTGAGCCGGTGAGGGATCGACGAATCGAAATGGAGACTGTCGCCCGGCCCGAGTACCTGGCGAGCGAACGCCACCTGGATCTCGAGCTTGCCCGAGAGGATGTGGATGTACTCCTTACCGCCGTGGTTCATCAGGTTGTCCGGGGGACACGATTCCGTGTTCGGCGGATACGTCACCCGGAGGAACTCGACATTCGGATCGTCGTCGGGCGTCAGGCGTTCCCACCGCACGCCGCCCAGATAGAGCTCGGGCCGCTCGTCGGCGCGTTGGAGCCCGGGGAGTGACCCGACTTCCGGCAGCGGGACGACACGGGAAGCGGGTGCGCTTCCGAGCGCGTGACTGACGCCGTGTCGGTCGTCCTCGACCGGAGTCGGTTCGGGCTCGGCGCTTTCCATGTCGCGCGGCGCGACGTCTTCCGCCATCAGTGAGTCGAGCGACAGCCCGAGTTCGGTCACGATGGCATAGAGGGTGCCGACCGAGGGAGCTGTGCGGCCCAACTCGACCTGTGAGATGAAACTGGGGGAGAGGTTCACGCGTCGAGCCATTTCACGCAGCGACATTCCCGCGCCCTCGCGGGCCCCGCGCAACCGCAGACCCATCTGGACGTTCATCTGTGCTGCTGTGTCCGAGGTACCGACTTCGATCGCCGTGTCGCTCATCGCACGCCTCCCCTTCCAGATCCGCGGGCACTGCTGCCATGTGTGTGTCCACTGGACGCACGACGCTTGTACCTGAGTATTGCACTCGTTTCCTGTTTTATCTCTGACGAACACAGGTGCTTTGCGGTGGACATGTGCAGTGTTACTCTACAAACACAGTTGCTTGCATCACACTTCGAGCACGTCGAGGAGTCTCCTTGTCTCAGACCATGAAAGCCGCCGTGTATCACGGTGCGCGCGACATCCGCATCGAAGACGTTGCAGTCCCCGATCCTTCGAGTGGCGACGTTCTTCTCCGCGTGTTGCGGTCGGGAATATGCGGGACGGATGCCTCCGAGTGGGTCGCCGGCCCGAAGACGTTCCCCGTCACGCGCCGTCATCCCATCAGCGGGCACATCGGACCGTTGATTCTCGGACACGAGTTCGTGGGTGAAATAGTCGATGTTCCGACGGGTTCGTCCTTCGCGGTGGGTGACCTCGTGGCGACCGGCGCGGGCATCTGGTGCGGCGGATGTCAACGCTGCCTGGAGGGCCGGACGAATCAGTGCTCGACGTACAGAACACTCGGGTTGAACGTGAACGGTGGGATGGCCGAATTCGCCGCGGTACCGTCGAAGACGTTGCGCGCGTTGCCGGCCGGGCTGTCCGTGGACCATGCCGGTCTTGCTCAGCCGCTGGCAGTGGGAATCCATGCGGCCCGCAGGTCCGGCGCGCGCGACGGCGACAACGTCGTCGTCATCGGTGCCGGCGCGATCGGTTCGTTCGTCCTCGCCGGCCTGAAATACCTGGGCGACGTGAACGTCACGGTCGTCGACTTCCCGGGTCCTCGTCTCGAGCGCGCAACGCGGCTCGGGGCCGATCGCACCCTCGGCGCATCGGACGACATCGCCGCCGACGTCGTCGAGGCGCTGGGCGGCAAGCCCGATGTCGTGATCGAAGCGAGCGGTGCACCGGGCCAGCTGGTGTCCGCGCTGCAGATGGTCACCGACGGCGGGCGCGTTCTCGCCGTCGGCATCCCCAAGGAGAAGCCTGCTCTCGACATGCACTCGATCGTGTTCCGCGAGATCACCCTCGAGAGCACATTGGCCCACGTCTGCGACACGGATCTGCCTGCCGCCCTCGACATCCTCGCGACCGGTCGGCTCGGCCGCGAACTCGCCGAGGCGCCCGTCGGGCTGTCCGACCTTCCCTCGTCCCTCGATCGTCTGTCCACAGGCCAGGTCGAGGGCAAAGTCCTGATCGACCCAGCGAAATGAGTTCACCCGTGTCAGAAGAGAACCACGCACGCACAGCACTTGTCGTCGGTGCTACCGGTATTGCAGGACAGACGGTCTCACGCCGACTCGTCGAGTCGGGATGGACCACGTACGGACTCTCCCGCGGATCGAAGAACCCCGTCGACGGCGTCATCCCCGTTGCGGGAGATCTTCTCGACCCCGAGTCCCTGGCCACGGCCCTCCAGGGCGTCGACCCCGAGATCGTCTTCATCACGGCGTGGATGAAGCAGGACTCCGAGCAGAAGAACATCGAGGTCAACAGCGCCACGGTGCGCAACGTCCTCGCGGCACTGAAAAGCAGCGGATCCGTACGGCACGTCGCGCTGCTCACCGGGCTCAAGCACTATCTGGGCCCCTTCGACGACTACGCCACCGGTGTCATGGCCGAGACGCCGTTCCACGAGAACGAGCCTCGACTGGACAGCCCGAACTTCTACTACGCGCAAGAAGATGAGCTTTTCGCTGCAGCGTCCGAGCAGAATTTCACGTGGAGCGTGCACCGCGCTCACACCGTGTTCGGCTTCGCCGTCGGTAACGCCATGAACATGGTGCTGACCCTCGGCGTCTACGCCGAGATCTGCCGCGAGAAGGGCGAACCCTTCGTGTTTCCCGGTTCGCAGACGCAGTGGGACGGCTTGACCGACATCACGGATGCCGACCTGCTGGGTGAGCAGATGATCTGGGCGGCAACCCATCCGGAAGGTGAGAACGAAGCCTTCAACATCGCGAACGGTGACGTCTTCCGGTGGCGATGGATGTGGCCGAAGATCGCCGCGGTGTTCGGCGTCGAGCCTGTCGGGTACGCAGACAGTCCCAAGCCTCTGGACGATCGCACCGAGGACGCACCGAAGATCTGGGCGGAGATCGCCGCCCGACACTCCTTGGCAGAAGACGACGTCGACCGACTGGCGTCGTGGTGGCATACGGACAGCGACCTGGGCCGCAACATCGAGTGCCTGACCGACATGACCAAGAGCCGTCAGGCGGGCTTCCTCGGATTCCGCTCGACATTCGACAGTTTCGTCGAGAAGACCGACCGGTACCGCGCCGCCTCGATCCTGCCGACGCGATGAGTGAGGCATCCTTCGCCGGGAAAGGCGCCGTCGTCACCGGAGCGGGCAGTGGAATCGGACGGGCGGTGGCCTTGCGGCTCGCCTCGGCCGGCGCGCGGGTGCTCGCCGTCGATCGTGATGGGGCGGGCGCGGAGCGTGTCGCATCGGAGTCGGTCGGCGACATCCACCCGTACCAGGCGGACGTATCCGACCACGCACAGGTCGAGGCGTACGCGAACGCCGCGACGACGCTGCTCGGTGACGTGCATCTGTTCTTCAACAACGCGGGCGTCGAGGGCGTGCACAAGTCGATCATCGACACCACGGAAGCAGAATGGCGTTCCGTCGTCGATGTCAATCTGTCGAGTATGTTCTTCGGCCTCAAGCACGTTCTGCCTCTGATTCGCAGGGCAGGCGGTGGTGCGGTGGTGAACACCGGGTCGATCCTCAGCCTGAAGGCGGCGCCCGATCGCTCGGACTACGTGGTGACCAAGCACGGCGTTCTGGGTCTGACCCGAACGGCCGCAGCGGAATCCGCTCCCTATGGCATCCGGGTCAACTGCATCTGTCCCGGACCCATCGATACCCCGCTCATGTCCCGGTCGGAAACGCTCGTCAACCCCGACGATCCGGGATTCGAACGGGAACGTTTCATGGAGGGAACGCCGCTACGCCGCTACGGCAGCGTGACCGAGATTGCGGAACTGGTCGCCTTCCTCCTCCGCGAGGATGTCGGCTATCAAACCGGCGCCGCGATCACCATCGACGGTGGCATCACCGCTGTGTGATGCACGAACGTCGACCACACCGAACACAGGAGAGAAAGATGCGCGCTGCCGTATTTCACCACCGCCACGACGTCCGAGTGGACGACGTCGCGCCGCCCGCAACGGTCGGGCCTAACGAGGTTCTGCTTCGGCCGTTCTTCTGCGGCATATGCGGAACGGACCTGCACGAGTACGCCTTCGGACCAATCGTCATTCCTACCGAGCCGCACGCGTTGACCGGCGCCAGCGCCCCGCAGATCTTCGGACACGAGTTCTCGGCCCGAGTGGTGAAACTCGGAGCGGACGTCACCTCGGTGGCGGTGGGTGACCGCGTCTCGGTGATGCCGCTGATCACGTGCGGCACGTGTTACTACTGCCGTCGCGGACTGAACCACCTGTGTGTGGTGATGGCCTGCACAGGTCTGAGCTGGGAAGGCGGCGGTATCGCCGAACTGGTCGTGGTTCAGGAGCGACAGGTATCGGTGTTGCCGGACGCTGTGAGTGACGTCCAGGGCGCGCTGATCGAACCCGCCGCGGTCGCTGCATACGGTGTCGACCGGACGGGGTTCGGTGCGGGTGACACGATTCTGATCACCGGCGCCGGACCTATCGGCGCCCTGTCGGCACTGTATGCCCATGCGGCCGGAGCCTCACGGATCTTCGTCTCCGAACCGAATGCCAAACGTCGTGCGCTGATCGAGGGGTTCGGCATCGCCGAGGTTCTCGACCCGATGGTGCAGGACGTGCCGGAGGTGGTGCGCGGACTGACCGGTGGAATCGGCGTCGACGTCGCGGCGGAATGTTCGGGCCACCAGAACGGTCTGACGGCAGCGCTGGACAGCGTGCGCTCGGCCGGCACGGTCTCGCAGGTAGGTCTGCACGTGAAACCGGCGACCATCGATCCGATGGCGCTGTCCAACAAGGACATCACCCTCGTGGGCACGTGGTGCTATCCCGTGCACGACTGGCCGCGCATCATTGCGCTGGTCGCTTCGGGCCGCTTCCCCGTGGAGAAAGTGGTCAGCGAGATCATCGACGTCGAGAATATCGTGGGCGACGGATTCGACCGACTCCTCGACCCCGAGGGTGACGCCCAGAAACTCCTGGTCCGAGTCGGCGGTGAGCCGTCATGACCACCATCGACGAAGGGCAACGAATGAATATCGGTTTCGCCGGCATCGGACGTATGGGCGCGCACATGGTCCGTCGTCTCCTCGAGGCCGGACACTCCGTGACCGCCTACGACCTGTACCTGTCCGCGGACGCCCTGCCCGGAGGATTGGAAGCGGTCACCGTCGCGTCCGGCCCGTCGGATCTGGCCCGAGCCGATGTCTCGTTCAGCATGCTCCCCGACGCCGCGGCCACCGACGACGTGCTGTTCGGCGAGGGCGGCATCGTCCCAGCCGCTGCTTCCGGCCATCTGCACGTCGTGATGGGGACGGTCGGACCCACCGCGGTCCGCGCCTTCGCCTCGCGGGCAGAGGCTGCCGGTGTCGCCGTCGTCGACGCTCCGGTGTCGGGCAGTGTCAGCCTCGCTGAGACCGGTCAGATCAGCACGATGGTGGGAGCCGATGCAGACCAGTTCAGGCGACTGCAGCCGGTGCTCGCCGCCATGACGAAGGCTCAGTTCCACACCGGGCCGGTAGGTACGGCGTCGGTGGCGAAGCTTGCCGTGAACTCGGTGCTGGCCTCGCTCAATCAAGGCATCGCAGAGGCGTTGCTCCTGGCCGAGGCCGACGGGCTGACCGCGTCGGCGTTCTACGACGTTCTCGGGTCGAGCGCAGTGGCAGCCCCGTATGTCGGATACAAACGTGACCATTTCCTGGATCCTG
This sequence comes from Rhodococcus sp. BP-332, assembly GCF_019836065.1. Taxonomy (NCBI): domain Bacteria; kingdom Bacillati; phylum Actinomycetota; class Actinomycetes; order Mycobacteriales; family Nocardiaceae; genus Rhodococcus; species Rhodococcus sp. BP-332. The sequence continues at coordinate 602,774 of NZ_JABUEC010000003.1, forward strand.
ACGGGGCGGGTGTCGCGTTCCCGCTGTCTCTCCTGCACAAGGATGTGGGCCTGGGGTTGGAACTCGCTCGGCGCCACGACCTGAACCTTCCCCAGGCCGCGACGGTCGGGAACGTCCTGGACCGTGCGTTGGCTACTGGGCTGGGCGACAAGGACATGGCAGCCGTGCTCGAGTACCTGGGATTGTCGTACCAACCGTAGTGCTGCCTTCCGCGATGGCGATGGGTCACCCGATTCACCGCCGTCCGGATAAAATCCACCCGTGCACCGCATCTTCACCACCCCCGTCTCGTCCGTGTATCCGCTGTACGTGACCAAGGTGGAGCGCAAGGGTCGGACGAAGGACGAGCTCGACGAGGTCGTCCGCTGGCTCACGGGCTTCGACGACGCCGAGTTGGCGCAGCACCTCTCGGCGGACACGACGTTCCTCGACTTCTTCGAGGCCGCGCAGCTGAACCCGAACGCGCCGCTCATCACGGGGTCCGTGTGTGGGGTGCGGGTGGAGTCGGTGGAGGACCCGCTGATGCAGAACATCCGTCGCCTCGACAAGCTCGTCGACGAGCTCGCCAGGGGGCGACCGATGGCGAAGATCCTCCGCGCCTGATCCGCGCGCCGACCGTCAGGTGGTCGGACGCAACCGGGTCTCGAACTCGCGCTCGAGGGCGCGCCACGATTCCGCCTCCGCGTCGAACGGGGCGCTCGGTGCCATGCGTCCGTCCACTGGCTCGAGGATGTAGGAGATGAGCCAGCCGAGGGGAGTGGCCGGCGCCAGTGCCTCCTCGACGGACGCGTCCTTGGCGTAGTCGGCTGCGTCGGTGAACAGTTCGACGGCGAGGTCGAGCTGATCGGCGTCGACGGATTCCGGTCCGCGGGCCAGGTCGTCGGCGAGCCCGGGCAGCACGTACACGTTCTCGTCGGTCACCTCGACGTCGAGGGAACCGTCGACGGCAGCGGTGCGGACATCGTCGTAGGTGCTGACCGTCGTGAGGTCGTGGTCGTGATCGTCGGCCAGGTACCGGGCGAGCGCGCGTTCGCTGCCGAACACGAAGATCGCGCCGGAGCGTCCGAGGAACACCGGTTCGTCGTCGAGGTAGCAGCGCAGTGTGTAATACGTGTCCTCGGAGGTGATGATGCGGACCGGGTCGATTCCCACAGAGCCCCAGAAGGTCTCGTCCTCGTCCTCGTCGTCGGTGTCGACGGGGACAACGACTACGTCGGAGTCGTCCGAGGAGGTGTCGTCGTCCGTGTCGATGTCCTCGTCGTCCAGATCCTCTGCGTCCACGATGTTCTCGGCTGCGGCCGTGATCTCCGCATCGGCCACGGCGGTCGCCTCGGCATCGACGTCGGGAGTGGTCAGGACGGTGTCGATGGCGTCGAGGACGGCGTCCCACCCCTTCGCCACGACGGCACCGATACGGTTCCACAGCTGCGAGCCCTCACGCCCGACGAAGGCGTCGGCACCGCGGGACAGCACTCCGAGAAGCGCATTGGCAGAGAAGAAGCGAGTGACGGCATCCAGTTCGCAGACCTCGCCGAGGGTGCGTGCCATCTCGAGGGAGCGGGCCAGCTCGATGATGGAGTCCTCGTCCGGATCCCCCGCGGCGAGCTCCGGAACGCCCACGAGGTCGTAGACGTGGTCGTCGTCCGGCTCGATGTGCGCTGCGGAGAGCGCGACGACGGTGCGCCACTGCGGATGGTCGACGAGGTCGTTGTCGGTGTCGGTGCGGATGAACGCCGCCATCTCGGCCACCGACGGGAACGCGTAGAGATCGTCCTCGCGACCGAGGAAGGCCTCCCACTCCTCGCCGTCCTCACGCCACTCGGGCGCCCACAGGGTGACGAGGTCGCCGGCAGTCACACCGAGTTCGATCGGGACGATGTCTCCAGCCATGGCCGCGAGCCTATCCCAGCCGCCGGGCGTCCTCACTGGACGCCGTGTCGAGCCCCACACGCAGGGCGGCGTGGATGTCGGCACGCTCGAGAACGACGGCCAGAACGGCTGTGTTCACCGCGTGGACGATCGCCGCCTCGACCCGATGACAGCGCATCTCTCGGACGTCGTCCTCGACGGTGAGGCCGACCAGACGTCCGTGCGCGTCCACCTCGGCCCGGACGAGCGCGTCGTCCCTGTCGTTGCGGCCGCGCACGCGGGCCAGGTCGTCGAGAGTGCGGTGCAGCAGTGCGGACACACGTCGTGCCGAACCGGACGAGTCGGTCTCGAGGAAGTCGTCGTCGGCAGGGCCCGCCGCGGGCACCGGCGCCACCGGATGCGCGAGCCCGTGCAGCATCAGCACCGCGGCAGCCACCGCGGAACCCCCGAAGGCGAGCTCCCTACGTTCGAGCTCCAGGTCCACGATCTCGCCGGACGGCAGCACCACGATGCGTCCGGCGCGCGAGGTGGCGTGTCCGCCGGTCATGCGGTCGGCCGGTAGAAGCCGTGGAAGCTCATGCCGACGTTCGACGTCCGGACGGCACTGACGCTGACCGGGTCGCCCGCCTCCACCATCTGACCGTTCCCCACCACCATCGCGACGTGACCGTCCCACACGGCGAGGTCGCCCGGCATCAGGTCCTCGGCGCTCACCGGGCTGCCCACCGCCTGGTCGGCCGCGAGCCGCGGCAAGTCCACTCCGGCGGTGCCGTACGCGCTCTGCGTGAGTCCGCTGCAGTCCAGGCCCTGCCCGGGGGTGGTGCCACCCCATACGTACGGCGTGCCCTGCTGGGCGAGCGCGAAGCGGACGGCTCCGGCCGCGCGCTCGTTGGGCGCCATGGCGGTGCTGCCGTCGGGAAGCGTCACGAGCGTGCCGGTCCCGTCGGCGGCGGGCGACGCCGGATCGGCCGGCTGCTCCGGAGCCGTCGGCGCGAACAGTCCGCGGAGAGCCGCGTCCGGCGACGCGGGCAGAGACGGAAGCGCGGGAACCTCCGGCACGACGAGTGCGCCGACGCGGGCGGCCAGGGCATCGACCTCTGCTCGCACCCGAGCGTGGACGGCGAGAGCATTGTCGAGGTGGTGTGTCGCGTGGGCGATGAGTGCGGTCTGCCCCGGGGGAGTGAGGGCCGCGGGCGCGAGTGCCGCTGCGCCCGTGAGGAAAGCGGCCATGATGGTCTGCAGCTCGGCGACCCCACGCGCGACGCTCGCCTGCGCCTCGGCGGCGAGTGACTGCAGCGCGCCGGCGTGCTCGATCATCGACCCGGCCGCGGCGGCGCCGCGCACGGTGAGGTCGAGAGCGGCCTCGGACGCGGGTCCGGACCACGCGTCCGAGAGACCGGTGACTCCGTTGGTCACCTGTCGCGAGGCGTCGGACAGTGACGCGATGCCCGAGTCGAGGGAATAGGTGTCGGGGGACGGACAGCCGGTGCCGAGAGAGCGGATCAGAGTCTCGAGGGGCGCGGCCAGCAGATCGATCATCGCGGTGCACCGGTGCCGACCAGCACGTCGGACAGCGCGGTGTCGCCGTCGCCGTAGGACCGCGCTGCGGACTGCACGGACGACCCGAGGTGCTCGAACAGGTCGGACAGCGCGCCGAGGCCGTCGGCGTAGCGCGCCGCGGCACCGGCGAACGCGACTCCGAAGTCGGCTCCGACGAGGCCGAGCGTCGCCGCGGAGCCCGTTGCCGCCCGCGCCGCCGCGGACGCGTCCCGCACGAGGAGTGCGGCATCGGTCAAACGACCGGCACCGTCCTGCAGACCGTCCACTCGGACGTCGAATGTCGTACCGCTCTCGGCCACTGCAGTCCACCGTTCACTCGCGTGCTCGCACCGTCTCGAAGTCAGACGGTGCGGAGCGGCTCGCGGTTCCCCGATCACGCGGATCCGTTCGACCGGGAGTGGGCGCCGATCGCCGACTAGGGTGATCCCGGTGAACACCACGCCCGACATGGACACCCGCGTACTCGACCACCCCCTCGCGTCCGCGCTGCTGACCCAGATGCGCGACCAGTCGACGGACAACCCCGCGTTCCGATCCGCACTGCGCCAGCTGACGCAGATGCTGGTCTACGAGGCGCTGCGCGACGCGCCCGTGGTCGAGTTCGACGTCACGACGCCGGTCGCGGTGACCACCGGGACGCGCCTGAAGTCGCCGCCGCTGCTGGTGCCGGTGTTGCGCGCGGGCCTGGGCATGGTGGAGAAGGCCAGTTCGCTGATCCCGCAGTCGCGGATGGGCTTCGTCGGCATCGCGCGCGACGAGAAGACACATCAGCCGGTGCCGTACATGGAATCGCTGCCCGACGACCTGGCCGGTTACCCGGTGTACGTCCTCGACCCGATGCTCGCCACGGGCGGGTCGATGGTCCACACCATCGAGCTGCTGGTGCAGCGCGGCGCGGACGACGTCACGTGCATCTGCGTCGTGGCCGCCCCCGAGGGAGTGCAGGCACTCGCGTCGTCGGGACTGCCCGTGCGCCTCGTCACCGCGAGCATCGACGAGGGTCTGAACGAGAACGCGTACATCGTGCCGGGCCTCGGTGACGCCGGGGACCGCCAGTTCGGTCCCCGCTAGAGCGAGCGGGCGAAGTCGGCCAGGGACTCGAGCGTGTCGGCCGCGCGTGTCCTGGCCGGCGCCAGATCCTCCGCCGTCGCCACCGGTTCGACCACTTCCAGGTAGGCCTTCAGCTTCGGTTCGGTTCCCGACGGCCGAACGATGACGCGGAACCGTTCGCTGGTCAGTTCCACTGCATCGGTGCGGAGTTCGGCGTCGGGGGTGTTCAGGTCGCGTACGGTCACCGTCGCACCCGCCAACGTCGTCGGTGGGGCGGAACGCAGGCGCGTCATCATGTCGCCGATCTCCGAGAGGTCGGTGACGCGCCGCGACACCTGGGTGCCCACGCGTGCTCCGAACTCGCGGTCGAGATCGTCGAGGACGTCGAGGATCGTGCGTCCTTCCTCGGCCAGCTCGGCCGCGATGTGTGCGAGCAGCACGGCCGCCGAGACGCCGTCCTTGTCTCGCACCGCGTCCGGGTCGACGCAGTGTCCGATCGCCTCCTCGTAGGCGTACACCAGGCCGTCGCCGGCGCGCACGAGCCACTTGAAGCCGGTGAGCGTGCGCCGGTAGCGGGCACCGCGGGCCGGCGCGAGCGCCGAGAGCAGGCTCGACGACACGATGGTGCTGGCCACAAGTGATCCCGGCGGCGCCGACCGCAGGATGTGGTCTGCGATCACCGCTCCCGTCTCGTCGCCGGTGAGCATGCGGACACCGTTCGGTCCGCGCACGCCGATCGCGCACCGGTCCGCGTCCGGGTCCAGAGCGATGGCCAGTGCCGCGTCGACCTCGGCGGCGAGCGCCAGCACCTGGTCCGCCGCGCCCGGCTCCTCGGGGTTGGGAAAGGTGACGGTGGGAAAGTCCGGGTCGGCGTCGAACTGCGACGTCACGATGTGGATGTCGGTGACACCGCTGCGGCGCAACGCCTCCACGGCCACGGGCCCGCCGACCCCGTGCATCGGAGTGAGTGCCACACGGAGGGTGGAGTGCGACGGCCGCTCGGGAACGCGCTGTGCCACCCGGTCGAGGTACTGCTCGATCACGGGGTCCGCGGTGGGCGTGACGGCGGTGCGTGCGATCGAGGACGCACCCGGCGCCTGCCGGATGAACTCCTCGATCTCCCGGTCGGCGGGCGACACCAACTGGGCGCCGCCGTCGAGGTAGACCTTGTAGCCGTTGTCTGCCGCGGGATTGTGCGAAGCGGTGATCTGAATGCCGGCGACGGCGCCGCGTGACCTCGTGGCGAACGCGAGCACCGGGGTCGGCGCCGGGTCCGGGAGCAGGGTGACGCGGAAGCCCGCCGCGGCCAGGACCTCGGCCGCGGCGACGGCGAACTCCGCGGAGCCGTGCCGGGCGTCCCGGCCCACCACCACCTCGGAGCCTGTCGCGTGATGACGCGAGAGATACTGCGCCACACCGTGTGTGGCCCTCGTGACGACGGCGACGTTCATGCCACCGGGCCCGGCCTGCACGGGTCCGCGCAGACCCGCGGTGCCGAACGTGAGCGCACCGGCGAACCGCGAGGCCAGATCACTCGCGTCGAGATCGCGCAGTTCCGCCTGCGTCGCGGGGTCCGGATCGTCCTCGATCCACTGCCGGACGACGGCGTCGAGTTCTGTCACAGTTGCGGGACCAGCCGTCGCAGCAGAGTTCCCATCCGCTCGGCCGAGGCGGCGCCGGCGGCGATCACCTCGTCGCCGTCCAGGTGCTCTCCGGTCATCCCGGCCGCGAGGTTGGTCACCAGCGAGATACCGAGGACACGGGCACCCGCACCCCGAGCCGCGATGGTCTCGTGCACCGTGGACATGCCGACGAGGTCGGCGCCCAGCGTGCGGAGCATGCGGATCTCGGCGGGCGTCTCGTAGTGCGGGCCGGGCAGTCCGGCGTAGACGCCGTCGGTCAGGCTCGGGTCGATTCCTCGGGCCACCTCGCGCAGGTCGGCCGAGTACGCGTCGACCAGATCGACGAACTGGGCGCCGATCAGCGGTGACCGCGCCGTCAGGTTGAGGTGGTCGGAGATCAGCACGGGATCGCCGACAGCCATGCCCTCACGGATGCCGCCCGCCGCGTTGGTCAGGACGATGGTGCGAGCGCCGGCGGCGGCCGCCGTGCGGACGGGATGGACCACGCGGCCGAGATGATGTCCCTCGTACGCGTGGGTGCGCCCGAGCAGGATCAGGACCTGTGTGCCCTCGACGTCCACGGACCACATGGCGTTGGAGTGGCCCAGCGCCTTGGGTGCGGCGAAGCCGGGCAGCGAGGACATGGGAACGATGTGCTGGGGTGTGCCGAATTGCTCCGCGGCCTTCTGCCACCCGGATCCGAGGACCACTGCCACGGGATGCTCGGCGATGCCGGTGATCCGGGCCAGGGCGGCGGCGGCCGCCTCCGCGGCTCCGGTGGGATCGGTCTCGGGATCGACGAGTGCGTTCTCCGAGTCGGCCGGTACGGGGGGAGTGCTCACACGTCCGACCCTATCGCCGCGGGCGGGTGTTCGCTGCGGCAGGCGAGACGGCGGAGTGTCAGGTGTGGGCTCGGTAGAGACGCCAGAACCACACAGACGCGGCCGAGGCGATCACGGCGCCCGATCCGAACGCGCCGACGAACAACAGCATCGCGGAGAGGGCTGCGAGCAGCACGATCACACCGAGCTGGAGGATCGCCGCGAGAGCCATGACTGCACGGTCCTCCGGAAATCGGTTCCGCGCAACCGAGCGTCGCCGGCGTCGATCGGGGTCTGGTTACCGACGAGTACCATCCGTCCATGCCTTCACTCGATCGCCACGGAGACGTCTTCGTCCTCAGCCTCGCCCACGCCGACGGCGTCAACCCGGAGAACCGCTTCCACCCGGAGTGGATCGAGCAGGTGCACACGCTCCTCGACGAGGCCGAGGCGTCGGAGGGTCCGGCCGCGTTGGTGACCGTCGGCGGCGGCAAGTTCTACTCGAACGGCCTGGACACCGACTACCTGTTCAGCCACGCGGACTCCATTCCGGGGTACCTCGACCTGGTGCACACCGTCTACACCCGGCTGCTGCGCTTCCCGATGGCCACGGTCGCCGCCGTACAGGGCCATGCCTTCGGCGCCGGCGCGATGCTCGCCCTGTGCCACGACACGTCCGTCATGCGCGCGGACCGGGGCTTCTTCTGCCTTCCCGAGGTGAACCTCGGCATGCCGTTCACCGAGGGCATGTCGACGCTGCTGGCCGAGCGCCTGCCGAGTCGGACCATGATCGACGCGATGACCACCGGCCGTCGCTACGGCGGCGCGGACGCTCTCGAGTTCGGCATCGTGCAGGCCGTCGCCGGCGAGGACGAGCTGCTGTCCACCGCGGTGGCGCAGGCGGCCGAACGGGTGTCCACCCGCGGCGCCAACCTCACGTCCATCAAGGACAGCATCCACGTGCGCACCCTCGCCGCGCTGTCCGTCCCCACGGCGGAGAGCACCTTCTCACTGGGGCAGTGACACACTGAGTCCCGTGTCCTCGACCCTCGATTCCGTTCTCGACGCCGCGACCGGCGATCTCGTCGCCCTGTCGCACGCCGTACACGCGCGTCCGGAACTGGCCTTCGAGGAGCACTTCGCGTCGGCGGCGACGGCCGATCTGCTCGCAGGTGGCGGATTCGAGGTGCGGCGGGGCGTCGCGGGCCTGCCGACAGCGTTCGACGCGACCTACGGTTCGGGCGAGCTGGTGGTCGCCGTGTGCGCCGAGTACGACGCATTGCCGGAGATCGGCCACGCCTGTGGACACAACATCATCGCGGCGTCGGCGGTCGGTGCGGGGCTGGCCCTCGCGTCGGTCGCCGACGAGCTGGGGCTGACCGTCCGGGTGCTCGGCACCCCGGCCGAGGAGTCCGGCGGCGGCAAGGTCCTCATGCTCGACGCCGGGGTGTTCGACGACGTCTCGCTGGCGATGATGGTGCACCCCGGTCCGCTCGACATCGCCGCCGCGCGCTCACTCGCGCTGTCGGACATCGCCATTCGATACGCAGGGCGTGAAGCGCACGCCTCCGCGGCGCCCGAGTGGGGCATCAACGCGGGCGACGCCGTCACCGTCGCGCAGGTCGGTGTCGGCCTGCTGCGCCAGCATCTGCGTCCGGGTCAGCAGATCCACGGCATCGTCGGTCACGCCGGCACCGCCCCGAACATCGTCCCCGGATCGGCGGAGATGTTCTACTACCTGCGCGCGGACACTGCCGAGGCACTCGCCGATCTCGATCGCCGCGCGCGGGGATGTTTCGAGGCCGGAGCGGTGGCCACCGGGTGCACCCACGAGATCGTCACCGTGTCCCCGACCTACACCGAACTCACTCCCGATCCTTGGCTGGTGGCCGAATACCGTCGTGTCGCAAGCGCTCTCGGTCGCGCACTGGTTCCCGAGGAGTTCGAGACCTCGCGCCCGTTCGGCAGCACGGACATGGGCAACGTCACCGCGCGGATCCCGGGCATCCATCCGGTGATCGGTCTCGATTCCGGCGGCGCGGTCACTCACCAGCCGGGTTTCACCACGGCGTGTATCACCGAGTCGGCCGACCGCGCCGTCGTCGACGGGGCCCGCGCCCTCGCTCGGGTGGCCGTCGCGGCGGCCACCGACCCACAGCAACGCTCTCGACTCGTCGAGGGCACACACGAGAGGACGGTACGACGATGAATCCGGCCGACGCCTGGATCGCAGCACACGGGGCGGATCTCGTGACGTGGCGTCGACGGATCCACATGCACCCCGAGCTGGCCAGGCAGGAATTCGAGACGACCAAGTTCGTCGCCGAGACCCTCACCGCCGCGGGACTGTCCCCGGTGGTGCTTCCCAGTGGCAGCGGCGTCATCTGCGACATCGGCCCCGCCGGTCCGCGCGTCGCTCTCCGGGCCGACATGGACGCGCTGCCCCTGACGGAGTTCACCGGCGCCGAGTACTCGTCGACGGTCCCGGGTGTGTCCCATGCGTGCGGACACGACGCCCACACGACGGTTCTGCTGGCGACCGGGCTGGCGCTGGCCTCACTCGACTCGCTGCCGCACGGCGTCCGGCTGATCTTCCAGCCCGCCGAGGAAGTCATGCCCGGGGGCGCTCTCGACATGGTGGCCGCGGGCGCGCTGGAGAGCGTGTCGCAGATCTACGCGCTGCACTGCGATCCCCGTCTCGAGGTCGGACGCGTCGGCATCCGCGTGGGCGCGATCACCTCCGCGGCGGACACCGTGGAACTGCGGTTGGACTCGGCCGGCGGACACACCTCCCGTCCGCACCTGACGTCCGACCTGGTGTACGCGCTGGGCACGGTCATCACCGGTCTGCCGGGACTGCTGAGCCGCCGCGTCGACCCGCGTACCAGCACCGTCATGGTGTGGGGCGCCGTCGTCGCAGGTCAGGCTCCGAACGCCATCCCTCAGAAGGGGATGCTCACGGGCACGGTCCGGACGGGCGACCACGAGACGTGGGCACTGCTCGAGCCGCTGGTGCAGGAGATCGTCGCCGGCGTGCTCGCGCCCACGGGCGTGAAGTACGAGGTGCACTACCGCCGCGGCGTGCCGCCGGTGGTCAACGACGAACACGCCACCCGGCGCTTCGAGGCGGCCATCCGCTCGCTGGGCCCGGATGCCCTGGCCGACACCGCACAGTCCGGCGGCGGCGAGGATTTCTCGTGGTACCTGGAGCACGTGCCGGGCGCGATGGCGCGTCTCGGCGTGTGGTCGGGCGTCGGACCCCAGCTCGACATCCATCAGCCGACGTTCGACCTGGACGAGCGTGCGCTGGCCGTCGGTGTCCGCACGATGACGGCACTGGCGCTGGGACTGGGAGACGACCCCGTCGCCTGAGAATCAGAGCTGCCCGAGGATCAGAGCGACGAGGTGCCGGGGCCGACGTTGCGGCTGTTGCGAGTGCGCAGGTCGCGCACGTAGTCGGCCGGGGCGCCGGCGATCTCCGCGGCCTCGGCCATGACGCCGAGATAGCGCGCCGAGGGCAGCCCACCCTCGTAGGCGTCGAGCACGTAGAGCCACGCCAGGACGGGTTCGTCGTCCGTCTCGACGCGGAGGCGGATCTTGCGGTGGATGCCGAGCTCGGAACCCTCCCACCGGTCGAGGCTCTCCTCGTCCTCCGGTGAGACGTCGTAGAGCACGACGAACACCTTCGAGTCGGGGTCCTCCACGACGGTCGCGAGCGCGCCCTCCCAGCCGATGTCGCCGCCGCCGAAGGTCAGACGCCACCCCGGCAACCACCCGGTTCCGGCCGCAGGGGAGTGGGGGCACCGCTCGAGCATCTGCTCGGGGTGCATGTTGGAGCCGTAAGCGGCATAGATCGGCACGGCGATCAGCCTAAACCGTCGTACCCGATTCGCGCGGATCGAGGTGCCCACCGATATGGGCTCGGCCTGACGTGCAGCCGCGGCACCCCGTGGAATAGGTTTGATGCTGTGAGCAACCCTCACTCGCCAGGACTCTCCCGAAAACCCGCAACGGAGGACGAATGACCCGCATCGTGATCATCGGAGGCGGACCGGCCGGATACGAGGCCGCTCTGGTCGCCTCCCAGCACGGCGGGACGGTGACGCTCATCGACTCCGACGGAGTGGGCGGCGCCTGCGTCCTCTGGGACTGTGTTCCGTCCAAGACCTTCATCGCCTCGACCGGCATCCGCACCGACATGCGTCGCGCGTCCGACCTCGGTATCGAGCTCGACCCGACCTCGGCCACCATCGACCTGCCGCAGATCCACAACCGCGTGAAATCCCTTGCGCAGGCTCAATCCTCCGATATCCGTGCCCGTCTGCAGACGGTCGGCGTGACCGTGCTGTCGGGAACGGCGAAGGTGGTGGACACGCAGCCCGGCCTGGCCGCCCACCAGGTGGAGGCCACCCTGGCGGACGGGTCGACGCAGGAGATCGACGCCGAGGTCGTGCTCATCGCGACCGGTGCGAGCCCGCGCATCCTGCCCGGCGCCGAGCCCGACGGTGAGCGCATCCTGACCTGGCGTCAGCTCTACGACCTCGACTCCCTGCCCACCCACCTCATCGTGGTCGGGTCCGGCGTGACAGGTGCCGAGTTCGTCTCCGCGTACACCGAGATGGGCGTCAAGGTCACCGTCGTGTCCAGTCGCGACCGCGTCCTTCCCGGTGAGGACGCCGACGCGGCACTCGTGCTCGAGGACGTCCTGTCCGAGCGTGGTGTCACGTTGATCAAGAACGCACGCGCGGACTCGGTGACCCGCACCGCCGACGGCATCGTCGTGACGATGTCCGACGGCAAGACCGTCGAGGGTTCGCATGCGCTGATGACGGTCGGCTCCGTCCCGAACACGCAGAACCTCGGCCTCGAGAGCGTCGGCATCGAGCTCGACCGCGGCGGTTACCTTCGCGTGGACCGGGTCTCGCGTACCCGCGTGCCCGGCATCTACGCGGCGGGCGACTGCACGGGCCTGCTGCCACTGGCCTCCGTCGCCGCCATGCAGGGCCGCATCGCGATGTACCACGCGCTGGGCGAGGGCGTCAGCCCCATCAAGCTCAAGACGGTCGCCTCCGCCGTGTTCACGCGACCCGAGATCGCCACGGTGGGTGTCGGCCAGTCCGCCATCGACAACGGGGACGTCCCCGCGCGCACGGTCATGCTGCCGCTGAACACGAACCCCCGCGCCAAGATGTCCGGCCTGCGTCGCGGCTTCGTCAAGATCTTCTGCCGTCCCGCGACGGGTGTGGTCATCGGCGGAGTGGTCGTCGCTCCCACCGCGTCCGAGCTGATTCTCCCCATCGCCATCGCTGTGCAGAACAACCTGACGGTGAACGATCTCGCCGCCACCTTCTCGGTCTACCCCTCTCTCACCGGGTCGATCACCGAGGCGGCGCGCCAGCTCATGCGCCACGACGATCTGGACTGACACCCCCGCTCGACCGTGTTCCCACACTGTGAGACAGTGGTTCCACTGTGTGAGTCACCGCGCTACGCTACGAGAACGGTGCCCCACCCGCGGCACCGTTCTCGTCACGACCGACTCCGAGCCCACCCCGGTGAGCGCGCCGCGACGCCTCGTGTCCCACGATGCTCGGAGAATCCATGTCGTCCTCTGTTCTGCCACCCCTGTCCGTCCGCGCCTCGGCGATCACCGGATCGGCGATTCGTGACCTGCTCACGCTGACCGCGCGGCCTGACATCCTGTCCCTCGCGGGCGGTCTGCCCTCGTCGGACGTCATGCCGCACAGCGTCATTCGCGAGGTCACGCATCGAATACTGAGCGGCGACACCGCGGCCCTGCAGTACGCGGAGACCACGGGGGTGCGGCGGCTCCGAGACGTCATCGCGGCGCGGGAGTCGGCGCTCGTCCGGGACGAGGTGCCGTCCACCTCGGTGGTGGTGACGCACGGCTCCCAGCAGGCGCTCAGCCTGCTCGCGTCCGTGCTGGTCGATCCCGGCGACGTCGTCGTGGTCGATCGACCGGTGTATCCCGGTGCGCTGCAAGCGTTCCAGGCCGTCGGTGCCCGTATCGAGTCGGTCCCGGTCGATGCGGACGGCACCGACACCGATGCCCTCGAGCGACTGCTCGAGTCAGGAGTGCGCCCTCGCGCCGTGCACACCGTCAGCAACTTCCACAATCCTCGCGGGGGAGTGCTGTCGGTCGGGCGTCGCCGCGCCCTCGTCGACCTCGCGGAACGGTACGGCTTCTGGGTCGTCGACGACGATCCCTACGGCGACGTGTGGTTCGACGCACCCCCGCCGGGCCCCATCGCGTCCGATCGGGTGATCCGTCTGGGCTCGGCGTCCAAGATCCTGGCACCGTCCCTGCGCGTCGGGTGGCTCACCGCGCCCCGACCGGTGTGCGACGCCGTGGAGCGGATCAAGCAGAGCGCCGATCTGTGCGGGTCGTCGTTGACGCAGCTGGTCGCGGCGGACCTGCTCGCGGACGAGACGTGGCTGCGACGGCACCTGGACGACGTACGTGCGGTCTACTCGGCACGGGCGGAGGTGTTGGTCGGAGCACTGCGGAGCGAACTCGGTTCGGCGATCGAGGTCGATGCGGCCCGTGGCGGGATGTTTCTGTGGGTGCAGTTCACCGACGGCACGGACACGTCGGCGCTGCTGCCGGCAGCGCTGGACCGCGGCGTCGCGTACGTTCCCGGTCGCGCCTTCGATCCGGCCGGTGGCGACGAACTCGGTACCGCGTTGCGCGTCTGCTTCGCGACGTCGACCGACGACGAGCTGCGGGAGGCCGTGAGACGTCTCGCCACTGCGCACAGCGCGCGGTAGTCGCCTCCGATTCTCCGACTCCCGCCGAACCTGGCATCGTGTCGGCATGCGGTCCGCCGACGGCGTCCAGCCGCCTGAGGTTCGGCACGGAACCGCCCAACTCCGCACCCGCCTGCTGCGCCAGTATCTGCTGGTGACCACCTGCCTCTATGCGGTGGGGGTGACCGTCTCGCTGCTGCCGCACGGCGACCGGGTGACGTCACCGGTGGCGGGCGGCGTGGTGGCTGTCGTCCTCGGCGTGGCAGCGCTGCTCGTCCTGGCGGTCCGACCGCGCGGACGCACCGCTCTCGGCATCGCGGTGGGCGCCGCCATGATCGCGACGCCCGCCGTCATGGCCTTTCACGTCCTCGCCGCGTCGCAGTTCATGTGCCTCATCGCGGTGATGTTCCTGGCCATGTACATCCGGGCCTTCCATGGACGGACGGTGGCACTCGTTCTCGTGGTCGTGCTGGTGGTGGCCGTGTGTGGTGCCGCGGCGGCATCCCCCGCGACGCTGTATCCCATCAGCTACCTGGTCTTCGTGGTCGCGATCGTCGGAGCGGCCGAGGCGTTCGGATCGGTGACCAGGGCGCTCATCGACGCGTCCCACACGGATCCGCTCACCGGTGTGCGGAACCGGGCGGGGTGGGAGATGGCCGTCAGCGAGGTGACGACGTCGTCGATCACCGTCGTCGCGCTGGACGTCGACGGCTTCAAAGCCATCAACGACACGTCCGGTCATCCCGCGGGCGACCGATTGTTGATCTCACTTGCTCGCTCCTGGTCCGATCTGGCACCACCGGGGACGGTGATCGCGAGACTGGGCGGCGACGAGTTCGCGGCACTCGTGCACGGAGCGTCTCCGACCGTGAGCCGTGCCTTCGTCGACGCGACCGCCGCTGCCTTCCCCCACGTCAGCGTCGGGTGCGCGTCGTCCGCGTTCCCCGGCGAGCCGGCGTCGGACGTTCTCGCACGCGCCGACACCGACCTCTACCAGGTGAAACGGAGGAGAGCCGGCGTCGACGAGCAGGCGTGAGTGGGTCAGTCCTTGGGATCGAGCGCGGAGGGCTTGTGCACCGCGTCCTTGCCGGACTTGTCACTCTCCACTCGGTACTGCGGGTCGTCCTTCGACGCCTTGACCTTCCGCCCACCGGCTTCGGTCTCGGAGGTGATCTTCTCGACCACCTCGCCTTCGGTCTTGGTGCCGTGCGTCTTCCACTCGACCTTGTCGCCCTTGCTGAACTCGTCCTTCGACATGTGTCGGTTCCTTCCGTCTGCCGATTCCTCTTGTCCGGTGTGGGGCTCATACCCGGGAAGTGCTGTCGGCACACACGACCGTCCGGTAGTCGATGGTGCAACTTGCATGGTGCAAAGTACACAGTCGGCGTAGGGTCTCGAACCGATCGGTCTTCGGCCCATGTTCGTGGGACGGGGACTCGGCACGTCGAACGGGGAAGACGAGATGGCCGCGAGAATTGCTGCGACGGTACTGACGCTGGCCTTGGTGGCAGCGGGATGCAGCTCGGAGGAGGCGTCGCCGGAGCCACTCGCGGACAGCCCGCCGGCCGTCCCTGCCGCCCAGATCGACCGCGCGGACGTCGACGCGGCCGTCGGCGATCTCGACGGTTACGTCGAGGCGATGATGGCGCGAACCGGGACGCCGGGAGTCGCGGCTGCCGTCGTGTACCAGGACGAGGTGTTGTACTCGCGCGGATTCGGTGTCCGGAAGGTCGGTACCGACGAGCCCGTCGACACCCACACCCGGTTTCAGCTGGCGTCGGTGTCGAAGCCGGTCGCGTCCAGCGTCATCGCTGCCTCGGTCGGAGACGGAGCGGTCGACTGGGCCGATCCCGTGGGGAGGTACGAGCCCGAATTCGCGGTGGCGGATCCGTATGTGAGCGAGCACGCGACGTTCGTCGATCTGCTCTCGCACCGATCGGGTCTGCCCGATCACGCCGGTGACGTGCTCGAGGACTTCGGCTACGACTACGACGACATCATGGGCCGCCTCGACCAGCTCCCGCTGGCGTCGTTCCGGGACAGCTACGCGTACACGAACTTCGGGTTCACCGCCGCCGGCAACGCCGCGGCCAAGGCGCAGGGCACCGACTGGCCCGAGCTGTCTCGTCGTCGCATCTACGAGCCCCTCGGCATGGCCAACACCTCGTCACGATTCGAGGACTGGGCGAACTCGCCCAACCATGCGGTGAACCACGTGCTCGCCGAGGGTTCGACCACCGAATGGGAAGCGAAGTACGTCCGCGAGCCCGACAACCAGTCACCTGCCGGCGGAGCGAGTTCGTCCGTCGACGACATGACGAAGTGGATCCGCATGGAACTCGGCGGGGGTGAGTTCGAGGGGCGTCGCATCGTCGACGCGGACGCACTGCAGTACACGCACACCTCGCACTCCCTGTCGGGCGCGTCCGGGACGGAGGGCGCGCGAGACTCGTTCTACGGGTTGGGATTCAACGTGGGCACTGACGACAAGGGGCGCGTCGAGCTGTCGCATTCCGGAGCGTTCGCCCTCGGGGCGAGCACCACCGTGTTCATGTTGCCGAGTGAACAGCTGGGCATCGTCGTCCTGTCCAACTCGGCACCGGTCGGGGGCTCGGAAACTGTTGCCGCGCAGTTCATGGACCAGGTGAGGAACGGTCGGCAGACCGTCGACTGGGCACCGTTGATCGCCGGGATCTTCGACGGGATCGCAGAGGAGGAGGCGTCGCCGATCGACTACGCGACACCGCCGGCCTCGGTGACCCCTGCTCGTCCCGCGACCGAGTACGTCGGAACGTTCGACAGCCCGTTCCACGGTCCGGCGCGGGTCTCGGCGGACGGTGATCGGCTCACGCTCACCGTCGGCAAGGACGGTCAGCTGACGTACCCACTGACCCACTACGACGGTGACACCTACTTCTTCGAGACGTCCGGCGAGAACGCGGTCGGTCCGACAGGGGTCACGTTCGAGATCGTGAACGGTGCTCCCGGCTCGTTCACGGTCGAATACCTCGACAAGCAGGGACTCGGAAGGTTCACACGCTCATGACTGTTCGCACTGTCTCTCGTTCCGTCGCTGTCGTGACGGCCTCTGCCCTGCTCTTCGTCGCAGCCTGCTCGTCGGGCAGCGGCGAGACGCCGGCACCGGCCACGTCGTCAGCGACCGAATCGGCTCTCCTGCCACTGGACCCCGCGGCTCTCGACGCGATGGTCGAGGACGTCGCCGCGACGTCGCGGGAGATCGGCATGGTCGTCCTGATCACCACGCCGGACGGTGAGTACGTCAAGACCTGGGGTTCGGTAGCGGCCGATCGGTCGGAGGTCCCGACTCTCGACACGAAGGTGCGGATCGGCTCGAACACGAAGACATGGACGGGCACGGTCATCCTGCAGATGGTGCAGGAGGGTTTGCTGTCGGTCGACGATCCGGTGAGCAAGTTCCGACCCGATGTGCCGAACGGTGATGCCATCACGATCGGGCAGTTGCTCGACATGCGCAGTGGGCTCTACAGCTACACCCAGACCGTGGAGCTCAACGAGGCACTCGACACCGATCCCGGCCGGGTGTGGACCGCCGAGGAGCTTGTCGCACTGGGGCTGAGCAACCCGCCGAACTTCCCACCGGGAGAGGGCTACAGCTACTCCAACACCAACACGGTGCTGCTCGGACTGATCGCCGAGAAGCTCGACGGCAAGCCCATCGCTCAGATCTTCCAGGACAGGCTCTTCGGTCCGCTGGCGCTGGCGGGGACGTCGTATCCCGCCACCACCGACACGAGCATTCCGGCGCCGTTCACCCGCGGCTACAGCTACAGCGGCAACGTCGAGACGCTCGGGGAGGGCAAGGAAGCGCTGTCACCGGACCGGATCGCTGCGATCGACGCCGGCTCGGTCCAGCCGAGGGACACGACGAACGACAACCCGTCGTGGACGAGCTCGGCCGGTCAGGGCATCTCGACGGCGAACGATCTGGCCACGTGGGTCCGGGCGCTGGTCAAGGGCGACCTGCTCGACGCGGACACCCAGACGTTGCGGATGGACAGTGTGCAGCCGACCGACCCCGACAACCCGTCCTCTGCCGGGTACGGCTACGGGCTCGCGCAGATGGGACCGATGTTCGGCCACATCGGCGAGATGCCCGGGTACAACTCCTTCATGGGGTACGACCCGGTCAACGACATGACCATGGTGGTCTGGGCGAACATGGCGCCCGGGACGGACGGGAGTGCGCCGGCGGCGGCGCTGGCCGGGTCGCTGGCGAAAGCCCTGTACCCGCAGCAGTCCGGGCCGTCTTCCGGCCCCGAGGACACAGCCGACGACATCGACGAGGTGGCGGAGGACACCGGCAAGTAGGCTCGCTACCGGGGGAGAAATCCAGAGGTGGAACCGGTGGCTCAGGGCGACCTCACCACGACGTCCTACGTCGTGCTCGGCATGTTGGTGTCGCGGGACCTCACCGCGTACGACATCTCGGAACTGTTCAGTCGTGGTGTGGGCGAACTGTGGCCTCGGGCGGGACGGCAGCACTACAACGCGCCGAAGAAGTTGCTCGAGCGCGGGCTCGTGTCAGCGAGAGCAGATGCCGTGGGCGCTCGTCCCCGCACCGTCTACTCGATCACCGACAAGGGGCGCGCAGCCCTGACGGCATGGTTGGCGCAGAAGTCTCGCCCGTCGGCCCTCGAGTTCGAGGGCATGATGCGGGTGCTGTTCGCCGAGCAGGGTTCCATCGAGGACCTGCGCGGCAACCTGCGGACGATGCGGGAGCAGGCCGACGCCACCCGCCGACTTTTCGGGCGGCACGCCGTCACGCTGCGAGACACCACCGTCGCGACGTTTCCGGAGCGTCAGCACCTGATGGCACTCGCCAATCGCTTCATGGTCGGACATTTCTCGCACATCGTCGAGTGGAGCGACTGGGCGTTGGCCGAGATCGAGGACTGGCCGGACACCACGACTCCGGCCACCTCGCACCGGGATCGGACCGAGACGATGCTCGACGCCTCGGCGCGGCTGGGTGCACCGGAGGTGTCCCACGAGCCGTGACCGGACAGTCGGTTCACGGAGCGGGTTGGCACCTCGGGCACCAGTAGATCTGCCGCTCTTCGAGCGGGTTGTCGCCGAGCAGCCCCTCGCGGATGCGCGTTCCGCATCGGCGGCACGGCTTGTTCTCCCGGCCGTAGACCCAGAAGTGCCGGCCCGCACGGAGATCACCGGTGAAGGTGCGCGCGTTGCGGTTCTTGTTGGCCGTGATCGTCCGGTGTGACAGATCGATCATCTTCGTCAGGTTCCCCGCCGCGGAGACCGGCGTGTGCGGGTCCACTCCGCGGAGGAACAGGATCTCGTTGCGGTAGACGTTCCCGAGACCGGCGATGACGCGCTGGTCGAGCAAAGCGAGACCGATCGGCCTGTCGGGCTCCGCTTCGAGGTTTCCGAGAGCGACGGCCGGATCCCACAGGGGCCCCAGCAGATCCGGCCCGAGATACCCGACCGCCTCCTCGACGGTATCCAGTATCTCGACGACACCGAGTTCGAAGCCGACTGCGACCCTGTCACTCGTCCCGAGCACGATGCGCGCTTGGTACGCGGGCCGTCGCCACGGTGTGTCCGGCTGGTAGACGTGCCACGCACCTTCCATCTTCAGATGGGAGTGAATGACTTTGCCGCCGACTTCGATGACGAGATGCTTTCCCGCCGACAGAACCGATTCCACTGTCTCGCCGGTGAAGTCGACCGTGGCGTAGCGCGGCACGCGCACATCACACGTGGTGAGGACCTTGCCGTCGAGTGCGTCGCGCAGACTGTTGGCCGTGCGCCAGACGGTGTCGCCTTCGGGCATGGATCAGGCCCTGATCCGCAGGCCACGCGGCGTCGCCGAGAAGCCCGCCTCGGTGAGGATCGTCGCGAAGACGGAGCCGTGGATGTCGCTCCCGTCGGTGCGTTCGATCACCAGCTTGTCCACCGAGCGGGTGGTGACCAGCGCGGCGAGCGCCGACGCCGCGGTGACAAGCACGTCGCGCTCCTCGGTGAAGGTGAGCACCGTCTTGCCGCCCCGCTCGACGTACAGCACGAGTTCGCCGTCCACCATGACGACGAGGGCACCGGCCTTGCGTCCGGGGCGGTGGCCCGAGGCGGCGTCTACAGGACTCTTGGGCCAGGGCAGTGCGGCGCCGTACGGGTTGGCGGGATCGGTCGCGGCAAGTGCGACGGCTCCGACAGGACGTTCCGACTCGCTGCGCAGTCGGTCGACGACGTCCGAGGTGGAGAACTGGGCGCCGCCGAGCGAGTCGACGAAATAGCCGCGTCGCGCCCGGCCGCTGTCCTCGAAGCCGGTGAGCACCTTGTAGACACCGCCGAAGCCGCCGGGGACGCCCTCGTTCATGACGGACCCTCGGGTGACGACGCCGTAGCGCTCGAGCAGGATGTCCGAGGTTGCATGTGCCCGGATGGTGGGGTCCGACTCGGCCTCCGGAAGTAGGGCCCACCGGCCACCCGCGGAGGGTGGTCCCGTGCGCGTCGGTAATGAGGGCCGCGCGAACCGCTGGTAGGACCGCGCCCGCGGCGAGCGCCGCGCGGGGCGGTGGCTCGGCGCCGAACGGGCGGTGCCGTGCAGCAGCGCTCGCAGCGGGGCGAACGTGTCGTTGGTGAGGTGCCCGGTCCACACCAGATCCCACAGTGCCGCAACCAGAGTCGTGTCGTCGGCCGGGGCGCCGGACTCGGTCTGGTGCAGCTGCCCGACGGTGTCGGACAGCTGTCGGAAGAAGTACGCGCCGCCGCCCGAGAGCACTTGCAGCACGGTCTGCTGCAGGTCCGTCAGTTCGTCGTCCTTGGCGGGCGGCAGCGTCACCGGGGCGGCGTCGGCGGGATGGAGGCAGATCCACCCGTCCTTCGAGGAGATCGCGCCGTGGCCGGACCACACGACTTCGCCGGTAGCGGTCAACTCGTCGAGCATCGCGGGGGAGTAGTCCCGGACACGCTGGGGCAGGATCAGCGATTCCCAGGCCGAGGCGGGCGCGGGGACGCCGGCGAGCTGGTCGATGACCGTGGCCACACCGTCGAGTCCGCGCAGGGTGCCACCGACGTGCTGCCAGCGCGGAAGGAAGCGGCCGAGGACGCCGGTGGACACGGGTTCGACGTCCTGGCGTGCGGCGGCGAGCGAACGCCGGCGGAGCCTGCGCAGCACCTCGGCATCACACCACTCGCTGCCGGAACCGCCGGGCCGGAATTCACCTTCCACCACCCGCTTCTGGGCGACGAGGCGCAGCAGCACGTCACGGGCGACCGCCGACCCGATGCCGAAGCGGCCAGCGACGTCCGCGACGGAGAACGGACCGTGGGTGCGCGCGTAGCGGCTCACGAGGTCCCCGAGCGGATCCTCGACCGGCTCGATGAACGCCGCCGGGGTGCCGATGGGCAACGGGACACCCAGCGCATCACGCAGTCTGCTGGCGTCCTCGATGGCGACCCACCACTGCGACCCGGCGAACGAGACCTCGAGGGCGCGGCGCGCCGCGGTGAGCTCGCCCGCCCACTGCGCTGCGGAGCCGGGCGACTCGATGCGTGCCTCGATCTCCGCCGTCGTGAGCGGGCCGAGCAGGCGCAGCAGATCGGCCACGCCCTCCGCGTCACGTGCCTTGCGGTCGTCGACAAGGCGCTGCAGTTCGAGCTCGGTGTCGGTGACGACGTCGCCGTCGAGCAGGTCGCGCAGTTCGACACGTCCGAGCAGCTCCGCCAGCAGCGAGGCGTCGAGAGACAGTGCAGCAGCGCGACGTTCGGCCAGCGGAGAGTCGCCCTCGTACATGAACTGGCCGACGTAGCTGAAGAGCAACGAGGTGGCGAACGGTGACGGGGAGTCGGTCTCGACGTCGACGATGCGGATCTGGCGACGCGCGATCCGCACACACAGGTCCTCGAGTGCGGGCAGGTCGTACACGTCCTGCAGGCACTCGCGCACCGTCTCGAGCAGGATGGGGAACGTGGGGTACTTCTTGGCCACGTCGAGAAGCTGCGCGGCGCGTTGACGCTGCTGCCAGAGCGGCGCTCGCTTGCCCGGATTGCGGCGGGGCAGAAGCAGTGCGCGCGCCGCACATTCACGGAACCGCGACGCGAACAGAGCGGAGCCACCGACCTGCTCGGTGACGATGTCGGTGATCTCGTCCTTCTCGAAGACGAAAAGTTCGGGTCCCGGCGGCTCGTCGTCGGTGTCCGGGAGCCGCACGATGATGCCGTCGTCGGACGCCGTGGGCTGCGAGTCGATGCCGTACCGCTCGATGAGGCGCGCGCCGATGGCCAGGGCCCACGGTGCGTGCACCTGCTGGCCGTACGGGGAGTGCAGCACCAGACGCCAGTCGCCCAGCTCGTCGCGGAACCGTTCGACGACCAACGTGCGATCGGTGGGCATGTGGCCCGTCGCGGTGCGCTGCTCGGTGAGCAGCGCGGACAGGTTGTTCACCGCGTTGACGTCGAGTCCGCTCTCCTGCAGTCGGCCGCGTAGGGCGTCGTCGTCCGACGACTCGCGCAGGAATGCGCCCAGTGCCTCGCCCAGTTCGGCCGGACGGCCGAGGCCGTCACCGTGCCAGAACGGCAGTCGGCCGGGCTGACCGTAGGCCGGGCTGACGAGGACCCGGTCGTGGGTGATCTCCTCGATGCGCCAACTGGTGGCGCCGAGGGCGAAGACGTCGCCGACGCGGGATTCGTAGACCATCTCCTCGTCGAGTTCGCCGACACGGCTGGCCTTCTCGCCGACCATGAACACGCCGAACAGTCCGCGGTCGGGAATGGCGCCGCCGGAGGTGACCGCCAGGCGCTGGGCGCCGGGGCGACCGGTGAGCGACCCGCCGTCGCGGTCCCAGACCAAACGTGGCCGCAGCTCGGCGAACTCGTCGGACGGGTACTTTCCCGACAGCAGGTCCAGCGTGGACTCGTAGGCGGACCGGGGGAGCGACCCGAAATTGCCGGTGCGCCTGACCATGTCGAACCACTCGTCGGCGTCGATGGGTTCGAGCGCGCACGCGGCGACCGTGTGCTGGGCGAGGATGTCCAGGGGATTGGCCGGCACCTTCAGCGCCTCGATGTGCCCGTCTGTCATCCGCTGCACGGTGACAGCACAGTGGATCAGGTCGGTGCGGTGCTTCGGGAACAGTACGCCGCGGGAGATCTCGCCGACCTGGTGGCCGGCGCGACCGACGCGCTGCAGACCGCTGGCCACGGACGGCGGCGCCTCGACCTGCACCACCAGATCGACTGCGCCCATGTCGATCCCGAGTTCGAGGCTGCTGGTGGCGACTACGCATTTCAGTCGGCCGGACTTCAGGTCGTCCTCGATGAGCGCGCGCTGATCCTTGCTCACGCTGCCGTGGTGTGCCCGTGCCAGCAGTGGTTCGGCGCCGTGGACGACGTCCCCGGAGGCACCGATCTGGGACGGCGGCGCGTGATCGACGGGGGCGCCGTCACCGAGGCGTTCGGCGTAGATCTCGTTGAGGCGCGCGGTGAGTCGCTCCGAGAGCCGTCGAGAATTGGCGAAGACGATGGACGACCGGTGCTCCAGGACGAGGTCGACGATCTGCGCCTCGACATGCGGCCAGATGGACCCCTGCTGCGGAGCGGCGGAGGCCGACCCCTCCTGCGGCTCGGTGGTGCCGAGTTCCGTCATGTCCTCCACCGGAACGCGCACCGAGAGGTCGAACGTCTTCGGCGACGGCGGGCACACGATGCTGATGGGTGCCGACCCGGTGAGGAAGCGTCCCACCTCCTCGTGCGGACGGACGGTGGCGGAGAGCCCGATGCGCTGAGCGGGCTTGTCCAACCTCGCGTCGAGCCGCTCCAGCGACAGCGCCAGGTGCGCGCCGCGTTTGGTGCCGGCGACGGCATGCACCTCGTCGACGATGACGGTGTCGACGCGTTCGAGGGATTCGCGTGCCGCGGACGTCAGCATCAGGAACAACGACTCGGGTGTCGTGATGAGGATGTCCGGCGGCGTCTTGAGCATCAGACGACGATCGGCGGGGCTGGTGTCGCCGGAGCGCACGCCCACCGAGATCTCCGGCGGCGCGACGCCCTGCAGCTTGGCCGTCTGCGTGATGCCGACCAGGGGAGCGCGCAGGTTGCGCTCGACGTCCACCGCGAGCGCCTTCAGCGGCGAGACGTACAACACGCGGGTGCCCGGTGCCGTGTCCTCGGGATCACGGCTGACCAGCTTGTCCAGCGCCCACAGGAACGCGGACAGGGTCTTGCCGGAGCCGGTCGGGGCGACGACGAGGGTGTGCGCGCCGCTGGAGATGGAGTCCCACGCGCCGAGCTGAGCGGCGGTGGGAGCGGGGAAGGCACCGTCGAACCACGCCCGCGTCGGAGCCGTGAACCGCGCGAGCACGTCCTCGGGCGACGGAGCGGTGGGGTTCTTCACCTCTCCATAGTGCACGGACCCACCGACACGGTCGCCGGATGAGCGTCCCCACCCCTGCGAGTACGTCGAGAATGTCGCTGAGAAGGCCGGGATCACAGCACTCTGGACGTACTCGCGAGGTGTGGCGGCGCGACGATCAGTCGTGCAGACGTTCCTCGCCGCGATTGCGGAAGAACTTGAACCCCGGGATTCCGATGACGGCCTTGCGCACGTCCTTGGTCACCTCGAGCAGTTCGTGGATCTCGGGGGAGACCGTGTCGAGCGTCGCGAGGATCGGCATGATGCCCTCCATCCGCTGCACCAGCTCCGGCAGCTGGTCCACGAGCTTCACCGCCGCCTCCACCTCGGCTTCGGAGAAGTTGTCGACGAAGGTGCGGCCCAGCGGGATCGCGCGCGCGGTGATGGGTTCGAGCTCGGAGATCATCGCCAGCGCCTTGGACGAGGCGGACTCCGCTCCGACGATGACGCCCTGCGCGTCCTCGGTGGTGGCCGAGACCTTGCCGATGACCGTCTGGGCCTGGTCGGTGATGCGCTCGATCGCGGCGATGACCTCGTCGACACGAACGAACAGGTCGTCGATCCGCCGGGGCAGCTGAGCGACGAACGCGACGGTGTCGAGCGACCAGAGAACGGTCCCGCGGGCGAGTCCGAGCATGTTGCCGAGTGACGGTACGGGCAGCCGGACGGTACGCACCGACAGATCGTTGTCGGGTGCTCGGTGTCGATCCACGTCGGCCATGAGCACAGTCTGCACGGTGACGCCCCTCACGCGGCGGTATGCGAGCGCACCGCACCCGTAATGTCGAGAACATGACTGCTTTCGTGACCGGGGCCAGCGGCTACATCGGTTCTCGCCTCGTCGACGCGCTCGTGTCGGCCGACGAGAGCGTCGTCGTGGGCTCGCGCACGCCGGAGAGGCTGACCGCCTTCGACTGGCACGACGACGTGCGGGCGGTGCGACTCGATGTGACCGACGCCGACTCGTGCGCCGAGGCGCTGTCCGCGGAGGACATCGACGTCGCGTACTACCTGGTGCACGCCATCGGGGAATCCGGCTACCGGGCCACCGACCTCGCGTCCGCCCGGCACTTCGCCGAGGCGGCACGCGCCGCGGGTGTCCGCCGCATCGTCTACCTCGGTGGCTTCGTCCCCGAGGGCGAGAAGCTGTCCGAGCACCTCGCGAGCCGCGCCGAGGTGGGCGAGGCGCTCACCATCGACGGCATCGAGGTGGTGTGGCTGCGCGCCGCCATCGTCATCGGCGCCGGATCGACGTCCTTCGAGATGATCCGGTACCTCGCGGACCGGCTGCCTGTGCTGCCGCTCCCGAGCTGGTTGAGCAAGCCGGTGCAGCCGATCGCCGTCGACGACGTCGTGCACTATCTCCTCGCGTGCGCGTCACCCGACGTGCCCGCCGACGCGTACGACATCGCGGGCCCCGAGATCCTTCCGTACAAGGACCTCGTCTTCGCCTACGTCCGCGCCGCCGAGCTGCATCGTCTGGGTGTGCCCACCCCGGGCATCCCGACCAAGCTCGCGGCTCTCGTGATCGGCCGACTGATCCCGGTTCCGGGACTGCTCGCCGACGACCTGGTGCAGTCTCTCGTGAACTCGATGACCGCCTCAGAGAACCGCATCTCGGAGTTCGTCCCCGAGCCCGAGGGCGGTCTCACCGACGTCGACGACGCCATGCGCCGAAGCCTGCTCGGCGCGAGCGCCACCCGCGGCCTGGCCACGACGCCCGACTCGCTGCGCCTGGTGTCCTCGGACGCGGAGTGGACCGGCGGCGACGTCCGCAGCATTCGCCGCCGCGGCGCCGAACTGCTGAGCGAGGACGGGTGGAAGCTCGCCGAGGCACTCGGCATCGGCGCGGTGCTCTACTCGTGGCCCGTCGCTCCGGTCGTCCGGACCAATCTGGACGTGGTTGCCGCGGTCTCGTCCCGGGTACGGTCTCTTCTGAAGTTCTAGTCGGTCTCTCGTTCACAGACCGCAAGTTCCGACACGACCGACAGGTTCGACGAGCCGGAGGAGTACTTCATGGTGTCCTGGCAGATGAGGGCCGAATCCATCGTGCGCAACGCGCTGGTGGACAAGGTCGACCGCGACCATCACGAGACCGATCGCGCCTTCCTACGGCGGCGCATCATCGTGGCGGTCGTGCTCGTCGTGGGCGCGACGCTGCTGGGAGTGTCGCTGTCGACCGAGCCCGGCGACCCCATGTTCTACACGCTGACCATCGCGCTGGCATTGGTGTGGATCGTCGGCGGGTTCCTGTCCGGGCCACTGCACCTCGGTCGCATCAACTTCCGCGGGACCCTGCGGCGGCCGATCATCACGCCGATCGCGATCGGTCTGGCCGCAGGTGGCGTGTTCATCCTCGGCGCACTCGTCGTGCGGGAGATCCCGCCGCTGCGGGACTTCACGGCCAACGTCCTCGATCACGCGCGCGTCGGACCGCTCGCGCTCATCGTCTTCATCACGTTGTTCAACGGGGTCGCCGAGGAGATCTTCTTCCGCGGCGCTCTGTTCTCGGCCATCGGCGTGAAGCGGCCGGTCGTCATCTCGACGATCGTCTACACCATTGCCACTCTGGCCACGGGCAACCCGATGCTCGGCTTCGCCGCCATCACCCTCGGTTTCGTGCTGGGACTCGAACGCCGGGCGTCCGGCGGCATTCTCGCGCCGATCCTGACGCACGTCGCGTGGTCGACGGTCATGGTCTTCGCCATGCCACCACTGTTCGCCTGACGCTGCCCGATCGGGACGTGGCAGGGTAGCGCCCATGACCGGTGCACGAGGCAAGTCCGTCCGCTCGGACGATCTGGACGCCACCGATCGCGTGCTGGTGGAGGAACTGATCACCGACGGCCGCGCGACTCTCGCTCACCTCGCGGAGCGGGCGGGCCTCTCGGTCTCGGCCGTGCAGTCACGAGTGCGCAGGCTCGAGTCGTCCGGGGTCATCCTCGGATACACCGCGCGCGTCGATCGGGAGGCCATCGGCCAGCCACTGTCGGCGTTCGTGGCCATCACCCCCTTGGATCCGACGGCGCCCGACGACGCGCCCGCGCGTCTGCGGCCGCTGCCCGAGGTGCAGGCGTGCCATTCCGTGGCGGGGGAGGACAGCTATGTGCTGCTGGTCCGCGTCGCGTCACCGCGGGATCTCGAGCGACTCCTGCAGCAGATCCGGACCACTGCCAACGTGCAGACCCGCAGCACCATCATTCTGCAGACCTTCTACGACTCCTGATCGCGCTGCAGCATTCTCCAGACGCGGTCCGCCGACATCGGCAGTGCGTGCGGCCGTACGCCGACGGCGTCCGTGACGGCATTGGCCAACGCCGGTGCGACGGGGTTGTACGGAGACTCGCTCATCGACTTGGCACCCAGCGGCCCGAGCGCGTCATAGGTGTCCGCGAACAACACTCGGGTCGTCGGAACGTCGGCGAGTTGCGGGATGTGGTAATTCCGTAGCGACGCTGTGGTCACGTGCCCCGTCTCGTCGAGCCTTATCTCCTCGTACAGTGCCGCGCCCAGCGCTTGCGCCACACCACCTTCCACCTGCCCACGGCACTGCACCGGATTCATCACCGTGCCGGCGTCGACGGCCTGCACGGAGTCCAGGATCGCGACGCGGCCGCTCCCGGGGTCGACCGCGACCCGAAACCCGTGGACGTTGAACACCACCGAGCGAGGCGATCCGCCATGGTACCCGTCCGCCGCCAACGGTCCGTCGTGGGCCGCGACGATCTCGTCGAGGGAGCACAGTGCGCCGTCCACCGTGACGCCCTCCGGACCGAGCACGCCCTGCGCCGGCAGCGATCCGGTCAGGCTCGATGCGGCACCGATGATGCTCTCGCGCAACGACTCCGCGGCGAGTGCGACAGCCTTGCCGGCGACCACCGTGCCCGCCGACCCGAAGGCGCCCGTGTCGTGGGAGGTGACGTCGGTGTCCGACTGTGTGATCTCGATGCGGTCGACGGTCGTGTTCAGGATCGACGCCGCGATCTGACCGTGCACCGTCGTGGTGCCGTTACCGAACTCGGCGGTGCCGACGCGAACCAGGTAGCGCGCTCCGGGCAGAGCGGTGATCGACGCGTCGGAGACGTGGCCGCGCGGCGGCACGGTGGCATTCATGCCGATGGCCACGCCGACGCCCACCTGCCATCCGTCGGGCGCCGGCGATCCGGGCTCGGTGAGTGCCTCGTCCACGAGATCGAGGCACTGGTCGAGTCCGTAACTGCCGAACAGGAGGTCGCCGTCGAGGACGTGCGCGGCGACGAACGGATCACCCGGCACGACGACGTTGCGACGCCGGAACTCGATCGGATCGATGTGCAGTCGGTGCGCCAACTCGTCGAGCGCCGACTCGACGGCGAAACCGGTCTGCCCGACGCCGTATCCGCGGAACGCGCCGGACGGAATCGTGTTCGTGTACACCGCTCTCGCCTCGACGCGCTTGGCCGCGCAGCGGTAGAGGGCGATCGAGTCGGTGGAATGGTGCAGCACACCGGGACTGTGGTTGCCGTAGGCGCCGGCATCGCTCAGCACGTCGAGGGTCAGCGCGGTGAGCGTGCCGTCGGACGTGGCGGCTGCGGTGACCGACACCTCCATGGGATGCCGACAGGGCGCGACGGTGAACTGGTCGGCACGGGAGAACTCGAGCTGTACCGGTCGACGCACCGTCAGAGCGGCGAGCGTCACGAGATCCTCGGTGAGCATCTCCTGTTTGGCGCCGAACCCGCCACCGACCCGCGTCGTGAACACCCGAACGGTGTCGGGATCGAGGTCGAAGATGTGACACAGCTCGTCCCGTACGAGGAACGGGACCTGCGAGCTCGTGCGGACGGTCAGGCGCCCGTCCTCGGCGAACCAGGCGATCGCACCGTGCGTCTCGAGGTGAGTGTGCTGCACGCGGGCGGTGCGCCACGTTCCGGTCACCACGGCGTCCGCGGCCGCCAGGCCCGCCTCGACGTCGCCGGTCGTACCGCTCACCTCGGCCACGACGTTGCGCTCGACGTCCGCGATCCTGGCCTCGGGACCCTTGCCGGCGTGGACGATCGGGGCTCCCGGTGCGAGCGCGTCCGCGGGATGCAGCACGGCGGGCAGCACCTCGTACTCGACGACGAGGCGCCGTCTGCCCTCCTCCGCGGCGGCCACCGACTCGGCGATCACCGCCGCCACCCGCTGCCCGACGTAGCGGAGCTCGCGATCCAGAACGAGAGTGTCGTCGGGATCGTCGTCCCGTGACTCGTGGCGTGCGGTGGAGAAGGCGACGGGCGGCGCGTCCTCGTGGGTGAGCACCGCGACCACACCCTCGACGGCCAGCGCGGCCGACGTGTCGATCGAGACGATGCGCGCACGGGCGTGGGGGCTCCCCAGCACCGACAGATGCAGTAGACCCGGCATCGCGACGTCGAGCGTGTAGGGCTCCGTTCCCGTGACGACGCGAGCGCTGGCCGGTGCGGCGACGGAGCGTCCGCACGCCGGTCCCTCGGTGGACTTCTCGATGGTGCGCACACCCGTGACCGCGTCGGTGATCGCCCGATACCCGGTGCAGCGACACAGGTTTCCCTTGAGTGAGGTGTCCAGATCCTCGGTCTGCTCGTCGGTGAGGGCGGCGGCGGTGACGATCATGCCGGCCGTGCAGAAACCGCACTGGAATCCGGCGGCGTCGACGAATCGCTGCTGCATCGGATGCAGGTCGTCCGGCGTGCCCAGCCCGGCCACCGTGGTGACCTCCCGACCTTCGGCGCGGTAGGCCGGAACGATGCACGACTGGACGGCGGCACCGTCCAGCAGCACCGAGCACGCGCCGCAGTCGCCCGCGTCGCACCCCTTCTTCACCTCGAACCGTCCGATGTCGCGCAGGGCCGTGCGCAGGCACTGGCCCGGTCGCGGCGACATCTCCACGGTCTCCCCGTTGACTCCCACTCTCATGCCAGCTCCTCGCAGATCTGCTGTGCCAGAACGCCGCTCACGTGGCGTCGCCAGTCCGGCGCCCCGTGCACGTCGTCGTACCACTGGTCGGCGGGTATCGCGGCGTCCAGCAGCGCGGCCACGTCCTCGGCGTGCGGCACTGCCTCGAGTCGCAGCTGGTGTGGGCGGCACGTCGATGCGGTGACGGTGAGGACGCACGATCCGTCGGCGTCCCGGCGACCGATCACGACGGCGCCGGAGCGCCCGCGAGGTGCCAAGGACATTCTGCGGCAGGCGAATCGGGAGCGCAGAACGGCGTCGTCGATCTCGATGCTGCGTATCACCTCGCCCGGTGCGAGCGACGTGCGCTGGGGTCCGGTGACCAGCGCCGCGACGGGCACGCGCCGTTCGTGACCGTCGGGGGTCCAGATCACCGCGACGCCGTCGAGCGCCGAACAGAGCGAGGTCATGGATCCCGCGGGAAGTCCGAGGGCGATGTTCCCACCGACCGTGGCGAACTGCTGCACCTTGAACGACGCGAGCAACGCGTCGGAGCAGAGGGCCACCAGCGACTCGAGGTCCGGCCACCGCGGCGGCCACGACATCCGACGCAGCGTGTCCACGGTGCACGTCGCGGCGATCTCCAGCCCCTCACCGACGACGACGGGTTCCCAGCCGAGGTCCGTCAGATCGACCAGTCGGTGCACCCCCACCTGTGGTTCCGAGAAGACCCACGTCCCACCTGCCACCACGGCGGTGCCGTCGTCGATGACCGAGAGATCGCCCCGCGTACGAGCCCGGACGACCTCGCGCACGGTGTTCAGGTCCACGGAATCACCGCCCGGCCTTCGTGAGCAGCGCCGTGTGCGCCGCCGCCACGTCCCGGGCCACCGTCTCCTCGTCGACGGTGACCACCACCCCGTTCTCGACCACCACCCGCCCGTGCACGAGGAGCCGTTCGAGGGGCGGCCGGTCGCCCAGTACCAACGCGGCGACGGGGTCGGTGATGCCGGCGTGGGCGGCGCCGTCGATGCGCCACAGCGCCAGATCGGCGAGCTTCCCCACCTCCAGCGAGCCGATCTCATTCTCGCGCCCGAGGACTCGGGCACCGCCGAGTGTCGCGAGGTCGAGGCTCTCGCGCACGGTCATGGCCCGGGGTCCGCCGCGCGCCCGTGCGAACAGTGCTGCGTGGTGCGCCTCCTCGAGCATGCTGCAGGACTCGTTGCTGGCGGCACCGTCGACGCCGAGCCCCAGGGGAACCCGCGCGTCGATCAGATCGCGCGCTCGGGCGATACCGGCGCCCAGCCGCGCGTTGGACGTGGGGCAGTGGGCCGCCCCGGTTCCGGTGGCCGCCATGGTCGCGATCGCGGCGTCGTCGAGATGCACGGCGTGCGCGTACCAGACGTCGTCGCCGACCCAGCCGACCGATTCCATGTACTGCACGGGCGTCATGCCGAAGTTGCTGCGGCAGAACTCCTCCTCGTCCAGGGTCTCGGCGAGGTGTGTGTGCAACCGGACGCCCAGCTCGCGCGCCAGCATCGCCGATTCGCGGAGGAGGTCGCCGGTGACGGAGAACGGCGAGCACGGTGCGAGAGCGATGCGCAGCATCGATCCGAAGGACGGGTCGTGCCAGCGGTCGACCGCGGCGCTGCTCGCGGCCAGGATCGCATCGAGCGACTCCACGACGCTGTCCGGCGGCAGACCACCCTGACTGTGTCCCAGGTCCATCGATCCCCGCGTCGGGTGGAACCGCAGACCGACCGTCCTCGCGGCGTCGATCTCTGCGCCCAACACGTCGCCGCCGTCGTGGGGGAAGACGTAGAGGTGGTCGGTGGTGGTGGTGCATCCGGTCGCGGCCAACCGAGCGAGCCCACCCGTCGCTGCGACGCGGACCGAGTCGGCGTCGATGCCGGCCCACACGGGATACAGCGTCGTCAACCACTCGAAGAGCGTCGAGTCCGCAGCCAGACCGCGGGTGATCCACTGATAGAGATGGTGGTGCGTGTTCACGAGGCCGGGAGTCAGGACGCAACCGCGGCCGTCGATGACGGCGACCTCCGGACCGTCGGGACGCGGCGGCGGTGTCCCGTCGCCGAGCGCCGCGATGAGCCCGTCCTCGATCAGGACCCAGCCCGCCGCCCACTCGGAGCGGGCGGGATCCACGGTGATCACGTGGGCGCCCGTGATGAGAATGCGGTCCGGCACGTCGTACTCCTGTCCTCGCTGTGTCACCGAGTCAACACCGTGTCGGCCACCCGCGCAGGGCGCGCGCCGACGAAACGTGGCCGAAACGAGCGCCGCCTACTGTCGGATCCTCCAACGACGATGCGGGCGGGTGAACGGGTGTGCTGATCCAGGACGTGCTCGACGTACCGGAACTCGCGCTGCGGCGCCTCGTCGGCACCGACGACCAACTCGGTCGGACCGTGCGGTGGGCCTTCGCGACCGATCTGCCGGACCCGTCGCGCTACATCGTGGGCGGCGAGCTGGTCGTCACCGGCATGGTGTGGCGCCGCGCGCCGGAGGACAGCGATGCCTTCGTGGCGTCGGTCGTCGCGGCGGGCGCTGTGGCGCTCGCGGCGGGCGACGAAGTGTTCGGTTCCGTCCCCGACGACGTGGTGCGTGCGTGCGAGAAGTACTCGCTACCGCTGCTCGCGGTGCCGTCGGCGGTCGCGTTCGCGGACGTCATCGATGCCGTCACCAGCCGGGTGACCGGCGATCGGGTGGCGCGGCTCTCCGCCAGTCTGGCCCGCCAGCACCGATTGCTCACCGCGGTCACCGACGGACGCGCGCTCGCGGACCTCACGCACGAGACGGCGCGGGACACGGGCGTGACCTGCCGGATCATCACCGCGGTGGGCCGGCCCGTGGTGTCCGCCGAGCCGTTGGCCGCGGAGGTGGTGGACGCTCTCGTCCGCACTGCGGCGCAGGGTGTTCCGTGCCGCGTGGTCACCGAGAACACGGTACGGTCCGTGCTGCCCGTCGGATCGAGTTTCGGTCACCGTGCGACTGCGTGGTACCTCGTCGTGGACGGTGACCACGAGTGCCTGGACGGGCAGGTTCTCGATGCTCTCGGTCAGCTGTCGAGCATCGCGGCCCTCGATCGCGTGCGCGTGGACGACGGCGCGCGGGTGCTGCGCACCATGGCCGACCGCGCGGCCGAACTCCTCGTCGACGGATCCGGAGAGCAGGCGCTGGAACGCATTCGACAGATCGGCGTCGACGTGACAGGAGACGTCGTCGCGCTGGCCGCCACCGCGGATCTGCCTGTCGAGGTCCTGGCCGCGGTACTCACCGACGCGGTGCGGGAATCGGTCGACGGTGCGGTGAGTGTGGGAGTCACCGGCGGAGACCTCGTGATCGGCGTCGTCGGGCTACCTCCCGGTCGGACGTCCACCCGCATGGCCGCCGATCTCGCCCTTGCGCTGCGTCGACTCGCGGACACCGTGACCGGACGGATCGCCGTGGGCGTGGGTACGGCGGTGGAGGCCGCGGCCCTCGTCGGATGTGTGCGGTCGGCACAGCATGCGCGTGAGGTGGCGGCGGCATCGGCCGACCGGATCGCCGTGCGGACCAGCGCGGACACAGGGTCGGCCGCCGTCCTGCTCTCGGTGGTGCCGGACGGACTGCGCGCTGCCTATGCCCGGCGGGTGCTCGGCTCGGTACTCGACCACGACAGCCGCACCGACGCGGGACTGCTGGACACGCTGCGGGCGTACCTGCACCACGACGGTTCCTGGAGCCGCACGGCGGACGCCCTCCACGTGCACGTCAACACGGTGCGCTACCGCATCGGACGGGTGGAGGCGCTGACGGACCGAGACCTGGGGACGACGGAGGACCGCACCGACGTCTTCGTCGCGTTGGCCGTGCTCGGGCCTCAGCCTACGACGCTGTAGGTCCGCCAGGCGGATCCCGCGTCGGGGGCGTCCTCGCGTTCGACGGTCGCCTGGATGAGCCCGTAGGGACGGTCGTCGGCGTGGAAGACCTCGCCGTTGTTCTCGACGCCGAAACGGTCGAGGTCGTACAGGAAGTGATGCTTGTTCGGCGCGCTCATCCGGATCTCCGCGATGAACGGGAATGCCTCCAGCGCAGCGCGTCCCATCGCGAAGAGTGTCTGTTGCAACGCGAGCGACTGGAGTGTGGCGAACTGCTCGATCATCACTGCCTTGACGCCGGCGTACACCTCGTCCCAGTCGACGTCGGTGGTGGTGTAGCGCCACCGGGCCTCGAGCGAGGTGGCCATGACGCGGTCATGAGTCGGGGCGAGCACGGTGTAGGAGTCCTCGAGGAAGCCGGCGAACTCGGAGCCCGTCGACTTCAGGATGATCAGATCCTTGAAACCCGCGGTGACCCAGGTCTTCTGCTCCGCTCCGGAGCCGCCCACGGTGACCGAGGCGACCCGCGTCTCCTGGCCCTTGCGCACCCACGTGTGATCGTGGGGGCGGCCGTCCACGGTGACACGCTCCCACGCGTACTCCTCGAGTTCGACCCGCGCCTCCGTCACCGGCTCGACGTCGTCGACGAAATGCCGTGCCAGATCCAGGCCGTACGACTCGAGATGCAGCAGGCCCTTTTCCTTCGCGTAGGCGTACGCGGTCTGCTTCTGGGTGTCCGTCGGCAGGACCGCGCCTTGGTCACCGACGAGATGGGCGGCGGAGAAGTCGCCCCGCAATGCCGACGACACGGAGATGTCCCGGATCTCGTGGCGGGCGGTGTCGCGATAGATGCGCACCACCCGGTTCTCGGCCTTGCCGTACTGGTTGGCTCCCAGGACGATGTTCCCGGTCAGATCGGTCATGGGGTCAGCTTCCTCGATAGGTGGAGTACGCGAACGGGGACAGCAGCAGCGGAACATGGTGGTGCGCATCGACATCGAGGACGGTGAAGGTGATGGACACCTCGGGGTAGAAGGTCTGCGTCCCGGACTGCTCGAAGTACGCGGCGGTGTCGAACACGAGTGTGTAGACACCGGCCACAGCGTCGTCCGGGAGCAGTTCCTTGGCGCGCCCCTCCTCGTCGGTGATGCCGGTGGTGACCACGTCGCCGTGCTCGTCGACCACCGCGAGACCCACCCCCGTCGCCGGTGTCCCGTGCACCGCGTCGAGGACGTGGGTGCTGACGCTCACAGTTCGGTCCGCTCGGTGAGCATGCGGGTCAACCTGATTCGATTGATCTTCGCCAGTTCGGTTCTCATCACGCGCCTCTCCGTCTCCGGATCGTTGTCGAGCCTCTCGGTGAGGATAGCGAGAAGCTCCGTCGCAGGGCGGCCCGTCGCACACACCAGGTAGACGTGGCCGAACTTCTCCTCGTAGGTCCGATTCCCCGCCGCGAGCGCGTCCTTGACGCCCTGGTCCGCCTCGCTCACGGCCGCTTGCTCGCGCTGCGACGACGAGCCGGCGGTCACCGAGGCGCCGATACGTGGATGACCGTCGAGTGCGCGGTCGATCTCCGTCTCGGACAGTTCCGCCAACTCGCTGTCGGCGCGTTCCAGGAGGGCCTCGGCGCTGTCGAAGGGGCGACCGACGGCCACCCGGCGCGCCCAGATGGACGACGAGCAGCACTCGAACAAGGCGTGCATCGCGGCGCGATCGGACAGCCGATTGAATCCGTCGAGCCCGAGTGCTTCGTGCAGGAACACGAGCGTTCCCTTCTGTGGTGGGGATCAGGACAGGTCGTTCAGTCTGCCGAAACGCGCCGCGGCAATGGGATTCGCATCGGCGACCAGGTCGTCGAACCGGTGGTTCGCGATCTTCGCGACCTCGATCATGGCGAACGACCGCTCCGCACCCGGTGAGTTCTCCATCCGCGACCACCCGTTGGCGAGCACCCGGTCGTAGTGCTCGGTCTCGGCCGCGCAGATGACGAGGGGGAAGCCGAAGTGATCCCGGTAGGCGGTGGCCAGGTCGACCACCGAGCGGTGCTCCTCGTCGCCGAGGTACGCGAGCGAGACGTGGTCCTTGGCGAACGCGGTGCCGGTGTCGTCCTCGCTGCCCAGATCGGGGAAGGCGCTGATCAGCTCGACCTGCTCCTCCGTGGTGCCTGCGAGCAGGGAATCCTGGAACGCCTCCCGCAGTGCATGAGCATCCGCGTAGGGCCGCTGCTCGTACGCGCGACGCACCACCCAGTCCGATCCCTGCACCACGTCGCCGAACGTCGTCGAGAACTCGTCGAGGCTCATCTCGTTGACGGCGTCGAGGGTTATCGAGTCGCCGGGGGAGCCCGCCACCGTCGCCCCGCGCGAGCCACCCACGTGGAAGAACAGGATGTTGAGGGCGATCGCGGTGAACGCACCCAGCACGATGCCGCTCGAGAACAGCAGCTCGAGCCAGCTCGGGACACCCTCCGAGACGGTCGGCTGGATCGTGACCAGCAGGGCCAGACCGAGACTCGTCGCGACGATGATGAGGTTGCGGTGGTCGGTGAAGTCCACCTTGGACAGGGTCTGGATGCCCACGACCGCCACGGTGGCGAAGAGCGCCAACGCGGCGCCGCCCAGGACGGGTGACGGAATGGACGCGACCACCGCCGCCGTCTTCGGCAGCAGGCCCAGGACGATCATGATGACACCGGCGGCAGCAACCACCCACCGGCTGCGCACGCGAGTCAGGCGCACCAGGCCCACGTTCTCCGAGAACGCCGTGTACGGGAACGAGTTGAAGGAGCCGCCGATCACGGTGGCCACGCCGTCGGCACGCAGGGTGGCGGCGATGTCGTCCTTCGTGATCCGCTTGCCGACGATCTCACCCGTCGCGAAGACGCTGCCCGTCGACTCGACCGCCGTGATCATCAGGACCACGATCATCGAGATGATGGCGATGACACTGAACTTGGGCGCGCCGAACAGGAACGGCTGCGTGAACCCGACCCACGACGCCTCGGAGACACCGTCGAACGTCATGTCGCCCAACATGTACGCGGTGGCGCTGCCGATGACGAGTCCCAGCAGCACGGCGATGGTGGCGGTGAAGCCGCGGAAGAATCGTTGGATCAGCACGATGATCACCAGGGTGCCGATCGCGTAGGCCATCCAGCGGCCGTTCGTCGGATCCTGCTTGTGCGTCGCAGGATTGGTGACGGCGTCGTTGACGGCCACCGGCAGCAGCGCGATACCGATGATGGCGATGACCGTGCCGGTCACCACCGGTGGGAAGAACCTCAGCAGCCTGCTGAACCAGGGTGCGATGAGAAACGTGAACAGGCCCGCCACGATCACGGCGCCGTACACGTACAGCAGGCCCTCGGTCCCGCCGCCGTTCGCCATCGCGATCGCGATGACCGGGCTGACACCGGCGAAGGTGACGCCCTGCAGGAGCGGCAGCTTCACACCGATCTTTCGGAAGCCGACCGCCTGGATGATCGAGGCGATGCCACACGTGAAGAGGTCGGCGTTGATCAGGTGGATCAACTGCTCGTTGGTGAGGCCGATGGCCCCACCGATGATGATCGGGACCAACACCGCCCCGGCGTAGAAGGCGACGACGTGCTGGAACCCGTAGGCCGCCAGCTTGTGGGCGGGGAGAACCTCGTCGACGGGGTGACGCCGCGTGACGGCGGAGCGAACAGTCATGAGTGGACCTGGTTCCAGGCGAGGGCCGAAAAGGCCTGAGGCGGTGCCCTGCGACGGTGCAGGGCGGCGAGTGACCGGAGTGCGGTGCGATCAGACTCCGCCATGCGGGGCGACCCCGCCAGTCGAGACCGCACAAAGTCGGGGCACCGGTCCGCGCTGGTCGTTGGGTGATCCGCCAACAGGTGGTGAAGAGTGAGGGGCGATGAGCAACCACTATCACCACCTGGTGTTCGGACCCTCGGCGCTGGCGCGGCAGCGCGCGAAGGGCAGCTACACGGCCTACGGTGCGCAGACGGAACGCGGCGACGACGGACCCGACGCACTCGACGGCCGCGAGAAGGTGATCATCCGCGCCGCGGACCAGTTCTACCTGTCGACGGTCACCGAGACCGGATGGCCCTACGTCCAGTACCGCAGCGGGCCGGCCGGGTTCCTGCAGGTGCTCGACGACCACACACTCGCGTTCGCCGACTTCGCCGGGAACAACCAGTACGTGACGGCCGGCAATCTCGACGCGAACGACCGCGTGGCGCTGATCGTCGTGGACTACCCGCGCCGCCAGCGCGTGAAGATCTACGGGCGCGCGACGGTGGTCGAGGGAAGTGCGGACCCGGCGTTGCTCGAGCGACTCCGGCAGGTGCCCGGCGGCACCGTCGAGTCGCGGTGCGAGCGCAGCGTCGTGATCTCCGTCGAGGCGATCGACTGGAACTGCACCCGCAGCATCATTCCGCGCTACGACCAGGACTATGTGAGCCGGATGGGTGCGCTGTACGAGCGCGACGCCGCGGCGCGGGAGAAGGTGCTGCTCGACCGCATCGCCGAGCTCGAGGCGCGGCTGGAGTAGGCGTGGCGTGGGGTGTTCCACTCGCGGGCGCTGGGGGCGGGTTCCCGCGAGTGGGCGCCGAAAGTGGGACGTGGCGCCCGGGAGGTGGAGTTTCTGCTCCCCTCGGCGGCGGATGGGGCGGGATCCCGCGCCATTCCGCGTCGAGGGGAGCGTCACGTGCACGGGGTGTTCCACTCTCGGCCAGTGGGCGCGGGTTCCCGCGCGTGGGTGCGGAAAGTGGGTCGTGGCTCCCGGGAGGTGCTCGGCGCGCACTGGCGCCGGGGACGCAGCCCGTGCAGGGTGGTCGCATGACGACGGTCGGCGTGGTGCTCGCGGCGGGTGCGGGCACCCGGTACGGCGCCCCCAAGATCCTGGCGCACGACGGGCTCTGGTTGGACCTGGCGGTGCGGGCGCTGCGCGATGGCGGGTGCGACGAGGTCCTGGTCGTCGTGGGTGCCGCGGCGCCGGAGATGCCTCCCGGCGCGCAGGCCGTGGTGAACGACGAGTGGCGCACCGGCATGGGCAGCTCGGTGCGGGTGGGCCTGCAGGCATGTGAGACGACCGACGCCGACCTCGCGGTGCTGCACCTGGTGGACACCCCCGACATCGGCGCCGAGGTGGTGGGGCGGGTTCTCGACCACGCCGCGAGCACTGGAATCGCGCGGGCCACCTTCGATGACACTCCCGGTCACCCCGTGGTGCTCGCGCGCCGGTGGTGGGCGGAGGTCGCGGAGGCGGCGACGGGGGATCAGGGCGCCCGCACCTTCCTCCGCGGCAACCCCGACGTGATCACCGTCGAGTGCGGGGACCTCGCGACGGGTCGCGATCACGACCGCCCGAGCCCCTGACGATTACGCCGAGGCCCGGCTGGGCACAGGACAGTCATGCCGATGAGTTCGTCCGAAGGTAAGTCCTGGACCCGCGACCGTGTCCACGCCCTGGGGTCCGAGCGACCCGTCTCCGTGCTCGACATCGGACCGGGGGTGGGGACCTACGCGAAACTGCTTGCAGGGCCGCAGCTCTCCCGCATCACCGGTGTCGAGATCTGGGAGCCGTACGTGGAGACCTACCGCCTCCACGAGTACTACGACGAGATCATCCTCGGTGACGCGCGCACGGTGGACCTGCCGACGGCGGACGTGGTGATCATCGGCGACGTGGCAGAGCACATGACCGAGGCCGACGCGGTGGCGCTGTGGGCCAAGTGCTGTGCGGCCGCGACGCGGGCGGCGTACCTGTCGATCCCGATCGTCCACTACCCGCAGCACGAGATCGAGGGCAATCCGCACGAGATCCACGTCGACGAGGACTGGAATCACGAGCGCGTGCTGTCGTCCTTCGAGGGCATCGGCGCCTGGGAAATCGGGTCCGAGGTCGGCGTCTACGAACGACTGCTCGCCTGACCGGACCGGAGAAGCCTGCCCAGTTCCTCGAGGTCGTCGACGACGAACTCCCAGTCGTCGGTGGGTTCGGACTCGGTCTGCTGCGGTCCGTGCTCGTGCGGGCGGCGCACGAAGGCGGTCTGTAGTCCGCACCCACGGGCGGCGGCGAGATCATCGTTGTGTGTCGCGACCATCAGGCACTGGCCGGGAGCGAGATCGAGCAACTCCGCCGTCCGCAGATACGACTCGGGAGTCGGCTTGTAGGCCTGCACCACCTCCGCGCCGAGCACCGCGTCCCAGGGGATGCCGGCACGCTTGGCCATGTCGAGGAGCAACGACACGTTGCCGTTGGACAGGGGTGCCACGATGACGGACTCGCGGACGGCT
Organism: Rhodococcus sp. BP-332; assembly: GCF_019836065.1. Classification (NCBI taxonomy): domain Bacteria; kingdom Bacillati; phylum Actinomycetota; class Actinomycetes; order Mycobacteriales; family Nocardiaceae; genus Rhodococcus; species Rhodococcus sp. BP-332. The sequence goes on from NZ_JABUEC010000003.1 coordinate 642,935, forward strand.
GCGATACCGGCGACCGAGTCCGGCCACGGCGGCAACCGGTGCCACGCCAGAGTCAGATCGTCGACCGCCTCGGTGGGGAGCACGTACTCCGCCAGCAGTTCCACGAGACTCTCGCGGTGCAGCGCGTCGAGCTTGGTGAAGGGGCGCTCACCGGTCCGGATCGGTTGCATCGAGGGCTGGTACCTCGCACGCCACCGGTCCGCGAAGTCGCCCGGATCGATGTCGTCGCGTTCGGGGGCGTACTCGTCCAGCCAGCGCCGCACCTCCTCGGCGATACCCCCGCGCCAGTCGACGACGGTGCCGAACACGTCGAAGAGAGCGGCCCGGACCTCTGTCACGACGCGTGCCCGTACGAGCCGGGAGACGGGAACGCCCGCCCTCGTCGATCGGTTCTCACGTGCGGACTGTCGTCGGCCATGAGAGGAGCGTAACGGGGGCGGGCGTCCGGCCGGCTCACTTCAGTTCTGCGAGAACAGTTCCCTGGGTGATGGCGGAGCCGGGCTCCACGGCGAGTCCGGTGACGACGCCGTCCTTGTGGGCGGTGACGGGGTTCTCCATCTTCATGGCCTCGAGGACGGCGATGAGGTCTCCGGCGACGACTTCCTGGCCCTCGGTGACGGCGACCTTGACGACGGTGCCCTGCATGGGTGCGGTGACGGCGTCACCGGACGCGGCTGCGCCGCCGGCGCCGCCGCGGGTGCGCGCCTTGGGCTTGCGACGAATGACGTTGCCACCGGCAGCAGCGTTGCCGCCGAGCGAGAACTGGCCGGGCAGGGACACCTCGACACGGCGCCCACCGACCTCGACGACGACGTTCTGTCGAGGTCCGTTCTCGTCGTCCTCGATGGGGGCGCCGGCGGTGAACGGTTCGACGGTGTTGTCCCACTCGGTCTCGATCCACCGGGTGTGAACGTCGAAGGACTGACCGTCGCCGATGAAGGCGGGGTCGGAGACGACGGCGCGGTGGAACGGGATGACGGTGGCGAGGCCCTCGACGCGGAACTCGGCGAGGGCGCGGCGGGAGCGGGCGAGGGCTTCCTCGCGGGTGGCGCCGGTGACGATGAGCTTGGCGAGCATGGAGTCGAACTGGCCGCCGATGACGGAGCCGGACTCGACACCGGAGTCGACGCGCACGCCGGGGCCCTCGGGGGCGATGAAGGTGGTGACCGGTCCGGGGGCGGGGAGGAAGCCGCGGCCGGCGTCCTCACCGTTGATGCGGAACTCGAAGGAGTGTCCGCGCGGTGCCGGGTCCTCGGTGATGGAGAGTTCGTCGCCGTTGGCGATGCGGAACTGCTGCAGCACCAGGTCGATGCCGGAGGTCTCCTCGGTGACGGGGTGTTCGACCTGCAGGCGGGTGTTGACCTCGAGGAAGGAGACGAGTCCGTCCTGGCCGACGAGGTACTCGACGGTGCCGGCGCCGTAGTAGCCGGCTTCCTTGCAGATGGCCTTGGCGGAGGCGTGGATCTCGGTGCGCTGGTCGTCGGTGAGGAACGGTGCGGGAGCTTCCTCGACGAGCTTCTGGAAGCGGCGCTGCAGGGAGCAGTCGCGGGTGCCGGCGACGACGACGTTGCCGTGCTGGTCGGCGATGACCTGCGCTTCGACGTGGCGGGGCTTGTCGAGGTAGCGCTCGACGAAGCACTCACCGCGGCCGAAGGCGGAGACCGCTTCGCGGGTGGCGGAGTCGAAGAGCTCCGGAATCTCCTCGCGGGTGCGGGCGACCTTCATGCCGCGTCCGCCGCCGCCGAAGGCGGCCTTGATGGCGATGGGGAGGCCGTGCTCGTCGGCGAAGGCGAGGATCTCGTCGGCGTCCTTGACGGGCTCGGACGTGCCGGGCACGGAGGGGGCCTTCGCGCGGGTGGCGATGTGGCGGGCGGTGACCTTGTCGCCGAGGTCGCGGATGGACTGCGGGGACGGTCCGATCCAGATCAGGCCGGCGTCGAGGACGGCCTGGGCGAAGTCGGCGTTCTCGGAGAGGAAGCCGTAGCCGGGGTGGATCGCATCGGCGCCGGACTTGGCGGCGGCGTCGATGATCTTGTCGATCGCGAGGTAGGACTCGGCGGAGGTCTGACCGCCGAGGGCGAAGGCTTCGTCGGCGAGGCGGACGAAGGGCGCGTCGGCATCGGGTTCGGCGTAGACCGCGACGGAGGTGTAGCCGGCGTCGGCCGCTGCGCGGATCACACGTACCGCTATCTCACCGCGGTTCGCGACGAGAACCTTGCTGATGCGGGCAGTGGCGTGGCTGGGCACGAAGCCTCCTGTGAGGTCGGGTGGGCCGTCGCGTGGTGTCGCTCCGGCGGACGAGCACGGGCCTTCGCCCGCGCCATCGGTTGGTCATCCTAGTTTCGGAGTGTAGGGGTGAGGTCACTCCGGGCCCGCACGAGGTGTGTCCCGGTGGTCACGACGTCGCTGAGCACGGTCCGCAGTTCTGCCACGAACCGGTGGACGGCAGCGGTGGCGACCTCGCTGCTGGGGAACCGGGCCGAGATGTTGACGCCCTGCGGAGTGCGATGCACCCACAGGTAGACGTCGTGGTCGTACTTCCTGCTCCGCAGTGCGCGCGCGTTGACGTCGGGCCACGTCCGCGCGTCGGGTGCGAAGCGCACGTCCATGAAGGAGACGACGAAACGCGGGGTGTCGTGCAGGTCGATCGCTTCGGCGACGAGATCGAGGGGGACGCGCGAGATCGGACGGGTGCGTGCGATCTCGGCTCCGGCGCGCACGACGACGTCTCCGAACGACTCGCCGTCCGCGACGTCGAACGCGAGGGGAGCCACGCCGACGAACCAGCCGAGGGACGCGGCCCACGACGGGTCGTGACGGGTGTGCATCGGGGTGACCGTGCGGAAGCGCCCCGCACCGGACACGGCAGCCGCCGCAGCGCCCATCGAGGCCATGAGGCCGGCGGAGAAGCCCGGACCGGCGCGGCGGCACGCCACGGTGAACGCGTCCGCCTCCTCGGGCGAGAGGATCCACGCGGACAGTCCGGCCTGCGGGATCGGCACCTCCGGGACAGGTCCGATGTCGAGCGGGAAGGACGGGAATCGTCGCCCGTCCTCGGCGAGGAAGTTCGCCCACTCCACGGCGGCGTCGTGCGTCCGGTCGACCCCGCTGCAGAGGGTGCGCTCGAGTTCGCCGAAATCGAGGTAACTGCCGGTGGGGAAGAGCCCTGCCGGGGCGCCGGTGGTCTCCTGCTCGTAGAGGCGGGTGAGTTCGTGCGCGATGAGCACGATGGACAGCCCGTCGATGATCGAGTGATCGGCGGCGAAGAACACGGTGAAGTGGTCCGGTGCCGCGTCGCCGCCGGAGTGTCCGGTGGGTTCGAGAGTGACGAACGCGTACGACGGCCACACCAGCGGCGACGTGTACTCGTCGAACAGGTGCTGAAGATGCTGGTACACCTCGCCGGCCTGCGTGCACGCGTCCTGCTGAATGACCCAGATGTCGGTGGCACCGACCGGGGCCGTCACGCGCGAGAGCAGGCCCGTGTCGGGGTCGACGGTGGCGTTGGACCGCATGCCCTCGTGCCGGTCGATCCACGCCAGCACCGCGCGCCGGAACGCGGCGGTGTCGAGCGGGCCCGCGATGTCGAACGCGGTGCCGAGCCACGACTCGCGACCGGCGGACGGCCGGGCCAGGGTGCGACGCAGGTGCGCCTCGTGCACGTAGGAGGTGGGCCGATCGTCGGGCAGCCACCCCGCGTCCTCCGGCGTCGATGCGTGCGGACCGACACTCGGGATCCATTCGGTGAGGGTGCCTGCCGGAATCGGGTAGTCGACCAGTTCGGTGAACTCCACGATTCGGCTGTCCTTCCACACCGGCGCGACGCCCCGTCCGGACGCCGCTCTCGGTACCTCAGTCTACCGCCGAGAGCGACATTGTCCGAACAAAGCGGCGAGTCAGGACCGCAGGTGCTGTTTGACGCGGCTGAGCATCGCCGACATCCCGCGCAGCCGTAGCGGACTCACGGCCGCCGCGAGTCCCAGCTCGGTGTAGAAGTCGTCCGGGACGTCGAGGATGTCGTCGGCGGGAAGACCGTCGAGCCCCTGCGCCAGGATCGACGCGAAGCCGCGCGTGGTCGGTGCCTCCGGCGGGGCGCTGAAGTACAGGCGCACCGCAGACCGGTCGGACGAGTCCACCGACAGGAACAGCGGTGACTGGCACTCCGGGACGGGCTCCATCGCGGCCTGCTCGAGACCTGCGGGCAAGGCCGGCAGCTCCTTGCTGAACTCGAGCAGCATCGTGATCTTGTCCTGGCCCTCGACTGCCGCGAAGTCGTCGACGATCTCGGCCAGCGGCGCGGGCAGTGTTCCGCTCATTGCAGGGCTCCGGGCTCCTCGCCGCGCGCGATCGGTGTGCGCACGGCGTTGCCCCACTCGGTCCAGGAACCGTCGTAGTTCCGGACGTTCTCGTAGCCGAGCAGATGCGTCAGCACGAACCACGTGTGCGACGACCGCTCGCCGATGCGGCAGTACGCGATGACGTCGGCGTCGGAGGACACGTCCCCGTAGACCTCGTCGAGCTCGGTGCGGGACTTGAACCGGCCGTCGGGTGCCGCGGCCTTCGCCCACGGGATGCTCAGCGCTGTCGGGATGTGTCCACCGCGCAGCGCGCCCTCGTCGGGGTAGTCGGGCATGTGGGTGCGCTCGCCGGTGTACTCGGCGGGGGACCGCACATCGACCAGCGGGCCGGATCCGAGGTGTGCGAGGACGTCGTCCTTGAACGCACGGATGGCTGCGTCGTCGCGCTCGACGACGGGGTAGTCCGCCCCGGAGATGTCGGGGACGTCGAGTGTGGTGTCGCGGTTCTCGGCGAGCCAGGCGTCGCGTCCACCGTCCAGCAGGCGCACGTCCTCGTGGCCGAACAGGGTGAAGACCCACAGCGCGTACGCGGCCCACCAGTTGCTCTTGTCGCCGTAGATGACGACGGTGTCGTCGCGCGAGATGCCCTTGCGGTTCATCAGGTCGGCGAACTTCTCGCCGTCGACGTAGTCGCGCGTGACGGGGTCGTTCAGGTCGAGATGCCAGTCGATCTTGACCGCGCCGGGGATGTGGCCGACGTCGTAGAGGAGCACGTCCTCGTCGGACTCGACGACCTTGAGTCCGGGTGTGCCGATGTTGGCGGAGAGCCACTGCGTCGTGACGAGTCGTTCGGGGTGCGCGAACGACGCGAAGGCGGGGTGGGGATCTGGCGCGACGGACACGTGCGTCTCCTGAGGTTGTCAGACGGGGGGTCGAACTGATTGTGCGTGACCACACGATCCTAGGGCGCGCGTCGGGACGGCGTCAGACGCTGGTGTCGTCGATCCCGTCACGATGCGCCGCGGCGCTCTCCCACAGATCGGCGATGCCGACACCCACCTCGGCGAGCAACCGGCGTACCAGCGGCAGCCCGATACCGATGACGGACGACGGGTCACCCTCGATGCCGTCGACGAACCAGCCACCGAGACCGTCGAGGGTGAACGCGCCCGCGACGGCGAGTGGCTCGCCCGAGCGAAGGTATGCCTCGAGGTCCCGCTCGGTCGGCGAGGAGAAGTGCACCGTGGTCCCGCAGTGGGCCGCGCCGCGTGCGGTCACTCGGCCGTCGTCGAGCCGTAGGACGCAGTGACCGGTGAGCAGGTCACCGCTCGCACCGGCCATCGCCGCCCAGCGTTCGCGAGCGACGGCGACGTCTCGTGGTTTGCCCACGAGGTCGCCGCCGATCGACAGCATGGAGTCGCAGCCCACGACGACGACGGTGCCGGTCGACAGCTCCGGATCGTGGGCGAGAGCCTCTGCGATCACGGCCGCCTTGGCCGCGGCCAGCTCGGTGACCACCACCTCGTGGGGGGAGTCGGAGGGCAGTGCTGCGGCGACCGCGTCCTCGTCGACGTCCGAGACCCGGACGATCGGATCCACCCCGGCTGCCCGCAACACGGACAGGCGGGCGGGCGAGCGCGACGCGAGTACGAACCGGACCGTCACCGCGGTCCGGTGACCCCGGTGGTGAACGAGTAGGGCGAGAAGGCCGTGCCCGCGCGGTGCATGGTGGACGGGCGACCCCAGTGATCGAGCACGGGGATCTCGGTCGGCCCGGCGTCGGCCGTGGCGGCGGACAGGACGGCCACGAGGGCGGCGATCTCCTCGTCGGTCGGGTTGCCCGACTCGACGCGCAGGAAGGGCGCCGAGGGAGCGGTCTCGTCCGTACCGGACTCGGTCCGGTCGTCGGCTGATGTCACGAAGCGTCTCCTCCAGGTGCAGGTGTTCCCCGAACTCTAGGGGACGGTGACCGGCGCGTCGGCCGCGGTCCGGGTGTCCACCGCGAACCGTAGGGCGGCCTCGCACGGCTGGGCGACGAGTGCGAGGTGGTCCGTGACGGCGGCCACGAAGGCCTCGATCGTGATGCGGGCGGTCGGGTTGTCGGGGAACCGGCTCCGCAGTGCGAGACCGTCCGCGGTGCGGGAGATCCAGAACTGCGCGTCGTCGGAGACGGTGACGTTGGAGATGTGGTGAGCGTCGATGCTGCGCAGCAGGTCGTGTCCGGGGGCCGACCGGTAGTCGACGTAGGACACCATGAAGACGTCCTTGCGCGGGCGCCGGAGTCCGCCCGCGGCCTCGACCACGCGGGCGATGGGCACCTCGCCCAGCGCGACCGCGCGTCGCACCGCCGAACCGGCCGAGCGGATCGTGGCCCTCAGGTCGCTCTCGGTGACGACCTCGAGCGGCGCGTTGGTGACGAACCAGCCGACGGACGACCGCCACGCCGCGGATCGACGGGTGTGCAGCGGGAACAGCAGTGGAACCGTGGCGCCACCACCGAGGTCGCGTACCGCGTGCGCCATGGCCGCGAGCACACCGGCGTAGAGGCTGGCCCCGTCGGCCCGGCACCCGGTCTCGGCCGCGTCGGCCTCCCGTGCGGTGAGCAGGGTGTCGACGCGGACCGCACAGCGGTCCGTGCGCCCGTGCGGGACTCCGAGATCGAGAGGGAACTGCGGCGGAGCGCCGGCGCCCGCGTGCAGGAAGTCGACCCACGTGCGGAGCCGGTCGTCCTCGAGGTCGATCGGCGTGCCCGCGGACTCGGCTGCGCAGTAGTCGACGAAGTCACCCGGATCCGGCGCGGTCTCCGGCTCGCCGAGATAGCCCCGACGGACGTCGTCGATGACGACCGCCAGCGAATACGCGTCGACGTGCGCGTGATCGAACCCGCACACCACCGTGGAGACGTCCGGACGATCGATGGCGAGGAAGGTGTAGGCCGGGGCGGAGAAGGGAGCGCACGCGGCGTCGAGCGCGCCGCGCACGACGCGGTGTGCCTCCGGGACGGACGGGACCGCGATGTCCGGTCGTCGTCGGAGGGTGAGCGCACCCTGCGGATGGTTCACGCGTGACGGACCGGAGTCGGACCGCACGAACCCGGTCCGGAGCGAACCGTGGCGTGCGACCAACCGCTCGAGAGAACGCTCCAGGGCATCGGTGTCCAGCGGCCCCGGGACGTCGAACGATGCTGCGAGCCAAGTGCTGCCGTCGTCGACGTCGGCGAGGTGCGCACTCTGGTTGAACGACGGCGGGACCGACGACGGGACGGGTTCGGCGTCGGAACGCACGAGCCACTGCAGGACGACGCCGGGGCGCGGGGCCCAGGCGTCCACTCCGATCACGTGCACGCGCCACCACCGACGACGCGGTTCCCGTCCCGCGCGACCGTCTGCAGGACCTCCCGCAGGTGCTGGTGGTATCGCGCCACCTGCCGCTGAGCCTCGGGCGTCGCGGGAGTCTGCGACCCGAGATAGAAGTGGCGATCGTCCCGGTTGAACCACATGGACGCGTTCGCGGTGCGGCCCTCGCCGGTGAACAGGATCGCGTCGTCGTCGGCCTCGGAGCCGTGGCCGGGGAACCAGCGGAAATCGATGTAGGACAACAGGTGCGGGCTCGATGCCAGTCCGGCGCCGCCGACGCCGGACTCGAAGAGCAGCTGCAGCACCTTCCCGATCGGCGCTGCCGCGGTGGCCTTCGTGCGGGCGTAGGCCTCGCTCGCTCGACCGACGAGGGTGCGGAAGTCGCCGACGCCCGCCACGGGGAACGTCACGGGCGCGAAGTTGCAGAACCAGCCCTGGGACAGGGCGAAGTCCCCGAGGTGGCGGGTACCGAGCACGGTGATGCCGGCGTAGTCGTCGCGGCCCGCGAGCTCGTGATCGGTGATCGCGACCGCAGCGAACAGGCCCGTGACGAACTTCCCACCCGCCTCCCGGCACGCGGCGTCGAAGGCCGCGGTGTCGTCCGCGCCCAGCAGGTCCATCTCGATCGGTTCGACGGGAGCGGTCTCACCCGGTGCGAGTCCGAGGTCGAGCGGGAAGGACGGCATCGCGCCGCCGTGGGCTCGCACGACGTCGATCCACTCGGCCAGCTCGGGGGAGTCGGCGTCGACGGCCTCGGCCCTCTCGTTCTCGATCGCGACGTGCTCGAGGAAGCTTCCGGTCCACGCCGAGATGTCGGTGGGTGCACGGTTCGACTGCGCCGCGCGATAGAGATCGATCAGCTCCGCCAGGACCAGGACCTGAGAGGCGCCGTCGGAGAACGCGTGGTCCGCTCCGTAGTAGAGCGTGAATCCCCCCGGTCGCGCCACCGCCCCGAACGCCACGGCGGGCCAACTCAGGGGCGTGGCGTCCCGCGAGAGCCGATCGCGCACGTAGTCGAGGAACTGGTCGGGCGCCGAGCACTCGCCCGCGGAGACGGCCCGCAGGCGCGCGGCCGCCGGGGGAACGCGGCGCCGCACGACCGCGCCGCCGTCCGTCTCGAACCACGTCTGCAGTCCCTCGTGGCGCAGGAGGAACTGCTCGAAGGCGAGGGTCAACGCGGCGACGTCGAGATCTCCGGCGACCTCGGTCGCGGAGCCGAGGTACGCGGTGTGCGTGCCTCCCCGGTCCGCCACCGCGCGCACACCGCGAACATGGTTCTCCTGCAGAAACGACGGCGGGGTGGGATCGACCGGTGCGGACTCGACGAGCGGCCGTGCGTCGTCGACCGGATGCCACTCGAGCAGTTGGCCGGGTGCGGGTTTCCAGTTGCGCATCGCCGTGATGATCATGCGTGCACCGTCCTGTCCGCCCCGCTCTCGACGACGGCGCCGGCGGACTCGCGCAACACCTCCTGGAATCGGGCGAGGTAGGCGTGCACGTTGCGGACCGCCTCCTCGTGGCCGGGGAACCGGGCCGCGATGCTGAGGCCGAGCGGCGTGCGGAGAATCCAGAAGTAGACCTCGTCGCGGGAGGCGGTGGCACTGCGGAGTGTGCGCGTGTTCCACAGCGGCCACGACTCGGCATCGGGGGTGTGCCGCAGATCGAGATACGACACCACGAACTGCGGCACCGAGTCCACGTTCAGCAGCCGCGCGACACGGGAGTACGGCTGGCGTGCATAGCCCTTGACGGCGTCCAGGCCGGCGGCGGCGCGGCGCACGGCGTCGTCCACGTCCGAGCCGGGGTCGACGTGGACGTCGACCGGCACCACTCCCACGTACCAGCCGACCGATTCGGCGTACTGGGGCTCGAAGCGCGTGTGCATGGGCATGGTCACACGCAGTCGGCGTTCACCCGCGAGGTCGCGGGAGGTCAGTGCCAGCGCACCGACCACGGCCGCGGTCATGGACGCACCCCGCGCGCGGGTGTGTGCGGCGAGCGCGTCGGTGTCCGCCGCACTCAACAGGTACCGGGAGAGACTGCTCTGCCGCTCGGGACCGTGCTCGTCGTCGGCGCCGACCGGGAGGGGGAACGGGGGGAAGCTGCCGTCGGAGAGGAAGGACGACCAGGTGCGGACCACCTCGTGGTCGGGGGTCAGGCAGTCACCGGTCTCCCGGTCGACGACGCTGAAGTCGAGATGACTGCCGATCGCCGCCAGCCGTGGATCGCGCGCGTGGATCTCGAACTCGTACAGCCGGCGGAGTTCGCTGACGGCCAACAGCATCGAGTAGGCGTCCATGACGGAGTGATCGGCTCCGAAGATGAGCAGGAACCGGTCCGTCTCGTCGTCCTCCTCGGTCGACGAACTCGGGGCGATGTCCTCGACCGTGGCGACCACGCAGTGCGGCCACCGGAACGGCGACAGGGTGCGGGCGAAGAAGTCCGAGACGTCGGCGTGCACGTCGGATCCCGCGCGCCGACGCCCGAGTACACGCGGAACCACGTCCACCGCATCCTCCGGGACGGTGGAGCGGGCGAGACGGGCGCCGCCGTCGGCGTCGACGCCGTCCGTCGTGACCGTCGAGCGGAAGGTCTCGTGGCGAGAGGTCCACGCGCGCAGAGCACGACGCAGCGCCTCGGCGTCGTACCGGTCGTGGATCTCGAACACCGCCCCGATCCAGGCGGCGCCGATCTCGTCCGAGGATCCCGTGGCAGCCTTGGCGAGGCTGTGACGGCAATGTTCCTCGTGCGTGTAGGCCAGTGGTCGGTCGTCCCGATACCAGCGGTCGGTCGCGGTGACGGTGGGGATCCACTCGGTCACCACGCCCCGGGGGAGCGGGTGATCGGCGAGCTCGGTGAATTCCATCTTCGGTCTCACGTCCGTTCGGGTCGAGATCGCAGGGTCGGGAAGTGGAGCGGTGCGCTCAGGGCATTCCGCGATCGGTGCGGCGGCGCAGGAGATGTCGCGCGGAGAAGGATCCGCTGTCGCTGTCGTAGGCGCGGATCATCACGAGTCGGCAGGCGTGGAGCGCGGACACCCCCGGCACGTACAGCACGAGCGCTGCCGCCGCGAGCGCGTGGCGTCGATGCAGTCGCAGGGTTCGGGGGAGGCACGCCATGTAGCGGACGAAGGACCGCATTCCCGATTCCATTCGCCGCGGCGACACTCCCACGGTGAGGGAGGGCAGAAAGGCGTTGCGCCCGCCCGACTCCTGGACGCAGAGCCCCATGTCGACGTCCTCGAAGACGTCGCGGCGCAGCGAGACGTCCTCGCGGATCAGCTTCCACGTCTCGCGGCGCAGGATCATGTTGGAGCCGTACAGGACCGGAACGTCGCGGACCTCCGGCGTGGACGGCGACCGCCGGGCGAGCGGGGACCACCGCGCCTTGATGCGGGCGGCCGCGTCGCCGTAGGGCAGCTCGTACGCCTCACCGCGTCCGCACGCGGCGGCCCAGTGCTGATCGACGTCGGCGGCGAAGAAGTCGAGAATCGTTGCCGCCCAGTCATCGGGCACGCGGGTGTCGGCATCGATCCGGGCGACGAGATCCCCGGACGCCGCATCCATACCGGCGTTCCGGGCGAAGACGAGGCCCTGCTGCTTCTCGGTCACCACGCGGATCTCGGGGTGGTCCGTGGCATGTCGTCGCACGATGTCACGGGTGCCGTCCGCGGAGTTGTTGTCCACGACGATGATCTCGGTGATGCAGTCGAGCTGGGTGCACAGCAGGTCCAGGCACGCGCCGATGCACTCCTCCTCGTCGAATGCCGGGACGACGACGGACAGGGACAGTCGGTTCATCGGGAGGTCTCCGTTCGCGAGGCGGTCGGGTGCAGCGGCGCCGTGCGGCGCTGCGCTGCCGCCTCGACGAGGTCGGCGCACCGCCGGACCGCATCGGTGGGCGAGACGAGGGAATCCGCGAGACGCTCTGCAGCAGAACGCGTCCGTGGGTGGAGCACCCGGGCCAGAGCGGCATCGAGCGAGGCGGAGGACGCCGATCGTGCGGCGACGCTCGCGCCGACTCGCGAGGCGACGACGCGTCGTCCCCACAGGGGTTGATCGGCACCGACATGACACACGAGAGTGGGTCGACCGGCGCGCAGACCGGCGGCGGTGGACCCGGCGCCGCCGTGGTGGACGACGGCCTCGCACTGCGGGAGCACCGCGGTGTGGTCGACGGCCGATACCGAGAGGACATCGTGCCCGAACTCGCCGGAACCGGGGGCGTTCTCGCGCAGCAGCCGGTCGTCCCAGCCGCCGACGAGCAGAACGCGTCGCCCGGCACGCCGGACGGCAGCGACGAGTTCGTCGAGAAGAGCCGCGCCGCCGGGGACCGTCATGCTGCCGAACCCGATGTACACCGGTGGTGTGCCCGCGCGGAGCCAGGAATCGAGACCGTCGGTGACCGGGGCAGCTCGCTGCACCGCGGCGCGAGTGCGGGCGTCGGGATGCAGGAAACCGGTGAGCGGTCGCGCCGGGCCCCATTCCTCCGTGAGCCCGGGGAACAGCGCCGCGTCGTACGCCTGGATCTCGGTGACGCCCGAACGCGCCAGCGCCCCAGCGACACTGGATGTCATGGGCGGAAGTCCGAGTTCTGCTCGGAGGGTGGTGTGCGCACCACGGGAGGCGCGCCACAGTGTGGTGTCGAGCGCCCACCACGCCGCGCGGTGCACGAACCCCGGGAGGGCCGACGGTACCGGGACGACGGAGGCGACGCCGTTGCTGCGAACCGGGCAGAAGTGCAGGGGTGCGTAGGGGATCGAGTGCACCTCGGCCACGTCGTACGCGCTCTCCTGACCGACGGACGACCCCACGAGGACATCGCTGCCGGCGGCCAGGTCGGTCAGCGCGGCTCGCGCGGCGCGACCTCCCGCGACGGTGACGGCCGTGATGGCTGCCAGCCGGCGGCGCGGGTTGCGCGAGGCCATGTCTCGGGTCACGAGGGGCGAGGTGAGCAGCTCCGCGGTGTCCACACCGCACGGGCGAGCATCGAGTCCGGCGGACGCGGCGAAGGCGACGAGGTTCGGCGGAACGGCGAGCACCACCCGGTGTCCACGTCGTTCCAGCTCGGTGGCCAGGACGACGCCGGGCTGCACGTCGCCTCTACTTCCCTGAAATGCCAACGTGACCTGCATGTCTCACCCCCTCGATCGTTGCTCCGCGACCCCCGCGCGCCGAGCGTCCGCAACTGATGACCTCCGCGAACTGTTCGTGGAACGACCATTGCAGACATGGTGGGACTCCGCCAATCGTGACGTCCTACGCCACACCGACACGCCAGGGTGACGAGTGTCTCGCTGTCCGAGTTGCGATCGGGCCCGTCGTGACATCCCACGCCGCTGCGCCGACCCGACCTCCTTGTTCGGCGTATTCTGCTGTCAGCCTTGACAAGTCGACTGCGGCGCTGCTTGTGACCAGCGTGCGTTCCCGACCTCGAGGTCTGTCCGTGGTCCAGTTCTCGGATCGGCACCACGACATGCCGTCCCGTGCGTCGAATGGTACGAACAAGTGACACAAGCGGACGAGACGCCATTTCCGGCGCACTCCACATCAGGTATGTCCGAGGGGGAACCGAGTCGTGCGCATCGTCATGGCCGTCAGCGGAACGCGAGGCGACGTACAACCTGCCGTCGTCCTGGGTTCGGATCTGGCGGGCCGGGGCCACCACGTGGTCATGGCAGTTCCGCCCAACCTCGTGCACCTGGCCCGCGGGGTCGGACTCGAGACGGTGCCGTTCGGGTACGACACCCGCGAGCACATGAACTCGGACCTGGTCCGTCACGGCCTGTCCCGCGGGTCGGTCGCCGACCGTGCGCGGGCGCTCGCCGCACTGTGGAACTTCGGGTGGGACCAGATGGTGACGGAACTGCGCGACGTCGTCGACACCACGGCGCCGGACGTGCTGCTCACCGGCATCACCACCGAACAGATCGCGCTGCCCCTCGCCGAGGCGCGCGGGATCGGTCTCGTCGCGCTGCATCACGCGCCGGTGCGCGCCAACCCGCGGTACTCACCTGTGCCCGGCATCGACGGTGCGCCGGCTGCGGTCGTCGGACTGGCCTGGACCGTGCTGGACCACGTCCTGTGGACGGCGACCCGGCGGCGCGAGAACACGCTGCGCCGCTCCCTGGGCATCACCACGGTGTCGTCACCGCTTCCCGGCCGCATGGCCCGTCGCCGGACCGTCGAGATCCAGGCCTACGACCGGGTGTTCTGCCCCGGACTCGCCGTCGACTGGGACGGCACGCGTCCCCTCACAGGTTTCCTCGAGGTGTCCCCGGAGCTGCGGGCACGGATGGATCCGCAGCCGTCCGACCCCTCCCTGGACGAGTGGATCGACGACGGCCCCCCGCCCGTCTACGTCGGCTTCGGATCCATGCCGGTGACGAACCCGGCGGCCGTACTGGCCGCCGTCGCGGATGCCGCGGCGCGCGTGGGCGAACGAGTTCTGCTGTGCGCCGGCTGGAACGACGTCGACTCCGCAGACGCGCTCGGTGATCACGTCCGTGTGACCGGCGCCGTCGACCACGCCGCGGTCTTCCCCCGGTGCCGCGCCGTCGTGCACCACGGCGGCGCGGGGACCACCGCGGCGGGACTGCGGGCCGGGCGGCCGACGGTGGTGTGCTCGGTGTCGTCGGATCAACCCTTCTGGGGTCGGCGGGTCGTCGCCCTGTCGTGCGGCGCCGCGATGTCCGCCTCCGACATCACGGCGCAGTCGTTGGAGAAGGCGTTGCGCCTCGCTCTGACGCCCGAGGCGGCCGCGGGCGCAGCCGCCGTGGCCGCCGCCATGACGAGTCCCGCGGAGGCGGTCCGCCGCGCGTCCGACCTCGTGGAGTCGGCCCGCCCCGCACCGACGGACGCGGTGGTCGCATGACGGCGCGGCTTCAGGATCAGGACTTCACCTACTGGTTCCTCTCCGAGGCGTTCGGGTGGGACGTGGTCCTGCAACTCGTGTGGCGCTTCGACGACGCGGTGCCGGACGCCGACGTGACGGCGATGGCGGTGGGACTCGCGCGCGGAGCACTGCATCGACGCATCGTGCGACCGTCGATTCCCGTCGCCCGCCCGGGCTGGGTCCGGTCCGACCGGGCTCCCGCCGTTCGGCTCGACGACGAGTCTGTGACACCGGACGAGGTCCTCGACTGGGCGACGCGCGATCTCGAGACCGTCGACCTCGACGCCGAGGAGGGTCGCTGCTGGGCGCTGCGGTCCACCCGGACGACCACCGGTGGATCGGCGCTGTCTCTCACCTGCTTGCACCTCGTCGCGGACGGCCGAGCGATGACGGCGGCCGCAGTGGCCGCCGTCGCCTACACGGCCGGGGTGCGCGACGACATCGGCGCCGCGCCGACCGGGCCGGCCGCACTCGTCGGGGACGTCGGCGACGCAGCACGTCAGGTGGTCGGAGCCGTGGCCGGCGTGGCACGGACCGCCGTCGCGGTGGTGTCCGATCTCCGCTCGACCGACTTCGGCGTCGCACGTCCGGCCTCCGTCACCCCGCGCACTCCCGCACACACCCGTGCGCCGCTGGCTCGTCCGTCCTGGGCGACGGTCACGGTGCCGGTGGCGGAGTGGGACGCCGTCGCGCAGCGTCACGGCGGGACACGGAACTCGTTGTTCGTCGCGGTACTCGCCGGTGCGCTCGTCGCCACCGGCTACGCAGACGACGGGCTGCCCGTGAAGGTCGGCATCCCGATGAGTCTGCGCCGGGGTGACGACGATCAGCGCAGCAATGCCACCGGGGGCGTGTCGATCTCACTCGCCGAGCGCGTGGTTCCGGGCTCCGATCTGGGCGGTGTCCGCGCGCTGTGCCGAGACGCGTTCGCGGCGCTGTCCGCCGGACGCCGGCCGGCGATGATTCATCTGCAACCGCTGCTCCAGGTACTCCCGCTGTCCGTCGTGACGTCCGTGGTGACGGGCGGCGGGTCCGGTATGCCCGACGTGGTCGCGTCGAATCTCGGGTCCTTCGACGGTCTCCGCCGGGTCGGCGGCCGTACCGCCACGGACGTCGCCTTCCGGGGAACAGCGCACCACGTCGACCCCGCCGGCACGCAACGCTTCGGCGAGGGCGTGCAGTCCTGGTACCTGGAGACGGACGGTGCGGCGACCTTCGCCGTGGCCGGGTTCGACGAGACACGCGTGGGTTCCGCGCAGGCGCTGACGGCAGCCCTGTCCGCGGAGCTCACCGGATGGGATGTGCCGCATGAGTTCTGGTGACGTGACCACTGCTCAGGTCCGCCCGGCAGACCGCGTGGCGGGTGCCGACGAGTCGTACGCGTTGGCGGAGCGACTCTTCGGATGGACGGCGCCGATCCAGTACCTGTGGATCTTCCCGGCCGACCCGGGTGCGGACGCCGTTGCGACGCTCGCCGACCGGCTCGCGTCGGGATCGTTCGACCGCCGGGTGGTCCCCACCTCCGTGCCGTTCGGCCACGACCGATGGGTGCGGGCCGAACGCCCCGCCACGGTGTACACCGAACCGGGCACCATCGCGGATGACGCGGTGGGGGACTGGGTCGATGCGCGGCTCCGTGCGGCCGATCTCGACCCGTCTGCCGGACGCGGTTTCACGCTCGAGTGCGCGCACACCGATAGCGGGAGAACCGTTCTGGCACTGCTGGTCTCGCACATGATCGCCGATGGCCAGGCCGTGTACGCGGCGCTCGATGCGGCTCGCCGGGGGCCGACGCGCTCGGCACTGCCCACCGGGCGTGACGTCGCCGGGTGGGCCGGCGTGCGGGGCGATCTCCGTGACGCGGGGGCGCAGATTCCGGCGGTGGCGCGGGCTCTCGCGGTGATCGGGAAGGCGGCGGCGACGGCCGGCGCGACGGCGCTGCGGACGGCGATCACGCGATCCGACGAGACTGCCCCGACCGCCGCGCCGGTCGAGGCTCGCGCGGACGAACCCACTCCGACCGAGTCCGACACCACTCTCGCCGTGGTGGATCTCGATCGCCGTGAGTGGATCGCCCGCGCGGCGGAGCACGGTGGTACGCCGAACAGCCTCTTCACGGCCGTCATGGGCGGGGTTCTGCGTGCGTCCGGCCACCCGACGGGTCCCGAGGGCACGCGCATCTGCATCGCGGTGAGCAACCGCGCCGACGGCGACGACAGAGCGAATGCCTCCGGGGGCGTGTGGATCCGGGTGCCCGGGCCGATCGGACCCGAGGTGGGGCTCGGCGAGATCCGCGCGCTGAGCAAGGCGGCGTTCGCGAAGTACGCGGCCACGGACGACGCGGTCACCGACCACCTGCAGGCGGTGGCCAGGTTGCTTCCGGACCGGGTGCTCGGGCGGATGATGACGTCCATCGCCGGGCCGGACACCACGGTGTCGAACCTGGGCGCCGCGCCGCAGAGCGCCCTCGAACTCGGTGATCAGGTCGCGGAGTCGTTCGGTATCCGCGCGATCATGCAGGGCCGCGACGCGGCCGCCCGGCGTCGACAGGGACCGGCGATCGCCGCGTGGGCGGTGGAGTACGGCGACAAGGTGACGGTCACCGTGTTCGGCATCCACCCCGAGTACGCGGGAGACACCGGCCGGCTCCGCGAGACGGTGTCCGCGGAGCTCGACCGGTGGTCACTCGAGCACTCGTTCTGGTGAGGTCTAGAGCGGGATGTTGCCGTGCTTCTTCGGAGGCAGGGTGACCATCTTGCGTTCGAGCAGGCGCAGTGCGGTGACGATCTGTCCGCGGGTGTGGCTCGGGGGGATCACCGCGTCGACGTAGCCGCGTTCGGCGGCGACGTACGGGTTGACGAGGGTGTCCTCGTACTCGTTCTGCAGCTCGAGGCGCAGTGCGTCGACGTCGTCACCGTTCTTGGCGGCCTCGAGGAGACGTTTGCGGTAGACGAAGCCGACGGCGCCGGAGGCGCCCATGACGGCGATCTGCGCGGTGGGCCAGGCGAGGTTGAGATCGGCGCCCATGTGCTTGGACCCCATCACGTCGTACGCGCCGCCGTACGCCTTGCGGGTGATGACGGTGATCTTGCCTACGGTGGCCTCGCCGTAGGCGTAGAGCAGTTTCGCGCCGCGGCGGATGATGCCGTTGAACTCCTGATCGGTGCCGGGCAGGAAGCCGGGGACGTCGACGAGGGTGATGATCGGGATGTTGAAGCAGTCGCAGGTGCGCACGAACCGGGCGGCCTTCTCGGAGGCGTCGATGTCGAGGGTGCCGGCGAACGCGGTGGGCTGGTTGGCGACGATGCCGACGCTGCGCCCGTCGACGCGGCCGAACCCGACGATGATGTTGCGGGCGCGCCCTTCCTGCACCTCGAGGAACTCGTCGTCGTCGAGGATGCGGCGGATGACCTCGTGCATGTCGTACGGGGTGTTCGGCGAATCCGGGATCAGGGTGTCGAGTTCCAGATCCTCGGCGGTGAGGGAGTCGGCGATGGCCCCGTCGATGGGGTCCGAGGGGGCAAGGCGGGGCGCGGTGGCCTGGTTGTTGGAGGGGAGGTAGCCCAGGAGTTCGCGGACGTAGTCGAGGGCGTCCTGCTCGCCGGAGGCGACGTAGTGGGCGACGCCGGACTTCTCCATGTGGGTGTGGGCGCCGCCGAGGTCCTCCATGGTGACGTTCTCGCCGGTGACGGTCTTGATGACGTCGGGTCCGGTGACGAACATCTGGGAGGTCTTGTCGACCATGACGACGAAGTCGGTGAGGGCGGGGGAGTAGACGTGCCCGCCCGCGGCCGGTCCCATGATCAGCGAGATCTGGGGGACGACGCCGGACATGCGGACGTTGCGGTGGAAGATCTCGCCGTAGAGGCCGAGGGAGACGACGCCTTCCTGGATGCGGGCGCCGGCGCCCTCGTTGATGCCGACGAGGGGGCGTCCGGTCTTGAGGGCGAGGTCCATGACCTTGACGATCTTCTCGCCGTAGATCTCGCCGAGGCTGCCGCCGAAGACGGTGGCGTCCTGGGAGAACACGCACACGTCGCGGCCGTCGACGGTGCCGTAGCCGGTGACGACGCCGTCGCCGAAGGGGCGGTTGTCGGCGAGGCCGAAGTTGACGGAGCGGTGGCGGGCGAGGGCGTCGAGTTCGACGAACGAGCCCTCGTCGAGGAGCGCGGTGATGCGTTCGCGGGCGGTGAGCTTGCCCTTGGCGTGCACCTTCTCCACGGCCGCCTCGCCCATGGGCTTCTCGGCCTGGGCCTGGCGGGCGGCGAGCTCGGCCAGCTTTCCGGCAGTGGTGTGGATGTCGGGTGCGGCAGCCCCCGTCTCTTCTCGAGCCACTGATTCCTGCGCGGACGCATCCTGAACACTCGTCATAGACCAGCACTGTATCGACGCCGCGCCGCCGGACGTGGCAGGGGTGGTGCGTCGGCCGCGTCTCTATGCTCGGCCCCATGTGGGAGAACCTGGACAGACCGCCGCTCGACGGGCGTGCGCTCACGCGCGCACTCGTCGACGGACCCCGCGGATCGTGGTCGCGTGTCGACGTCGTGGCGCGGACCGGATCGACCAACGCGGACCTGTTGGCCGTCGCAGACACCGCCGGTGACCGCACCGCGCTGATCGCCGACGTCCAGGACGCGGGCCGCGGACGGCACTCGCGGTCGTTCACCGCTCCCGCGCGGTCGCAGGTCATCGTGTCGGCGCTGGTCAAGCTGCCCGGCGTGCCGCCCGGATCGGTGGGGTGGCTCCCGCTGCTCACCGGTGTCGCGGTGGTCGACGTGCTGCGCACCGTCACCGAGGTCGACGCGGTGCTCAAGTGGCCCAACGACGTCCTCATCCGCGGCGACGAGTCGTCCGGCTACGCCGGAGGCAAGGTGGCGGGCATCCTGGTGGAGGTGGCCTCGACCCATCCCGTCGTGACGGCGGTGTCCGGAGTCGGCATCAACGTCAGCCTCACCGAGGCGGAGCTGCCCGTCCCGACGGCGACGTCCCTGCAACTGGCCGGCGCGGCGGTGATCGATCGCGGCACCGTGGTGCGCGCCTTCCTGCGGGCCATGGGTTCGGCACTGGACGAGTGGCGGGAGTCGGGGTGGGACACCGCGCCGATCGCGGAGCTGTACCGCTCCCGGTGCGATACTCTCGGCCGCCGCGTGCGGGTCACGATGCCGGGCGACACCGAGCTGGTGGGCGTCGCGACCGACATCGACGAGCACGGTCGGGTGGTGATCGTGCCCGAGTCGGGGGACACCACGCCGGTCGCCGTCTCGGCGGGCGACGTCACTCACCTCCGCGCGCTCGACGCCTGACCGCCCCTTCCCCTCAGGAGAATCGCATGTCGTTTCCGCAGGACGCACTGGGGCACGAGGAGGACCTGATCCTGCATCGGCACCCGCACTGGAAGATGCTCGTGCTGCCGGTGCTGACGTTCCTCGTCGCGACACTTCTCGCGGGCTTCCTCGTGGGTCTGATCGGACGGTCGCTGGAGTCCACGGCGCGGTCCGCCGCGCTGATCGCCGTCGCGGTGGTGTGGCTCGGGCTGATCGCCTGGCGCACCGCTGTCCCCGTACTGCGGTGGCGGTCCACACATTTCGTCGTGACCGACCGACGCGTCCTCGTCCGCCAGGGTGTGCTGTCGCACTCGGGCATCGACATCCCGGTACGCCGGGTGTCCAACGTGCAGTTCCGTCACGGTCTTCTCGACCGGCTCCTGAAGACCGGCACCCTGGTGATCGTGGCGAGCTCCGACGACCCCCTCGAGTTCGACGACATCCCCGACGTCGAGCGGGTCCACTCCCTGCTGTACCACCAGGTCTTCGACTCCCAGAATCACGGCTGGGACGACGGAGACGATCTCGGTCCGGCGCGCACTACGTAGGGTGGTCCGGTGACCGAAGTCCTGCTCGCCGAAGACGATGAAGCCATCGCGACCCCGCTGTCCCGCGCACTCGGACGAGAGGGGTACACGGTGACGGTCGAGCAGACCGGCCCGGCAGCGCTCTCGCGCGCCCTGGAAGGCTCGTTCGATCTCCTGATCCTCGATCTCGGGCTCCCCGGGATGGACGGCCTCGAGGTGTGCCGGCAGATCCGCGCCACCAGGTCCGACCTCGCCGTCCTGATGCTCACCGCACGCACCGACGAGGTCGACTTCGTCGTCGGTCTCGACGCGGGAGCCGACGACTACGTGAGCAAGCCCTTCCGCGTCGCCGAGCTCATGGCGCGGGTCCGGGCCCTGCTCCGGCGCCGCGGCGCGGCCTCCGAGGACGGCACCATCGAGGTGGGCGGCCTGCGCCTCGAACCCGCCGCACGGCGCGTCCTGCTCGACGGCCACGAGATCCCCCTCGCCAACAAGGAGTACGAACTTCTCAAGATCCTGCTCGATCATGCCGGTCAGGTGGTCTCGCGCGAGACCATTCTGCGCGAGGTGTGGGGCGACGCCGAGCTGCGCGGCTCGAAGACGCTGGACATGCACATGTCCTGGCTGCGCCGCAAGATCGGCGACGAGGGCTCGGTGGCCGAACGACGCATCGCGACCGTGCGCGGCGTCGGCTTCCGGATCAACACGGACTGACCGGGCCACCGCATGAGGCGTCGGATCCTGCAGTCGATCCTCGCGGTCGTCATCCTCACCGGCATGCTGCTCGGCATCCCGTTGACCTACACCGCCTGGCTGTGGGTCGAGGACTTCACTCGCGGCGACCTGCGCACCCGGCTCGAGCGCATGGCGTCCGAGATCATCGATCAGGAGGGCGGGG
This sequence comes from Rhodococcus sp. BP-332, assembly GCF_019836065.1. NCBI lineage: Bacteria > Bacillati > Actinomycetota > Actinomycetes > Mycobacteriales > Nocardiaceae > Rhodococcus > Rhodococcus sp. BP-332. The sequence goes on from NZ_JABUEC010000003.1 coordinate 664,232, forward strand.
ACGGCCGCGTGGACGGCGGCCTCGACACCGCCTCGCTGCGTCTCGTCGTGCCCATGGGCGGGCGCCTCGTCGTCGTCTACCCCACTCCCGAGAACCCGGCGTCCCGCATGGACATCGGCGCACCGTCCGTCGAGGATCCGATCGAGGAGTCCCTCTCGATGGGCACCTCCGGGTCGCTGCTCCTCGAAGTGCCGTCCGACGAGATGCGCACCGCCCAGAAGCAGGCCGTCGGCGCGGTGGCGCTCGTCGTCCTGGCCTCGATCGCGGCCGGCACCGTCGTCGCCGTCCTCACGTCCCGTCGACTCTCCACGCCCCTGCAGCACGTCGCGGGGCGGGCCGCCCGGCTGGCCGAGGGCGATTTCCGCAAGGACCCCACCCGCCACGGCATCCCCGAACTCGACCGGGTGTCCGACGTGCTGGACTCCGCATCGGTGGAGATCGTGGGGCGCCTGCAACGCGAACACTCCCTCGTCGCGGACGTCTCCCACCAGTTGCGCAGCCGTCTCACCGCGGTGCGCCTGCGTCTCGACGAGCTGTCCGGCCACCCCGATCCCGAGGTGGTCACCGAGGCCAACGAGGCGATGGCCCAGGTCGACCGGCTGACCACCGCGATCGACGACCTCGTGCGATCGTCCCGCAGTGACGGCGCGGCCGACGCCTCGACCGTGCGCGTACGCGGCGAACTCGAACCCGTCATCGACGACTGGCGCGGGCCGTTCGCCGATGCCGGGCGCGACCTCGAGCTGCGCGGCGACTCGTCGGTCACCGCCCTGGTCACGGGTTCCCGGCTCCGCGAGGCGGTGTCGGTGCTGCTGCACAACGCGCTGGACCACGGCGGCGGGCGCTGCGTCGTCACGGTGCGCCTCGTGGGGGAGTCGCGTGCACCCGCGCAGGACGGACCACGGCCGCCCGTGGTCGTGGAGGTCTCCGACGAGGGAACCGGTGTCAAAGACGAACTCGCGCCGCACATCTTCGACCGCGGCTTCTCCGGCGCCGGATCCACCGGGGTGGGCCTCGCCCTCGCCCGCGCGCTGGTCGAGGCGGACGGGGGACGACTCGAACTGCAGCGCCGACGTCCGGCGCTCTTCGCGGTGTTCCTGCCCGCGGCACGCGTGGACCAGATGATCCCGGCCGGGATGTCCGAACCGCGCTGACCGGCTCGGCTCACCTAGGCTCGCGACGTGACTGCGCCCGACTTCTATTCCGAACTGCGGACTCTGCGACTCGAGCGGGTGCTCGACGCCGGGGTGGAGATCATCGCCGACCGCGGGTGGGACGGCCTGAGCATGACCGAGGTCGCGAAACGTTCCGGGGTGCCCCGGCAGAGCCTCTACAAGGAGGTGGGTACCAAGGACGACCTCGGTCGCGCCGTCGTGGACCGCGAGGTCGAGCGATTCCTGGAGCAGGTGCGCACCGGGCTGGCAGCGCATCCCGACAGCTTCGAGGACGGCATCTCCGCTGCCGTTCGGGGCGTGCTCGAACACGGTCGGGCCAATGTCGCTCTCGCAGCCGTTCTGCGGCCGGGGCACGATTCGGGTCTGCTCGCCCTGGTCACGGTCCACCCCGACGCCGTGTTGGGCCACGCGAACGGTGCCGTCGGTGCGTTGGTGGGCGAGCGAGCGCCGGACGCGTTGGTGGACTGCGTGGTTCGACTGACGCTGAGCCATCTGGTGCAACCGTCCGTGGACGTGGACGAGGCGGTGGATCGCATCGACCGGGTGGTCCGCGGGTTCGCCTGAGCGGACTCGGCTCGGTCCCACCGGCTCGGCGCACTACAGGTCGAGCACCAGCTTCGACGACAGCGACCGCGAGACACACATCATGACCGTGTCCCCGCGTTCGCGTTCGCGACGCGACAGCACGGAGTCGCGGTGGTCGGGAGTGCCGCTCAGGACGTCGGCCTCGCACGTCCCGCAGATGCCTTCCATGCACGACCCGATGACGTCGGCACCGGCCTTCTCGACGGCGTCGAAGATCGACGTGCCGTCGGGGACGGTGACGGTCACCCCCGAGCGCGCGCACTCGACCTCGAACGAGTCGAGCGCGTCGTCGGGTGCCTCGACGGTCTCGGCCGCGAAACGCTCCAGGTGCAGGCTCCCGTCCGGCCACGCCGCGCACGCGTTCTCCACGGCATCGAGGAGCGGGCCGGGCCCGCAGCAGTAGATCAGGGTCTCGGGCCGGGGCTCACCCAGCACGGTGTCGAGATCGACACGCTCGCCGCGTTCGTCCTTGGCCCAGACCGTCACGCGGTCGTCGCCGTCGAACTCGTCGAGGAACGCCATGGACGAACGAGATCGACCGGCGTACACCAGGTTCCACTCGGCGCCGCCGGCTCGGGCAGCGGCGATCATGGCGCGGATCGGTGTGATGCCGATGCCGCCGGCGATGAAGAGATAGCTCGGTGCGGGATCGAGTGCGAAGTGGTTGAGCGGCCCTCGTGCTCGCAGAGTGGCTCCCTCCGGCAGGTGGTCGTGCACGTGCGCCGAGCCGCCGCGGCCGTCCGGCTCCCGCAGGACCGCGATCGTCCACGAGGACTCGTCGGCGGTGTCCCCACAGAGTGAGTAGTGCCTGACCAGGTCGGGGCGCAGCATCAGTTCGACGTGCGCGCCGGGCGTCCAGGACGGCAGCGATCCGCCGGCGGCATCGGTGAGGACGAGTTCGACGACGCCCTCCGCCGCGGTACGCCGGTGCGCGACCCGCACATCGAGCTGCGTCCGCTCTGCGCCGTCGCCGTCGCGGCGCTGCCGAGGGGGCGTGACGGTGGACGTGTCCACCACGGGAGCGGCGCCGGCGGCCTTCCGGTCGGTGCGGTAGGTGCCGTGCCGTCGACGCTCCCCGCCCTTCGGTGTCGTCGTCACCATCATGGAGCTGTAGCCACGAACGAAGTTGGACTGCACGCGCGTCGGCTCCGCGAGGACCTCGATGTCGTCGAAGCGCGTCAGCAGCTCCTCCCAGAGGATCCGCAGCTGCATCTCCGCGAGCCGACTTCCCATGCAGCGGTGGGTGCCGATGCCGAACGCGAGGTGATGCCGTGCGTTGCGCCGGTCGATCACGAAGCTGTCCGGGTCGTCGAACGTGCGCTCGTCGCGGTTGGCCGAGGCGTACCACATGACGACCTTGTCGCCCTCGCGGACGAACTGACCGTTCAGGACGGTGTCTCGAGTCGCGATGCGGCGCATGTAGGCGAGGGGCGTCTGCCACCGCAGGATCTCGTGGACCATCTTCGGTACCAGGCCCGGATCGGCGCGCAGGCGATCGAACTGCTCCGGGAACTGGTTCAGGGCCAGCAGTCCGCCCGTCATCGAATTGCGGGTGGTGTCGTTGCCGCCGACGACGAGCAGGACTATGTTGCCCAGGAACACCATCGGGCGGTCGATCAGGTCCTTCGTGTCCTCGGAGAGCTGCATGAGGGTGATGAGGTCGTACCCGGGCTTCTCGCCGGCTGCGAGGCGCGCCGCCTTGTCGTGCCACAGCGCACTGAAACTGCGCGCTGCTTCCGCCGCGGCCCGATACGCCGCGTCCGTGTCGGTGGACCCGCCGGTGGCCGACGCGCTCGCGGCCACCAGATCGGTCCACTCGACCAACTTCCGACGTTCCTCGTACGGGAAGTCGAGCAGCGTCGCGAGCATCCGCGAGGTCAACTCGATGCTGACCCGGTCGACCCAGTCGAAGGGCTCGCCCACCGGGAGCTCGTCGAGGACCTCCGCGACCCGCGAGCGGATGAGACCCTCCATCTCCTCCAGATTCCGAGGTGCGACGACGCCTTGCACCGCGGCGCGCTGCTGATCGTGGCGCGGCGGGTCCATCGCGATGAACATCTCGATGTCGAGACCCTCCGGCGGTGTGCCCAGGATGATCTGCGGTTCCGCCGAGAACGTCTCGAAATCCCGGTCGACTGCGACGATGTCGTCGTAGCGCGTGACGGACCAGAACGGCCCGAACGCGCTGTCGGCCCGGAAGTGCACGGGCGACTCGTCTCGCAGTCTCCGGAAATAGGCCTCCCACGATCCCTGCCGCCACAGGAACGGGTTGCTGACATCGATCTCGGTCAGATCCAGCTCCGCCACGTCGGGGATCGCGGACTCACGGAAGTGTGGCTGCCCGTCGCTCACCACGAGCCTCTTCGCGCGCTGCCACAGATGCAGTCCCTGGATCTGACGCTCCATCGGGACCAGTGCCTGTGTTCTCGTGATGATCGTGTCGCGAATGCTCATGACGTCTACCGCCTCGGTGCTGGGATGGTTCTGACGAGTGGGATGACAGAACTAAACCATGTGTATCCGAAGATGACAATAGTCGACGTATTGTCGCCGCTGAGCGGCAGCGCACCAGCGGGCCCGTCGCCGGGTGAGTGAGGAGAGGGGGCCTGACGCGTCGCGTCAGCTGTGACCCATGAACTGCGTCTGCTCGTCGTCCGGGTCGACGTCGGGATCGAGATCGGGGTCCGGCTCGTCCTCGATCAGCGGATTCGCGATGATCCCGCGGCCGTTCTCGTCCGGGAACGCGAAGCGACGCAGTGCCCAGAATCGGAAGACCATCTGCAGCAGATTGCCGATGACGTAGTTGAGGACGAAGTCGATGATGATCAACGCGGTGAGGGTGGTCTGTCCCTCGCGGATGTCGAAGACGTTGTTCGCGATCCAGAGCGGAGCGGCGGCGAGGATGACGCCGATACCACTGATGGTGAAGAACAACAGTGCCTCGTGATGACGCTCGCGGCCACCACGGTTCTTGAACGACCACTCGCGGTTGAGGATGTAGCTGAGAATCGTCGCCATCACGCCGGAGAAGATCTTGGCGACGACGGGCTTCGACTCGAGCACGGTGAGGCTCAGTGAGTAGAAGATCGCGAGGTCGAACACCATCGTGGTCGCGCCGACGATCGCGAACTTGATCAGTTCGGAGTGGCGGAGGGCGATGCTTCGGAACGGCTGCGGGATACCGGCAACCACACGGTCGATCAGAGGCACGGTGACCCACTTTACGAAGAGCAGTGACCAAACACTAATCGGACTCGTGACACGATGAGCGACGTGACAGCAGGAGACACCGTGAATTCGGACATCCCCCAGCAGACCCCGCGCACCGACCCGCCGCGGCAGCGCACCTCGTCCCTGCCCGTCGTCGCGATGGTCGGCGGAGGACAGCTCGCACGGATGACCCACCAGGCCGCGATCGAGCTGGGTCAGACCCTGCGCGTGCTCGCGGCCGGGGAGAACGATCCGGCGGCTCGGGTGAGCGCCGACGTGGTGCTCGGCGAGCACACCGATCTCGCGGCACTGCGTGCGGTCGCCGCCGGTGCGGACGCGCTGACGTTCGATCACGAACACGTCCCCACCGAGCATCTCGACGTCCTCGTCGCCGAGGGCGTCAACGTCCAGCCGCCTCCCGAGGCGCTGATCTTCGCGCAGGACAAGCTGCGGATGCGCGTTCGCCTGCGGGAACTGGGACTACCGGTACCGGATTTCACGGAGGTGGCCTCCGTCGAGGACGTCGTCACCTTCGGTGACGCCCACGACTGGCGCATCGTGATCAAGGCCGTGCGCGGCGGCTACGACGGTCGCGGCGTCTGGATGCCCGACGACGCCGACGAGGCGCGCACCGTGGTGTCCGACCAGCTCGCCGCCGGAGTGCCGCTGATGGCGGAACAGCGTGTCGACATGGCGCGCGAACTCTCGGCGATGGTCGCGCGGTCCCCGTTCGGGCAGGGAGCGACCTGGCCCGTCGTCGAGACCGTGCAGCGGTCCGGACAGTGCGCCGTCGTCATCGCACCCGCTCCCGGCCTGTCCGAGGACCTGGCTGCGGACGCCGAGCACATCGCGCTCCGCATCGCGTCCGAGCTGGGTGTGGTGGGAGTCATGGCCGTGGAGCTGTTCGAGAAGGTCGACGGCACCCTGTCGATCAACGAACTCGCCATGCGCCCGCACAACTCGGGCCACTGGACGCAGGACGGTGCCCGGACCTCGCAGTTCGAGCAGCACCTGCGCGCGGTACTCGACTATCCCCTCGGTGACTGCGCGCCTCTCGCGCCGGTGTCCGTCATGGCCAACGTCCTCGGCGCCGAGGAGCAGCCGTCCTCGACCATGGACGAGCGGGTGCATCACCTGTTCGCGCGGATGCCCGACGCCAAGGTGCACCTCTACGACAAGGGTGAGCGCAAGGACCGCAAGATCGGCCACGTCAACATCGTGGGCCCGCGGAACGGCTCCGCGTCCGATGCCGAGCACGTCGCCGAGGTCCGGGAGCGTGCCGAGCGTGCCGCGCACTGGCTCTCGCACGGCGTCTGGACCGACGGATGGGATCCGCATCATGGATGAGAACAGCAACAGCACGGCCGTCCGGGTCGGCATCATCATGGGCAGCGACTCGGACTGGCCGGTGATGGAGGCCGCCGCCCTGGCGGTCGCCGAGTTCGGCGTCCGCTTCGAGGTGGGCGTGGTCTCCGCGCACCGGACGCCGCAGCGCATGCTCGACTACGCGCGGGACGCGGCGGACCGCGGAATCGAGGTGATCATCGCCGGCGCCGGCGGTGCCGCTCACCTGCCGGGCATGGTGGCCTCCGCGACGCCGCTCCCCGTCATCGGTGTCCCGGTTCCCCTGAAGTACCTCGACGGGATGGACTCGCTCCTGTCGATCGTCCAGATGCCGGCGGGGGTTCCCGTCGCGACGGTCTCCATCGGCGGCGCACGCAACGCCGGTCTGCTCGCCGTGCGCATTCTCGGTGCCGCCGATCCGCAGCTGCGTGGACGGATGGCCGAGTTCCAGCGCGGACTCGAGCAGATGGTGCTGGACAAGGACGAGGCGCTGCGTCGCAGTCTGCTGGAATGACCGCGTCCGCGGACTCGGTCCGTCCTCTGCACCGCACGCCCGCTGCCCTGGCCGCGGTCGTCGTCGGCGGTGCCGCGGGGACGGGTGCCCGCTACGCGGGGGAGTCCTGGGTGCCGCACTCCGGAACGGGATGGCCGTGGGCCACGTTCCTGATCAATCTGAGCGGTGCGTTCGTCCTCGGTCTGCTGCTGGAAGCGTTGGCGCGCTCGGGACCGGACGTCGGGCGGCGTCGGTGGGTGCGCCTGGTGGCGGGCACCGGCTTCTGTGGCGCGTTCACGACCTACAGCACGTTCGCCCTCGAGACGGTCGAGCTCGTCCGGGACGGCGCACCGACGACTGCACTGACCTACGCCGCCGTCGGAGTCGTGGCGGGACTGATCTGTGCCTGGGCGGGCATCGTGACCGGTGGCACCCTCCATCGGAGGCCACGCACATGACGGTCGCCGCGTTGCTGCTCGCGGGGGCGCTCGGGGCGGTGGTCCGCTTCGTCGTCGACGGCGAGGTGACGGCTCGTTTCGGTCGGCCGTTCCCCCTGGGGACTCTGATCGTCAACGTCAGTGGGTCGTTCCTTCTCGGCATCCTGGCCGGGCTCGTGCTGTTCGCCGGCCGGCCCGCCGAGTGGCAGGCCGTCGCCGGCACCGGGTTCTGCGGCGGGTACACCACGTTCAGCACCGCGAGCGTGCAGACGGTCCGACTCGTGCAGGAGGGTCGGCACCGGGCGGCCGCGGCGAACGCGGGGACCACCGTGATCGCCTCCGTGCTGGCCTGCGCCGGTGGACTGGCTCTCGTGTGGGCGGCGTCGGGTGGGAGCTCGGTGTGACGTCCTCCGGTCCGCGGGGGTCGAGCCCGCTGCGACGGGTGTCGCGCGGCAGCATCCAGTCGCTCGTCGTCACGGCCACGGCGCTCACCTGGGCTCGTGTGTGGCGCTCGCGGATCTCGTACGACGCGTCGTCGAACCTGATCGTGTGCGAGGCGATGCGAGGCGGATACGCCCGCGGCGGAACGTGTTTCGGCGGAGTGTTCCTCACCGGACACGCGCTCGTCGATCCCCGTCGACGGCGGGCGATGCTGCGCCACGAGTCCGTGCACGCCGACCAGTGGGCCCGCCACGGGTTCTCGTTCGCGATCCGGTACCTGGTGGAGGAGATGCGCCGGCCGGGCGCCGCCAACCGCTTCGAGGTGGAGGCCGGACTCGGCGACGGGGGCTATCTCACTCGAGGACCGTCGTGACCTTCTCCGTGGCGACGCGGCGATCGAGTGCCGCCGGGTCCAGCGCGGTCACCTGAACCAGTGACGCGCCGGCCGCGAGCACCGCGACGAGACCGTCGAGCAGTCCGTCGGCGTCGTCCCACGACCCGGTCGCGAGAACCCGGTCCGTCGCCGACAGTCCGCGCGCTGCGGCGCGGCCCTGTGCATCGGTCAGGACGTCCTGGACGGAGCGACCCTCCAGGGCCGGCCCGGCGCCGACGGGAACGAACTGATCGCCGTGCACGCGAACCGACGTCGCGTAGTCGGTGACTCCGAGGGGGAGGTCGTCGACGGGCCGACCGAACGGGTCGAGCGACAGTGCGGCCACCTCACCGGCGTCGGCGGTCTTCACACCCGAGGCGGTCACCAGGGCGACCGCCGCGTCCGTATCGGGCCGGAGAGTCACCTCGGCGCCGGCCCACCACGCGCCGAGCAGCACCGAGGCGGTCTGCCAGTGCGCGGGGAGCACGACGCTGACGACGTCGCCGGGCGACACACCGAGCTCGTCTCTGAGGAAGTTGGCCGTCTTCGCGGCCCAGTTGGCCAGAGTCAGCGCGGACAACTCGATGCGCTCACCGGTCGAGTCGTCGTAGTAGGTGATGCGCGGTCCCGCCGCGTCCGCCGCGAGGATGGGTCCGAGAAGCGCGTCCGTGAGCGTCGTGCCACCTGAGGTCATCGACGACATTCTTCCGAACGGGCCCGATCAGTTGACGCACTGGGGGCCCGTGGACCCGGCGTCGATCGGGTCCGCGGCCGCAGGAGCCGGGGTGGCGGTGTCGCCTGCGGGCGAGACACCGGCCGGAAGCGATCCCGCCGCTGCGGGAGCGGAGTAGTCGGAGGCCAGCACGACGCGCACGGTCCCGGACGGCAGCGAGTCGTCGGTCTCGGTCCGGTCGGTGCCGACCCGCGCGGCGACGGCCGCCGCGGCGTCACCGTCCGACGACGCGGCGTACACGGTGGTCCGGTCGACGCTCGCACCCTCGTTGTTGCCGACCTCGCCCGGAACGAAGCCCTCGCCCGACAGAGTGTCGGAGACCGAGGACGCCAGACCGTCGACGCCGCTGTCGTTCGCGACGTCCACGGTGACACTCGAGGCGTCGATGTCGGGAACGGTGGGCGTCGGCGTCACGCTCTCGGACGGCGCCGCGTCGCCGATCAGGCCTCGCACCCACGTCTGGACCTCGACGGGGTCGACCGCGACGATCGACTCGCCGTAGTCGGTGACGCCGTTGATGTCCGCGACGGGAATGGTGTCGAAGGTGACCGCGCCGCCGGCGACGTCCTGCAACTTCGTGGCGAAGTCGAGGACGTCCCAGTCGTCGTCGATGGTGACGGAGCGCTGCACGGCCGACCCGAGCTGCCCCAACGTGCCGGGGTTGCTGAGCGTGCGGGCGCTGAGCACCTTGCGGACCAGCGACGCCATGAACACCTGCTGACGGACGATGCGGTCGAGATCGCCACGGGGGAGATCGTGGCGCTGGCGCACGAAGCTGAGTGCGTCGGCACCCGAGAGCGTCTGCTGCCCGGCCGCGAAGCGCGCGCCCGAGAGGGGCTCGTCGACCGGCGCGTTCAGACACACGTCGACGCCGCCGACGGCATCGGTGAGCAGGACGAATCCGAGCAGCCCGACCTCGGCGTAGTGATCGACCGTCACGCCGGTGAGGCCCGCGACGGAGTCGATGAGCGCCTTGCGGCCCGCGAGCGTCGACTCGCTGTCGGCTTCGGCGTCGGGCACCCCGCTCTCGACGAGTTCGAGGCGCTTCTCCTCCTTGGTGGCTCCGTACGCGGCGTTGATCTTGCTGTCGCCGATGCCGGGCACGTTCACGTAGGCGTCGCGCGGGATGGAGATCGCCGACGCGGACGATCCGTCGTTGGGAACGCGGATCAGAATGATGGTGTCGGTGTTGTTGGCCACCTCGTCGCCGGCGCGGAGCGAGTCGAGCTCGTTCTGCGAGAGCGCGTTGCCGTGCGCGTCGGTCCTGCTGTCGGTGCCCACGAGCAGGATGTCGACCGCACCGTCGGCCCCGTCGCCGAGATCGAGGTTCGACACCGTCGCGAGGTTGCTGCGCAGCGAGTCGATGCTCTGCCATGCCACGCCCGTCACCAGCAACGCGCCGGCGGAGAACAGAGCGACGGCTATCCGGCCGGCGTTGGAGTGCCCCGGTGTCCGCGAGGGGCGGTGGCTGGTCGGAGGTCGACGCCCCCGGTCGGAGCGGGTGGAGGCGCGCCGCGCACCCGGTTCCGACTCGCGAGAATCGGTTCGCCGCTGCGCACCGCGCTGTGTCCGAGGTCTGTACGGATCGCGCGGTGTCCCGGGGCCCGTCACAGAATCCGTCACGATCCCCAGGCTAACGGCAGGGTCGCCGTGCTCCGCGCAACCCGCCACGGCGTGCCACACTCTGTCGCTGTGACCACCGACGCAGAGCAGAGTTCGGACAGGACGATCGTGGTGACCGGAGCCGGAGGTCAGCTCGGTCGCCGACTCGTCGACCGCGCGCGGGACGGGTACCGCGGGGCCCGCGTGCTCGGCTTCGGATCGGCCGACCTCGACATCACAGATCCGGAGTCGATCGCCGCCGCCGTGGTGCCGGGCACCGTGGTGATCAACTGCGCAGCGCACACGGCGGTCGACGCGGCGGAGACCGAGGAGGACCGCGCCGCACTGCTGAACGAGGTGGGGCCGCGCCTGCTCGCCGAGCGGTGCGCCGAGGTCGGTGCAGGTCTCGTGCACGTCTCGACCGACTACGTGTTCGCCGGAGACGCGCGGACCCCGTACGAACCCGACGATCCCACCGCGCCGGCGACCGCCTACGGGCGCACCAAGCTGGCAGGGGAACGGGCGGTCCTGGAGGCGTTGCCGTCCGCGACGATCGTGCGGACCGCGTGGGTCTACACCGGCACCGGCTCCGACTTCGTCGCCACGATGCTCCGGCTCGAGGCCGAGCGGGAGACCCTCGACGTCGTGAACGACCAGGTGGGTTCGCCGACGTACTCGGGTGATCTCGCGGACGCGCTCCTCGAGGCGGCGACGTCGCCGCGAGCGCTGCCGCAGATCCTGCACGCCACCAACGCCGGCACGGCGTCCTGGTTCGATCTCGCTCGGGCGACCTTCGAGACCGTGGGCGCCGATCCCGACCGTGTTCACCCGTGCGGCAGTGATCGCTACGTGCGGCCGGCGCCGCGTCCCGCCTACTCGGTGCTCTCGCCCGCGGCCTGGAAGGGTGCCGGGCTGACCCCGCTGCGGCCCTGGCGCGACGCCCTGACGGCCGCGCTGGCGGCTCGGGCGGTCGCGGACCCGCCCGGAGCCGCCCAGTAGGGTGACCGGCGTGAGTGCCCCCCTGGCCGTCGTGACGGTGACCTATTCGCCCGGCGAGCACCTCGACGCATTCCTCGAGTCCCTACGGGATGCGACGACGCGGCCGGTGTCGGTGATTCTCGCGGACAACGGGTCCACCGACGGCGCGCCCGAGGCGGCCGAGGCCGCGTACGACCACGTCCGATTGCTGCGCACCGGAGCGAACATCGGCTACGGCGGCGCCGCCAATCGCGCTGTCGCCGAGGTGAATCCGGCCACCGAGTTCGTCATGGTCGTCAATCCCGACGTCCAGTTCGGCCCCGGGTCGATCGACGAGCTGCTGGCGGCCGCCGAACGGCATCCGCGGGCCGGGTCGCTCGGGCCCCTCATCCTCGAGCCGGACGGTTCGCGCTACCCGTCCGCCCGCCGCGTTCCCGATCTCACGTCCGGGTCGCTGCACGCACTGCTCGGTTCGGTGTGGCCGTCGAATCCGTGGACGCAGCGCTACCGGCAGGACAACGACGAGGTCAGCGAGCGGTCGGTCGGGTGGCTGTCCGGCTCGTGCCTGTTGCTGCGCCGTGCCGCGTTCGACTCGGTGGACGGGTTCGATTCCCGGTATTTCATGTACATGGAGGACGTCGATCTCGGAGATCGCCTCGGACGAGCGGGCTGGACCAACATCTACGTGCCCACGGCCGTCGTGACGCACGCCAAAGGTCATGCCGCGGGGCGTCATCCGGAGTCGATGTTGCCGGCGCACCACCGCAGCGCCTACCGCTTCCAAGCTGATAGACACCCGCGGAGATGGCAAGCTCCTCTCCGGTGGACGTTGCGCGCCGGACTGGCGTTGCGGTCCAGGGTGGTCGTGACTGCTGCACTGCGGCAACGCGACGACACGGTCGGGTCAGGTTCGAGCTCGTGAGAAGTTTCTGAGAAAGGCGATACGCGATGACTGCTCCGGCGACCGATGCCGTAGTTCTGGTCGGAGGAAAGGGCACGCGACTGCGTCCGCTCACGCTCTCCGCCCCCAAACCGATGCTGCCCACGGCAGGTCTGCCGTTCCTCACCCATCTCCTGGCGCGCATCAAGGATGCCGGGATCGATCACGTGGTGCTCGGCACGTCCTTCAAGTCGGAGGTGTTCGAGCAGCACTTCGGTGACGGCAGCGCACTCGGCCTCGAGCTCGAGTACGTGTTCGAGGAGGAGCCGATGGGAACCGGCGGTGGCATCCGCAACGTCCTGCCCCGGCTCCGCGCCGACAACGTCATGGTCTTCAACGGTGACGTGCTGGGCGGTACCGATCTGCGCGGCGTGCTCGACACCCACCGCACCACCGAGGCGGACGTCACCCTGCACCTCGTCCGCGTCGGTGACCCGCGCGCGTTCGGCTGCGTGCCCACCGACGAGTCCGGCCGCGTCACCGCGTTTCTCGAGAAGACCCAGGATCCGCCGACGGACCAGATCAACGCCGGCTGCTACGTGTTCAAGCGGGAGATCATCGAGAAGATCCCGTCCGATCGTCCGGTGTCCGTCGAGCGTGAGGTGTTCCCCGCACTGCTGGCCGAGGACAAGCGAGTCTTCGGACACGTCGACGCCGCCTACTGGCGCGACATGGGTACGCCGGAGGACTTCGTGAAGGGCTCCGCCGACCTCGTGCGCGGAATCGCACCGTCGCCTGCGCTGACGGGGACGCGGGGCGAGTCGCTGGTCCATCCCGGCGCGGGCGTCGCTCCCGGCGCGCTGCTGATCGGCGGCACGGTCGTCGGACGCGGCGCCGAGGTGGGAGCGGGCGCCCGTCTCGACGGTGCCGTTCTCTTCGACGGTGCCGTGGTCGAGGCCGGCGCGGTGGTCGAACGATCGATCCTCGGATTCGGTGCGCGCATCGGACCGCGGGCACTCGTGCGCGACGCCGTCATCGGCGACGGAGCCAACATCGGCGCGCGGTGCGAGCTGCTCCGCGGCGCCCGAGTGTGGCCCGGAGTGACGCTGCCCGACGGTGGAGTGCGCTTCTCGACCGACGTCTGAGGATCCAGGGCGTCCGACAATTCAGGGCGCCCGAGAATTCAGGACGTCCGAGGCTCAGCGAGCCGCCGCGCGGGAGATCATGTCCTGCAACGCGTCTCGTTCGGCGCCCGCCTCCCCGTCGGGGAGGTCGTCGACGGGCCACCACCGCAGGTCGTTCGACTCCGCGCTGCGGACGATGTGTGCACCGTCTGCGGCGCGTACGACGAAGCGCAGGTCGAGGTGGCGCGTCGGCTCGCCGAGCGAACACGTGATCGGGTGCGTGTGAACGGAGAGCAGCTCCGGCTCGAGAACCAGGTCGTCGATGCCGCTCTCCTCACGCGCCTCGCGGAGTGCCGCGTCCCGGACGGTCTCGTCGTCGACCTCGCAGTGTCCGCCCAGTTGGAGCCATCGTCCGACCCGCGGGTGCAGCGTCAGGAGCACGTGGCACCCACTCCGATCGAGCACCAGCGCCGACGCGGTGACGTGACCGGCCACGTTCTCGCGGAGACAGCCACGCGGCGCACTGTCGAGGAACGCCAGCATCGTGTGGCGCATCGAGTCGTCGTGCGGCTCGGTGGTCGACCAGGAACGGAGCAGTTCTCTCGCGGATTCGTGGAGGCTCTCGGCGCTCACGGACGGTTCCTCACAGTTCTCGGAACGCGGAGCCGGGCGGCGTCGGCGCGCGGGGCGACGGGGGAGTGAGCGGGTGTCCGACGGCGACGGCCCCGACGGGATGCCAGTCGGCGGGTAGATCGAGCGTCTCGCGCACGGTGTCGGCGGCGAAGATGGTCGACCCGACCCAGCAACTGCCGAGGCCGCGCGCCGCGAGGGACACCAGGAACGCCTGCACCGACGCGCCCGCCGCCACCGTGAACATGACGGTCTCCGCGGACTGCCGTTCCGCGTCCGGATAGTCGTGCGCCTCGTCGAGCACCGCGAACGCCAGAATCAGTTCCGGCGCGGTGCGCAGCAGATCACCGCGTGCCAGACGGGCTTCGATCGAGTCCGCGGTCCGTCCGTCTCGCCCGAGATCGGCGCGCCACCGCGTTGCCATCGCATCGAGCAGTGCGGTGCGCACCGCCGGCGTCCGGACGGCGACGTAGCGCATCGGGTGAGAGTGATGGGGAGCCGGCGCGGTGACGGCGTCCGCCACGGCGGCCTCGACGACAGCGGGATCGACCGGGGCCGAGTCGAACTCGCGTACCGAGCGACGGGCGGGTACCGCGCCGAGTGCACCTCGTCGCAGCGCCTCCTGCGTTCCCAACCAGAAGAGGTCGTCCTCGCCCGGACGCACCAGATCGCGGGCGGAGGAGCCGTCGTCGGCGTAGTGCAGACCCCGGACCACGGCGACGGGAACCGAGCCGAGCTTGCCCTTCACCAGATCCCCAGCGGATGCCAGCTCGTCCGCGAGCGCGACCTCGGTGACCATCAGCTCGTTGCCCTGCGCGTCGCGACCACCGGCGTACGCGTGCAGGACGGGCAACCCGGCCGATCCGATCGCGTTGTCCGTCTGGCCGTTCCGCCACGCGCGGCCCATCGTGTCGGTGACGACGACGGCGACGGCCACGCCCAGCGAACGGCGTACACCGTCGCGCAGTGCCCGGGCGGACGCGTCGGGATCCTCGGGGAGCAGGGCCAACTCGTCCGTCGACACGTTGGATCCGTCGATGCCGGACGCGGCCTGCACGATGCCGAGGCGGTTCTCGGTGATGAGCGTGCGACCGCGCTGGGCGAGTACGCGCACGGCCTCCTGCTCGACGAGGATGCGGCGCAGTGAGTCCCGCGCCTCCGGGTCGGTCGGCGCGGTCACCAGGCGTCCCTCGACCTTGGAGACGATCTTGCTCGTGACCACCAGGACGTCGCCGTCGGCGAGCCACGGTGCTGCCGTGACGACTGCTGCCACCAGGTCGTCGCCCGGCCGGAACTCGGGGAGTCCCGCGACGGGAATCACCTCGATCGAACCGCCCGGTGCATGATCGCCGGGACCGTCGGATCGGGTCACAGGACGCCCGCTGCCTCGAGCGCGGCGCGCGCCATCCGTGCGGTCACCGCGGGCTCGGTCATGAGCAGAGGTACCGCGCGCACGTCCACGCCGGGAACGTCGGCGGTGTCGGTCTCGTGGATCAGCCAGGCGTCGAGGATGCCGGCCGCCGAGCGGGCGCCGTAGTGGCGGCCGATGGCCTCGGCCGTCGTCTCCACACCGATGACGGACAGGCACTCGTCGGCCATGCCGCGCAACGGCTTGCCGTCGATGACGGGGGAGAGCCCGACGACCTTCGCGGGTGTGGTGCGCAGTGCGGAGCGGATGCCGGGCACCGCCAGGACGGCGCCGATGCTGACCACCGGGTTGGACGGTGCGAGCAGTACCGCGTCCGCGGTCTCGATCGCCTCGACGACGCCGTCCGCCGGGGTCGCCTTGTCCGCTCCGACGTACGCGAAACTGTGAGTCGTCACAGCAGCGCGGTAGCGCACCCACCACTCCTGGAAATGAACGGCCTTGTCGGTGCCGTCGTCGGGATCGGTGATCACCACGTGGGTCTCGCTGCGGTCGTCCGTGACGGGCAGCAGGCGGACACCCGGAGACCACCTGTCGCACAGGGCCTCCACGACTGCGGACAGCGGGTACCCGGTGCGGAGCATGCGCGTCCGGATCAGATGCGTCGCGATGTCGCGGTCCCCGAGCCCGAACCAGTCCGGGTGGGCCCCGTACGCCGCGAGTTCCTCCTTGACGCTCCACGTCTCGTCGCGTCGACCCCAGCCGCGCTCGGTGTCGATGCCGTCGCCGAGCGTGTACATGCAGGTGTCGAGGTCGGGTGTGATGCGCAGGCCGTGCATCCAGACGTCGTCGCCGACGTTCACCACGGCCGTGACGTCGCCGTCCGGCCCCAGCAGTTCTCGAACCCCCTGGAGGAACCGCGCGCCACCGACGCCGCCCACCACCACAGTCACCTTCATGACCCTCGACCCTAGGCGGTCGCCGTCGGCGCGATCGGGCCGGTGGGCGCGAATCACGGCGTGTCCGACGCGAAACACCGGGGAAGTCTCGCCTTCCGGGAAAACCGGAGATCGGATGGTATTGCAAATCGAGCGGTCCGCTTGACCGCGACACACCGCGGCGTGTCTAATCACAGTCATGTCATTAACGGTTCGAACAGCGGAATCGCTTGTAGCGAACCACCGTTCGAACACGTGTTCCCATGAGTCGACACGAGTTCGCGCGCTGCGTTCCGCAGCGTCACGTCCCATGGTGACACGAGGCTTCGCTCTTCGATCCGGCTTCGCGGTCGATCATCGACACAAGTGACCGACAACAACTGCGCTCGAACAGGTGAGGAGGCGGACGTGATGCCGGAACAACACCACGACCTCGGTCGACAGGAGTCCCCCGTCGGGGAACTCGACGACGTACTGCACGTGGATGCCGTGACGGAGGACGCCCCGGCGGACCCCGTGGACGGGATCGACCCGGAGGACGTCTCGGTCGACGACGTCGACCCGCCGCTCACGAGCCTCGGAATGCCTGCGCCCGCACTGCATCTGAGTCTGGTGCCGGGCGACATGGATCCGCTCGAGGATCAGTGGCAGGAGCGCGCTCTGTGCGCTCAGACCGATCCCGAGGCATTCTTCCCGGAGAAGGGCGGCTCGACGCGCGAGGCCAAGCGCATCTGCCTCGGGTGCGAGGTGAAGGACGACTGCCTCGAGTACGCCTTGGCGCACGACGAGCGGTTCGGCATCTGGGGTGGGCTGTCCGAGCGCGAACGTCGCCGCCTCAAGCGCGGCATCATCTGACGCGTCGCGTCACCGCAGCCGCCGAACGACGCGCTGCAGGCGCCGGGGTGTCAGTCGTCCTCGGTGTCGGGGTCGACCACCTCGGGCGTGACCCCCAGGTAGGTCGCCACCTGCTCCACCAACACGTCGTGCACCAGGTCCGTCAGCTCCAGCGAGTCGTGTGCTCTCCGCTCGAGGGGCCGACGGAACAGCACGATCCGAGCCCGCGTCGTCGCTCCGCGCGTGTCCACTCCCGCCGGAACGAGTCTCGACAACGGCACCGGGCCCTCGGCCACGACCTCGGGTGGCCAGTTCACCGATTCCGGGTCCACCGCACGGATCTTCGGCACGTCGTCGACGGCGATGTCCAGTTTCGTCAGCCGGTCGTGCCACTTGCGGTCGATCTCGGCGAACGCGTCCAGCACCGCCGCATCGAACTTCTCGGCGCGAGACCTGCGTGCGGGCACCGTGTCGGGGAACAGGGTGCCGCGCATTCCGCGACCCCGCCGCGCCGCGGACCGCGAGCTGGACGCCCGATGTTCCCGTCCGGGACGGCCGCCGGCGCGGCCGCGGGGTTGAGAGGATCCGGTGAACGACACGCGCCCATGCTACGACCGTGTCCTGCGAGGCACGCCGGAGGACACGCGCTAGGGTTCGACCTGTGAGAGCTGTGCGGGGATGCTGCCGACCGGGATGCAAGAGACCGGCCGTCGCGACGTTGACGTACGTGTACTCCGACTCGACCGCCGTCGTCGGACCTCTCGCCACCGTGGACGAGCCCCATTCCTGGGATCTGTGCGAGGTGCACGGTTCGTCGATCACCGCCCCCAAGGGGTGGGAGATGGTGCGCTACGAGGGTGGGTTCTCCACGTCCAGCCCCGACGACGACGATCTGACCGCACTCGCCGAGGCCGTCCGCGAGGCCGGTGCGCGTGAGCGTCCCGCTCCGTCCCTCGGTCGACGTGGTTCGTCGTCCGACACGCGCACCTCCGCCGACGTCCCGGCCGCCGCGCCGACACGCACGGGTCGACGCGGACATCTGCGCGTTCTGCCCGACCCCACCAGCTGAACGACTGTTCCGGCGCGCGGCGTCGGGCTGCAGGACTGCTCGCGCGTCGCCCCCGGGCACTAGGCTCCCAGCATGGTCTCGCCGACTCGCCGTCGTGCGTGATCCGTCCGGTTCGTCCCAGATGCAGGAGTGTGCAGTGGCCCGACCAGCTGACCTGGTTCACAGCGTCATCAAGGCGTACGACGTGCGCGGTGTCGTCGGAGAGCAGATCGACGAGGACTTCGTCGCCGACGTGGGGGCCGCCTTCGCGAGACTCGTACGCGGCGAGGGCGTCTCGCACCGCGTCGTGGTCGGGCACGACATGCGCGACTCGTCTCCCGCGCTGTCGGCCGCCTTCGCGCGAGGGGTGACCTCACAGGGTCTCGACGTCGTTCTCATCGGCCTCGCGTCGACCGACCAGCTCTACTTCGCCTCCGGTCGGCTCGACTGCCCCGGTGCGATGTTCACCGCCAGCCACAACCCGGCGAAGTACAACGGGATCAAGCTGTGCCGGGCCGGCGCGAAGCCCGTCGGCCAGGACTCGGGACTCGCCACCATCTCGGCCGAGATCATCGACGGCGTCCCGACGTTCGACGGTGCGCCGGGCACGATCAGCGAGCAGGACGTGCTCGCGGACTACGCCACGTTCGTGCGCGACCTCGTGGACATCAGCGACATCCGTCCGCTGTCGGTCGCGGTGGACGCCGGCAACGGCATGGGCGGGCACACGGTGCCCGCGGTCCTGGACCCGACGTCGGTGACCGTGCACCCCCTGTACTTCGAACTCGACGGCACGTTCCCCAACCACGAGGCGAACCCGCTGGAGCCGGCGAACCTCGTCGATCTGCAGAAGTTCGTCACCGAGACGGGCGCGGACATCGGCCTCGCGTTCGACGGCGACGCGGACCGCTGCTTCGTGGTGGACGAACGCGGCGAGCCCGTCTCACCGTCCGCGATCACCGCACTGGTGGCCGAGCGGGAGCTGGGCAAGCACCCTTCCTCGACCATCATTCACAACCTCATCACCTCACGGTCGGTGCCCGAGTTGGTGGAGCAGCTCGGCGGTACCGCCGTGCGCACCCGGGTCGGCCACTCGTTCATCAAGGCACTGATGGCCGAGACCGGCGCGGTGTTCGGCGGCGAGCACTCGGCGCACTACTACTTCCGCGACTTCTGGGGCGCCGATTCTGGCATGCTCGCAGCGCTGCACGTGCTCGCCGCGCTCGGGACACAGGACGAGCCGTTGTCCGCCCTGATGCGCAAGTACGAGGTGTACGCGGCATCGGGCGAGATCAACTCGACGGTGGCCGACGCTCGTGAGCGCACCGCCGCGGTGGTCGCGGCGTTCGCCGATCGCACCGTCTCCACCGACGAGCTGGACGGTGTGACGGTCGATCTCGGTGACAGCGCGTGGTTCAACCTCCGCGCCTCCAACACCGAGCCCCTGCTCCGACTCAATGTCGAGGCACGCACCCCCGAGGACGTGGACCGCCTGACGACGGAGATCCTGAGCATCGTCCGCGCGTGACGGTTGCGGACTGTCATAGTGGGGGATACGGAACGAGAGAGGCGGGTGAGGTGCCCATGACTGCTCCTTCGGCGTACGTCGATCTCGACGACGCGAGCGCGATACTGGCTGCGGACTCGTTGGGCGCACTGCACTCCGCCGCGCTGGCCGGCGCACAGATCCGCGCCACCGCGTCCGCTGTCCGCGAGGGCCTGCTGGCGCCGCTGGACGGTCTGCGTCCCCGCAGTGTCGTGCTCGTCGCCGCGTCCGGTCCCGCCCGGAGGGCGTCGGCGCTGGTCGCCGCGGTCCTCGCTCCGACCGCCGGCGTGCCGGTCGTCTCGCTTCCCGCGACCCCGCCGTGGGTCGGACCCCTGGACGTCGTGGTCGTGGCCGGCGACGACGCCGGCGATCCGGCAATCGCGGAGTCCGTCGCCGCCGGGGTACGTCGGCGTGCAGAGGTCGTGGTGGCCGTACCGGACGAGGGTCCTGTCGCGGACGCCGGCGCCGGCCGGGTGGTGTCCTTCCCGCCGCGAGTCCGTGTCCTCGATCGCAACTCCTACGCCCGGCACGTCGCGGTGATGGCCGCGGTGCTCGCTGCGGTGGACCCGGCGTCGTCGGTCGGTGACCTCGACGCGGTGGCCGATGCGGTGGACGCGGAGGCCATGCGACACCACGCGTCCGTCGAGGTGTTCCAGAATCCCGCGAAAGGTCTGGCGTCCCGAATGGCGGGTCGTCGGGTCCTCATGACCGGTGACGGCGTGGCGGCGACCGAGGTTGCCCGGCACGGAGCCGCGTCCCTGCTGCGTGCCGCGGGCGTCGTGGCGGCGGCCACCGAACTCTCCGATGCCGTCGGTGTGATCCACGACCTCGGCGCGATTGGTGGGGACTCCGCCGAGAGCGGCAGTGTCGACTACGACCCGCTGTTCCACGACGACCAACTCGACGGTCCACCCCCGGCCGATCCCGTTCGGGTGTTCACCGTGTCGACCGACCCCGACGACAGTCTGGTCCGCCGGCGGGTGGCCGTCCTGGGTGAGGTCGACGTGGTTCGCGTCGACGACGACGGTGGTCCCCGCACGGATCTGGAGGCGCCCGCGCCCGCCGCGGTGCCCGGTCCCACGACGCCGGTCGGGGCGTCGCTGCGCAGGGCGCTCGTCCTGGCGGTGCGGATCGAGGCCGCGGCGGCCTATCTCCAACTCTCGAATTCTCAGGCCTCGGGAGGCAGGGAGTGACCCCAGCCGTGTCCGGGTTCGCAGCGATGACGACGGCAGGTGGTGGTCGGTGAATCTCCTCGACGGAACAGCACGGTCCTACGCGTGGGGTTCGCGCACGGCTCTCGCCGAACTGCGCGGCGTGCCCGCACCCACCCGGCATCCCGAGGCGGAGTTGTGGTTCGGTGCTCATCCGGGCGACCCGGCGCATCTCGTCACGCCGCGCGGTCGGGTCTCGCTGCTCGAGGCCATCGACTCCGATCCGACCGGACTGCTCGGAACCGGTGTGGTGGAGCGGCACGGTCCGCGCCTGCCGTTCCTCGTGAAGTTCCTGGCGGCCGAGGAGCCGCTGTCGCTGCAGGCTCACCCCTCCTCGGACCAGGCGCGCGAGGGTTTCCGACGGGAGAACGCCGCGGGCGTGCCCCTCGACGCCTCCGTCCGGAACTACAAGGACGCCAGCCACAAGCCCGAGCTCGTGGTCGCCCTGACGGAGTTCGACGCGCTCGCCGGGTTCCGCAGTCCCGCCGAGACGGTGGAGCTGTTCGGTCGGCTCGATGCGGACGAGCTGCGTCCCTACACCGAGATGCTTGCCGCGCAACCGGATTCGAGCGGCCTGCGCACCCTCTTCACCTCGTGGATCACTCTGCCGCAGCGGGCGTTGGACTCCGTGCTGCCGGCCGTTCTGGACGCGTGCGTCCGCGCTCTCGAACGTGCCGAGCAGACCGGGGACCGCACCTTCGTGCCGGAACTGCGCACCGCACTGGAATTGGGGGAGTACTACCCCGGCGATGCAGGCGTGCTCGCGGCGTTGCTGCTCAACCGGGTCACGCTGCAGCCGGGCGAAGCTCTGTACCTGGACGCCGGAAACCTCCACGCGTACCTGCGCGGAACCGCGGTGGAGATCATGGCCAACTCGGACAACGTGTTGCGTGGGGGACTCACGCCCAAGCACGTCGACGTCCCGGAACTGTTGCGGGTGCTCGACTTCGAGCCGCTCGACTCACCGGTCCTCGTCGCCGACACCAGCCGTCCGCACGTGGTGCGCTATCCCACGCCGGCACCGGAGTTCGCACTCGTCGGTGTCGAATTGTCCGCGGCGTCCGGCGACGGTGAGCCGTGGACGCTCGCGCACGACGGTGACGCCGCGCCGCGCATCGTCCTGTGTGTCGACGGTCGGGTACAGGTCTCCTCGGGTGAGTCCACCCTGGTCGTGGAGCGGGGAAGTGCCGTCTGGATCGCCGCGTCCGATCCGGACCCGCAGCTGTGTGCTCTCACCGACTCGGCTCGCGTGTTCGTGGCGGGCGTCGGCGGGATCTGACGGCCCCGACACGCTGGCGGATACGTCCCGCCTAGTTCAGTGTTCGTGTGACGATGACCTCGGGCGGTCGACGGCCGCCCGGAGGACGTGAGGAGTTTCGACGGTGACCATCGACGGCAAGGACGCACCCGGTTCGCGCAACACCGGTCTGCGCAGAACGAAGTCCATCGAGCAGTCGATGCGCGACACGGACGAGCCGGACACGAAACTTCGCAAGAGCCTGTCATCGTGGGATCTCACCGTCTTCGGTGTCGCGGTCGCCGTGGGTGCGGGCATCTTCACCCTGACGGCGCGCACCGCCGGGAACGTCGCGGGCCCGTCCGTCTCGCTCGCCTTCGTGTTCGCCGCGATCGCGTGCGGACTCGCCGCGCTCTGCTACGCCGAGTTCGCCTCGACGGTGCCGGTCGCGGGCAGCGCGTACACGTTCTCGTACGCCACTTTCGGAGAGTTCGTCGCGTGGATCATCGGCTGGGACCTGATCCTGGAGTTCGCCCTCGCGTCGGCCGTCGTGGCGAAGGGCTGGTCCCTGTACCTCGGTGAGGTACTCGGGACGTCGTCGCCCGTGGTGTCCATCGGCGGACTCGACGTCGACTGGGGTGCCCTGGTCATCGTCGCGGTGCTCACCGTCCTGCTCGCGACGGGTGTGAAGATCTCCTCGCGCGTCTCCCTCGTCATCACCGCGATCAAGGTGGGCGTCGTGCTGCTCATCGTCGTGGTCGGAGCGTTCTACATCAAAGCGGCGAACTACTCGCCCTACATCCCGCCCGCCGTCCCCGCCGAGAAGGAGTCGGGCCTCACCCAGTCGCTGTTCTCCTTCGTCACCGGCGCCGAGGGCAGCAACTTCGGCTGGTACGGACTCCTGGCCGCCGCGAGTCTCGTGTTCTTCGCGTTCATCGGCTTCGACGTGGTGGCCACCACGGCCGAGGAGGCGTCCGATCCGCAGAAGGCCCTGCCGCGCGGAATCCTGGGCTCGCTCCTGATCGTCACGATCCTGTACGTCGCGGTCACCCTGGTGCTGACCGGAATGGTGAAGTACACCGAACTCGGTGGCGAGGGCGCGACCCTGGCCACGGCGTTCGAACTTAACGGCATCACCTGGGCGTCGAAGGTGATCTCCTTCGGTGCGCTGGCCGGACTCACGACCGTGGTCATGGTGCTCATGCTGGGACAGTCGCGCGTGCTCTTCGCGATGTCGCGCGACGGTCTGATGCCGCGTCGTCTCGCGAAGACGGGGAGCCGTGGCACCCCGGTGCGCATCACCGTGCTCGTCGGCATCGTGGTCGGCCTTCTCGCGGCGTTCTTCCCCATCGGGACGCTCGAGGAGATGGTCAACATCGGCACCCTGTTCGCCTTCGTCCTGGTCTCCATCGGTGTCGTCGTCCTGCGTCGAACCCGTCCCGACCTGAAGCGCGGCTTCCGCGTCCCCCTGGTTCCGCTGGTGCCGATCCTCGCCGTGCTGGCCTGCGTGTGGCTGATGCTGAACCTGTCGGTGGAGACGTGGCTGCGGTTCGTCGTCTGGATGGCGCTCGGAGTCGTGGTGTACTTCGGCTACAGCCGCCGCCACTCGGTGCTCGGAGCCCGGCAGCATGCGGATGACACCCACTAGTCACCATATTTCGCGCCGATAACGGACCGATCTCACCATTCGGATCGTCGGACCGTCGCGCTACTTGCTCTACACTCGGATTCGAGACCGGAAGTTTGTTTCTGCGGTGGGCACGAGTCCGCCGCGGAGTCCACTCGATGTCGAGGAGTGACGTATGGCGCGGCGGTGGCACGACCCGAAGAAGCTGCTCTGGCTACTGGGGATCTTGGCGCCCGCCTCGGCACTGCTGCCGTCCCAACTGGTTCTGCACACGGGGGTGTCGGCCTTCTGGTGGAGCGGCGCGATGCTGTTCTTCCTGGTCATCCCCGTGGTCGACGCGCTGGCGGGGGAGGACGGCAACAATCCGTCCGACGCGCAGGTGCAGGACCTGCAGCACGACCGTTTCTACCGGTGGTGCACGTTCCTGTTCCTTCCGGTGCAGTACGCGGGGCTCGGTGTCGCGTGCTACCTCGTCACCTTCGGCACCCTGTCCGCCGTCGACAAGATCGGGTACGCGGTCAGTGTCGGTCTCGTCGCCGGCATCGGGATCAACGCGGCGCACGAGCTCGGTCATCGGGTGGAGAGCACCGAGCGCTGGCTGGCCAAGATCGCTCTGGCGCAGAGCCTGTACGGCCATTTTCACGTCGAACACAACCGCGGACACCATGCGCGTGTCGCGACGCCCGCCGACCCGGCCAGCGCGCGCATGGGCGAGTCCCTCTACCGGTTCCTGTCCCGCAGTGTCAGCGGCGGCCTCGTGTCCTCCTGGGAGCTGGAGAAGCAGCGTCTCGAGCGCAAGGGCAGCGGCGTGTGGACGATCCGCAACAACGTGCTCAACGCGTGGGCGATGTCCGCTGCACTCTTCGGTGTCCTGGTCGCCGTCTTCGGCGTCGGCATCCTGCCGTTCCTCGTGCTCCAGGCGGTGGTCGGCGTGATGACCCTCGAGTCCGTCAACTACATCGAGCACTACGGGCTGCTCCGGGGACGGACACCCACGGGCCGGTACGAGCGGTGCGCGCCGCGGCACAGCTGGAACAGCGATCGGATCGTCACCAACATCTTCCTGTACCACCTGCAGCGGCACAGCGACCATCATGCGAACCCGGGCCGCCGGTTCCAGACGTTGCGCACCTTCGACGAGGCGCCGCAACTGCCGGCCGGCTACGCGACGATGGTCGTCCTCGCGGCCGTCCCGCCCCTGTGGCGTCGCGTGATGGACCCCAGGGTCGTCGCGCACTACGACGGCGACGTCACCCGCGCGAACCTGCAGCCGAGCGCCCGCGCTCGACTGGAACGGCGCTGGGCGACCGTTCCCGAACGCGCCGCCGCCGCCTGACCCGTCGGCGCGAGACGACGGAACCGGACACGTCGTGGCCCCGACCCACCCGCGGGCAGCCGTGAGCCGATAGCCTGGAAGCCGATCATCAGCCGACAGGAGTGGCATCACACAATGACGACATCGACATCCCCCGACATTTCGAGCACCGAGGCGCTGCAGGCGGACATCCGCGGTGGCATCGAGTTCAAGGTCGCGGATCTCTCGCTGGCTGAGTACGGCCGCAAGGAGATCGGCCTCGCGGAGCACGAGATGCCCGGCCTCATGTCCCTGCGTCGCGAGTACGCCGACGTGCAGCCGCTGAAGGGTGCACGGATCTCCGGGTCGCTGCACATGACGGTCCAGACCGCCGTCCTGATCGAGACGCTGGTCTCGCTCGGAGCCGAGGTGCGGTGGGCATCGTGCAACATCTTCTCCACCCAGGATCACGCCGCCGCCGCGATCGTCGTCGGACCCCACGGCACGCCCGAGGATCCGCAGGGAATCCCGGTGTTCGCCTGGAAGGGCGAATCGCTGGCCGAGTACTGGTGGGCCGCCGAGAAGATGCTGACCTGGCCGGTCGCCGAGGACGGCACTCCCCGCCACGCCAACATGATCCTCGACGACGGCGGAGACGCCACGATGCTGGTGCTGCGCGGTGCGCAGTTCGAGAAGGCCGGCGTCGTGCCGCCCGTCGACGAGGACCGCGACTCCGACGAGTACAAGGTCTTCCTCGGACTGCTCCGCGAGTCGCTCGCGCAGGACGCCACCAAGTGGACGAGCATCGCCGAGTCGGTCAAGGGTGTCACCGAGGAGACCACCACCGGCGTGCTGCGCCTGTACCAGTTCGCCGCGGCCGGCGAGCTGACCTTCCCGGCGATCAACGTCAACGACTCGGTCACCAAGAGCAAGTTCGACAACACCTACGGCACCCGCCACTCGCTGATCGACGGCATCAACCGCGGCACCGACGTGCTGATCGGTGGCAAGAAGGTCCTGATCTGCGGCTACGGCGACGTGGGCAAGGGCAGTGCCGAGTCGTTGGCCGGCCAGGGCGCGCGCGTCCAGGTCACCGAGGTCGACCCGATCAACGCGCTCCAGGCGCTCATGGACGGGTTCGACGTCGTCACGGTGGACGAGGCGATCGGCAAGGCCGACATCGTCATCACCGCGACGGGCAACAAGGACATCATCACGCTCGACCACATGCGGTCGATGAAGGACAAGGCCATCCTCGGCAACATCGGCCACTTCGACAACGAGATCGACATGGCCGGTCTCGAGCGGTCCGGTTCGACACGCATCAACATCAAGCCGCAGGTCGATCAGTGGATCTTCTCCAGCGGCAAGTCGATCGTCGTCCTCTCGGAGGGTCGTCTGCTGAACCTCGGCAACGCCACCGGTCACCCGTCGTTCGTCATGAGCAACAGCTTCTCGAACCAGGTCATCGCGCAGATCGAGCTGTGGACGAAGCCCGACGAGTACGACAACGAGGTCTACCGCCTGCCGAAGCACCTCGACGAGAAGGTCGCCAAGATCCACGTCGAGGCTCTCGGTGGCACGCTGACCAAGCTCAGCAAGGAGCAGGCCGAGTACATCGGTGTCGACGTCGAGGGCCCGTACAAGCCCGAGCACTACCGGTACTGACACTCGGTCCCGTAGGCCTCGACAGGCAGGAGTGGAGTCGATGGGCACTCTCATCGCGATCGAGGGCGTCGACGGAGCAGGCAAGTTCACGCTCTCGTCCCGCCTCACGCACGCGTGGGAGGCCGCCGGGGTGGACGCCGTCCGCGTCGGCTTCCCCCGCTACGGGGAGTCGATCCACGCCGACCTGGCCGCCGAGGCGCTGGCCGGTGAGCACGGCGATCTCGCCGCCGGGGTGAACTCGATGGCAGTGCTGTTCGCCCTCGATCGTGCCGGTGCGGTGTCCGACCTCCGTCGGATGCTGCACCGGCACGACGTCGTTCTGCTCGATCGCTACGTCGCGTCCAACGCGGCGTACTCCGCCGCGCGGGTCCACCAGGACGCGGACGGTGCGATGGTCGAGTGGGTGCGCGCGCTCGAGTTCGATCGCCTCGTCCTGCCGCGTCCCTCCGCCCAGATCCTCCTCGACGTTCCGGTCGAGGTCGCGGAGCATCGCGCGCGTGGTCGGGAGCAGGAGGATCCGTCGCGGGCCCGCGACGCGTACGAGCGCGACGGTGGTCTCCAGGCCCGTACCGCGGCGGTCTACGCGGGACTCGCGGCCTCGTCGTGGATGTCGCCGTGGTTCGTCGTGAACGGCGCGCAGGCGGACGGTGAGCAGGTCGACGTGACGAGACTCGCCGCCGAACTTCTCAATCAGACTGCGGAGTACGACGGGATGACACGATAGTCGTCATGAAGCCACGAATTCTGGTCGTCGACGACGATACGGCTCTTGCCGAGATGCTCACCATCGTGTTGCGCGGTGAGGGATTCGAGCCGTTCGTGGTGGGAGACGGCACCCAGGCGCTGTCCGCCGTCCGGGAGAACCGACCGGATCTGGTGCTGCTGGACCTGATGCTCCCCGGTATGAACGGCATCGACGTCTGCCGCGTGCTGCGGGCGGACTCCGGTGTGCCGATCGTGATGCTCACCGCCAAGACCGACACGGTCGACGTCGTGCTGGGACTCGAGTCCGGCGCCGACGACTACATCATGAAGCCCTTCAAACCGAAGGAGCTCGTGGCGCGCGTCCGTGCGCGCTTGCGACGCACCGAGGAGGAGCCGGCCGAGCTCCTGTCGATCGGCGACGTCGTCATCGACGTTCCGGCGCACAAGGTCACCCGCGACGGCTCGCTCATCTCGCTGACGCCGCTCGAGTTCGACCTGTTGGTGGCGCTGGCCCGCAAGCCTCGACAGGTCTTCACCCGCGAGGTGCTGCTCGAACAGGTGTGGGGATACCGGCACGCCGCCGACACCCGTCTCGTGAACGTGCACGTCCAGCGACTGCGCGCCAAGGTGGAGACGGATCCGGAGAACCCCGAGGTGGTTCTCACCGTGCGCGGTGTCGGGTACAAGGCCGGCCCGCCGTGATCGGAGCCGATCGACTGCGGGACGGTCGGTGATCTTCACGTCCCGCTCCCGTCGACGCATCAACGGAACCTTCTCGCCTCTGGTGCGATGGTCCCGGTCCATGTGGGCTGCCGCCGGTCACGCGTGGCGTCGGTCGCTGCAGTTGCGCGTCGTCGTGTCCACGCTGACGCTCTCCCTCATCGTGATCACGATCCTCGGCGTCGTGCTCACGAGTCAGATCACGGATCGACTTCTCGACACCAAGATCGACGCCGCCACGAAGGAGCTCGATCGCGCGCGTGCGTCCGTCGAGAGCCAGTTGGCGGGCGACGACTCGACGTCGATCTCGAACCGTCTGGAGCTCGCTCGGTCCGGTCTGACGAGCCGGGACACCGAGAGCGGCGCGGACAGCACGTCCGCCGGCACGTTCGACCCCGTGCTCATCGTCCCCGGCGACGGAGCCCGCGACGAGCTGTTCACCGGTCCCGCCGACCAGATCCCGCAGACGTTGCGCTCGTTCGTCCAGGCCGGCCAGGTGAGCTACCAGTACGCGACCGTGTCGGAACCGGACGGCTACTCGGGTCCGGCCCTCATCGTCGGCAGTCCCACCGCGTCGGACCTCTCCACCCTCGAGCTGTACCTGGTGTTCCCCCTCGCGGGAGAGGATCGCAGCCTCGCCCTCGTGCGCGGAACCCTGCTCATCGGCGGTGCGGTCCTGCTGGTGCTGCTCGCGGCCATCTCGATGCTGGTCGCCCGGCAGGTGGTGGTCCCCATCAGATCGGCGTCGCGCATCGCGGTGCGCTTCGCGGACGGCCGGCTCAAGGAACGGATGCCGGTGCGCGGCGAGGACGACATCGCCCGGCTCGCCATGTCGTTCAACGAGATGGCCGAGAGCCTGTCGAAGCAGATCACCCAGCTCGAGGAGTTCGGAAACCTGCAGCGCCAGTTCACGTCCGACGTCTCGCACGAGCTGCGAACGCCGCTCACCACCGTCCGCATGGCCGCCGAGCTCATCCACGACGCCAGTGAGAGTCTCGATCCGCTGCTCAAGCGCTCGTCCGAGTTGCTGGTCGCCGAGCTGGACCGTTTCGAGACACTGCTCAACGATCTGCTCGAGATCTCCCGCCACGACGCGGGCGTCGCCGAACTGGCGTCGGAGCAACTCGATCTCCGTATGTGCGCCCGCGCCGCGGTGTCCACCGTGCGGCACCTCGCCCGCGAGACGGGCACCGAGCTGATCGTCGACATGCCCGACGAGCCGGTCAACGCCGAGGTGGACCCGCGCCGTGTCGAACGCGTGCTGCGCAACCTGTTGGCGAACGCTCTCGACCACGGGGAGGGCAAGCCCGTCCTGCTGCGCCTGCGCGCGGACGACGACGCCGCCGCCTTCGTCGTGCGGGACCAGGGTGTGGGACTGCGCCCCGGTGAGGAGAAGCTCGTGTTCAACCGCTTCTGGCGGTCGGATCCGTCCCGCGTGCGACGTTCGGGCGGTACAGGCCTGGGGCTCGCCATCAGTCTCGAGGACGCCCGCCTGCACGACGGCAAGCTCGAGGCCTGGGGCGAACCGGGCCAGGGCGCCTGGTTCCGCTTCACGCTGCCGCGCGTGCGTGGTCGCAAGGTCGTGTCCAGCCCACTGCCGCTGCGACCCGCGGGCCGCAGGTACG
The DNA here is from genome assembly GCF_019836065.1 of Rhodococcus sp. BP-332. Classification (NCBI taxonomy): domain Bacteria; kingdom Bacillati; phylum Actinomycetota; class Actinomycetes; order Mycobacteriales; family Nocardiaceae; genus Rhodococcus; species Rhodococcus sp. BP-332. Next base: position 694,056 of record NZ_JABUEC010000003.1, read on the forward strand.
CACAGGGACAGCCGCTTCCGGCGGCGCGCCCGACGAGTGTCGGCGCCACGGCGGGGGAGCAGCGACCGTGAGAGACCGCACCGTGCCGCGGCGACGAGCCGCCCTCGTGGCGTGCGTGGCCGCGCTCGCGCTCGTCGCGTCCGGATGCGCGTCGTTGCCCGCGTCGTCTGCGCCGCAGGCCATCGGCACCGTCGCGCGGGGGCCCGTCGAGCAGGAACTCCCCGTTCCCGCCGCGGGTCGTGAACCCAATCTTCTGGTCCGCGATTTCGTGAAGGCCAGCACCGATCCGGCGGACGACCACGCGGGTGCACGTCAGTTCCTGACGGCGAACGCCGCCTCGGAGTGGAACGACGGCGCCAGCGCGATCGTCGTGGACAAGGTGGACGTCCTCGAGGACTCTCGGTCGAGTGACGCCGCGCAGTACACGATCCGAGCCAACCGGGTGGGGCAGCTCGATCAGGGTGGGCAGTACCGCGCCGAGCAGGGATCGTTCGAGACCCAGGTGACGCTGGCCCGCGAGGACGGCGAGTGGCGGATCGACGAGCTGCCGTCCGGAGTCGTCATGGACCGCACCCAGTTCCTCACCTCCTACCAGCGCAAGTCGCTGTACTTCGTCGATCCCACCGGCACCGAACTGGTGCCCGATCAGCGTTGGGTGAACACCACGCAGGACCGGATGACAGAGACCCTGACGGCACTGCTGCAGGCGGGTCCGCGACTGTCGCTGGAGCCGGCGGTGCGCAACGTGTTCAACGGTGTCACCACAGCCGGTCCCATCACAAAAGCCGACGGGCGTACCTCGGCCGTCGGCATCGGTCTCGGCGGTGTCCGCATCGACTTCCGGGGCGCCGGTGCGCTGGACCGCGCGACCCGCGAACTACTTGCCGCGCAGATCATCTGGACACTGGCCGAGGCCGAGGTGTCGGGTCCCTACGTCCTGCTCTCGGACGGCGCGCCGTTGGACCCGAACTATCCGGACGGCTGGACCACCGCCGAGGTCGCAGAATTCGATCCGTTGGCGGTGACGGGTGCCGACGTGGGCCTGCACGCACTGCGCAACGGCGGGCTCGTCCGCATCGGAACCGACGGCGTGACACCGGTTCCCGGCTACTTCGGCACCGTCAACAACATGCGGTCCATCTCGTTGTCCAGCGACGGAACGCTCGTGGCGGCCGTGTCGGACACCGGTCGTGCGGCGCCGCAGCCGCCCGACGCGCTGCTCATCGGCTCCTACGGCGGCAACGCCTTCCCGGTCGCGGAGGGTGGCTCGATCACCCGGCCCACCTGGGGTCCCGACCGAGACGCCGTGTGGGCCGTCGTGGACGGCACCGTGGTCAAGCGCGCCGTCCGCGACCCGGCCACCGGACAGGTGTCGGTGGTGGACGTCGATTCCGCCGACATCGCCGAGCTCGGCGGCCAGATCACCGAACTTCGGCTCTCCCGCGACGGGGTGCGAGCGGCTCTCATCGTGGACGGCGCCGTCTACGTGGCGGTGGTGGTGCGGCGCGCCGACGGCACCTACGCACTCCGCGAGCCCGAGGCGGTGGCCAACGGTCTGGCGAGCGCGGCGCTGTCCCTGGACTGGAGCACCGGTGACACGGTGGTCGTGGCCCGAGCGGCGACCGACATCCCGATCGTGCAGGTGGCCGTCGACGGCTCACGTCTCGACGGGCTGCCCAGCCGCAACCTCACCGCTCCCGTCGTGTCCGTCGACGCCTCCGCGTCGAGCACCTACGTGGCCGATTCGCGCGCCGTGTTCCAGATCGACGACAGCGACCCGGCGAGTGACCGCTACTGGCGCGAGGTGCCCGGCCTGACCGGCACGAAGTCCGTGCCTGTCCTGCCGGGCTGACGAGCGGCGAACTCTGTCGGAGCCCCGCGACACAGTGTGCCGGTGCCGATGACCCTGCTGGACCTCATCCTGCCCCGCGAGTGCGGCGGCTGCGCCCGTGTCGACGCCTCGTGGTGCCCCGCCTGCGCCTGCGCGCTCGACGCGGCGCCGGGGTCGGTGCGGCCGCGTGTCGATCCCGGGGTGCCGTGCTGGGCGCTCGGCCCGTACGCCGGCCCGCATCGTGCGTCGATCCTGGCGATGAAGGAACGCGGTCGCCGGGATCTCGCGGCACCGCTCGGGGTCGCCCTCGCCGCCGCCGTGACGCGCCTGCGCGACGCCGGGGAGATCGATCCACCCGAGCTGTCGGCCCTCGTGCTGGTCCCGGCCCCGTCCCGACGCCGCGCGGCACGGGCGCGCGGTGGTGATCCGATCCTGCGTACCTGCCGCCGTGTCGCGCGGGTGCTCGCACCGGAGGACGTGCGCGTCGTGTCGGTGCTGCGGGTGGACGCGCAGGTGCGTGACTCCGTCGGTCTCACCGCCGACGAGCGTGCGGACAACCTGCGGGGGCGGGTCCGTGTCCGGAGCGGGGGCATCGCCGCGATCGGTCGCGGACCGGTGCTGCTCGTCGACGACGTGGTGACCACCGGAACCACCGCCGCGGAGTCGGTGGCGGCACTGCGACGGTCCGGTGTCGGTGTCGACGCGGTGCTCGTTCTCGCCGCCGTGCGCTGACGTCGCAGTGCCTGTCCCGGTGCCGGAATGGGAGCCTGAAAAGGTCCCGTGAATATCCCGTGAACAGTGGCAGACCATCCGGGGAGCGACTACGGTCAGGGCCACGATCGATCCTCGCTACCGGGTCTGGAGGTGATGCCTCACCACCGAAGGCGCCGGGCGGTCCGCGCTCCGGTGTCACCGTTCTTCCGCTGCGCCAGAAGCGATCTCGGCGCGGCCTCTATCGGGAGGTACGTATGACGACAACGTCACCAGTGACGACTGCACACACGAGCACCCACCGGGTGCACGCGCATCCCCGCGAAGCTCACGCCCATGGTCCGGAGCAGAACGACTCCACCGCCCTCGACTCGACCGACGCCACTGCGGATCCCGTCTACTTCGACGATGCACCCAGTGCCGTCCCGGCCGACGACAGCTCGAGCGCCGAACCCGCCGCCGAGGTCGTGGTCAAGGGTCGCAACGTCGAGATACCCGACCACTTCCGCCTGTACGTCTCCGAGAAGCTCGCTCGCCTCGAGCGCTTCGATCCCACCATCCATCTGTTCGACGTCGAGCTGTTCCACGAACGCAACCGTCGTCAGTCCAAGAGTTGCCAGCGAGTCGAGATCACCGTGCGGGGCAAGGGCCCCGTCGCGCGTGCCGAGGCCTGCGCGGACAGTTTCTACGCCGCCCTCGAGTCGGCGACCACCAAGCTCGAGAGCCGTCTCCGACGGACGAAGGACCGCCGCAAGGTCCACTACGGGGAGAAGCGGCCCGTGTCGGTGGCCGAGGCGACCGCCGCGCTCGTCGAGGAGGCCGTCACTGCCCCCGTCGAGGAGGCGCCCGCCGTCGACGACCACGCCACCGAGGGCCCGGGCACCGTGGTGCGCGTCAAGGAACACCCGGCCGTGCCGATGACCGTCGACGACGCCCTGTACGAGATGGAGCTCGTGGGCCACGACTTCTTCCTGTTCCACGACAAGGAGTCCGACCGGCCGTCGGTCGTCTATCGCCGCCACGCGTTCGACTACGGACTGCTGCGTCTGTCCTGACGCTCGCACCGCCGCGCCGACCACATCGGGCGTCCGCTCCGGCGGGCGCCCGGTGTCGTGCGCGGAACATCCGGTGTGCCTCACAGCGCGCTGTCAGGCTCGACGCCTACGATGGTTCCGCCGGGAGACCGACGAGGTCTCTTCGCATCGAACTGCGCCCCCCGTGTGGACGGGCTCGGTTCACGCCCCACGTACCCGATATTGAGGACGAATAGCCCGTGCCGACGTTGTCGTTGTCCAAGTTGCTCCGTGTCGGTGAAGGTCGCATGGTCAAGCGGCTGAAGCACATCGCCGACCACGTGTCGTCCCTCTCGCCGGACGTCGAAGCCCTGTCGGACGCCGAACTGCGTGCGAAGACCGACGAGTTCACGAAGCGGCACCAGGACGGCGAGAGCCTCGACGAACTGCTGCCCGAGGCGTTCGCGGTCGCCCGCGAGGCGTCCAAGCGGGTGCTGTCCCAGCGCCACTTCGACGTCCAGGTCATGGGCGGTGCCGCGCTGCACTTCGGCAACGTCGCCGAGATGAAGACCGGTGAGGGCAAGACCCTCACCTGCGTCCTCCCGGCGTACCTGAACGCGCTGTCCGGTGACGGCGTCCACGTCGTCACGGTCAACGACTACCTGGCCAAGCGTGACTCGGAGTGGATGGGCCGCGTTCACCGCTTCCTCGGACTGAGCGTGGACGTGATCCTCTCGGGCATGACGCCCGCCGAGCGGCGTGCCGCCTACGCGGCCGACATCACGTACGGCACCAACAACGAGTTCGGTTTCGACTACCTCCGCGACAACATGACGCACTCGCTGGACGACCTGGTCCAGCGCGGACACAACTTCGCCGTGGTGGACGAGGTGGACTCGATCCTCATCGACGAGGCCCGTACCCCGCTGATCATCTCGGGCCCCGCGGACGCGTCGTCGAAGTGGTACCCCGAGTTCGCCCGCATCGCCCCCATGATGAAGAAGGACGTCCACTACGAGGTGGACATCAAGAAACGCACGGTGGGTGTGCACGAGGCGGGCGTCGAGTTCGTCGAGGACCAGCTGGGCATCGACAACCTGTACGAGGCCGCCAACTCGCCGCTGGTGAGCTACCTGAACAACGCCATCAAGGCGAAGGAGCTCTACCAGCGCGACAAGGACTACATCGTCCGAGACGGCGACGTCATCATCGTCGACGAGTTCACCGGCCGCATCCTGGTGGGGCGCCGCTACAACGAGGGCATGCACCAGGCCATCGAGGCCAAGGAGAAGGTGGAGATCAAGGCCGAGAACCAGACCCTCGCCACGATCACGCTGCAGAACTACTTCCGTCTGTACGACAAGCTCTCCGGCATGACCGGTACCGCCGAGACCGAGGCGGCCGAGCTGCACCAGACGTACTCGCTCGGTGTCATCCCCATTCCCACCAACCGCCCGATGGTGCGTGTGGACAACGGCGACCTCATCTACAAGAGCGAGGAAGCCAAGTTCAGTGCCGTCGTCGACGACGTCGTCGAGCGGCACGAGAAGGGTCAGCCGGTTCTGATCGGTACCACCAGCGTCGAGCGCTCGGAGTACCTGTCCAAGCAGTTCACCAAGCGCGGTGTCGCGCACAACGTGCTCAACGCCAAGTTCCACGAGCAGGAGGCGACCATCATCGCCGAGGCCGGCCGGTCCGGCGCGGTGACGGTGGCCACCAACATGGCGGGTCGAGGAACCGACGTGGTGCTCGGCGGCAACCCGGACATCATCGCGGACCTCGCGCTGCGCGGGCAGGGGCTCGATCCCGTCGAGTCGCCGGAGGAGTACGAGGCGGCGTGGGAGCCCACGCTGGAGAAGGTCAAGGACCAGGTCCGCGAGGACGCGGACAAGGTCCGCGACGCGGGCGGTCTCTACGTCCTCGGTACCGAGCGGCACGACTCGCGCCGTATCGACAACCAGTTGCGAGGACGCTCGGGTCGTCAGGGCGACCCGGGGGAGAGCCGGTTCTACCTGTCGCTCGGCGACGAGCTGATGCGCCGATTCAACGGTGCCGCTCTCGAGTCGATCATGACGCGACTCAACCTCCCGGACGACGTCCCGATCGAGGCCAAGATGGTCTCCAAGGCCATCAAGAGCGCGCAGACGCAGGTCGAGCAGCAGAACTTCGAGATCCGCAAGAACGTCCTCAAGTACGACGAGGTGATGAACCAGCAGCGCACCGTCATCTACGAGGAGCGTCGCCGCATCCTCCGCGGAGAGGACATGGAGGGCCAGGTCGAGCAGATGATCACCGACGTGGTCACCGCGTACGTCGACGGCGCCACCTCGGAGGGCTACGTCGAGGACTGGGACCTCGAACAGCTGTGGACCGCGCTGAAGACGCTCTACCCGGTGGGCGTGCAGCACACCGACCTCGCAGCGGAGAACGAGTTCGGCGAGAAGGGCGACCTGTCGCGGGACGACCTGCGCGAGGCGCTGCTCGAGGACGCCCGCGCGGCCTACGCCACGCGTGAGGCGGAGATCAACGAGATCGCGGGCGAGGGCGGTATGCGCGAGCTCGAACGACGGGTGCTGCTGTCCGTGCTCGACCGCAAGTGGCGTGAGCACCTCTACGAGATGGACTACCTCAAAGAGGGCATCGGTCTGCGCGCGATGGCGCAGCGCGATCCCCTCGTCGAGTACCAGCGCGAGGGCTACGACATGTTCACCGGCATGCTCGACGGGTTGAAGGAGGAGTCCGTCGGGTTCCTCTTCAACCTGCAGGTCGAGGCGGCGGCGCCGAGCCCCGCGGCCTCCGCGGGCCTGCAGGTGGGCGCGGGACTGCAGTCGCCCGTCGCAGCCCGACCGGCGCCGGCAGCGCAGGCCGCCCCCGCAGCGCAGGCCGCCCCCGCCGCGCCGGCGCAGCATAGACCCGAACCCACTGCGGAATCGGCGCCCGAACCGCGGCCCGCCGCACCTGCCGCGCTGCGCGCCAAGGGGCTGGACGACGAGTCGACCGGTCGCCTGACGTACTCCGGTCCCGACGAGACGGGCGGCACCTCGGTCCGCCGCGCCGGGTCGGGGTCGCCGACGGGCGAGTCGAGCTCCGGCACTCGACGCGAGCGCCGCGAGGCGGCTCGGGCCGGGGTCAAGCCGGTCAAGCGCGCACCGAAGGCCAAGCGGCGCAAGTGATCTGCTCGTCCGGGGGCGGCGACCGCCGCCTCAGGACAGGCGCAGGCTCGTGAGCACCCAGGCCGGACCGGTGGTGTTGCGCCGTGCCGTCAGTCGTGCCGCGACGGCGAACACGCGGTCACCACGCGAGTAGGTGCCGAAGACCTCGACGTCGCCGTGCCCGGCGCCGTCTGGCACCGGACCGGCGGCGCGCACGTGCACGGTCCGGACGACGGCGACACCGAGTGTTCGGCCCGGCACGGCCGCCGTCGACAGGGCCGTCGCCATTCCGACCATGGCCGGTGACAGCACCGCGCGCAGGGACGCCGCGGGTCGGCGGCGGTCCACCACCTCGAGTGTCAGACGCAGGACGCGATCGGCGACGTGCCGCGCCGCGGCGGCGGTGCGCGCGTCGGCCTCCGACGGTCCGACGACGGGCGGGGTCGGTCGCGAGGTCGATCGTCCCGAGTGCGGGCCGGGGCGCGGCGACGAGAGCGCTCGGCCCGCGGACCGGGTCGTCGGGCGTGCACGCGTGGGAGTCGCGCCGACCTCGGGTGGCTCGGATCTCGGCAACCGCGCCACGTGAACGACCTCCGATGTCATGCGTTCTCCTCCATGCTCGTACCTGTGCGGCCACGGCCGGTGTGCGGCGAGTGTCGCACGCACGGACGCGGTTCCGGCCCGTCGAGGCAGACGCGGGGCGTCGTCACACCGCAGCCCGTCAGGGTCGGTGAATTCCGACGAGGACGACGGGGAACCGACACGGCGCGGACCACGAGGACGATCGTGAGCGTGGTCGGTCTCATCTGTCGTGCGAGACTGGGACCCGTCACACTCGACCGAGGGGATTCGCGCGTTGGCCACCAGACTCACCACTCAGGACGCGTCCTTCTACTTCCTGGAGGCCAGTACGACTCCCATGCACGTGGGGTCGCTCGCCATCTTCCGGCTCCCGCGCGGGGGCTTCACTTACGACGAACTGCTCACCCTCGTCGAGAGCCGGCTCGCTCTCGTTCCGCGCTATCGCCAGAAGGTGCGCGAGGTGGCCTTCGGCCTGGCTCGCCCCGTGTGGGTCGACGACCGCGACTTCGACATCACGTACCACATCCGGCGTTCCGCGCTGCCCAAGCCGGGATCCACCGAACAGCTGCACGACCTGGTCGCGCGACTCACCTCACGCCCTCTCGATCGCACGCGTCCGCTGTGGGAGATGTACCTGGTCGAGGGTCTGGCACGGAACCGGTTCGCGATCTTCACCAAGTCGCACTCGTCGATCGTGGACGGCGACAAAGCGCTCGAGATCAGTCAGGTCATCCTGGACGCCACCAAGGCTCCGACTCCGATGGCCGAGGAGCTGTGGATGCCCGCGCGGGAACCGTCGGAGAAGGCGCTCGTCGCCGGGGCGCTCGCCGAGATGGTGTCGCGGCCGGGGGAGGGCGTGGAGGCGGTGCGCGGAGCCGTCGGTGACGTCACCCGCGCCGCCGGCGAGGCGGTACGCGCCGTGGGCAAGTTCGCGGCGGTGGTCCGCACCGCGGCGCAGACGGCACCGACGAGTCCACTGAACACGACCATCTCCCGCAACCGCCGGTACTCGGTGGCCAAGACCGATCTCGACGACTACCGGATGGTGCGGTCGAAGTTCGGGGGGACGGTGAACGACGTCGTGCTCACGGTCGTGTCCGGTGCTCTGCGGAACTGGTTGCTCTCGCGCGGTGAGCCCATCGGCCCGTACACGACGGTGCGCGCGATGGTGCCCCTGTCGGTGCACGCGGCCGCCACGGGGAGGGGCGACGAGGGCGACGTGCCGCCCAACGAGGTCGAGTCCTTCCTCATCGATCTGCCCGTGGGCGAACCGAACGCCGTGGTGCGGTTGTCCCACGTGTCGCACGCGACGGAGGCTCACCTGGGACAGAGTCGCGGTGTGACGGCGTCGACCCTCATCACGCTGTCCGGGTTCGCGCCGGCCACGCTGCACGCGATGGGTGCGCGCGTCGGGTCGAGCCTGTCGCAGCGCATGTTCAATATCATCGTCACCAACGCCCCCGGCCCCCAGTTCCCGCTCTACGCGGGCGGTGCACGCATGCTCGAGATGTATCCGGTGCCGCCGCTCGTGCGCAATCAGGCGCTCAGCATCGGCCTGACGTCGTACGACGGCAACGTCTACTACGGTGTGAACGCGGACCGGGCAGCGATGCCGGACATCGACGTGATCACCACGTTGCTGCACGAGGCACTCGAGGAACTGGTCGACGCGGCGCGCGACGACAAGAACGTCCGCTGACGACGGTGAGGGAATGAGGCGCAGGTGAGGGTGTTCGTTCCGGCGACCATGCGGATGTTGCAGACACTGGTGGACGAGGGTGAGTTCTCGCCGATCAGTCGGACGGCCTTCGCCGTGACGCCGACGTTGCGGGAGGCGTACGTCTCCGGTGACGACGACGAGTTGGCCGACGTCGCGCTGCGGGAGGCCGCGCGGGCATCGCTGCGGCTGATCGGCGGTGAGCCGGAACTCGACTCCGACGATGACGGGGACGCCGACGAGGTCGCCGACGCCACTCCGAGCTTCCGCCGCGTCGTCATCGCCGCCGACGTCGATCCGGTGACCCTGCGTCCCGATCTCGACGACGCCGTGGTCCGCCTGCCGGCACCGCTCGCCCTGACGGAGGTGGCGGCGGTCCACGTCGATCTCGCGGCGGCCGAGTCCGCCGTGAGCGCCGCTGTCGCCGCGGTGGACGCGGCCGACCTGGGGGATCCCGACGCCGAGTTCGTGCTGGGCGACGTCGAGGATCACGAACTCGCCTGGTACGCACCGCAGGAGATACCGTTTCTCCTGGAACTGCTCTGACACCGGAACTGCTCTGACACCGGAACCGCTCCGACACCGCCCTGTTTCGTCGCAGTCGTCGACTGCGTCCGTGGTGGCCGCTCGACCGAGGAGATGTGACATGGGAATCAAGGACTGGCTCGAAGCCCCGGCCGCGAGTGTGTCGTCCCCGCGGCGGCCGTCGCTGAACGTGGTGCGCGGTGCGTTCGCGCGCATCACCACGCCGTTGATTCCCGACGACTACCTGCACCTGGCAAATCCACTGTGGTCCGCGCGCGAGTTGCGCGGCCGCATCGTGCGGATCGAGAAGGTGACCGGCGACGCCGCGACCATCGTCATCAAGCCCGGATGGGGCTTCGACTTCGACTACCGGCCGGGGCAGTACATCGGCATCGGCCTCCACGTCGACGGTCGGTGGCACTGGCGGTCGTACTCCCTGACGTCGCCGCCCGACTGGAAGGACAAGCAGATCTCCATCGCCGTCAAGGCGATGCCGGAAGGGTTCCTGTCCTCGCATCTCGTCGGCGGTGTGCCGTCGGGCACGATCGTGCGGCTCGCCGCGCCGAAGGGGAACTTCGCCCTTCCGGAGCCGCCGCCCGCCAAGATCCTGTTCGTCACGGCCGGCAGCGGCATCACACCGGTGATCGGCATGCTGCGCAGTCTCGACTCGCGCGGCCACATGCCCGACGTGGTGCACGTGCACTCGGCTCCCACGGCGGACGACGTGATGTTCGCCTCGGAGTTGGCGGCGCTCGACGCGAAGTACGACTCGGTCGTGTCCCACGTGCAGCACACCCGTTCGGACGGCAAGTTCGATCTGGGCTCGCTCGACGAGCACTACCCGGACTGGCGCGAGCGTCAGACGTGGGCGTGCGGTCCGGCGGCGATGCTCGACGACATCGAGAGGGTGTGGCGGGAGGCAGGCATCTCGGAGAACCTGCACACCGAGCGTTTCGAGATCGTGCGCACCGGCGCGCCGAGCGACGGCGGCACGGTCACGTTCTCCGTCTCCGACCGCACGGTGGCGGTGGACGGCGCCACCACGTTGTTGGAGGCCGGTGAGAAGGCAGGTGTGCGAATGCCTTTCGGCTGCCGCATGGGTATCTGCCAGACGTGCGTGGTGCCGCTGACCGACGGTCACGTCCGAGATCTGCGCTCGGGCAAGGAGCATGCGCACGGCGAGCGGATCCAGACGTGCATCTCCGCGGCTGCCGGGGACTGCACGCTCGAACTCTGACTCCGTCGGCCCCGGGTCGCGCCGCAGGGGTGATCGCACACACACCCTGCGCACAGGCTCGTCCGCTATTCTCGGAAAGGCCTGCCCGCCGATACCGAATCGGTGCGAGGAACGGCATACCGCGATCCGGGGAGTAGACCAGCATGGCCATCACGGACATCTTGGAGTTCGCACATCTGACCGACGAGGACATCGAGTCCCTCGGTCGTGAACTCGATGCCATCCGTCGGGACGTCGAGGACACCCGAGGACGCAAGGACGCGGAGTACATCCGCCGCACCATCGCGCTGCAGCGCGCGCTCGAGGTCGGCGGACGGCTCGCGATCATGGGTTCCCGCTGGCGCTCGGCCGCGCTGGTGGGCGCAGGTCTGCTGGCGGCCAGCAAGATCATCGAGAACATGGAGTTGGGCCACAACGTCTCTCACGGTCAGTGGGACTGGATGAACGATCCGGAGATCCACTCCACCTCGTGGGAGTGGGACCAGACCGGTCCGTCCGCGCACTGGAAGCGTGCGCACAACTACTCGCATCACACGTACACCAACATCGTCGGCATGGACCACGACGTGGGCTTCGGGATCCTCCGGATGACCCGCGACGAGAAGTGGCGGCCACGCAACCTGGTGCAGCCCCTGGGCAACCTGGTGCTGGCACTGACGTTCGAGTGGGGCATCGCTCTGCACGACCTGGACGCGGCGAAGCTCGAGGCCGGTGTTCCCGCGACGCAGCTGCTCTCGGAGCCGAACAAGGAGTTCGCTCGGAAGGTCGCGTCGCAGGTCGGCAAGGATTTCGTGCTCTTCCCGCTGCTCGCGGGTCCGGCGTGGCGTCGTGCACTCGGGGCGAACCTCACCGCCAACGTGGTGCGGAACCTGTGGGCGTACGCCGTGATCTTCTGCGGTCACTTCCCGGACGGCGCCGAGAAGTTCACGATGGGCCAGTTCGAGACGGAGACCCACGAGGAGTGGTACCTCCGGCAGATGCTCGGCAGCGCCAACTTCACGGCCGGCCCCACGATGGCGTTCATGAGCGGCAACCTCTGCTACCAGATCGAGCATCACCTGTTCCCGGACCTGCCGAGCAACCGGTACGCCGAGGTGGCCGTCCGGGTGCGCGCCCTGTGCGACAAGTACGACCTGCCGTACACCACCGGCAACCTGGCGACCCAGTACTGGAAGGCGCTGCGCACTATCTTCAAGCTGTCGCTGCCCGACCAGCTGCTTCGTCGCACGTCGGACGATGCGCCGGAGACCAGTTCGGAGCGCCGTTTCCAGAGCTCCGGCTCCTCCGTCGTGGACCGGGTGCGGTTCGATCCGGTCACCGGTCGCAAGCGCGGACTGCGGTCGGCCCTGCACGAGGCGCGGCTCGAGGCGCGTCAGGCAGTGAAGCGGGTCACAGATACGACGGCGTAACCTACGGGTGCGTAACTTCCGGTAGAGTAACCACGGTCAGGCCCACACGGGCATCGACCACCTGCCGAGGAGTGACCACATGGCGATTTCCGACGTCAAGGAATATGCCCACCTCACCGAGGCCGACGTCGAGGCGCTGGGCCATGAACTCGACGCGTTGCGTCGGGAGATCGAAGAGTCGCGCGGCGAGAAGGATGCGCGGTACATCCGCAACACCATCCGTTTCCAGCGCTCCCTCGAGGCCCTCGGCCGCACCACGATGCTCGCCAGCAACCACCGCGCCGCGTGGTGGGCCGGTAGCGCGATGCTCGGTGTCTCGAAGATCGTCGAGAACATGGAGCTCGGCCACAACGTCATGCACGGCCAGTGGGACTGGATGAACGACCCGGAGATCCATTCCACCTCGTGGGAATGGGACAACACCGGTCCGTCCGAGCACTGGAAGCAGACCCACAACTACATCCATCACAAGTACACCAACGTGCTGGGCATGGACGACGACGTGGGCTACGGCCTCATCCGCGTCACGCGTGACCGCAAGTGGGTCCCGTTCAATGCCGGCAACCTCGTGTACAACACGCTGCTGATGCTCCTGTTCGAGTACGGCGTGGCGGTACAGCATCTCGAGCTGGGCAAGGCCGTGAAAGGCCGTGTGCCCAAGGAGGAGACGCGACGCAAGCTGAAGGAGGTCGGCGACAAGGTCGGCCGCCAGATGCTGAAGGACTATGCGATCACGCCGGCCATCACGTCGCTGTCGCCCGCCGCGTCCTACCGGAAGACGTTGACCGCCAACATCATGGCGAACGTCATCCGTAACATCTGGACGAACGCCGTCATCTTCTGCGGTCACTTCCCGGACGGTGCGGAGAAGTTCACGCGCCACGACCTCCAGGACGAGACGCAGGGGCAGTGGTACCTCCGACAGATGTTGGGCAGCGCCAATTTCCACGCCGGACCGACCCTCGCCTTCATGTCAGGCAACCTCTGCTACCAGATCGAGCACCACGTGTTCCCCGATCTGCCGAGCAACCGGCTCGCCGCGATCAGTGTGCGGGTCCGCGAACTGTGCGAGAAGTACGACCTGCCGTACACCACAGGGCCTTTCCTCGCCCAGTACGGCAAGTCCTGGCGCACCATCGCGAAGCTGTCGCTCCCCGACAAGTACCTCAAGGCCACGGCGGACGACGCACCGGAGACGGCATCCGAGCGCAAGTTCGGGGGCAACGTCACCTCGACGGTCGATCCGGTGACCGGACGTCGTTCCGGTCTGCTGAGCGCGATCAAGCAGGGTAAGGGCGGCACGGGACTGCGAAAGCTGCTCTCGCGCTGATCGATCGGTCGGAGCTCCGTCAGTAGGAGTCGTTCGACATCACGGCCACCAACAGCAGGCGAACCGCGGCGACGCGGTTCGCCTGCTGTCCTGTCAGGGTGTCCAGAGCGCACTCCGGGTCGGCCGGCGGCCCGAGGTGTGTGCAGCCGCGCGGGCAGTCCTCGATGGTGACGGCGAGGTCCGAGAACGCCGCGACGACATCCTCCGGCGAGATGTGGGCCAGCCCGAAGGACCGGATACCGGGAGTGTCGATGACCCAGCCTCCACCCGGAAGATGCAGCGACACCGACTGAGTCGACGTGTGCCGTCCCTTGCCGACGCCGGAGACGATGCCGACGGCGCGATGCGCCTCCGGCACCAGCCGGTTCACCAAGGTCGACTTGCCCACCCCCGAGTGGCCGATCAGCGCGGACGACTTCCCAGTGATCATCGCCAGGAGCTCGTCCAGCGGACGGTCCCGGCCCACCAGCACCACCGGCACGTCGAGGTCGGCGAAGACGGCGGCGAACTCGTCGGACGACGCCAAGTCGTCCTTCGTCAGACACAGCACGGGTCGGAGACCACCCACGAACGCTGCCACCATCGCGCGCTCGACGAAGCCCGAGCGGGGTGGCGGGTCGGCCAACGCCACCATGATCAGCAGCTGGTCCGCGTTGGCCACCACGACACGCTCGTACGGATCCGTGTCGTCGGCGGTGCGCCGCAGAACCGTTCGTCGTTCGTCCACGCGGACGATGCGGGCCAGGGCGTCGACGCGTCCCGAGACGTCGCCGACGATGCCCACCGCGTCACCGACGACGATCGGGGTCCGGCCCAGCTCGCGCGCTCGCATGGCGACCACGAGGCGCTCGGGATCATTGTCGATCACGCAGCCCCACCGGCCGCGATCCACCGACACCACCATCGCGTCCGAGGCGTCGGCGTGGGTGGGCCGCGTCTTCGTTCGTGGGCGCGTGCCCTTGCCCGGCCGGACGCGGACGTCCGACTCGTCGTACACCCGCCGGATCAGCGTGCACCACCTCCGGCCAGCATGGCGCTCCAGAGGGTCGCGAACCCCGGCAGCGTCTTGGCGGTGGAGTCGATGTCGTCGACCTCGACGCTCGGGACGACCAGACCGATCACGGCGCCCGCCGTGGCCATGCGATGGTCGGCGTACGCCCGCCAGGGTCCGCCGTGCAGCGGCGCCGGCTCGATGATCAGGCCGTCCTCGGTCTCCTCGACACCGCAGCCCAGAGCGCCGAGTTCCGCCGTGAGTGCGGCGAGCCGATCCGTCTCGTGCCCGCGCAGATGGGCGATCCCGCGCAGTCGCGAGGGGGACCCGGCCAGGGCCGCCATCGCCGCGACCGTGGGGGTGAGCTCGCCGATGTCGTGCAGGTCCACGTCGACGCCCTCGAGCTTCTCGGGCCCCCGCGCCGTGAGCGACTCGGCAGTGAGCAACACCTCGGCCCCCATCGACGTGAGGATGTCGCGGAACGCGTCACCGGGCTGCGTCGTCCGGGCAGGCCACCGGGGCACGGTCACCTCACCGCCCGTGACGGCCGCCGCGGCGAGGAACGGGGTCGCGTTGGACAGGTCCGGTTCCACGACACGGTCGACCGGAGCCACAGCGCCGGGATGCACGCGCCACCGGTTCGGAACGCCCGAGTCCTCGGGAGTCTCCACCTCGATCCCGCTCTCGCGCAGCATCTCCACCGTCATGTCGATGTGAGGCATCGACGGCACCGGGGGACCGACGTGCTCGACGACGAGGCCCTCGTCGAACCGCGCCGCCGAGAGCAGGAGCCCCGACACGAACTGGGACGACCCGGACGCGTCCAGTCGGACCGTGCCCCCGCGGACCCGGCCCGTGCCGTCGACGACGAACGGCAACCGGTCCCCGCTCACGGGAACACCGAGGGCGCGGAGCGCGTCGAGAATGGTCTGCTGCGGGCGCGAGCGGGCGTGCTCGTCGCCGTCGAAGCGCGAGCGACCGGTGGCCAGCGCGGCGACGGGGGGAACGAAGCGCATGACGGTGCCCGCCAGCCCGCAGTCCACGTCGCCGCCGCGGCCGGGTCCGGGGGTGACCCGCACCGTCGTCCCGTCGTCGTCGGGGGACTCCACGACGGCGCCCAGGGTGCGCAGCGCATCGATCATCAGATCGGTGTCACGGCTGCGCAGAGCGCCGGTCACCGTCGACGGTCCGTCCGCGAGCGCCGCGAGGATCAGGGCGCGATTGGTGATCGACTTCGACCCCGGGAGGTCGACGGTCGCACGGACGGGCTGCGGGGCGAGGGGCGCGATCCAGGACGTCACGGTCACAGTCTCTCACTGGCGGACGCGCGTCGGATGTCCGCGACGGTCGCGGCGGTGGCCCGGACGAGATCCTGTGCGGAGAGTTCGATCTCCAGACCGCGCCGACCGCCGCTGCAGAAGAGGGTCGAGTGCCCGAGTGCCGACGTGTCGACGACCGTGGGCAGGGGCGTGCGCTGACCGAGCGGGGAGACGCCCCCCAGGACGTAGCCCGTCGACCGGCGCACGGCTGCGGGATCGGCCATCGACACCTTGCTCGCCCCGAGGGCGGCGGCGACGGACTTCAGGGCGAGCATGTCCGGCACGGGAAGAACGGCGACCGCCAACGAGGAGCCCGTCGACACGACCAGGGTCTTGAACACCCGATCCGCCGACACACCGAGGCCGGCGGACAGTGCGTCGACCGCCTCGTCGCCGTACTGCTCGGTGCCGCGGTCGTGCTCGTAGGTGTGGACGGTGAACTCGATTCCGAGCCGCGTCAGCATCGTCGTCGCGGGAGTAGCCGATCCGGCCATGGCGTCGTGGTCCCTTCCCACCGTGATCACCCGCCCCGCGAGTACGTCGAGAACGTCGTGATCGGCTGCTGGTACACGACATTCTGGCCGTACTCGCGGAGACGGTCCGGCAGCGGGGGGAACACGACGGCGGCCACGGCTGTTACACGCAGCATCAGGACGGCGCGCACTGTGCGCCGCCGCTCGACGGAGGAGGGCGTGTGAACGTCGTTGCACCGGAGCGCTCCGGAGCCGAGGGGCTCTCGGCGACGCTGACGAATGTGGTGGTGATCCCATCGGTAAAGTGGAGTCCGGACGACCACGGTGAGCTCACCGGTTCCCGGACGTCCGAGGTCGACACCTCGGAGGACGGGGCGGTCGCCGCGGGGCACACGAGAGGGGCCAGCGTGACGGATCAGCCACAGACCGAGACCGGCACCACGACGGGCGCCGTCGATCCTGCGATCCTCGAGACAGAGGACGGCATCCGCTCGCGGGAGAACGCTGCGGATCTGACGGCGCGGTTCGAGCGTGACGCGCTCCCGCTGCTCGACCAGCTGTACGGCGCGGCCCTGCGGATGACGCGGAACCCGTCCGATGCCGAGGACCTGGTCCAGGAGACGTACGTCAAGGCGTACACGGCGTTCAAGAGCTTCCGCGAGGGCACGAACCTCAAGGCGTGGCTCTACCGGATCCTGACCAACACCTACATCAACTCGTACCGGAAGAAGCAGCGCCAGCCGGCGCAGTACCCGACGGACGAGATCACCGACTGGCAGCTCGCGGCCACCGCTGAGCACTCGTCCACCGGTCTACGGTCGGCCGAGGTCGAGGCGCTGGACGCCCTGCCCGACGACGACATCAAGGCGGCGCTGCAGGCGCTGCCCGAGGAGTTCCGCATGGCGGTGTACTACGCCGACGTCGAGGGATTCCCGTACAAGGAGATCGCCGAGATCATGGGCACGCCCATCGGCACCGTGATGTCGCGGTTGCACCGCGGCCGCAAGCAACTGCGCAACGAACTGGCGGAGGTCGCTCGCGACCGTGGATTCAACCGGTCCGCCGCGGCGACCGAGGAGGTAGCACGATGAGCGGCAACGAGTTCGAGGACCTGGACTGCTCGGCCGTCATCGCCGACGTGTGGACGTTGCTCGACAACGAGTGCGACGAGGCCAGCAGGCAGCGCGTGCAGCGTCACCTCGACAGTTGCGGTTCGTGCCTCGCGCAGTACGGCATCGAGGAGAAGATCAAGTCTCTGGTCGGCCGCAAGTGCGGCGGCGAGCGGGCTCCGGAAGGCCTGCGGGAGCGCCTGACGCTGGAGATCCGGCGGTCGGTGACCATCACCGCCACCGAGGACTGACCGCCTACACGACGAAGGGCCGGAACGCTGTGCGTCCCGGCCCTTCGTCGTGTGGTGCTCGTGATCAGCTGTTGGGGCGCTTGCCGTGGTTGGCTGCATTTCCCTTACGGCTGCGCTTCTTGCGTCCTCGCTTGCCCATGGTGGATCTCCTTCCTGTTCCACCCAGTTTCTCATGTGTGGTTGGCTGTACGACGAGCGGCCGTGCCTCCGGCGTGGTCCGTTCACCGAACGAGTCGACACGCGCGTGCAGACGAGCGGAACGGAACAGGGGGACCGTGATGGCCGAGGACGTCCGAGCCGAGATGGTGTCGACGGTGTTCCAGATCGTCGTCGCCGAGGGTGATCACGTGAACGAGGGCGACGCCGTGGTGGTGCTCGAGTCGATGAAGATGGAGATTCCCGTGCTCGCCGAGTCCGCGGGCACCGTGACGTCCATCGGAGTCGCCGTGGGCGACGTCATCCAGCAGGGCGACCTGATCGCCGTCATCTCCTGATCCGGTCACCACTCTGATCAGCCGACGCCGCACCGGGACAGGGTGATTCGTCGTGTCCACGCTGTCCGAGATGCTCGCCGAGCACACCGACCTGCCGGGTACGGCGGTCGATCATCTGCAACGCGTCGTGGGGGAGTGGCAGATCCTCGCGGACATCTCCTTCGCGGACCTGCTGCTCTGGGTGCCCGTCGACCATCCCGGATCGCGTGCGGTGACGTCGTCGGACACGGCGACGGTGGTGTGCGTCGCGCAGTGTCGTCCGACGACGGCCCCCACGGTGATCCCGTCGGACACGGTCGGTGCGGTGGTCGGGGAGACCGAACATCCCGAGGTCGCGGAGTGCCTGCGCACGGCGTCGATCGTGCGCGGCGGTGGTCGCCTCCCCGACGATCAGGGTCCGCCCCACGACGCCGTTCCCGTGCGCGTCGACGGCCGCGTGGTCGCCGTGCTGACGCGTGACTCCGCGCCGGTCTCCGGCCGACCGCCGAGCTTGCTGGAGGCCGCGTACCGCGACTGCGCCCACCACCTCTCCGACATGATCGCGGAGGGGTCGTTCCCCTCGCCGTCGGAGAAGACGGACGTCAACTCGAGCCCACGCGTCGGCGACGGGTTCATCCGCCTCGACACCGCCGGCATGGTCACCTACGCGAGCCCCAACGCGGTGTCCGCCTACCACCGGATGGGGTTGACGGCAGATCTCCCCGGCCACGACCTCGCTGCGTCGACCCGGTCGCTCGTCACCGATCCCTTCGACGCGGAGGAGATCGCCGCCACCATCGGAGCGGCCGTCACGTCCGCCGGGGGACGACGGATGGAGGTGGACGCTCGCGGTGCCACCGTGCTGCTGCGCACGGTTCCGTTGCGCCCGGCCGGCACGTCCGTGGGCGCTCTGGTGCTGGTCCGGGACGTCACCGAGGTGAAGCGTCGCGATCGCGCGCTGCTGAGCAAGGACGCGACCATCCGCGAGATCCATCACCGGGTCAAGAACAACCTGCAGACCGTCGCTGCTCTCCTGCGTCTGCAAGCTCGCCGGACCGACAACGACGAGGCCAAGGTCGCGCTGAGCGAGTCGGTCCGCCGGGTCACCTCCATCGCCCTCGTCCACGACGTGCTGTCGACGTCGGTGGACGAGGTCGTCGACCTGGACGAGGTGGTCGACCGCCTGGTTCCCGTCATGGTCGACATCGGCTCGCTGTCCGCGGACGTCACCGTCGGTCGCGAGGGCAGCCTGGGCGTGTTCCCGGCCGAACGGGCGACCCCGCTGGTCATGGTGCTCACCGAGCTGGTCCAGAACTCGCTCGAGCACGGGTTCGATCCGGGTGCGCGAGGCCGTGTGACCATCGAGTCCCGACGGTCCTCCCGCATGCTGGAGGTCACCGTGCGCGACGACGGCCGTGGAGTCTCCGACGACTTCGACGCGTCGGCGTCCGACCGGCTGGGACTGCAGATCGTCTCGACACTCGTCACGGTGGAGTTGGGCGGCACCATCAGCGTCGCGGCCGGGCCGGACGGGGGAACCGCTGCCGAGCTCCGCGTCCCGCTCGGACGCCGAGAACCACGCGGCTGACACTGGCTGCCCCGTCGGACACACAAAAGGCCCGGCACCATGCGGTGCCGGGCCTGCGTGCGTCTTGCGAGCTGTGTCAGACCGCCGAGCGTGCGCGGGTACGCGCGTTACGACGCTTCAGCGCGCGACGCTCGTCCTCGCTCATGCCGCCCCAGACACCCGCGTCCTGACCGGACTCGAGAGCCCAGGACAGGCAGTCCGCGGTGACGGGGCACCGGTTGCACACGACCTTGGCATCAGCGATCTGTGCGAGTGCCGGGCCGCTGTTTCCCACCGGGAAGAACAGTTCCGGGTCCTCGTCGCGACAGATAGCCTTGTGGCGCCAATCCATCCTCTTACTCCTCACTGAGCGCACGACGGCGCTGTCGAATAACTGATCCTGGACTCTCGTCCGGATCGTGGGCTTGTTGTCCTGCAGTTCGCGAGCGCGGCAACCAATGTTTCCGCACTGTTACTTGTGAATGCTTTCACGAACCAAGCAGAAGTCAAGAGATGACGCGGTGCGGGTGGCCAAGCTCACTGGACCCGATTTGGTTTCACACCCGACGTCTGGTACCCGGATCGGGAGATGTGAAACACAGTAGCTTGGCCTACGGGGTATCGCCAGGTAAAGGCGCCACGACGGCGAGGGCGTCCGGTGCGGACGCGAATTCGACCTCGGTGCGTTCTCCCAGGTAGTCGCCGTCGACCTGCAGGCCGGTCGGTTCCACCGAACGCACGCGAATCCATTTCACGTCGTCCTCTCGGAGAAGCGCCCGAGAATGCGGACCGGACGTTCCGGACAGCATTTGCACGACCACTCGCAACGTCGTGAACACCTTCGTGGATCGCATTGCGAATATGCCGAGTCCGCTGTCGAACGAGGTGCCGGGGTTCGTCCGGACCGGGCGTGCGTCGAGGAACGTCCACGGATCGGAGTTGGTCACGAACGCGAAGTGAACGCCCGTCACGGCCTCGCCGGTGTCGGTCTCCACGGTGAGGTGCGGGTCGCGGCGCTTGCGGCGGAAGAACGTGGTGACCGCGGTCCGGACGTAGCGCGAGGGCGTGACCGCCTCGCCGCCCTTGCGGCCTCGATCGATCGCGTCGCACACGTCCGCGTCCCATCCGAGGCCGGCGTTGAACAGGAACCATGTCTTGTCGCAGTGCCCCAGGCCGATACGCCTGCTCGTTCCCGACTCCAGCAGATCGATGAGCTGGTTGGTGGCCTCGACCGGGTCCCGCGCGATGCCCAGCGAGCGAGCGAACACGTTGGCGGATCCGCCCGGGACGACCGCCAGCAGCGGCACGGGTCCCACGGTGACCGACTGCATGGAGGTCGGGGCAGGAACACCGAGAAGTCCGTTCACCACCTCGTTCACCGTTCCGTCGCCGCCGTGCACGATCACCAGATCGATACCGGCCCGGCGGGCCTCGGTCGCGAGTTCGCTCGCGTGTCCACGGTGCGTGGTGTGGAGCACTCTGAGCGACACCCTGCTCGCGAGCGCATGCGCCACCAGGTCTCGGCCGGCAGCCGTGGTGGACGTGGCGTTCGGGTTGACGATGAGGATGGCTCGCACGATCACTCAGAGTAGACGCGAGCGGCGGCGGCTCACGACCACCGGCGCGTGACCGTCGGCCACCTCGCGCGTGTGCTCTAGGGTGGCCTGGTGCGTCCGAAGCTGCCCGATTCCGGTGTTCCGGCACCGGTGCGCGCCGCGGGCCTGTTGGTGTCCGTGCAGGGCGCCACGGCGGTCGTGGTGGCACTCGTCCTGGTGATCCGCGGCGCCGCCGGCGCCGACGAGAGCGTCATCAACGGTTTCGGCACCGCGATCTGGTTCGCCGCACTCGGGGGCGCCGTGCTCACCGGTGGCATCGCCCTGATCCTCGGGCACCGCTGGGGCCGCGCCATCGCGATCGTCGCGCAGCTGTTGTTGCTCCCGGTGGTCTGGTCGCTCCTCACCGATTCCGGGCGGCCCGTGCTGGGCTCGTTGCTCGGCATCGTCGTCATCGGCGTCCTGGTCTGTCTGTTCAGCGGCCCCGCCACGAGGTGGCTCGCCGACGACTACGTCGAGACCGACGACGCCTGAGCGGCTCTCCGACCGACGCCGGGCAGCTCAGGAACCGAGGCGAGGATCCACGTTGTGGGTGTGGATCTGCCGGTACTCGTGCTCGTACCCCAGCACGGTGAAGCCGGCGGGCGCCAGCGCGAAGCGCTTTCCCTCTGTCACCGGTTGCTCGACCCACCGCGCGATGACCGACCTGGAGAAGTGGCCGTGCCCGACGAGCACGACGTCGCGCTCGGCGAGGGTGGGAACGACGACGGACAGGACGAGATCGGCCCGTGCGGACACGGCGTCGATGGTCTCGCCGGACGGTGACGGATGCGTCCAGACGGTCCAGTGCGGCGCGGTCTCCCGGATCTGCGGAGTGGTCAGGCCCTCGTAGTCGCCGTAGTCCCACTCGACCAGCGCGTCCCACACCCGATCGACGGTCAGTCCGGCCAGCTCCGCCGTCCGCAGCGCCCGCGATCGGGGGCTGCTGACCACCAGGGGACGTTCGAGCCCGAGCGCCGCGATGCGGTCCCCGGCGGCGCGGGCCTGGTCCTCCCCGTCGGCGGTGAGAGCGATGTCCGTCCGTCCGGTGTGTCGACCGCTCGCCGCCCACTCCGTCTGACCGTGACGGATCAACACCAGTCTGGCGTCGGAGCGCCGCGGCGACGTCCCGGACCCTCCGGACGATGCGGGTGCCGGGTCACGGGGGTCGGGGTCTGCCATGGCTCGATCATGCTCCCGGGTCGCGTCGCGTCGATGACGGAGGTCGACCCGGTGACGGAGGTCTCGTGAAATCCGCTGGTGATCGCCGCCGGTTGGGGTGTTTACTTCCTTGGTCCGATCACGCGACACCCGGCCTCGATGCCGGCGGATACAGATCAGCCAGGAGACTCCGCATGACCGATCAGAGCACCGAGCAGGGCGCGCAGGGGTCCCCGAACACCCCCGGGCAGGGTGGTGTCGACACCGGTCAGGGGCTGGACGCGGCCGTCCTCAAGATCGCGGCCGTCATCGTCATCGGCGCCATCATGTCGATCCTCGACGTGACCGTCGTGAGCGTGGCGCTGCCGACCTTCGCCTTCGAGTTCCAGACGTCCTACGCCAACGTCGCCTGGACCATGACCGGCTACACCCTCGCTCTCGCGACCGTCATCCCGCTGACCGGCTGGGCCGCGGACCGGTTCGGTACCAAACGCCTCTACATCCTGGCGCTGATCCTGTTCGTCGCCGGATCCATGCTGTGCAGCGTCGCGTGGGACATCACGTCGCTGATCGTGTTCCGCGTCCTGCAGGGCTTCGGCGGCGGCATGCTCATGCCGCTCGGCATGACGATCCTGACCCGCGCCGCCGGTCCCGAGCGCATCGGTCGTGTCATGGCCGTCCTGGGCGTACCGATGCTGCTCGGTCCGATCGCGGGCCCGATCCTCGGCGGGTGGCTCATCGACGCGGCGAGCTGGCACTGGATCTTCCTGATCAACGTGCCCATCGGCGCCGTGGCGCTGGTGGCCGCGTGGGTCATCCTCCCGAAGGACGCACCCGAGCCCTCGCAGTCCTTCGACTTCGTCGGCATGCTGCTGCTGTCGCCGGGCCTCGCGCTCTTCCTGTTCGGCGTCTCCTCGATCCCCGAGACCGGAACGGTGATGTCGGCTCGCGTACTGGTCTCCGCCGTCGTGGGGCTCGTCCTGGTCGCGGCGTTCGTGCGCCACGCCCTGCGGACCGAGCACCCGCTGATCGACCTGCGGCTGTTCGCCAACCGTCACCTGTCCGTCGCGGTGATCGCGATGAGCCTGTTCGCCATCGCGTTCTTCGGCGCGGGACTGATCTTCCCGAGCTACTTCCTGCAGGTCCGCGGGGAGACCACGCTCATGGCCGGCCTGCTGCTCGCCCCGCAGGGACTCGGGGCGATGGTGTCGATGCCCATCGCCGGACAGCTCGCCGACAAGATCGGGCCGGGCAAGATCGTGATCACCGGCATGGTGTTCGTGACGCTGGGCATGGCCGTCTTCACGCAGGTGGGATCCTCGACCTCGTACGTCGTCCTGCTCGGCGCCCTGTTCGTCATGGGGTTGGGACTCGGCGCGACGATGATGCCGATCATGACCGCCGCGCTCCAGACGTTGGACGACGCGTCCGTCGCCCGCGGTTCGTCGCTGATGAACATCATCCAGCAGTCGGCCGGGTCGATCGGTACGGCCGTGATCTCGGTGGTGCTCACCAACCAGCTGCTCGACCGGGCGGCTGCGGGACCCGCCATCGCGGCACAGCGTGACCCGGCGATCGCCGAGCAGATCGGGCCGAATGCCGTGCAGGCCGGACTGGCGCAGGCAGCCGACGCGTTCGGCGGCACCTTCCTGGTGGCCACGATCATCGTCGCGTTCACCTTCGTGCCCGCACTCCTGTTGCCGCGCAAGAAGTTCCAGCGTGCAGACCAGGGTGACGCCGTCGCGCGCGGTGCGATGCTGCACTGAGCTCGGCCTCCGTTCCACCCCGTTCGGCCCGGTGCGGCATCACGCCACGCCGGGCCGAACGTCGCTCGACACACCGAGTGATGCCAAGATCGTGCTGTGACGACGATCCTGGCAGTGGCCAACCAGAAGGGTGGCGTCGCCAAGACGACCACCGTGGCATCGCTGGGAGCGGCGCTCGTCGCTCTGGGCCGACGAGTACTCGTGGTGGACCTCGACCCGCAGGGAAGTCTGACCTTCTCGCTGGGGCACAACCCCGACAAGCTGGAGACCTCGATCCACGAGGTCCTCACCGCCGGGGTTCCCGTGGGCGACGCCGTGCTCGGCACGGACGAGGGTGTGGACCTGCTCCCGGCGACCATCGACCTGGCCGGCGCCGAGGCGCTGTTGCTCATGCGTCCAGGCCGCGAGTACACCCTCAAACGCGCCCTCGCGCCCCTCCTCGAGAACTACGACGTCATCGTGCTGGACTGCCCGCCCTCACTAGGCGTGCTCACCCTGAACGGGCTGACGGCCGCGACGAGCGTGCTGATCCCGCTGCAGTGCGAGACGCTCGCTCACCGCGGTGTGGGTCAGCTGCTGCGCACCGTCAGTGAGGTCCAGCAGATCACCAACCCCGATCTGACACTCCTGGGCGCCCTCGCGACCCTGTACGACGCCCGCACCACGCACAGCCGTGACGTCCTCGCGGACGTGTCCGGTCGGTACGACATCCCGGTGCTTGCGCCGCCGATCCCGCGCACCGTGCGGTTCGCGGAAGCGTCGGCGTCCGGCACCTCGGTGATCGCGGGACGTAAGAACAAGGGCGCTCAGGCGTACCGCGACCTCGCCGACAACCTGGCCGCGCACTGGACCGAGGGCGCACCCCTGGCCACGTACGACGCCGACGCCTGAGGCTCAGCCCAGGGCGACGGTCTCGGCACCGCGGCGCTCGAACACGCTGGTGCCGAGGACGGACAGTGCGACCGGTCCGGTGTACTCGCCGCGGTCCACCGCGATCGTGCGGGAGGCGACGCCGTTCTCCGGATCCACCACCGCGATACCGCCGGTAACCGGGACGAGGAGCTGACCGGCCATCACAGCACCCGCGCCGAGAGTTCCGGCGAGAACCCAGCGCTGTGACAGATCGGACTGCGTGAAGCCGACGGTGTCGGCGCCCGTCCACCAGGAGACGACGGAACCGGTACGCACGATGTCGGATGCGAGGGCGTCGGCGGACGGTGTGGTGACGTCGGCGGTCACGGCCTGCGCGGAGACGAAGTTGGCGGACCCGTCGAAGAGTGCCACCCGGGCGACCTCGCTCCCGGCCGGGGGGAGGTAGACCGCGAGGCGATCCCCGACCACCGCGAGGACGCGTGCTGCCGCTGCGTCCGCGGGGACGTCGGCCAGGATGGTCGAGCCGTACACGTCGGGCACCGTGTTGTCCTTCGGTGCGGGGTTCATCGACGTCAGGCGCAGGCCTTCCTCACCGGGACACCGTTCCAGCACGGCGAGGCGGGTGCTCGCGGACGCGCTCGACACGAGGTCGCATCCGGTGCGGGGTTGGCTGCGCGGGTTGACCGGGGCGTCGACACGCCCGTACTCGAGGGTGCGCACGAGGTCGGAGCGCCAGAGTTCGAGGCGCGTGGCGCCGAGTTCGGTCACGTACGTGCCGTCGAACGACAACCGGACCGGGTCGTCGGCGTCGTTGGTGCGCTGGTCCTCGCGCGCTCCGGTGGACCCGTCGAGCTCGGTGACCTGGCCGCATCCCCGGCCGTCCCGGAACACCGCCACCGCCGCGTCCCACGCCCCCACGACCGAGCAGAGGGCCCGGTCACGCGTGTAGGACCAGGACGGCGAGCCGGTGGCGGGATCGAGTCCGGTCACCGCGTCGCCGGTGGAGACGACGACGGCTCCACCGACGGTGGTCGGCGCCCCGGTCCCGGTGTCGTCGGCGCGCCAGATCTCCGAGAACGACTCGGGCACCGACAATGCCGACGCCGGGGCGGTGAGAGGCACGTCGGCGACCACGGACGTGGTGCCGCCAGCGTCGCTGCGGAACCAGATCACCGAGGCGCCCACCAGGACGACCACGACGATCACCACAGCGGCGATCACGTCGACGCGGGTGCGCCGTTCGGGAGCGAGCACGTCAGGTACGTGACGGTCAGTCGGACGTACCGGCGGACGACGAGGCCTCCGCCGACGCGCCGTTCTCACCGGCGTGCGCCGCGGACCCGGCGGACGACCGGCGTCGACGGCGACGACGGGGCTTGTCCGACGTGGATCCGTCACCGGACGCCTCGGCGGGACCTGTCGTGGCCGAACTGTCCGCGGTGGCGGCAGCGTCGGCGTGGCCCCCGCCGCGGGTGCGGCGACGCGACCGGCTCCGGCGCGACGTGGTGGTGGCCTCGCCGTCCGACGCCTGGTCGGAGTTCTCGCTCCGGGTCGAGCGGGTGTCCGTCTTCTCGGCGGCGGGAGTCTCGGCGCGCCGCTTCGCGATGCTGCCCGTGGTGCCGTGCGGGATGTCCAGTTCCGCGTACAGGTGCTCGGAGCTGGAGTACGTCTCCACCGGGTCGGGGATGTCGAGGCCCAGGGCCTTGTCGATCAGCTGCCAGCGGGGGATGTCGTCCCAGTCGACCAGCGTGACGGCGATACCGGTGCGGCCCGCACGACCCGTACGTCCGATGCGGTGGACGTACGTCTTCTCGTCCTCGGGGCACTGGTAGTTGATGACGTGGGTGACGTCGTCGATGTCGATACCGCGCGCCGCGACGTCGGTGGCGACGAGCACGTCGATCTTGCCGGAGCGGAACGCCGCGAGCGACTT
Source organism: Rhodococcus sp. BP-332 (assembly GCF_019836065.1). Classification (NCBI taxonomy): domain Bacteria; kingdom Bacillati; phylum Actinomycetota; class Actinomycetes; order Mycobacteriales; family Nocardiaceae; genus Rhodococcus; species Rhodococcus sp. BP-332. The sequence goes on from NZ_JABUEC010000003.1 coordinate 721,071, forward strand.
CTCGCGGGCGACCTGCCCGAGATCACCGTGGACGGCGCCGACGGAGAATCCGCGCTCGGCCAGATCGTCGGCGACCTTCTGGGCAGTGCGCTTGGTGCGCGTGAAGATCATCGTGGCGCCGCGGCCCTCGGCCTGCAGCACCCGCGCGACCATCTCCGCCTTGTCCAGTGCGTGTGCCCGATAGACGTGCTGGGCGGTGCGCTCGTGGATCGCGGAGGACTCGGCCTCCTCGGCGCGGATGTGCGTCGGCCGAGTGAGGAACGTGCGGGCGAGCGTGATGATCGGCCCGGGCATGGTCGCCGAGAACAGCATGGTCTGACGCTTCTCCGGCACCATGCTCATGAGGCGCTCGATGTCGGGGAGGAAGCCCAGGTCCAGCATCTCGTCGGCCTCGTCGAGCACCAGGACGCCGACCTTGCCCAGGACGAGGTGGCCCTGTTTGGCCAGGTCGAGAAGTCGTCCGGGGGTGCCGACGACGACGTCGACGCCGGTCCGCAGGGTCTCGATCTGGGCCTCGTAGGGCCGTCCGCCGTAGATCGACATGACCTTCACACGACCGTTGGCCGAGTGCAGGTGCTTCGACGCGTTCTCCAGGTCGGAGGTGACCTGGACGCACAGCTCGCGCGTGGGAACGATGATCAGCGCACGCGGGGTGCCGTCCAGGACCGTGGTGCCCGAGCCGTCGGCCGGACCGGTGGCGAGACGGTGCAGCAGCGGGACGCCGAAGCCGAACGTCTTGCCCATGCCGGTGCGGGCCTGGCCGATGAGGTCGTCGCCCGCGAGTGCCAGGGGAAGCGTGAGTTCCTGGATCGCGAACGTGCGCTCGATGCCGATGTCGGTCAACCCACGGACGATCTCGGGGTGAACGCCCAGCTCGGCGAAGGTCGGGGGAGTGTGGGTGGTGTCCAGGGTGGCCGAGACGGTGGTCTCCGCCACGTCGTCGGTCTCGTGGTCCACAGTGATCTTGCTCAGTGTTTCGGCCTTTCTCGTCTCTCGCCTCGCACGCACGACGAGGGCCAGGCCGCTCCGCGGCCGGTGTCGAAACCCTCGATTCGTCGACAGGCGCGATCGGGGTCGGCCGCAGATGCGGCGACACGATCGGCGGCAGACACGAATCAGGTGCGCGCACAATGTCGTGAGCACGGCTCCCGGTGCTCGCCGCGATCGCCTCCGACAGAGGTGACCACGGTGCGTCGGGCCGGCGTGCGGACCGTCTCGGTCCCTGCTGCCGGCGCCGGTGGAGCGTGCTCGCGACCTATTCTACCTGGTCGGCACCCGACGCCGCGGTTCCGCTCGCGCGAGCCGTGTCGACGGTAGTCTCGGCAGCCATGCGAACAGATTCGGATCCACAGCACGGCGGGTCCACTCCGAACGTCCCGTCCGGGTCCGACGAGGGCCTTGCGACCGGGGGAACCGTGCCGGGTGATCACCCCGGAATCATCAGTCTCCTGGGCGTTCTCGCGTACGGCGAGATCTCGGCGTTCTACCGGTTGGTCGACGACGCTCGGATGGCCCCGACGCTCGGCGACCGCATCGCCATGGCGAGCATGGCGGCCGCCGAGATGAACCACTTCGAGGTGCTCGAGGCGGCCCTCGCGGAGCGCGGGCGGGACGTCCTGTCGGTCACCGAGCCTTTCGCCGCCGCTCTCGACGCCTACCATGCCTCGACGCTGCCCTCGACGTGGATGGAGGTGCTCGTCAAGACCTACGTCGCAGACGGCCTCGCCGCCGATTTCTACCGCGAGATCGCGCACAGCCTCCCGGACGACATCGCCGCCACCGTGCGCGAGGTGCTCGCCGAGACGGGCCACTCGGAGTTCGTCGTCACCGAGGTGGTGGCGCGTGTCGCGGCGAGTGCCGCGGACAAGGACCGGTTGATGCTCTGGGGACGCCGCCTGCTCGGGGAGGCCATCACCCAGGCGCAGTTCGTCCTGGCGCAGCGTGAGGAGCTGACCGAACTGGTCATGACGGCGTCGGGCGATTTCAACGGGATCGTGGCGCTGTTCGACCGCATGCAGGTCCGGCATTCCGAGCGGATGGCGATTCTCGGCCTCGTCTGACTCGTGTCGGTGTTCGCTGTGGGCGTGTGCGTCACGCACTCACCGGCGGCCGGTGCTGCTCTAACCTGAAGTGGACAGCAGGTTCGCGACAACGTTTCGGAGGTCGGCCGTGGAGGTCAAGATCGGAATTTCGGACAGCCCACGGGAATTGGTCATCAACAGCGCGCAGACGCCCGACGAGGTGGAGACCCTGGTCTCGAAGGCCTTCGGCGGCGAGGGTGTGCTGTCGTTGGTGGACGAGAAGGGCCGCAAGTTCCTGGTGCCCGCGGGCAAGCTCGCGTACGTGGAGATCGGTCCGTCCGACAGTCGTCGGGTCGGTTTCGCGTCGTCCGGCACCGCCTGACCGACGCGCCCACCGCGCACGAGGAACGGCCCCGCACCTGCTGGTGCGGGGCCGTCGTGGTTCGTGAGACCGGGGTGCGTCGCCTACTGGGACTGCAGGGGGACGTGCGAGAGTCCACCCCAGGCGAGGGTGACGGTGGTGTCCACCGCTTCCTCCTTGGTGATGGGGCGATCCGCCTCGAGCCAGTAGCGGGCGGTGAACTGGCTCGCGCCCACGAGGCCGACGGCGAGGATGCGGGCGCGGTGCGGGTCGAGTCCGGAGTCGTGGCTGACGAGGTCGAACACGGCGTCGACGCAGGCCTCGGTGGCCTGATCGACGCGGCTCTGCACCTGAGGGTCGCCCATGAGGTCCGACTCGAACACCAGGCGGAATCCCTGGCTGTCGTTGTCGACGAAATCGTAGAACGCGAGCACGGCGGCCCGGACGCGCTTGTGGTTGTCCGTCGTCGACCGCAGCGCCTGGCGCAGACCCGAGATGAGGCTGTCGACGTAGTTCTGCAGCACCGCGACGTAGAGGTCGAGCTTGCCGGGGAAGTGCTGGTACAGAACAGGTTTGCTGACGCCCGCGCATTCCGCGATCTCGTCCATCCCCGCGGCGTGGTACCCGCGGGCGACGAAGATCTCCCCGGCAGCGGCGAGGAGTTGGGCGCGGCGTGCATCACGGGGCAGTCGAGCACTGCGCCGGCCACTCCCGGTCCCGCCCACGGAGGAGCTTCGGTCGGCGACGTCTGTCATGTGTTTCGTGTGTCCCATCCGCCGCGACACCGGTGGACGAGGATCACTCAGACATCGGAACTACGCGGCATGAAAGTTCTTCCGGATCGTGACGACGATACCCCGGCGCGCCGACCGGAGGCCGCAGACGCGTGTGAGAACCTGGATCGGTGAGTGACCGACGGCAACCGCAGAGAGAGCCTGCGACGCGTGACGACCGTGCGCGACGCTCGCATCAGCCTCTGCGCGCCCAGTGGGATCCCACCGCGGTCGATCCCGGACGCACACGCGCCGCACGGCCGGAGCGCAGCGCCCGGAAGCAGAGCCGGCTGGGGCGGTTCACGTCGACCTACGGTTGGCGCGCCTACGCGATCCCGATCCTCGCGGTCGTGACGGTGCTCGTGGTCGTCGACGCGATACGCGATCCCGGAACCGCGTCCACGACGGACTCGGCACCCGGATTCCCCGCGCTGAGCAACACGACCGACGACACCGGCATCATCGGTGTCCCGCCGCAGGCCGACGGGAACTTCGCCGAGACGGTGTCCAGTGGTCAGCTGCCCGACGGCGGTCAGTTCGCGGTGCAGGGCGCAGGCACGTGGCGCGTGGTGCCGGGAGTCACCGACCAGGTGGGCCAGGGCACCGAACGCACGTTCACCTACACCGTCGAGATCGAGGACGGCGTGGACACGACGGGCTTCGGAGGCGACGAGTCGTTCGGTCGCCTCGTCGACCAGACTCTCGCCAATCCCAAGAGCTGGACGAACGATCAGCGTTTCGCGTTCCGCCGCGTCGACACCGGTGATCCGGACTTCCGGGTCTCGCTGACGTCGCAGATGACCATCCGCGACGCGTGTGGGTACGACATCCAGCTCGAGGTGTCCTGCTACAACCCCGGTATCGGCAGGGTGGTGCTCAACGAGCCGCGCTGGGTGCGCGGCGCCGTGGCGTTCCAGGGCGACATCGGGTCGTATCGGCAGTACCAGATCAACCACGAGGTGGGCCACGCGATCGGGTACCAGGCGCACCAGCCCTGCGAGACCGACGGTGGCCTGGCCCCGATCATGATGCAGCAGACCTTCGGCACGGCGAACGACGACATCGCGGTACTCGATCCTGCGGGCGTGGTGCCGATGGACGGCAAGACCTGTCGCTTCAACCCCTGGCCGTACCCCAGGGCCTGACCGGGGAGGTACGAGGAGCATGACGATCGTCGACCCGGTGGTGGAACCGGGCCCGGAGCTGAGCCGCGAGCAGGTCGCTCGGTACAGCAGACACCTGCTGCTACCCGACGTCGGAGTGCTGGGCCAGCGGCGTCTGCGCAACGCGAGAATCCTGGTGATCGGTGCCGGCGGCTTGGGTTCGCCCGTGCTGCTGTATCTCGCCTCGGCGGGCGTGGGCACCCTCGGCATCGTCGAGTTCGACGACGTGGACGCCTCCAACCTGCAGCGACAGATCATCCACGGCGAGGCCGACATCGGTCGGCCGAAGTCGGTCAGCGCCCGCGAGTCGATCCGGGCTGTGGACTCCACCATCGAGGTCCGGCTGCACCAGGTCCGGCTCGAGCCCCGCAACGCGGTGAACCTCTTCCGCCAGTACGACCTGGTGGTGGACGGCACCGACAACTTCGCGACGCGGTACCTCGTCAACGACGCGGCTGCCGTCGCCGGCATTCCCTACGTGTGGGGATCCATCTATCGCTTCGACGGGCAGGTGTCCGTGTTCTGGGACGCCGCACCCGGCGGTCTCGGCGTCGACTACCGGGACCTCTACCCGGATCCGCCCGCGCCGGGCACTGTGCCGTCGTGTTCGGAGGCCGGCGTGCTGGGCGTGCTCTGCGGGGTCGTGGGCTCGATCATGGCGACCGAGGCCGTCAAGCTGGTGACGGGCATGGGCGACACGCTGCTCGGGCGTCTGCTGGTCTACGACGCGCGCACCATGACCTTCCGTACGGTCACCCTGCGCCGGGACCCCGGTCGCGTGCGGGTGTCCGAGGTGGAGGAGGACTACGAGGTGTCCTGCGGTGTGGCCTCGCCCCTGCCGTCGGTGGACTCGGTGGACGGCGACCTCGATCCGGCGGCCGTGCGCGCGCTGCTGGACGGCGGTGCCCCGGTGGCACTGATCGACGTGCGGGATCCGGTCGAGTGGGACATCGTGCACCTCGACGGCGCAACGCTGATGCCTCTGCCGACGGTGGTGGCCGGTGACGCGGTCGCGTCGCTGCCGACGGACCGGCCGGTGGTGCTCTACTGCAAGACGGGTGTCCGCTCGGCCGAGGCACTCGCGGTCCTGCGGTCCGCCGGCATGGCCGACGTCCACCACCTGCGCGGCGGACTCGAGGCGTGGGCGCGCGACGTCGACCCCACCGTCCCGACGTACTGACACCGGGTTCGGTCACGCGTGCCGGGACACGCGCTCACCGGGGTCTGCGGACTCGCACCGCGGCGGCGGTACGGTGGCCGTCATGACATCGGCGGAACCTCCCCAGCACGTCATCGGCACGTTCGGGCTCCGAGACGTCGCGCCGGTGGCTCTGGGAGCGGACTGGGACGGCGGTTGGCGTCTCGGTGACGTCGTCCTGTCCCCGGTGGCCGATCACGCCCGCGGTGCCTGGTCGGCGAAGGTGCGCGAAACCCTTGCGGTGGAGGGGGTTCGGCTCGCGCGACCGGTGCGGTCGACCGACGGCCGCTACGTCGTGTCCGGATGGCGCGCGGACACGTACATCGAGGGGGTTCCCGAACCCCGCCACGACGAGGTCGTCTCGCTGGCGACCCGGCTGCACGTCGCGACGTCGCAGCTCGAGAAACCGCGGTTCCTGACCCAGACGCCGGTCGCGCCGTGGAGTGACGTGGACGTGTTCGTCGCCGCTGATCGTGCTGCGTGGGAACAGGTTCCGTTCCGCTCCGCCCGCGCCGGGGGAGCGGTGGAGCCGACGTCGCCGGACGGTGTGCGCAGTGTCGAGGTGATCGGTCAGCTGGCCACCCTGCGTCGGCCGGTGCGCGAGCCCGACCAGTTGGTGCACGGAGATCTGTTCGGCACGGTGCTGTTCGACGGCGTGCAGGCTCCCGGTATCACCGACATCACCCCGTACTGGCGCCCCGCATCGTGGGCCGCGGCCGTGGTGGTCGTCGACGCGCTCTCCTGGGGCGGCGCGGACGACGGGCTCATCGGCCGCTGGGAGGACCTCCCCGAGTGGCCGCAGATGTTGTTGCGGGCGGTGATGTTCCGCCTCGCGGTGCACGCTCTGCATCCGCGCTCGACCGCCGAGGCGTTTCCCGGTCTGGCCCGTACCGCCGATCTGGTGCGCCTGATCCTCTAGTCGGTCGGCAGTGCGTCGGTGTCCCGATCGTCGGCACCGTCCGCGGCGAGCTCGGTGAAGAAGCAGCGTGCGGCGGTGGCCGCCGCGTCGGCGTCCCCGGACACGACCGCTCGAACCAGGGCCGCGTGCTCCTCGTGGAACGCACGGTCGGAATCGGCGTCGTGGTCGAGGATGGTCTCCTCGATACTGGGGAGCAGGAAGTCGTAGACCTCCAGGTAGATGCTGTTGTGGCTGGCCGCGACGATGGCACGGTGCAGGGACACGTCGAGATGCAGGGCCCGGGTGCGGTCGACGTCCCACAGTGCGGTCCGATGCGCCAGGGTGTCCTCGAGCATCCGGACGTCCTCGTCGGTCCGCCGCTCGGCGGCCAGTGTGGCCGCGGTGATGTCGAGCGCCCGCCGCAGCTCCAGGACGTCGCGTCGCCGCGCGGACGAGAAGTACTTGCCGAGGGCCGACGGCATCTCCGACGACGCGAGCACGTAGGTGCCCGATCCCTGGCGCCGCTCGAGCATGCCCGCGTGCACCAGCGCCTGGACGGCCTCGCGAACGGTGTTGCGTCCCGTGCCGGTCAGCTCGGTCAACTCCGGTTCTGTGGGTATCCGCGTACCGACGGCCCACGTCCCGGACTCGATCTCGCCTCGTAACTGGTCGGTGACCTGCCCGATGAGGCTCTGTCGGCGTACGGGTTGCACGTCAGGGTCTTTCTCTCGTGTGGTGTCGGTCTCGGCCAGTCTAGTAGTCCTTTGCCAGACAGGTCGGATCATCCTATGATTCGTCCCATGACTGCGACCGCCACCACTGCCGAGCCCGGGTCACGCTCGACACTGCAGGGACGGCTGTTGGTGTTCGCGGCACTCATCCTGTCCGCGTTCACACTTCGGGCAGCGGTCACCTCGGTGTCGCCGCTGTTCCCCCGGATCGGCGACGACCTCGGGTTCGGCGCCGGCGCCATCGGGCTCCTCGGGATGCTCCCGACCGCGATGTTCGCGCTGTTCGGCGTGCTCACCCCGGTCATCGCGACTCGTCTCGGACTCGAGCGGACGGCACTCGCCGCGGCGGCTCTGACCGGTGTCGGCATCTTCGCGCGGGCGTTCGCCCCCGGGCTCGGGTCGCTGGCGCTGCTCTCGGCGGTCGCCCTGGCCGGTATGGGTATCGGCAACGTGGTCATCCCGCCGCTGGTCAAGCGCTACTTCTCCGACCGGCTCGCCATGATGAGCACCGTCTACATCTGCCTCCTGCAGCTGGGCACCATCGTCCCGTCGCTCACGGCGGTCCCCGTCGCCGACGCGGTCGGGTGGCGCTGGTCGCTCGCGATGTGGGGTGTGGCCGCCGTCGCCGCCGTGGTGCCGTGGACCGCCATCGTGCTGACGCGACGCACTCGCCCCGCCGCCCCCGCGGTGCGCGGTGCGGAGGCTCCGGCGCAGGACGCCGCCGTGGAGGCCGAGCTCGACGGGCCGCTCACCGAGCCGTCGGCCCAGCCGGTGGCGCCGCCCGTCCCGGTCTGGCGCACCTCGCTCGGCTGGGGGATGGCCGGCATGTTCGCGATGACGTCCATGGTCACGTACTCGATGCTGACGTGGCTGCCCTCCCTCCTGGTCGAGGCCGGCATCAGCGAGGGTGCCGCCGGTGCCTCGCTCGGGGTGTTCGCCGCGGTCGGTCTCGCAGGTTCCCTGCTCGCGCCGTCCTTCACCAGTCGGATGGTCGACCCCTATCCCATCGTCATCGGCTGCGCGGTCTGCTATCTCGCAGGTTTCGCGGGCCTGCTGTGGGCGCCCGCGACGGGCACGGTGCTGTGGCTGATCCTGGTCGGTGCAGGTCCGACGACGTTCCCGATGTCGCTCACGCTCATCAATCTGCGCACGCGCACGGCCGTCGGCTCGGCATCCCTGTCCGGCTTCACGCAGGGAGTCGGGTACACCATCGCCTGCGCCGGCCCCATTCTCTTCGGTGTGCTGCACGAGAACACCGGGGGCTGGGAGTGGTCGTTCGCGTTCCTCACGTGCGGCATCGCCGTGCTGCTGGTCGCCGCCAAGGCCGCCTGCCGTCCGCGCGTCCTCGAGGACGGGCCCGTCCGCCAGGCTCAGTCGCGACCCTGACCCTCACGAAGCAGACCCTCACCAACCCGGAAACACGGACGTGAGGTCAAGTTCACGCACGGGTCACAGCGTGCAGCGCCCCCGCAACATGGTTTTCCTATCTTTGGGCTTCCCCAGAGATCAGGAGGCCACTCGTGACCAGCTTGTCGGATACCGGCGCTGCCACGGCGCCCACCGGTGCCCCCGGTGCAGTCGCTCGTAAGCACCACATCACGAACTGGGACGCGGAGGACGTCGAGGCCTGGGAGGCCGGCGGCAAGCACATCGCCCGCCGCAACCTGATCTGGTCCGTCGTCGCGGAGCACGTCGGCTTCTCCATCTGGTCCATCTGGTCCGTGATGGTGCTCTTCATGCCGATGGCGCAGTACGGCATCGACCCGGCCGGGAAGTTCTTCCTGGTGGCCGTGCCGACACTGGTCGGCGCCATCCTGCGAATCCCGTACACGTTCGCCACCGCGAAGTTCGGCGGCCGTAACTGGACGATCTTCAGCGCCCTCGTGCTGCTGATCCCGACCGTGCTGACGTTGTACTTCATGATGAATCCCGCCTCGTACACGACGTATCTCGTCGTGGCCGCGTTCGCGGGACTGGGCGGCGGCAACTTCGCCTCCTCGATGACCAACATCAACGCCTTCTATCCCCAGCGTGAGAAGGGGTGGGCTCTCGGACTGAATGCAGGCGGCGGCAACATCGGTGTCCCCGTCATCCAACTCATCGGGCTCCTCGTCATCGCGACGGTGGGCAACACCGCACCCGAGATCGTGTGCGCCGTCTACCTCGTCCTGATCGCGGTCGCCGCCGTGGGCGCGGCCCTGTACATGGACAACCTGGACAACCAGAAGACCAACGGCCGCTCCATGATCGACGTGCTGCGTTTCTCCGACTCGTGGTGGATCGCGTTCCTCTACATCGGTACGTTCGGGTCGTTCATCGGTTACAGCTTCGCGTTCGGGCAGATCTTGCAGATCAACTTCCTCGCCGGTCTGGCCGACGGGGGTGCTGTCACCCCGGCCATGCAGGCACAGGCCTCCCTGCACGCCGCTCAGATCGCGTTCATCGGCCCGCTCCTCGGTTCCCTGTCCCGACCGATCGGCGGCAAGTTCGCCGACCGCGTCGGCGGCGGCCGCATCACGATGTACACCTTCGTCGCGATGATCTTCTCCGCCGGCATCCTCGTCGCGACGTCGATGACGGACGACGCCACGGCGGGAGCGGCGACCGGATCGATGATGGTGTTCTACGTCGTCGGCTTCATCCTGCTGTTCGTGCTCTCGGGGCTCGGTAACGGCTCCGTCTACAAGATGATTCCGGCGATCTTCGCGTCGAAGTCGACGTTGCTGGTGGGGATGTCGGCCACCGAGCAGGCCGCGTGGTCCCGCCGGATGTCCGGTGCGCTCATCGGTATTGCCGGTGCGATCGGCGCGCTCGGTGGAGTGGGCATCAACCTGGTCCTGCGCGCGTCGTACTCGGGCGCAGAGAAGTCGGCGACGTCCGCCTTCTGGGTCTTCCTCGTCTTCTACGTCCTCTGCGCCGCGGCCACGTGGGCCGTGTACCTCCGCCGATCCGGCGCGCGTACCGCGAACGAGCAGGACGTGGTCACCGTATGACCGTCGCTGCATCCGTGCCGGAGACCCTTCGGCCACCGGCCACCCGAGCAGGAACGGCGACGCACTGCCCGTACTGCGGGCTGCAGTGCGCGATGACCGTCACCGGCACGGATGCAGCGAGCGCCGGGATCGAGGCCCGCCAGTTCCCGACCAACAAGGGTGGTCTCTGCCAGAAGGGGTGGACCGCCGCCGAGGTGCTGCGAGTGCCCGGCAGGCTCACCACACCACTGGTGCGTGTCGCCGGGGAACTCGTCCCGACGACCTGGGATGCCGCACTCGACGCGGTGGCCACGACGCTTCGACGCGTCCGGGCCGAGCACGGCGCCGACGCGGTCGGGATCTTCGGGGCGGGCGGGCTGACCAACGAGAAGTCCTACATGCTCGGCAAGTTCGCCCGTGTCGCGCTGGGCACGTCGAACATCGACTACAACGGGCGGTTCTGCATGTCGTCGGCCGCGGCCGCCGGCAACAAGTCGTTCGGAATCGACCGAGGACTGCCGTTCCCGTTGGCGGACATCGGTTCCGCGCGGGCCGTGCTGGTGCTGGGCGGCAACGTCGCGGAGACGATGCCCCCCTTCGTGCAGCATCTCCGGACCGCCGCCGACGCGGGCGGGCTCATCGTCGCCGACCCACGGCGCACCGCGACGGTGGACCGGGCGCTGTCCGCCGGCGGAGTGCACCTGCAACTGTCACCGGGCACCGACCTGGCACTCGCGCTGGGCCTGGTGCATCTGGCGGTGGTCGAGGGGTACGCCGATCGCGACTACATCGACTCACGCACCGAGGGTTTCGACGAGTTCTGGACGGCGGCGGCGCAGTGGTGGCCGGAGCGGACCGAGCGCGTCACCGGCGTTCCCGTCGCTCGCCTGCGGGAGACGGTGCGGTTGCTGGCGCAGTCACGGGACGCGGGCACGGGCGCCTACGTGCTCACCGCCCGTGGCGCCGAACAGCACGCGTCCGGAACCGACACGGTCTCGGCCGTCATCGGACTCTCTTTCGTGCTGGGACTGTGCGGACGACACGGAACCGGATACGGCTGCATCACCGGCCAGGGCAACGGACAGGGCGGACGCGAGCACGGGCAGAAGGCGGACCAGCTTCCCGGATACCGCAAGATCACCGATCCCGCAGCGCGCGAACACATCTCCGCCCTCTGGGGTATCGAGGAGTCCGCACTCCCGGGTGCGGGACTGAGCGCCTACGAACTGCTCGACGCCCTCGGCACCCCCGGTGGTCCCCGCGCGCTCATGGTGCACGGCTCGAACATCGCCGTCTCGGCCCCGCGGGCCGGTCACGTCGTCGACCGGCTCGCCTCACTCGAGATGCTCGTCGTCACCGATTTCGTGCTCTCCGAGACTGCCGCGATGGCCGACGTGGTGCTGCCGACTCTGCAGTGGGCCGAGGAGGAGGGCACCATGACCTCTCTCGAGGGCCGCATCCTGCGCCGGCGCAGGGCCGTGGACGCTCCCGAGGGCGCGCGCGGGGAGCTCGACATCCTCGCCGATCTCGCCGTTCGCCTGGGCCAGCCCGCCGACCGCTTCCCCCGCGACGCACGGACGGTGTTCGAGGAGTTGCGCCGAGCGTCCCGCGGTGGCATCGCCGACTACTCGGGCGTGACCTACGAGCGTCTCGACGCCGGGGAGGCGCTGCACTGGCCGGTACCGTCGGAGACGCACGGCGGCACACCGAGACTGTTCCTGGATCGTTTCGAGACACCCACCGGGCGGGCGCGTTTCGTCACGGTCGACCAGGTCGGGCCCGCAGAACCCACCGACGCCGACTTTCCTCTCCTCGCGACGACGGGGCGGGTGCTCACGCACTACCAGTCCGGTGCGCAGACCCGGCGCGTGCCGTCCCTGTCGGAGGCGGCAGGCCCGATGTTCGTCCAGGTCCACCCGGACACCGCCGGTCGCGCGGGGCTCGAGGACGGCGACGACGCGGACGTCGTCTCGCGCCGCGGAACGGTCGTCGCCCGCGTGCGGTGCGACGCGTCGATGCGGCTCGACACGGTGTTCCTGCCGTTCCACTTCGCCGATGCGGCGCGCGCCAACCTCGTGACCAACCCGGCACTCGATCCCACCAGCCGGATGCCCGAGTTCAAGGTCTGCGCGGTGCGCATCGCCGCGCACCTGGTCGGCGCGACGGACGGGGAGACGGCATGAGTGCACCTCATCGCGTCGTCGTGGTCGGGAACGGCCTCGCCGGTGCCCGGTTGCAGGAGGAGATCCACCGACGCGACGCGGATGCGGCCCGCGTCCAGGTGGTCGTCTACGGCGACGAGAATCACGCCGCGTACAACCGCATCCTGCTCTCCAACGTGGTCGCCGGGCACCTGACCCCGAGGGACACTCGAATCAAGCCCGAGAACTGGTGCGAGCGCAACGGTCTGGAGACGCACATCGGGGTCGCGGTCACGTCGATCGATCGCGAGCGGCGCACGATCACGCGCTCGGACGGGTCCACGGACACCTACGACACGCTCGTCCTCGCCACCGGCTCGCGGTCCTTCCTGCCGCCCGCGCCCGGCATGACCGACGCGGACGGTCACCCCGCGGACGGTGTGGTGGCGTTCCGCACTCTCGCCGACTGCGACGCCATCACCGCAGCAACGGGACCCGGTTCCCGCGTCGTCGTGATCGGCGCCGGGCTTCTCGGCATCGAAGCCGCACGCGGCGCCCTCATGCGCGGATCGGACGTCACCATCGTCCACCCCCGCGCGTATCCGATGGAGAAGCAGATGGACGCCGGTGGCGGCGCCGTGCTGACCCGAGTGTTGCGAGAGCTGGGGATGGACGTGGCGCTGGGCGCTCGGGCCGAGGCTCTGCGTACCGCGCCCGACGGCGCGCGCGAACTCGTGTTGTCCGACGGCAGCGCGTTGCCCGCCGACCTGGTCGTCGTCGCGGCCGGGATCCGTCCGAACATCGACCTCGCCGTCGCGGCCGGGCTCGACGTCGACCGCGCTGTCGTCGTCGACGACGACCTGCGCACCTCCGACCCGCACATCCGCGCGATCGGCGAGTGCGCCCAGCACCGCGGTGAGGTCTACGGCCTGGTCCAGCCCGCCTGGGAGATGGCCGGGGTGGTCGCGGACCAGCTGTGCGGCAGCGCGTCCCGCGCCGAGTACCACGGCACCGCGCAGATCACCCGCCTCAAGGCGCACGACGTCGACCTCGCCTCGATGGGCGAGATCGACGTCGACCCGAACGACACCGAGTCCGAGGTCCTCGTCATGAGCGACCCCACCCGCGGCCGGTACGCGAAGGTCGTCGTCCGCAAGGACCGCCTGGTCGGCGCGGTGATGCTCGGCAACCCGGAAGTCGTCGGAACGCTCAGCCAGTACTTCGACGGCGGATCGCTCGTCCCCGTCGACCGTATGACCCTGCTGCTCGGGCACCTCGTCGGTGGCCCCACCGAGAGCGCCAACCCGTCGACCATGCCCGACGCAGCCGTGATCTGCCGCTGCAACACCGTCACCAAGAAGCACTTGGTCAGCGCGTGGCGCGGCGGTGCCCACACCCCCGAGGCCATGGCCGAGAAGACCCGCGCCACCACCGGTTGCGGTAGCTGCGTGGGCGTCGTCGACGGCCTCTGCGACTGGCTGCACCGAGCGGATCCCGTCCCCGACAGCGGCCGGCCTCCGGCCTTCCCGGTCACAGACGGCCGGCCTCCGGCCTTCCCGGTCACCGCATGACCGACCCGAGTCACACCACCCGTTCACCGTTTCCCGAGGAGATTGTCATGACCGACCAGACCGCTCACCGCACAGTCGTGGTGGTGGGACACGGAATGGTGGGCCACCGGTTCGTCGAGGCGCTGCGCGCACGCGACACGGCCGGCGAGTGGTCCGTCACCGTCCTCTGCGAGGAGGCCCTCCCCGCCTACGACCGCGTCGGGCTCTCGTCCTACGTCGGCGCCTGGGACCACAAGGAACTCGCGTTGGCGGGCAACGACTATGTCGGGGACACCGCGGTGACCCTGCGTACCGGCGTGCGGGCCGGGTCGATCGACCGCGACGCTCGGGTGGTCACCACCTCGGACGGTGCGGTGGTGCCGTACGACGCGCTGGTCATGGCCACGGGGTCCTACCCGTTCGTCCCGCCCATCGCGGGGCACGACCTCGATCGCTGCTTCGTCTATCGCACGATCGACGACCTGGATCGCATCCGCACCTGCGCCGACGCGGCCGGCCCCGGCGCAGTGGGAGTGGTCGTCGGCGGCGGCCTGCTCGGTCTCGAGGCCGCGAACGCCCTGAAGCAGATGGGCATGACGCCGCACGTGGTGGAATTCGCGCCGCGACTGATGCCGCTGCAGGTCGACGAGGGCGGCGGTGCGGTCCTGGCGAAGCTCGTCACCGAGCTCGGTGTCACCGTCCACGCCGGTGTCGGCACCTCGGCCATCGCCGAGAACGATCACGGCATCGACGTCACTCTGGCGGACGGCAGCGTCATCGATGCCGCCCTTCTGGTGTTCTCGGCGGGTGTCCGCCCGCAGGACGCTCTCGCCCGCACCAGCGGCCTCCCGGTCGGCGAGCGTGGTGGCATACTCACCGACATCGGTTGCCGTACCGAGGATCCCGCGATCTACGCCATCGGCGAGTGTGCGGCCATCGAGGGCCGGTGCTACGGTCTCGTCGCTCCGGGGTACTCCAGCGCGGAGGTCGTCGCCGATCGGCTCGTCGGCGGTACCGCCGAGTTCCCGGGCGCGGACCTCTCGACCAAGCTCAAACTGCTCGGTGTGGACGTCGCCAGTTTCGGAGACGCGATGGGCGCCACCGAGGGCGCACTCGAGGTGGTGCTCAACGATGCCGCGAAGGGCACCTACGCCAAGCTCGTGCTGTCGGACGACGCGAGGACTCTGCTCGGCGGCATCCTGGTGGGGGACGCGTCGGCGTACGCGACGCTGCGCCCGCTCGTCGGCCGCGAACTCCCGGGCGATCCGGCTGCACTGATCTCGCCGAGCGGCGAGAAGCTCGGCGCCGGAGCGCTTCCCGACGATGCCGAGGTGTGCTCGTGCAACGGTGTGGACAAGGGGACCATCTGCTCGGCCATCGCTGCGGGCGCCTGCGACATCGCCTCGGTCAAGTCCTGCACCGACGCCGGCACCACGTGCGGTGGCTGTCTCCCCACGATCAAGCAGTTGCTCGCCGCGTCGGGCGTGGTCATGTCGAAGGCCCTGTGCGAGCACTTCTCCCAGTCGAGGCGAGAACTGTTCGAGATCGTCGCCGGCGCGGGCATCCGCACGTTCTCCGGTCTCGTCGCCGCTCACGGCCGCGGCGCCGGCTGCGACATCTGCAAGCCGGTCGTGGCCTCGATCCTGGCGTCCACGTCCTCGGAACACATCCTCGACGGTGAGCAGGCTGCACTGCAGGACACCAACGATCACTTCCTCGCCAACATCCAGAAGAACGGCACCTACTCCGTCGTGCCGCGGATGCCGGGTGGAGAGTGCACTCCCGAACAATTGATCGTCATCGGTGAGGTGGCACGCGACTTCGGTCTGTACACCAAGGTGACGGGTGGTCAGCGCATCGACATGTTCGGCGCGCGCGTGGAGCAGCTCCCCGCCATCTGGAAGCGACTGGTCGACGCCGGCATGGAGTCGGGTCAGGCCTACGGGAAGTCGTTGCGCACCGTGAAGAGTTGCGTCGGGTCCACGTGGTGCCGCTACGGCGTGCAGGACTCCGTGGGCATGGCCGTCGACCTCGAGAAGCGCTACCGGGGTCTGCGGTCCCCGCACAAGATCAAGTTCGGTGTGTCCGGCTGCGCCCGCGAATGCGCCGAGGCGCGCGGCAAGGACGTCGGCATCATCGCCACCGAGAGTGGCTGGAACCTGTACGTCGGCGGCAACGGCGGGCAGTCGCCGAAGCACGCGCAACTCCTCGCGTCGGGGTTGGACGACACCACTCTCGTCCGGTACATCGACCGGTACCTCATGTTCTACGTGCGCACGGCGGACCGCCTGCAGCGCACGGCGCCGTGGGTCGAGAGTCTCGAGGGTGGACTCGACCACCTGCGCGCCGTCGTGTGCGAGGACAGCCTGGGTATCGCCGCGGACCTCGAGGCAGCGATGGCGTCGCACGTCGAGGGGTACCGGGACGAGTGGCGGGGTGTGTTGGAGGACGAGACCAAGCTCGCGCGCTTCGTCTCGTTCGTCAACGCCCCGGAGGAGTCCGACCCCACCGTCTCGTTCGACGAGTCCGGTGCCCGCAAGGTTCCGGTCCTGATGGGGATGCCGTCCGTTCCGGTCGGGTGAGTGGCCGGGAAGGCCGGAGGCCGGCCGAGATGTGGCCCGTCATGTCGCCGTAACGGCCGAGTAACACCAGCCCCGTAGAACTGTCCCCAGGGAGGACCACCATGACTGTCATCGACTCAGCACCTCGCCATTCCACGACCGTGACCAGCGGCGACACCGACGAGTGGATCACCGCGCTCGCACTCTCGGAACTCACTCCGGGTCGGGGAGTCGCCGTGTTGCTGCCCTCCGGGGCGCAGGTGGCGTTGTTCCGCACCGGCGACGAGGAGCTGTTCGCCGTGAGCAACATCGACCCCTTCGGACGGGCCGCCGTGATGTCGCGCGGACTGGTCGGGGACCGCGGCGGCGAGCCGACCGTCGCGTCGCCGTTGCTCAAGCAGGTATTCTCGCTGGTGGACGGCCGTTGCCTCGACGACCCGGACACGACCTTGGCGGTACACGAGGTCACCGTGATCGACGGCGTCGTCGCAGTGTCCGCCCAGCCCTCGGGCGCATCGACCCAGACCTCGGGCACATCCGTCCGGCCGAGAAGTGGAACGGAGACGACATCCCCGTGATCGATCAGCCGACCTCGTCCGACGCTCCCCTCGCGGGGTTCACCGTGGGCGTCACCGCGGCTCGACGCGCCGACGAACTGGCCTCGCTGCTGGTACGGCGCGGAGCGAACGTGGTGCACGCCCCGGCGATCAGGATCATTCCGCTGTCGGACGATGCGGAGCTCGGTCGTCGTACCCGCGAGATCATCGAGTTTCCGCCGGCTGTCACCGTGGCCACCACGGGCATCGGTTTCCGTGGCTGGATGGAGGCCGCCGACGGGTGGGGCGACGCCGAGGAGCTCACTCGGGCCCTCGAGGGCACCCGCATCCTCGCCCGTGGGCCGAAGGCCAAGGGGGCCATCCGTGCAGCAGGTCTGCGCGAGGAGTGGTCACCGGAGTCCGAGTCGTCCGCGGAGGTGCTGGAACATCTGTTGGCGGAGGGCGTGGACGGCGTCCGCGTCGCGGTGCAACTGCACGGCGCCACCACCGAGTGGGAGCCCGTTCCGGACTTCTGCGAGGTGCTGCGGCAGGCCGGCGCGACGGTCATCCCGGTTCCGGTCTACCGCTGGGTGCAACCCGACGACTCGGCACCGATGGACCGCATGATCGAAGCCGTACTGTGTGGTGACCTCGATGCGGTGACCTTCACCAGTGCCCCCGCCGTGGCCTCGATGTTGATGCGCGCCAAGGAGAACGGTGTGCTGGAACCGATGCTGCAGTCGTTCCGCGATCGGGTGCTCGCCGTGTGCGTCGGGCCCGTGACCTCCGCTCCGCTCGACGTACTGGGTGTTCCCACGACGGCGCCCGCGCGGGCGCGTGTCGGAGCTCTCGTGCGCCACGTCGCCGACGAACTTCCGCGTCGAGCGGGCATCGTCCGGGCCGGCGGTCACGAGTTGCGCGTTCTCGGCGCGTGCGTCGTCGTCGACGGCACACCCAAGGCTCTGTCACCCGCGGGCATGGCCGTGCTGAAGACTCTCGCTCGCCGTCCCGGACAGGTGGTCTCCCGCGAGGACCTGCTCGCCGCTCTGCCGGGTGGGGGCGGCGACACCCATGCCGTCGAGACGGCCATGGCGCGAGTGCGGTCCGCGCTCGGCGCACCCAGAGCGATCCAGACCGTCGTCAAGCGGGGATACCGCCTCGCCGTCGACGACAGCGCGGACGACCTGATCGACGCCGTGTCGAGTGTTCCGGGCGGCGGCCTCGGCCGGACGGGGGAGGCGTCGTGAGCGATCCTCGACTCGTCCTCGTCGCACACGGCACGCGCAACCCCGCGGGCGTCGAGGTGATCGCCGCGCTGGCCGACGCCGTGGCTTCGCACGTGGGCCCGGTGCGGGTCGCCTTCGTCGACGTGCTCGGACCCACTCCGTCGGAGGTTCTGCGCGATGTCGACGGTCCCGTCGTGGTCGTGCCCGCCTTCCTGGCCTCGGGCTATCACGTGCATGCGGACGTGCCCCGCGAAATCGCCGAGAGCGGTCACGACGACGTCCACGTCACCCGCGCACTGGGCCCGGATCTCGACCTCGCGCGGGTACTGCGTGACAGGCTCGAGCAGATCGGATGGACGACCGGCGATCGCATCGTCCTCGCCGCGGCGGGCTCCTCCGACGTGCGGGCCCTCGACGACGTGCACACCGCGGCGGATCAGCTCGCCGCCGTCACCGGATCGGCGGTCACCGTCGCCTACGTCGCCACGGGCGAGCCGCGCGCGGCGGACCTGGTCCCCACTCTGAAGGCCACCGGGGAGAAGGTCTTCGTCGCCTCGTACCTGTTGGCGCCCGGCCTCTTTCACACGAGGTTGCAGTCCGCTGGAGCGGACGGTGTCACCGAACCGCTGGGGCTGCACGGGGGAGTGGTGCAGCTGCTCGTCGATCGCTACCGCGAGGGTGCCGACGTCATCTCTGCGGCAGCGGCACGATCTCGACGGGAGCGCCCGGACTCCGGCCCGCAGTGACGACGGCGATGCCGTCACGGCCCACCAGCGCCGCGAGATGTGCTGTACGCACGGAGCTCTCGCACCGCCAGGTACCCGCACCGAGGTAGGACGCGGGCAGGGCTCGAGTGACGTCACCGGCATCGACCTCGGTGGCCAGTGTTCCGGTCAGCGGTATCGGGACGGACCGTCCGGTCAAGGCCGCGGCGATGGCGGGGCCGAGCAGCATCACCGTGGTGACGGCGGCATACGGATTGCCGGGCACACCCAGGACCACACGATGATCGGGCAGCTCCGAGACGGAGGCGGAACCGCCGGGACGACAGGCGAGTCCGTCGACGACACGGTGTGCTCCGGCACGTCGAAGTGCGTCGTCCAGTCGATCCGCGGCGCCGCCGCCGGTCGCGCCGATGATGACGACGACGTCCGGCGGTGCGGAGTCCGCACCGCCGTGGATCGCCGCGTCGAAGGCATCGTCGGTGTCGGCGCAGTGCGCGACGTCGGCGAGTGCGAACCCGCACGACCGTAGGTACGTCGGCATGACCGGCCCGATGGTGTCGCGGATGCGCCCGGCCACCGGCGCGGTGTCGTCGCCGATCTCGTCGCCCGTGAGAACGAGTCGGACGGTCGGGGCGGGGCGCGTCGACGCCCGGATCACGCCGGCAGAGAGCGCGGCCGACACGACGGCGGGGGAGATGACGGTGCCCGCCGGCGCGAGTTCGCTTCCGCCGTCCCAGTCCTCGGCGACACTGCGGGCGTCGTCGCGCACGGGTGCGCCGTCCGACCGGTGGAGCAGACCGTCGTCGTCGAGAACGACGAACTCGTCGCGTACCACGCCCGCCTCCGCCGGAACCGCTGCGCCGGTGGCGATGCGCACCGCGTGGCCGGTGTCGAGGACGACGTCGTCGGTGGCGCCGGCGACCACCACGGCGTCGTCGACGTGCCAGGGTCCGTCGCCGCGCACGGCGTAGCCGTCCATCGCGGACGTGACGAAGCTCGGAAACGGGCGTGCGGCGATCAGCGGCTCCGCGAGCGTGCCGCCGAGGCTGTCGGCCAGGGACGCGGTACGAGGTGTGATCGCGGTGAGTCTGCTCCCCACGAGGACGCGCGCCACCTCGACGGAGGGGCGTCTCGACGCGGTGCGGACGGCCGCGAGTTCGGTGGGCGTGTCCACGTCGTCGATGCCGGTGAGCGCCACGGTGCCCACGACGTCCGGCAGGGCGTCGCGGATGGACGGGCCGCGCTCGGCGTCCGCCGGACAGCGTGCGAGCGCGGCGGTGACGCCTCGAACGAGGGCGTCGCGACGCCAGGCGCCCACGAGGTACTGGGTGCGACCGGTCGAGTCGGTTCCGAACACTGCTTCGACTGTCGTGTCTCGCAGCAGTTCTCGCACGAGCAGTCGGAGTGCAGGCTCGGTGATGTACGGCAGGTCGGCGGACAGGGTCAACACGACGTCGTTCTCCCGCGGACCGTCACCGTCGTCGACGGTGACGGCCAGCCCGGCCGCCAACGCACGTACCGGGCCTCCGAACGGCGGGTCCTCGCGGGTGCGGCGGACACGCCTCGGTCCCGGCGGGTCGGCAGTCACGTCGTCCGGTCCGACGAGGACGGTGACGGTGCAGAACGACGTCGCTCCCAGCACCCGATCGACGAGGGTGACTCCGTCCACGAGCGCGGCAGGCTTGGTGGTTCCCTGCATCCGTGAGCTGCGTCCGCCGGCGAGTATCAGCGCGTCCGTGCGCGCTGTGCGTCCCGACATGTGATCCACAGTAGTGGAGGCGACGCGGCAGGCTCATCGACCGGTGGTGGACACGGGCCGACTGCGCGGTGGGCCCTCGAGAGAGTGGCGACCGCCGCCCGCGACGGCGACGGCGCCGAACCCGATGCTGAGAGTGGACAGGGCCAGAAGTGTTCCGATGACGATCATGGACAGAGTCTCGACCGGCGAGAGGCCTGATGGAGCAGTCCACTGGACTCGAGTGGACTGTGGCATAGTGGCGGCATGGCATCCACTCCCGCACGGCTGCGCGACGGGTTGTCGGCGCGCGCACTCGCCGCCGCGATCGACATGACCGCCGTCGCGCGGGACAGTCGGTCCCTGTACCTCGGACTCGCGCAGGAACTGCACCGTCTCGTCGAGGAAGGCGCGGTGGCCGCCGATGCCCGCCTGCCCGCGGAGCGCGTCCTCGCGTCGGTGCTGGGGGTCAGCCGTGTGACGGTCGCGTCGGCCTATCGCGAACTCCGTGAGCACGGCATCGCGGTGTCGGTGCACGGGGCGGGCACCTTCGTCGTTCCGCGCGGGGACAGTCAGCCGTGGGGCGGCATCCTGCGCGGCACCCAACCGGGCGTGCTCGAATTCGTCAACGCCGCGCCGCCGGCCTCGGCCCTGCTGGGACCCGCTTACGACGCTGCTGCCCGCGCGCTGAGCACGACGGGCCTGCACGTCGGCTACGTGCCCACCGGTGTGGGCCGACTGCGCGAGGCGATCGCCCGGTACTACTCCGCTCGCGGGCTCCCCACCAGCGCCGACCAGATTCTCGTGACCGCGGGCGCCAGCGATGCGTTGCACGCCGTGATCGACACCTTCGTCGAACAGGGCAATCGTGTGCTGACCGAACACCCGACCTACCCGGGTGCCATCGACATGGTGCGAGCCGTGGGTGGCAAGTGTGTTCCGGTGGCCATCGATCCGGATGATCCCGACACGTTCGTGGAGAACATGGACAGGGCTGCGCGGCAACATGATCCGGTACTGGCCTACCTGATGCCCGACCACTCCAACCCGTCCGGAGCGGTGTTGCCCGAGACGTCCCGGCGTCGGCTCGCGGCCACGCTGCATCGGCACGCCGTGGTGACCGTGGTGGACGAGGCGTCGGCCGACCTCCGTCTCGACGGCGACGCCGACGTCGAGCCGTTCGGCGCACCGGTCCCGGACCGCGCCTGCATCACGGTCGGATCGTTGAGCAAGACCGTCTGGGGCGGGCTGCGGGTGGGGTGGGTGCGCGCGGACCCGGTGCACCTGGCGCGCGTGGCCACGACCTACGCGAGGCGGCAGCTCTCGGTGTCGATGATGGATCAGTACACGGCCGTGGAACTGTTCGGCGAGTACGACGCGGTGGTGACGCACCGCGCCGATCAGCTGCGGGCGGGTCGCGACGCGGCGATGGCGGCCGTGACGCGGTCGCTGCCGGGCTGGACCTTCCACCGGCCGCGCGGCGGACTGTCGCTGTGGTGCACATTGCCACCGGGTGTCCGGTCGACGGACCTGGTGGAATCGGCCCGCGGGCGCGGACTGCTGCTCGCCCCCGGGTCACGCTTCGGGACGGGATACGCCTTCGACGAGTGCCAACGCATCCCGTTCTCCCGCAGCCCCGAGGAGATCGAGGACGCGGTCGCCGTCCTCGCGGAACTGGTGGGAGCGGGAGTCGATGCCGGGCCCCGCGAGAGCGTTCCGTCGCACGCCGTCCCCGAAGCGATGGTCTGACACTCGATCAGGGCTCGTGGCGGTACCGGACCGACGCCAGAGCGATGCGGCCGTCGACGGACGACACCCCCTCCTCGGCCAGCGCCGCGAGTTGACGTGTCACGAGGTGGGGAGCCGGGCGGCCGTCGGCACGGATGACCCGGTGCCACGGCAGATCGGAGGAGTCCGTCCGCATGATCCACGCGACGATGCGTGGGCTGGGCAGTCCGACGACCCGGGCGATGTCGCCGTACGTGGTGACACTGCCCGGGGGGACTGCGGCCACGACGGCGCGCACGGCCTCGACCTGTTCGTCGGTGATGCGGCTCACGACGTCGTCACGCGTCGGATCATCTCGTCGACCAGAGCTGCCGATTCGGGACCCTTCGCCTGCGGCACCATGTGGTCGCAGTCCAGGTCGACGATCCGCACGTCCGGCGACGAGCGGACGAGTGCGTCCCGGAACTCCGGTGTGAGGTACGGCGGGTCCACCCGCGCGGCGCGCACGACGGTGACCGGAATGTCACTGGGCGGCAGCACGAACGGGCGCGCGAGCTCGCCCCACGACGCGACAACGGCGGCCGTCGACGTCCGCCATCGCACTCGCCCGTCGTCGGTGTCCACCAGGTGTTCGGCGATCTCCTCGTCGACGAGAGCCGGGTGGACGTCGGACCACGCGCCGTGGAGCTTCTCCGAGCGTGCCTCCGCGGCATCGGTGTAGTCGTCGTACAGCACCGTCGACTGCGCCGTCTCCAGCATCGAGTCCGGCGACAGGCCGATGGCGGGATCGAGCAGCACCAGTCCCGCGACGAGCGACGGGAACGACCTCGCGAGATGGATCGCGAGCGCGCCCCCGTAGGAGTGGCCGACCACGACGACGGGCCCGGCCGAGTGGGCCCGTAGAACGTCGGCCAGCCGATCGACCTGGCGCTCGATCGACCACGGCGGAGTCCACGGTGCCCTGCCGTGACCCACCAGGTCCGGAGCGACGACGCGGGCCTCGGGCAGGTGCTCGCTCCACCGATGCCAGCGCCTGCCGTGGCCGGTCATGCCGTGGATCGCCAGGACCACCGGTCCGGACGCCGGGCCGTACACGGCGACGTCGTCGGCATCCGTCGTGGGGGCGGGGGATTCGGAGGTCGTCGGCATGGGGTCTCCTGAGCGGTCGAGTGTCGACGCGGTGGCGGAACCGAGTCGGTCTCGGAGAGGGGGCTGTGTGGGAACTGGGGGTGTGTCGGACTCCCATGATGCAATGCGCCTCATGAACGACGACGGCGCGGGCACCACCGGAGACGCGGCTGTCACCCGTGGCGGTATCCGGCTGGTGCGCCGGACGCACCGTGTCGCGCAGGTGCGCACGTGGCCGCAGGAGTGTGCGCCGCTGGTCGCGCCGAGTGAGCCCGGCGACTCCCGGCCGTGGCAGGTTCTGGGTGGTCCGGGCACCGGGAAGACCGCGCTCGTCGCCGATGTGGCGGTGGCGCGGATGACGGCGCCGGGAAGCGATCCGGAGTCGGTCCTGGTGCTCACGCACTCGCGTCAGGCGGCCGTCGACATGCGCGAGCAGATCACCGCCGGGCTGTTGGGCGTGTCCTCCGAGCCCCGCGCGACACGCGAGCCACTCGTACGCACGGTGCACTCGTACGCCTTCGCCGTGCTGCGGTTGCAGGCGTCCGCCTACGGCAATCCGCCGCCGCGTCTCCTCACCAACGCGGAGCAGGACTCCGTGATCCGCGAGATGCTCCGCGGTGAGATCGCGGACGGCGCCGCCCGGTGGCCGGAGCGCGTGCGCCCGGCGCTCGGACTGGTGGGCTTCGCGTCCGAGCTCCGTGATCTCGTCCTGCGCGCCGCGGAACGCGGGCTCGGTCCGGAGGACCTGATCGCGTGGGGGCGGAAGCACTCTCGGCCCGAGTGGGTAGCTGCGGGCAAGTTCGCCGCACAGTACGAACAGGCGATGTTGCTTCGAGGATCGGTCGGCGTCGAGACTCCGGAGGCCACGTCGCCCGGACTGGACGCGGCCGAGCTCGTGGGTGCAGCGCTCACGGCGTTCGCGACGGATCCGGACCTGCTCGTCTCCGAACGTCGGCGCATCCGCCACGTGCTGGTGGACGATGCCCAGCACCTCGATCCGCAGGCGGCCCAGCTGGTGCGGCTGCTCTCCGCCGGTGCGTCGTCCACCGTCGTCGCCGGCGATCCCGATCAGGCGGTCTTCTCCTTCCGCGGCGCGGACGCGCACTTCCTCACCGATCTGGACGACGGGCACGGTGGTCGTCGTGTCGTGTTGTCCCGCAACCACCGTTCGGACTCCGGTGTCGGCTCGGTGCAGCGGGCGATCACCGCGCACCTGTCCGGTCGGGTCGCACACCGTGTCGGCACGCAGTTCCGCGACGACAGGGCGGAGGACGAACACCCGTCGGCCGAGGAGGAGACCCGCGCGGTTCCGCCGGTGCGGGTGGTCGTCGCGTCCTCGACGGCGAAGGAGGCCACCGCCATCGCCGACACGTTCCGCCGCGCGCATCTCGCCGACGGCGTGCCCTGGTCGGAGATGGCCGTCGTCGTCCGCTCCGTTCCGCGGTCGCTGCCGTCCCTGCGTCGCGCGCTGCACGCCGCGGGGGTGCCGGTGGTGTCGTCCGCCACGGCCGTGCCCCTGCATCGGCACCGTGGTGCGGCTGCACTACTGCTCGCGATGCGGGCGGTCGCCGCTGCCCGGTGCGCACCCGATCGGTCGGCGGCGGTGTTCTCCGACGACGCTGCGTTGGCACTGCTCGAAGGTCCCATCGGAGGGGCGGATCCACTCGCCGTCCGCAGACTGCGTCGCGGGCTACGGCGGGGCGATGTGGCCGAGGGCGGCGAGCGGGACTCGTCCGTGCTGCTGCGCGCCGCGATGATCGGCTCCTCGGTCGACCCGCTCGTCGCACGTCTGTCCGACGTCGAGAAGGCACCGCTCACCCGCGTCCGTGCCGTGGTCACGGCCATCGCGAAGGCGGTGGGCCCGGCCGGTCGTCGCGTCGAGGACGCACTCTGGGCCGGGTGGCGTGCCACCAGGCTCGAACGCTGGTGGGTGGCGTCGTCCGCCCGGGGTGGGCCTCTCGGCGTGCAGGCAGATCGGGATCTGGACAGCGTCGTCGCGTTGTTCGACGCCGCGGCCGCGTACGTCGACGCACTCCCGCGCGGCACCCTGGGGGGGTTCGTCGAGTACGTCACCGACCAGGAGGTTCCCGTGGGCGACGGGCGGCGTCCCGCGATCGTTCCCGACGCGGTGCGGATTCTGAGTGCCCATGCCGCGGTCGGGCGCGAGTGGGACGTCGTCGCGGTGGCGGGCGTACAGGAGGGACTGTGGCCCGCGCTGCGCCCGCGCGGATCGCTGCTCGGGGTAGAGGCCCTGGTGGATCTCGCCGCGGGTGTCTCCGACGGCGATCGCGAGTTGGACGATCGGGTCTCGCGGACCGCACCGTTGCTCGCGGAGGAACGTCGCCTGTTCCTGGTGGCGTGCAGCCGCGCACGGTCGAGCCTGCTCGTCACCGCCGTCGACTCGGTGACCGGTGGCGCGGACACCGTGCGGTCGAGGTTCGTGGACGACCTGCTCGCGTCCGATGCCGTGCGGTACTCGGACGTCGAGGAGAGTGACTCCGGTGCCGGCCCCACCGCGCCTCTCGGCCGGGTGCTCGCGTTGCCCGCTCTGGTCGCCGAGCTGCGTGCGGTCGTGTGCGACCGTCGTGTCGCGGAGAACGACCCCGACCGCCATGCGCGCGCCGCACGGCACCTGGCGCGACTGGCGAGTGAAGGGGTGCGCGGCGCCCACCCGGACGAGTGGTACGGGCTGTCCGGAACCAGTACCGAGATGCCGCTGTGGGATCCGGCGGACGGGCCGGTGTCGTTGTCGCCGTCCACGGTGGAGGTGCTCACCGCGTGCCCGCTGCGGTGGGCTCTCGAACGCAACGGGGGCACCGAAGGCGACACCGTGCACGCGGTCACCGGAACGCTGGTGCACACGCTGGTGCAGGCAGTGGCCGGTCGGGTGCCGCCGGACGAGGTGCGCAGAGAGCTGGAGAAAGCTTGGGTGGCAGTCGATCTCGGATCTGCGTGGTTCTCGCGCAAGGAGCTCGCACGTACCGCCACCATGATCGAGACGTTCCAGGAGTGGATGTCACGCTCACGCGGCGAGCTGACGGAGGCCGGTGTCGAGGTGCCGGTGGACGGGGTGTTGGAACCGCGCACGCCGGACGAGCCCGCCGTCGCGCTGCGCGGACGGATCGATCGGCTCGAACGTGACCCCGACGGACGACCCGTGGTCGTCGACGTCAAGACCGGTAAGAACGCGGCGACGGCCGCGGCGACGGCCGAGCACGCGCAGCTCGCGACGTATCAGGTGGCACTCGCCGCCGGTGCGGTCGAGGGCGAACCGGCCGGCAGTCCCGGCGGCGGGCGGTTGGTCTACGTCGCCAAGCCGCACACCAGGACCGGTGCCACCGAACGAGCGCAGGCAGCACTCACGGGGGAGACCCTCGAGCAGTGGCGCACCGTCGTCGTCGACGCGGCGCGTGCCACGCGGGGCCCGGTGTTCGAGGCTCGCGTCAACGACGGCTGTCGGCACTGCCCGATAGCGTCGTCCTGCCCGGCACAGGACAGAGGCAGGCAGGTGACCGAAGGATGAGAGACGTGGCCCGAGTGAGCCCCGCCGAGGTCGCCGTCGCTCTCGGCCAGTTCCCGCCCACCGACGAGCAGTCGGAGATCATCGCGGCTCCGCGCGGTCCGTTGCTGGTCGTCGCCGGCGCCGGCGCCGGCAAGACGGAGACCATGGCGGCGCGAGTGGTCTGGATGGTGGCCAACGGTCTGGTCCGGCCGGAGGAGGTGCTGGGCCTGACCTTCACGCGCAAGGCCGCTCAGCAGCTCACCACGCGCATTCGCCAACGACTGGCCCGATTGGCCGGGTCCGACCTGCTGCGGCGTCTCGATGCGTCCGGTGAGCTGCGGCGCACCGTCTTGTCGGGCGAGCCCGAGGTGAGCACGTACCACTCGTACGCGGGCCGACTACTCCAACGCCACGGCATGGTGCTGCCGCTCGAACCGTCCACGACCCTCGTGTCGGAGACCGAGCTGTGGCAGCTGGCCCACCGCGTGGTGGCCGCATGGGACGGCGACGTCCCACTGGACCGGGCACCGGCGTCGATCACGGAATCCGTGCTCGCCCTGTCCGGTCAGCTCGCCGAGCACCTGGTCGAACCGGGCGACCTGGGAGAGGCCCACACAGAGCTCGAGAAGCTGATCCACCATCTGCCACCGGGCCCGAAGCAGAAGAGCGGCGGTCCCACCAAGGACCTGCTGGGCATACTGCAGGTGCAGGAACACCGGCTCGATCTGCTGCCCCTGGTGGCGCGGCTCCACGAGGTCATGACCCGTGACGGACTGCTCGACTTCGGGCGGCAGATGTCCCTGGCCGCCCGTGTCGCGGCGGACCACCCGGACGTGGGCCGCGACGAGCGCACGCGGTGCCGGCTGGTGCTGCTGGACGAGTACCAGGACACCGGTCACGCGCAGCGCGTCCTGCTGTCCTCGCTGTTCGGGGGTGGCCGTGACTCCACTCTGACGGTGACGGCCGTCGGCGACCCGATGCAGTCGATCTACGGCTGGCGCGGTGCGTCCGCCGCGAACCTTCCCCGGTTCGCTACCGACTTCCCACGCTCGGCGCGCTACCCGGCCCCGGTGCGTCAGTTGTCGACCAGCTGGCGCAACCCGCCCGAGGCGCTCGCGCTGGCCAATGCGGTGGCTGCCCCGTTGCGCATGCGCGGTGTCGCGGTGGACGAGTTGCGCGCGCGTCCCGGTGCGGTGCCCGGCGATGTCCGGCTCGCGCTGACCACCACGGTGGACGACGAGCGCCGGTGGATCGCCGAGGCGATCGCGCGGGAGTACCGCACGGCGCGGGAGGACGGGCGCACTCCGCCCACCGCGGCGGTCCTGGTGCGGCGCAACGCCGATGCGGGGCCGATGGCCGAGGTTCTGCGCGGCGCAGGCCTGCCCGTCGAGGTCGTCGGACTCGGTGGGCTGCTCC
Source organism: Rhodococcus sp. BP-332 (assembly GCF_019836065.1). Classification (NCBI taxonomy): domain Bacteria; kingdom Bacillati; phylum Actinomycetota; class Actinomycetes; order Mycobacteriales; family Nocardiaceae; genus Rhodococcus; species Rhodococcus sp. BP-332. The sequence continues at coordinate 749,436 of NZ_JABUEC010000003.1, forward strand.
GGACGCCCGAGGTCGCCGACCTCGTGGCGATGCTGCGGCTGGTGAGCGACCCGCTGGCCGGCAGCGCCGCCATGCGCGTTCTCACCGGCTCGCGCTGGCAACTGGGTGCCGCCGATCTGCGTGCCCTGTGGAGGCGAGCGCGGGAGATCGCGGCGCACACCGGCCGCGGGCGGACGGGCACGGTCACCGACGCCGAGGAGTTGGGGCGCGCGCTCGAGGACGGCATGCCCGGGGAGCGATCGGAACAGTCCGGGCTGGTGGACGCCCTGGCGGATCCGGGCGACCCGTCGCGCTACTCCGAGGCGGGACATCGGCGCATCCTCGCCCTCGGCGGGGAACTGCAGTCACTGCGCCACCGGCTCGGTCAGCCACTTCCCGATCTGGTCGCCGACGTCGAGCGAGTGCTCGGGATCGACGTGGAGGCGGGGGCGCGTCGTCCGTCGGGGGACGCGGGCGGGCGCGAGCATCTCGACGCCTTCGCCGAGGTGGTCGCGGAGTACGGCGATCAGCAGACGGCGACTCTCACCGGGCTGCTGTCCTTCCTGTCCGCCGCCGAGTCCGTCGAGGACGGCCTCGCGCCCGGCGAGGTCGACGTCGACCCGCACCGGGTGCAGGTGCTCACCGTGCACTCCGCGAAGGGTCTGGAGTGGGAGGTCGTGGCGGTACCGCACGTCTGCGAGAGCGTGTTCCCGTCCACCAGGTCGTCCGCGTCCTGGTTGGGCTCGGTGGCCGAGCTACCGCCGTCCCTGCGCGGTGACAGGGCGATTCCGGGTGACGACGCCGGGGGCGTCCCCGTTCTCGATCTCGAGGGCGCGACGCACCGCGGCGACATCGCCGACGCCGTCACCGAACACAAGGCTGCGCTCGCACGTCGCCGACTCGACGAGGACCGACGGTTGTTCTACGTCGCCCTCACGCGCACCGAGCGGGTGTTGCTGGTCTCGGCGCACCACTGGGCTCCCGGCGCCTCGTCGCCGAAGGGTCCCTCGTCGTTCCTCGCCGAACTGCACGGCCTCGTCGAGACCACCTCGGCGATCGGCGGCGCGGAGATCGGGACCGTGCAGCACTGGGAACCCACTCCGCCGGACGGAGCCGACAACCCCTACGCGACAGTCGAACTGACGGCACTCTGGCCGGCCGATCCGCTGGGTGCCCGCCGTGAGGACGTGATCATGGGGTCTGCAGCCGTGCGTGCCGCACTCGTCGAGTCGGCATCGGTCGAGGAATCGTCGTCCGAGAATTGGGACGACGACGATCCCGACGGGTGGGCGCGTGACGTCGAACTGCTTCTCGCCGAACGTGATGCGGTGTGGCGGCCGGAAACCGACGTCGTCGTGCCCGACACCATGTCGGTGAGCCAGGTGGTCCACCTGGTCGCGGATCCGGACGCCCTGGCATCGACGCTGCGGCGACCGGTCCCGTTCGCGCCCAACCCCTTGGCGCGTCGCGGCACCGCGTTCCACGCCTGGGTCGAACGACGCTTCGGGGCGACCCGCCTGCTCGACCTGGACGAGCTGCCCGGCGCGGCGGACGGCGCCTCGGCCGCCGACACGGACCTCGAGGAGCTGCAGCGTGCGTTCGACGCGTCACCGTGGGCGTTGCGCAGTCCCGTCGAGGTGGAGGTCCCGTTCGAGACGTCGGTCGGTGGAGTCGTGTTGCGGGGACGGATGGACGCCGTGTTCGCGGACTCCGACGGTGGCTGGACGGTGGTGGACTGGAAGACCGGCGCGCAGCCGACACCGGCCGAGGAACGTGCTGTGGCGATCCAGCTCGCCGCCTACCGGCTCGCCTGGGCGGAGCTGATGTCGGCGACCCGCTCCGAGCCGGTGCCCCTCACCACGGTGCGGGCGGCCTTCCACTACGTGCGATCGGGAATCACCGTCTCTCCGACGGATCTCCCGGACGCGGAACGGTTGGCGGAGATCATCTCCACGGCGGGCGCGGACCCGGCGACGTGATCAGCGCGCGTCGCGGTGCACCTTCCAGGACTGCGTGATCAGCGGGATCTGCAGCGGCAGTCGAGCCACGACCCCCACCTTCATCGCGGTCGAGGTCTTCTCGCTCTGCAACCACGACGCGGCCATCTGCAGGTTGGCCGGGAACACGGCCACGAAGAAGGCGGCGGCCGCGGCGCCGGCCAGGCGACGAGTGCGGGGAACGATCAGTCCGGCCGCCAGTCCGAGCTCCGCCACTCCCGACACGTACGTGTACGTCCGCGGTGATCCGGGGAGCACGTGCGGCACCTGGGAATCGAACGGCGCCGGTGTGACGAAGTGCAGGACACCGGCTCCGCCGAGGAGGACCGCGAGTCGCTGCGCCGCCCTGTCCGCCGCCCGTCGGCGCGACGGGAATCGAACGGAATCGAGCAGCGGCAAGGTACGGAGCGTCATGGTCGCAGCCTGCACCATCGTCTGCTCGTTGCCAACAGGACGGTGGAGCACCGGAGTTCTGCAGCGACTGATGGGGGTCGGCGGCTCGATGCTCCGATACAGTCACGGCAGCCGACGAGGCGGATCGACGACCACGAGCGACGAACGAGGACCACATTCATGGCAGGACGGTTGCGGAATCGGCTGCTGAACACCGACACCGGACTCACGGATCGCCCCGACTTCGCACTGGTGGGTGTCCTGCGGATCCCGGAGTTCGAGCAGAGCCCCTGGCGGGCGATCTACCAGCGCATCATCATCGCGCTCGCCACGCTCTTCGTGGCCGCCATGGTCGTCTACGTGGACCGGGACGGGTACGCCGACAACCAGGACAATCAGCTGTCCTTCCTCGACGCTTTCTATTACACGACCGTGTCGCTGTCGACCACCGGCTACGGCGACATCGCGCCCATCACCCCGTCCGCGCGCCTGGTGAACATCCTGGTCATCACGCCGCTGCGCGTCTTCTTCCTGATCCTGCTCGTCGGCACCACCCTGTCAGTGCTCACCGAACGTTCGCGCCAGGCGTTCAAGATTCAGCGATGGAGGCGCAACGTGCGCAATCACACCGTGGTCGTCGGGTACGGCACGAAGGGTCGCACCGCGATCGCCGCGATGCTCGGAGACGGGGTGTCGGCCTCGGACATCGTGGTCGTCGACACCGATCAGTCGTCCCTGGACGCGGCGAGCAACCTGGGCCTGGTGACCGTGCAGGGCTCGGCCACCCGGTCGGACGTCCTGCGCCTGACCGGTGCTCAGTACGCCGCGTCGATCATCGTCGCGACCAACCGGGACGACACCGCCGTGCTGGTGACGCTCACGGCGCGGGAGATCGCGCCCAAGGCGAAGATCGTGGCCGCGGTGCGCGAGGCGGAGAACGTGCATCTCCTGCGCCAGTCGGGCGCCGATTCCGTGGTGGTCTCCTCGGAGACCGCCGGGCGACTGCTGGGTATCGCGACGACCACGCCGAGCGTCGTGGAGATGATGGAGGATCTGCTGACCCCCGAGGCGGGCTTCGCGATCGCCGAGCGCGAGGTCGAACGCGACGAGGTCGGCGGATCGCCCCGCCACCTGTCGGACATCGTGCTCGGTGTGGTCCGTGACGGTCGCCTGGTGCGGGTCGGTTCGCCCGAGGTCGATGCGATCGAGGCGGACGACAGACTGCTCTACATCCGACGCGTCTCCAACTGACCAGCCGCACTGCGGTGCACCGGATCTGCCGCCGTCGGACCCGGTCAGTAGGGTCGTGACGTGTCCTTCCGACTTCTGTCCGAGCCCATGCTCTCGCGTTCCCCGATCGACCGCGCCGAGGAATTGCGTCGCGACGACGCGGCACTCGCCGCAGGGTGGCCCACCGCACGGCTGTTGCGCGTGGACAGTCAGGGTCGCGTGCCGGTCGAGGACGGTCGAGTGGCGCTCGTACCGGCCGTCGACACGGCGGACTCGCCGCCGGAGGACGCGGTGTTCCTGGGAGTCGTCGACGACCACCACGTCTGGGCGGTCTCCGTCTCCGCACTCGCCGGCGAGGTGACGGATCTGCGGTCGTTCGGCGACGTCCTCACGGAGTCGTCGGCGGGGCTGGTCGTGACGGCGGTGGCGTTGTTGAACTGGCACCGGTCAGCGGCGTTCAGTGCGCGCGACGGATCACCGACCGTGCTCTCGTCGGCGGGGTGGTCCCGCACCAGCACCCTCACGGGCCACGAGGAGTGGCCTCGGTCCGACCCGGCGATCATCGTCCTCGTGCACGACGGGGCGGACCGCGTCCTCCTCGCACGCCAGCCGATGTGGCCGGAGCGTCGGATGTCGGTGCTCGCCGGTTTCGTGGAGGCGGGGGAGTCGCTCGAGACGTGCGTGAGCCGCGAGGTGGGCGAGGAGGTCGGTCTCGACGTGTCCGACATCACCTATCTCGGCAGTCAACCCTGGCCGTTCCCGCGCTCGGTGATGATCGGGTTCGCGGCGCGCGCGAACGCCTCACAACCGCTGTCGTTCAACGACGGTGAGATCGCGGAGGCGCGATGGTTCACCCGTGACGAGGTACGCACCGCCCTCGTAGCCGGGGACTGGAGCGCCTCGGAGGACGCTCCGCTCCTGCTTCCGGGAAGCATCTCCATCGCCCGCGCGATGGTGGAGTCGTGGGCGGCGCTCGAGTCCTGACGAACGCGAGCGCCCACGCCTCAGTTCAGGCCGATGGCCTTCTTGACCTGCGCGAGGCTGGGGTTGGTCGCAGTGGAACCGTCGGCGTACTTCAGAGTCGGCACGACGTGGTTTCCGTTGTTGACGCTCCCGACGAACTCGGCGGACGCGGGATCCTTCTCGATGTCGATCTCCGTGTAGGCGATGCCGTTCTCGTCGAGCTGCGTCTTGAGACGTCGGCAGTAGCCGCACCAGGTCGTCGAGTACATCGTCACTGCGGGCACGTGGGCTGCGTCTTTCTGCTGTGCTGTGGTCACGGAACTTTCAACGCGGAGTCATCGACGGTTGTTCCGATCGGGCGGTGGGCGCGCCGGCGGTGTCGGTGCGGGCTGACATGATGGCCACGTGAACGACAGGGATGCGGTGGAGGGTCTCGACCCCGAACAGTCGGCCGCCGTGCTCGCGCCGCGAGGCCCCGTGTGTGTGCTCGCGGGTGCAGGAACCGGCAAGACCAGGACGATCACCCGTCGCATCGCCCACCTCGTCGCGGACGGGCACGTCAAGCCGAGTCAGGTCCTCGCCGTCACGTTCACCGCGCGGGCTGCGGGGGAGATGCGCGAACGGCTCCGCGTCCTCGGTATCCGGGGGCAGTCGTCCGACGGGCAGGTGCAGGCGCGCACGTTCCATGCCGCCGCGATGCGGCAGCTCAAGTACTTCTGGCCGCAGGTCGTGGGAAACACGGACTGGCGTCTGCTGGATCGCAAGTTCGGCGTCGTCGGGCAGGCCGCCTCCGCTGCCGGCGTCTCGACGTCCACCGACAGTGTCCGCGACCTGGCGGGTGAGATCGAGTGGGCCAAGGCCTCGCTGATCGCGCCCGAGGACTATCCGGCCGCCGCCGCACGGCTGCACCGCGACACGCCGACCGACGCGGATCGTGTCGCCGCGGTCTACGAGGGTTACGAGGAACTCAAGAACCGCGATCCCGATGCTGTGCTCCTCGACTTCGACGATCTGCTGCTGCACACGGCGGCGGCGCTCGAGAACAGCCCGTCCGTCGCACAGGAGTTCCGCGAGCGGTACCGGTGCTTCGTCGTGGACGAGTACCAGGACGTCACTCCACTGCAGCAGCGTGTGTTGGACGCCTGGCTGGGCGATCGGGACGACCTGACGGTGGTCGGCGACGCCAACCAGACCATCTACTCCTTCACCGGGGCCACACCGCGGTTCCTGCTCGACTTCTCGCGGCGGTTCCCGGAGGCGACGGTGGTGCGCCTGGAGCGCGACTACCGGTCCACTCCGGAGGTCGTCGGGCTCGCCAACAAGGTCATCGGCGCGGCGAAGGGGCGCATCGCGGGGACACGGCTCCAGCTCATCGGACAGCGCGCGGCGGGACCGGACCCCACCTTCGTGGAGTACGACGACGAGGTGTCCGAGGCAGCGGGAGTCGCGCGCACCGTTCAACGGTTGATCCGTACCGGCACGGCGCCGTCCGAGATCGCTGTGCTCTATCGCATCAACGCTCATTCCGAGGCGCACGAGAAGGCGCTGACGGATCTGGCAATTCCGTATCAGATCCGCGGCGGCGAGAGCTTCTTCCAGCGGCAGGACGTCCGGTCGGCCGTCGCCGCCGTTCGATCGAGCGCCGCCCGGGACGACCTGCCGTCCGACGCACGCAGCGGGGCCGGCCTGCCGCGGCTCGTGGAGGCGGTGCTGGCTCCACTGGGACTGTCGGCGACGGAACCCAACGGAGCTCAGGCGCGGGAGAAGTGGGCTGCGTTGCGGGCTCTCGTCGCGCTGACCGAGGATCTCGTCGTCCAGGTACCCGATCTCGATCTCGAGGGACTGGTGCGTGAGTTCGCGATGCGCGCGGAGGCTCGGCACCCTCCGGTGGTGGAGGGGGTGACGCTGGCGTCACTGCACGCCGCCAAGGGACTCGAATGGGACGCGGTCTTCCTCGTCGGTCTCACCGACGGCACGCTGCCCATCAGTCACGCTCTGGGAGACAACAACTCGTCGCCCGACGAGGCCGCGGTGGAGGAGGAGCGTCGCCTGTTGTACGTGGGTGTGACGCGCGCCAGGGAGCACCTCGAACTGTCCTGGGCGCTGGCCCGTAACGAGGGCGGTCGCAAGTCGCGTCGGCGTTCGCGGTTCCTGGTCGACCTGGTTCCCGAGTCGTCGCCCGCATCGCGCATCGCCGCACCCACCGTCCACAAGAAGCGGCCGGTCTGCCGTGTGTGCGGCAAGCCCGTCATCGGCACGGTGGCCACCATGCTCGGCCGGTGTGAGAACTGCCCGTCCGACGTCGACATCGCTCTGCTCGAATCCCTGCGGACCTGGCGGTCGGAGACGTCGAAGGCGCTCAAGGTTCCTGCCTACGTGGTCTTCAGCGACAACACGCTGACCGCCATCGCGGAGCAACGGCCACGCGACGATCGCGGGCTCGTCGCGATCCCGGGTATCGGGGCGAAGAAGCTCGAGCGGTTCGGAGCCGACGTCTTGGCGCTCGTCGACGCCCGTCTCTCCGCCACCGAGTGAGCGCATCTCCGCAGGTCGAAAAAGGGTTGTGCGGTCTGAGGCAGCCGTTTACTGTGTATTTCGTACCGCGCGCCCCGTGGGGGTTTCCGGTGCGTGACCTGCTCGATTCCGACTCGCCGCCGAAGGAGGTGTCACCCGTGGAGATCTACACCACCGCAGCGCTTCTGCAGCAGAAGTCTGCCGTCTGCAGCACCGGCATGAACAAAGCCGGCGCAGGAGCAGTCGCCGAAGCAATCGCACTGAGCACGACCGGTTTCGGAGTGGCACCCTTGCCGCGCCGTCACCGCGAGCGCTGGGCGCATCGCGCATCCGTGGGCACCGGAGTCGATCGGGACATCACTCGATAGGCACCGCACAGCATTCCTTCGTCGAAGGCCACGGATTCGCACCTGCGAACCGTGGCCTTCGTCGTGGGACACCCCTCGACGCCGTTCACGGATCTCGCCAGATCTGTCGAGTTCGACACCACCGTGAATCGCAGCAGAAGAGGAGAACGACGTGTCACCCGCCACCACCCGGACGACATGCCGCACCGACGACACCACGACCGACCGGTCCGTGGCCGCCATTGACGACTTCGTCGCAGATCAGTTGCCGTGCCGCCGAGCCGATCCGGATCTCTGGTTCGCCGAGTCGCCCGACCGTCTCGAACGCGCCAAGCAGCTGTGCGCACACTGCCCCATCAGGTCGGGGTGCCTCGACGCGGCGCTCGATCGTGCCGAGCCGTGGGGAGTGTGGGGCGGCGAGATCTTCGATCAGGGAGTCGTCATCGCGCGCAAGCGGTCTCGCGGCCGTCCCCGCAAGAACCCGGTCACACCCGCACCGTCCGTCGTCTGTGCTTGACGGTCGGTGCGGGTGTCGCCCGGCTACTCGGCGAACCCGGGCATCCACTCGGTGAGAATCGCCATGTACGGAGCATTCGCGTCGAGCTGGGCGCAGATGCCCACCGATCCCAGGAGAACGCGGAAGATCACCGCGTACCGCGGCGGCAGATTGAGGGACCGGGCCGTACGGAACTGCGGACCGTTGAAGTCCGCGGCCTTGCCTGCCGTGCCCTGCAGCCACTTTCGAGTGAAGTGGAACGACTCGGTCTTGATCGGATCGGTGAAGGGGCGGAGATAGTCGGCTATCTCCTGCTCGGTGACCTCGCGGCCGGGAATCACGAATCCCGTCTCGCGCAGCAGTTCCGTCAGCTCGTCGAACTCCTCGTCGCGCGAGAGTCGCACCATCCGACCGAGTTCCGGGGGCAGACCGTCGGGGAGAGTGAGGCACGCACCGAAGTCGATGACGCCGAGCCTGCCGTCGGCGAGCAACTTGAAGTTGCCGGGGTGCGGATCGCCGTGGATGCGGCGGACGCGCTCCGCCGATTCGAAGTGGAAGCGGGCCAGGTTCTCGCCGGCGGTGTTGCGCTGCTCCGCGGTTCCGGTGGCGATGACGGAGGAGAGGGACGTTCCTTCCATCCACTCCGTGATGACCACCTTGGGAGCACTCGCCACGACACGAGGCACGGCGAATCTCTCGTCCCCGTCGTAGACCGCGGCGAACGCACGCTGGTTCTCGCCTTCGATCCGGTAGTCGAGTTCCTCCTCCGTGCGCGCCGACATCTCGTCGAGGACGGCCTTCACGTCGGTACCCGGCACGATGGTGCCGAGGATGCCGACGAAACGCGACAGCGTCTTGAGGTCGGCCTTCAGCGCCTCGTCCGCACCCGGGTACTGAATCTTGACCGCCACGTCGCGACCGTCGGACCAGGTCGCTCGGTGCACCTGCCCGATGGAGGCCGACGCGGTGGCCGTGTCGTCGAAGTCGGAGATGCGCGAGCGCCACCCGGTGCCGAGCTGTTGATCCATCACCCGATGGACCGTCGCGATCGGCATCGGGGGCGCCTCGGCCTGCAGCTTGGTCAGCGCCTCGCGGTAGGGCTCTGCCATCTCCTCGGGTACGGCCGCCTCCATGACGCTGAGAGCCTGACCCAACTTCATCGCTCCGCCCTTGAGTTCGCCGAGGACGGCAAACATCTGCTGGGCGGCCTTGGCGCTGAGTTCGGCGTCGATCTCCGCACGATTTCCGCCCGCGAGTTTGCGTCCGAAGCCCATCGCTGCGCGGCCTGCCATCCCGAGGGGGATGCTGGCCAGCTTGGCTGTCCGGGCGGAACTGCTGCGGGGGATGTCGGGCATGACTCCATCATGTCTGACGATCGGCCGACGCGCCGCGACGGCCGAGACCCGGCCGCGCATCCGTGACACGTCACACCGTCCGTCACCGACGAGCGCAGGTGCACAACAGGTGACGCGGCCATCGTCGACGGCGGGTGGCCGCGGCGACGAGGTCCACCTCCAGGCTGTGCCCGACGGTCATCGGTGCGGGCGAGTCCGCGTGTGCGTCGAGGAACTCGGTGACCTGCGCGACCGCGAACGCCGCGGTGGCGGCGATGGTGGCGCCGCTCGCGGACCCGACGGTGCCGAGTAGCTGCGCGGCGAGGTGCGGCCATTCCCGGTCGTAGTCGCACCGCGTCAGCTCGACGCACTCGAGGCAGGGCGTGTGTCCGGGCAGGACGAGCGGACCCACCACGCCGACGCCGTCGCGCAGCCGCACGGGAAGGTGCGGGATGCCGTCGTCCATGAGCACCCGGGAGACCTCGGGGGCACAGAGCACGGTGTCCGCCACGACCACGCAGTCGACGTCCGCGTGTCTGTGGGGGAGTGACACGTGCCGGCGCTGGACGCGGCCCGTCGGGGACAACCCGATGGACACTGCATCCGACAGGGGACCGCGTCCCAGAACGAGGACCGTGCGGACGGCGGACGACCGCGGACGACGACGTCCGAGTACGCCCAGTCGTTCGAGTTCGGCCTGCACCGCGGTGAGCACTGCCGCGTCCACGCCGAGTTCGGCTGCACGCCAGTACACGTCGGGTATCGACCGCCGTCCGTCCAGGAGACGTAGCACCGAGGCCATGACGGCCGGTGTCACGCCGTCCGGCGGGGTGAGGACCACCCGGCGCTCGGGATGCCAGCCGACCTGCAGCCGACCGTCTCGGCGCACGAGGAGCGTGACCGATTCGGCCAGGTGCGGGAGGCCGTCCCGGTCGGCGCGCGTACGGGCGATCTCGGGCGAGCTCGCGTGGCGTGTCTCCGTCATGCGCAGACGATGGCACGCCCCACACTGCGGACGGGGTGTCTCGCGCCGTTTGTCCACAGGCGTACGACGCTCAGAGCTGCGACGCAGTCACGCGGGCGTCGGGAAGTCCCAGGTCGGCGGAATCAAACGGGGGCGGGGCCCTCGTCGTCTCCCTCGGCCTTCTTCTCGGCCGCGCGCTTGCGCTCGAACTCCTCGAGCTGAGCGATGGGGTCGTCGAAGGACCCGGTGTCCCCGCCCACGATGCGATCGATGAAGGACGACGAGTCGTCGAGGTCCGCGGTGTCGGGCAGCAGATCGGGGTGGGCCCACACACCGTCGCGGCCGTCGATACCCGCAGCGTCGGTCAGTCGACGCCACAGATCGGCTGCTTCACGCACCTTGCGCGGCCGCAATTCGAGGCCGATGAGCGTCGCGAAGGTCTGCTCGGCCGGGCCGCCGGACGCGCGACGGCGCCGCATCGTCTCCGACAGCGCGGACGCTCCCGGCAGCCGCTCGCCCAGAGCGGTGGTCACCACCGTGTCCACCCACCCCTCGACGAGGGCCAGCAGTGTCTCGAGGCGCTCCAGGGCCGCCTTCTGCTCCGGGGTCGTCTGCGGCTCGAACGCACCCTGCTGCAGGATCTTCTCCAGCTGGCTCGGGTCGGTGAGCGCGGACGGATCGATACCGCGGGCCGCCTCCTCGATGGCACCGAAGTCCATCCGAATGCCGCGCGCGTACTCCTCGACGGTGGCCAGAACGCGCTGACGCAGCCACGGCACGTGCGAGTAGAGACGGTGGTGGGCGACCTCGCGCGCGGCCAGGAACACCAGCACCTCGCGCTCGGGCAGCTCGGTGCCCTCGCTGAACACCGCGACGGCGTCGGGAAGCAGCGCCGCAGTGTCCGAGGGGCCGAGCGGCAGGCCGATGTCGGTCGAGGTGAGGACCTCCTTGGCCAGCTGGCCCAGGGCCTGGCCCAGCTGTGAGCCGAACGCCATACCGCCCATCTGACCGAGCATGCCGATCATCGGACCGACCATCTGTTGCGCCTCCGGCGGCAACGCGGAGGTCCACATGCCGGAGATCTGCTCGGCGACGGGATCGCACAACCGCTTCCACGTGTCGAGCGTGTTGTCCAACCATTCCTGCGGAGTCCACGCCTCGGTGCGTACCGCGCCGGCCGGGAGGATGGTGGCCTCGTTCAGCCACTGCTCCGCCAGGTGCGCCGCGTCGACGACGGCGGACTTCGATCCCTCCCGCACGGGGGTGGTGGACCCGATCTGCTGGAGGGCCAGCTTCTTCGCCAGGTCGTAGTTCACCGGTCCGGACGTGGCACCGGATCCCATCCCGCTGAACATCTGACCCATCTGCGTGAACATCTGGCCGAGCGCCGCCGGATCGAAACCCTCGGCGCCGAAACCGAATCCGCCGGCACCACCTCCGGGCGTGCCGGAGCCGCCGCTCGACCCCTCGTTCTTGTCCGGGTCGTCGTCGGAATTGGAGAATCCGAAAGGCGTGTTGGTCATGGTTCAACGGTACAAGCCGAACACGGGTTCGGCGGCGATGCCGAGTGCGCCGAGCGCGAACACAGCGACGCCGCGGGCGACGTCGACGCGTCTCCCCGACAGCGTTGACGGTGTCGTTCTCTACTGTGGTGACGTGAATCGAAGGATCGCGACGCTCCTGGTCGCTCTGTTGCCGGTGGTCGTCCTCGGAGTTCTGGGATCTGCGGTCACCGTTCCGTTCGCGGCCCTCGGGCCCGGACCGACGTTCGACACACTCGGTGAGGTGGACGGCAAGCCCGTCGTGGACGTCCAGGGCACCGACGTCGATCGGCCGTCCGGCCACCTGAACATGACGACCGTGGCGGTGCGGGACGAGTTGACGGTGTTCGACGCCCTCGGCCTCTGGCTCAGCGGCAGGCAGGGGCTGGTCCCGCGCGACGAGATCTACCCGCCCGATCGCAGCCGAGAAGAGGTCGAGAACGCCAACCAGGCGGACTTCGCGGAATCCGAGGACAGTGCGGAACTCGCCGCCTTGGATCACCTCGGACTGCCCACGGTGCTCACGGTCGCGCAGATCGGCGACGACAGCCCCGCGGCGGGCGTCCTCGAGGAGGGTGACCGGGTGACCGCGATCGACGGCGCGCCCGTGTCCACTGTGGCCGACGTCCAGAAGGCTGTCGGTGCCGTGAATCCCGGCACGACCATCTCGGTGGACATCACGCGGGACGGCGCGACGACGACGGAGAACGTCACCGTCGCCGCCCGTCCCGACGACGCCGAGCGCGGCTACCTCGGCATCACGCCGGAGGAGACACCGGACGTGCCGTTCACCGTGGAGTTCAATCTCGCCGACGTCGGCGGCCCGTCCGCCGGACTGATGTTCTCGCTGGCGGTGGTGGACAAGCTCAGTCCCGGCGACCTCAGCGGCGGTGCCTTCGTCGCCGGCACGGGAACGATCGACGCCGACGGCGTGGTGGGTCCCATCGGCGGGATCCCGTACAAGTTGGTCGCCGCACGCGAGGCCGGCGCGTCGATCTTCCTCGTTCCCGCGGACAACTGCGCCGAGGCGGCGCCGCGGACGCCGGAGGGGCTACGCCTGGTGAAGGTCACGAGCCTGGACGATGCGATCGGGTCGCTCGATGCGCTGGCCGGTGGGGGAGACGCCCCGTCCTGCTCGTGACGATCCGGGTGCGAACGTCAGTAGTCCTCGTCCTCGGGATCCGCGTCGAGCGTGGCGTGCAGCGCCGCGACGACGTTCGGCGCCAGGTTCTCGTAGGTCAGTAGCTCCGGCGCCTCGTCGAAACTGCTGTCGTCCTCGTTCTCGGGACGCAGCTGCAGCAGGGCGATGGACGGACCGTCCCGAAGTACGGCGACGATGAGCCGCCCGTCGCGCCGGTCGGGGTGCTCCTCTGCCGTGAGGCGCGCGGCCTGGTCCGCCGCGTCGCGATCGGCCAGGAGCGGAGCGAGGGCGCTGTCGAGATCCGATTCGGCCTCGGGCGGCAGAACGACGATCTCCTCGACCAGTGCGCACCCGGCGACCGAGGCCGGCCAGGTGGTCGTGCCGAGGAACTCGTCGAGCGCGTGCGATCCGCCCGCGACGTCGGCGGGCAGCCGCTCCTGGGCGACAGGGGTCAGGTCGGCGCCGTCCTCGAGCTGGTCGAGCAGGCTGGGCTCCGCGGCCGCCAGATCCTCGGTCGGGACCAACGCGAACAACTGAGGCCCCTGGTCCCACCCGCCGGCGTCCACGTAGTCGACGACCTCGCGCACACAGCGGGCGAGGGCGCGTTCGGCGCGGGCGTCCCCGGATTCGGGATCGAACCACTCGCTCCCGGTCACGATGCATCCTCGTTGTCACTCACCGATCCATCCTCGCATCGAGGGCTAGAGTCGTGGACGTCGCCACGGCGGGACACTCCGCGTTCGAGGGTGTCCGTACAGTGGTCGAAAACGGACATGTGGTGTCGTCACGGTGGTGTCACGAGGCGACGGCGCGCGAGATCTTGGAGTGTGGCACGTGGGCATGAGGCCCCCAACCGGTTTGCCGTCGTTGTCGAGACGGAGCCGTACGTTACTGGTCCTGGCGTTGGTTCTGGCCGCGCTGTTGCTCATCGGTCCCCGGTTGGTGGACACGTACACGGACTGGTTGTGGTTCGGGGAGGTCGGCTTCCGCAACGTCTTCACGACGGTGCTCCTCACTCGCGTGATCACGTTCCTCGTCGTCGCTCTGCTGGTGGGCGGCACGGTGTTCGGTGCTCTCACCGTCGCCTACCGGTCGCGTCCGGTCTTCGTGCCCACGGCCGGACCGAACGATCCCATCGCTCGCTATCGCACCACCGTCATGTCGCGTCTGCGCGTGTTCGGTATCGGCATCCCGGTCGTCATCGGCCTGCTCTCCGGCCTTGTCGCACAGGGCAACTGGGTCACGGTGCAGATGTTCCTGCACGGTGGATCCTTCGGCGTGCAGGATCCGCAGTTCAACCTGGACGTCGGCTTCTACGCCTTCGATCTGCCGTTCTACCGGTCGATCCTCAACTGGCTCTTCGTCGCCGTCGTCATCGCCTTCTTCGCGGCGCTGGTCACGCACTACATCTTCGGCGGCCTGCGCCTCAGCGGCCGCGAGGGTGCGCTGACCAAGTCGGCGCGCATCCAGTTGGCCGTGCTCGCCGGCACCTTCGTCGTCCTCAAGGCGGTGGCGTACTGGTTCGATCGTTACGCACTCTTGTCGAGCAGCCGTAAGGAGCCCACGTTCACGGGCCCCGGCTTCACCGACATCAACGCCGTCCTGCCCGCGAAGCTCATCCTGCTGGCCATCGCTGTCATCTGTGCGGGTGCCTTCTTCGCGGCGATCTTCCTGCGCGATCTGCGGATCCCGGCACTCGCCACCGCACTTCTCGTCCTGTCGTCGATTCTCGTCGGCGCCGTCTGGCCGTTGGTCGTCGAGCAGTTCTCGGTGCGCCCCAACGCTGCAGACAAGGAGCGGGCGTACATCGAACGGAACATCGAGGCCACCCGAGCCGCCTACGGCATCACGGACGACACCGTGACCTACGAGGACTACACGGGCGTCGGTTCCGCATCGCCTCGGGACGTCCCCGCGGACCAGACCACCATCGCCAACACCCGTCTGCTCGATCCGAACGTGCTCTCGCGCACCTTCACCCAGCAGCAGCAGCTCAAGAACTTCTACGGGTTCCCGTCCACGTTGGACGTCGACCGCTACGAGATCGACGGGCAGCTCCAGGACTACATCGTCGCGGCGCGTGAGCTGTCTCCCAACAGCCTCACCGGCAACCAGACCGACTGGATCAACCGCCACACGGTGTACACGCACGGCAACGGTTTCGTGGCGGCCCCGGCCAACCGCGTGAACGCCGCCGTGCAGGACGCGACGAGCACCGAGTCGAACAGCAACTCCGGGTACCCGATCTACACCGTCAGCGACCTCGCGTCGCAGGCCGCGGACGACCAGGTCATTCCGGTCGAGCAGCCCCGCATCTACTACGGCGAGGTCATCGCGTCGTCCAACCCCGACTACGCCATCGTCGGTGGCAGCGAAGGCTCGGACGGCCGCGAGTACGACACCGACACCTCGCGCTACACCTACACCGGTTCGGGCGGCGTCGGCATCGGCAACTGGTTCAACCGGTTGGCGTTCGCGGCGAAGTACACCGAACGCAACATCCTCTTCTCGGGCGCCATCGGCGACGACTCGAAGATCATCTTCAACCGCGATCCTCGTGAGCGCGTGCAGAAGGTCGCACCGTGGCTGACCGCGGACGGCAACTCCTACCCGGCCGTGGTCGGTGGAAAGATCGTCTGGATCGTCGACGCGTACACCACGCTGGACCAGTACCCCTACGCGCAGCGCAGTTCGCTCGAGGGACTGGTGCAGGACAGCATCGACGCCAACACCGGTCGACTGCTTCCGCGTGA
This sequence comes from Rhodococcus sp. BP-332, assembly GCF_019836065.1. Taxonomy (NCBI): domain Bacteria; kingdom Bacillati; phylum Actinomycetota; class Actinomycetes; order Mycobacteriales; family Nocardiaceae; genus Rhodococcus; species Rhodococcus sp. BP-332. Next base: position 765,088 of record NZ_JABUEC010000003.1, read on the forward strand.
CGAGGTGTCCTACATCCGCAACTCGGTCAAGGCCACCGTCGACGCCTACGACGGGTCCGTGAATCTGTACCAGGTGGACGACAACGATCCCGTCCTCGCCGCGTGGATGGGCGCGTTCCCGGGTGCGGTCCAGCCCGAGTCGGCGATCTCCGACGAACTGCGTCAGCACTTCCGCTACCCCGAGGACCTGTTCAAGGTCCAGCGCGAGATGCTCGCCAAGTACCACGTCAACGATCCCGGCGAGTTCTTCACCAACAACGCGTTCTGGTCGGTTCCCAGTGACCCGACCGTCGAGGGTGGCACCAACCTCAACCAGCCGCCGTACTACGTCCTGATCGGTGATCCGGACACGGGCCAGCCGTCGTTCAGGTTGACCAGTGCGATGGTGGGCTTCAACCGAGAGCTGTTGTCCGCGTACATCTCCGTGCGCTCCGATCCGGAGGGTTACGGCGAGTTCACGGTGCTGCAGTTGCCCACCGACACGCAGACTCAGGGTCCGCAGCAGGCGCAGAACTCGATGACGTCGGACACCCGTGTGGCGTCGGACCGAACGCTGCTGCAGCAGTCCAACAGGATCCAGTACGGCAACCTGCTGACACTGCCCATCGCCAACGGCGGAATCCTGTACGTCGAGCCGCTGTACACCGAGCGCAACACGACGAACACCTCCACGTTCCCGCAGTTGTCCCGCGTACTCGTGAGCTATCGCGAGCCGGGTGCGGGCGGGGGTGTCCGCGTCGGGTACGCGGCGACGCTGGCCGAGGCACTGGACCAGGTGTTCGGCTCGGGTACGGGCAGCGTGGCGACCGCGCCGGGCGGTGAGGCGACAGAGCCCCAGCCGGACAACGGCTCGTCGACCGGCACCACCCCGGCACCCACCGAGGGGTCTGCCACCACGCCTCCGTCCACGTCGGCCGCACCCGCTGCGCCCGTCGACCGGACGGCCGCGGTGAACAACCTCAACAGTGCGCTGGCAGCAGTGCGGACCGCGCAGCAGTCGGGTGACTTCGCCCAGCTCGGTACCGCGTTCGACAACCTGCAGCGCGCGATCGACCAGTACAACAGCACCGGCGGTTAGTCGGCTCTGCTCCACGCGACGCCCCGCCCTCGATTCACGAGGGCGGGGCGTCGCTGTGTGGCGGCTTGGCTGCGCGCGCACCCTGTTGTGGTGGCCGCGCACCCTTTCTAGTCGGCTGCTGGGGGTGTGCGGTGCGCGGAGGGGGTGTGCGCTCCCCGTGCAGTGCCGGAGCGTGGTGGCTCGGCGGGGGCGCGCCGCCCGGTCCGGCCGAGCGCACACCTGTTGTGGTGGCCGCGCACCCTTTCCAGTCGGCTGCTGGGGGTGTGCGGTGCGCGGAGGGGGTGTGCACACCCCGTGCAGTGCCGGAGCGTGGTGGCGCGACAGCACGCACCCACCGCACACGACGAAGCGGGCGCACCCGATGATCGGGTGCGCCCGCTTCGGACGTTCGAGAGGATGCTCTAGCGAGCGAGGCCCGCGAGGACGCCGGAGTTGGCGGCCACGAAGTCCTGGTACTGCTGGCCGACGCCGTACTGCTGGGCCAGTGCTGCGCCCTGCTCGACGGCGGACTGCACGGGTGCCGGTGCGGCGGGTGCAGCGGGAGCGGGTGCCGGCGCGGGCGCCTCGGCGACCGACGTGGTGCCCGACGAGAGGTACTGGCCGCAGGTGGGCCATGCGCCGACGCCCTGGGTCGCGAGAACGTTCTCGGCGACGCGGATCTGCTCGGCCTTGGAGGCGCTGGACGCGGTGCCGGAGCCGCCGTTGGCCGCCCAGGTGCTCTGCGAGAACTGCAGGCCACCGTAGTAGCCGTTGCCGGTGTTGATGCCCCAGTTGCCGCCGCTCTCGCACTGTGCGACGCCGTCCCAGTTGTGGGCGGGTGCTGCGGAGGCGGTTCCGGTGCTCAGGACGAGCGGTGCGGCGACGACGGCGCCGGTGACGGCGGCCCATCCGAGCGCGCGGGTGGTGAAGTTACGTGCAGTGGTCATGCGGGGTAGATCCTCTCAGCGCTGGTCGACGTGAGCGCGCAGGCGAGTGACGCCTGCATTCGCTCGAATCCCTGCCCCCATCGAGTCGGGTCTCCGATCCCGCGGGGCAGAAGAATCCAGCGGCGGGTCGGCCTGGCCCTTGTTTCGGGCCGAGCGCGACGGTAACGAAACAATCACGAGCCGTCACCCGGCCCTCTGGCGAGGTCGGAAACGGGCGAGATGGTGGGTTCGCGACATCTCTGCAGGTCATGACGGATGACAACCGTCTCGCGTCCTCTTCGTGACCCCATCGTTATGTGAGGGGGAACACGGGTGAAAAGAGACCGCGGTCACCCTCCGAGGCTCGATCTCGTTGCTCAGCAGGCGATTTGCAATTCACCGACGCCGTCCGGTAACTTCTTGTTCAGCAAGAACGCAGTACAGCTTGCACCGCAGACGGAGCCGAAAGGTTCTCGATGCTGACGCGGGGTGGAGCAGCTCGGTAGCTCGCTGGGCTCATAACCCAGAGGTCGCAGGTTCAAATCCTGTCCCCGCTACCACCACGAAAGGCCCGACAGTCTCAGACTGTCGGGCCTTTCGCGTTGCCGCGGGCACCGGCGTCGACTCGATCGGATCAGAGCGACGTCGGTGCCTGGTGCTCAGTGAGAGATGTCTGGATCCGCCGACGTCATGCCCGTGCTGGGCGCGTCGTTCTCGTCGACGTCCCCGCCGGCGTCCGTACGGTCCCCCGAGTCGTCCGTCTCGTCCAGATCGACGGCGTCCGCACCCTCGAGGTGGGTGAGGCCCACCTCGGCCTCCGCGACGAGGCCCTTGGCTTTGTCCTCGATCTTCTTCGCCCAGTCCGACATGGCAGTCTCCCTCGTGTTCGCCGTGCTTCGTCCGTTCCAGCTTGCCAGAACAGCAGAAAGGCCCGGCACATGTGCCGGGCCTTTCTCAGGGTCGTGTGACCGTCACTTCAGCTCGGCGGACGTCTTCCCGAGCACGCGGCGAGCCACGATCAGCTGCTGGATCTGCTGGGTGCCCTCGAAGATGTCGAGGATCTTCGAGTCGCGTGACCACTTCTCGAGCAGCAGGTGCTCGGAGAAGCCGAGCGTGCCGGCCAGTTCCACCGCCTTGAGCGTGATGTCGGTGGCGCTACGGCCTGCCTTCGCCTTGGACATCGACGCCTGCAGCGAGTTGGGCTCCTTGTTGTCCGCCATCCACGCAGCGCGGAGAGCGAGCAGGTAAGCAGCCTCCCAGTCGGCCTCGAGCCGGATGTACTCCGCAGCAGCGGCCGACTGGCTGTAGGTGGCAGCGTCGTAATCGATGACCACTCCGGCGTCGGTCAGGATCGACCGGAGCTCCTCGAGCGCTGCACGGGCGACTCCGATGGCCATGCCGGCGACCAGAGGACGGGTGTTGTCGAACGTCTGCATGACGCCGGCGAAGCCCTTGTCCGTGTCGACGTCCGGGGAACCCAGGAGGTTGTCCTTCGGGATGCGGCAGTTGTCGAGGAGCAGGGCTGCGGTGTCGGACGCCTTGATTCCCAGCTTGTGCTCGAGGCGTGCGACGGACAGGCCCGGCGCGTCCCGCGGGACGACGAAGGACTTGATCGCGGCGCGGCCCTTGGTCTTGTCGACGGTGGCCCACACGACGATGTGCGTGGAGCGCTCGCCGGCCGTGACGTAGATCTTCTCGCCGTTGAGGACCCACTCGTCACCGTCGAGTACCGCGGTGGTGCTCACGGCGGCCGAGTCGGAACCGAACGAGGGCTCGGTGATGGCCATCGAGGCCCACACCTTGCCGAAGCGCTCGAGCTGCTCGTCGGTGGCGACGGCGGCGATGGCGGAGTTGCCGAGGCCCTGGTAGGGGATGGACAGGGTCAGACCCACGTCGCCCCAGCAGGTCTCGATGACGTTGACCAGAGCGGACATGTTGCCGCCGTTGGCATTCGCGGTCTTGCTCGGCTTCGGAGCGTCGCCCTTGGCCTCACGGCCGCCCTTGGCGCCGCCGATCTCACCGCCGGCGTCGCTCATGCCCTCGATCATGGCGGCCATGGTGTCGAGCTCGACCGGGTAGGCGTGCTCCGCCAGGTCGTACTTGCGCGACACGGGGCGCATGATCTCGGCCGCGACCTGGTGAGCCTGGTTGGCCGACGCCCTGAGCTTGCGAGGAAGTTCGAGATTGATCATGAGAGTTCCAATCGAAAGGTGGGGTGTCGGATCAGATCAGGACGATGCCCTCGGCAACGCCGACGGCGCGGAGATCGCGGTACCAGCGCTCGACCGGGTGCTCCTTGGTGAAACCGTGTCCGCCGAGAAGCTGGACACCGTCGAGGCCGATCTGCATGCCCTTGTCCGTCGCGAGTCGTCGGGCGAGCGAGGCCTCGCGTGCGAAGGACAGTCCCTGCTCCGCACGGGACGCACCACGCTGGATGACCAGGCGCAGACCGTCGAGCTCGATCGCGATGTTGGCCACCATGAAGGCGACGGCCTGACGGTTGCTGATCGGCTCGCCGAACGCGGTGCGGTCGTTGACGTAGGGGACCACGTAGTCCAGGACGGCCTTCGACGTGCCGGCGGCCATGGACGCCCAGCCGAGACGCGCGAGCCGGATGGCGTCGGTGTAGTCGGACACGTGGGCGTCCGCGTCGCCGTCGCCCAGCAGGTTGGCCTCGGGTACGGCGACGCCGTCGAGATGCAGTCGGCCGATGCCCGCTGCACGCAGACCCATGCTGGGGTCCGCCTCGACACTCAACCCGGCGCTGTCCGACTCGACGATGAAGAGCGCGGGACGGCCGTCGAGTTCGGCGGCGACGATGAACAGCTCGCAGGCGGCGGCCGACGGCACGAGGCTCTTGACGCCCGTGAGCTTGTAGCCGCTGGGGGAGCGGACCGCCTTGGTCTGCAGCGCGAACGGGTCGAAGAGCGCGCGCGGCTCGTTCACGACGAGAGCGGCACTGGGCACCTTCTCACCCGTGAAGGACGGCAGGTACGTCTTCTGCTGAGTCTCGGTGCCCCACTGCGTGAGCGCCACCGCCACGCCGCTGGGGGCGAGGATCGGCAGGGCCAGGCCCATGTCCCCGTACGCGAGCGCCTCGGCGACGAGGGCGTTGGTGACGGCGCCGCGCTCACTGGCCGCGCCCTCGAGGTTCTCGGGGACGTTGATGAGGGTGATGCCCAGTTCGGCGGCGCGAGCGACGAGGTCGTCCGGCGATGCCGCGGCCTCGTCGGCGTCGTGCGCTGCCGGGCGCATGATCTCCTCGGCGAACTCGAGCACCGTCTCGACGATCATCTTCTGCTCGTCGTCGGGAGTCAGGTCGAAGTAGTCGAGTCCCTTGGTGGAGGACTCGGGCAGACGCTCGGGCTTGCCTCCGCCGGACACCTTGGAGAAGGTCCGGGTGGCGGCACCGAGCGTCTTGAAGCCGGTCTTCGTGCTCTCGTACGTGACACGGTCGATCGTCTGGCGCAGGTTGTACTTCTCGGCCAGGTCGGAGCCGGAGAGCTTGGTGAGCACGCGCATCGCGGTTCCGATGGCGTCGCGTCGGATCGGGTTGAGCCCGACCGCTGACGTGTCGCGCACCGGGCGCCGAGACGCATCGGTCTTGGTCGTGGGGGCGCTGTCGTTCTTCGTCATGATCACCCAGCTGTTCTCGGTGTTCGGTCGTGGACGGGACCTATCTTACTCGCCGGTAAGTTCGGTGTCTACCGTCGAGTAAGGTCGGCGCGTCAGGCGCCCGAGGACGGCGTCGTGCAGAAGCGCGTTCGACGCCACCGCACTGCCTCCGTGCGGCCCCGCCGCACCGTCGAGAGCGGTGAAACGGCCGCCCGCCTCCCGTACCAGCACGTCGAGCGGAGCCAGGTCCCACAGTGACACTTCGGGCTCGGCGGCCACATCGATCGATCCCTCGGCGACCAGGCAGTACGAGAGGAAGTCGCCGTAGCCGCGGACGCGCCACACCTCGTCGGTCAGATCCAGGAAGTTCTCTCGCAGACCGGCGTCCTTCCACCCGCTGAGGCTGGAGAATCCCAGGCTCGCCGAGGACGGAGACGCCACCGACGACACCGACAACCGTCGCGGCTCGCCGGCACCGAAGCGTGCGAACGCTCCCAGCCCGTCGGCCGCCCACCATCGCCGCGCGAGAGCGGGAGCGCTGACCACTCCCACGACCGGCACGCCGTCGGAGAGCAGCGCGACAAGCGTCGCCCAGATCGGCACACCGCGGACGAAGCTCTTGGTGCCGTCGATGGGATCGAGCACCCACTGACGCCCGGAGAGGACGGCGTCGCCGCCGAACTCCTCGCCCAACACCGCATCGCCCGGTCGGACCTCGCCGAGCAGCCGCCGGATCTCGGTCTCGACGGCCAGATCCGCGTCCGAGACGGGTGTGAGATCCGGCTTGTCCTCGATGCGCAGGTCCACGGCCAGGAATCGCGCCGTGGTGATGGCGTCGGCCGCGTCCGCGAGACGGAGGGCGAGGGTGAGATCGTCGGCGAGGTCGGTCACGGCACAGGACGTTACTGCGGTGCGGGCCCGTCGGTCGTTGCCGGTAACCTCGGGCGCGTGCATCCTGACGTATCCGCTGACATCGCCGAACTCGACACCACCCTCAAGACCGTGGAGTCGGTGCTCGACATCGAGGAACTCCGTCGCCGGATCGACGAGCTCGAACACCAGGCTGCCGACCCCGAGCTGTGGAACGACCAGGACCACGCCCAGCAGGTGACCAGCGCGTTGTCGCACGCGCAGACCGAGTTGCGGCGGGTCGAGGCGCTGCGCCAGCGGCTCGACGATCTTCCGGTGCTGTACGAACTCGCCGAGGCGGAAGAGGGCGAGGCCGCCGCCGAGGCGCTCGCGGAGGCGGACGCCGAGCGCGTCTCCCTGCACACCGACGTCGAGCTGCTCGAGGTGCGGACCCTGCTGTCGGGTGAGTACGACAAGCGTGACGCGCTGGTCAACATCCGCTCCGGCGCCGGCGGGATCGACGCCGCGGACTGGGCCGAGATGCTGATGCGCATGTACATCCGCTGGGCCGAGAAGCACGGGTACGGCGTGGAGGTCTACGACACCTCGTACGCCGAGGAGGCCGGCATCAAGAGCGCCACCTTCGCGGTGAAGGCGCCCTACAGTTACGGAACTCTGTCGATCGAGCAGGGCACGCATCGTCTCGTGCGCATCAGCCCCTTCGACAACCAGGGTCGCCGCCAGACGTCCTTCGCCGAGGTCGAGGTGCTGCCGGTCGTCGAGACCACCGATCACATCGAGATCCCCGAGAACGACATCCGTGTCGACGTGTACCGCTCGTCGGGACCGGGTGGTCAGTCCGTCAACACCACCGACTCCGCCGTGCGGCTCACCCACATTCCGACCGGCATCGTCGTCACCTGCCAGAACGAGAAGTCGCAGCTGCAGAACAAGGTGTCCGCCATGCGCGTGCTGCAGGCCAAGCTGCTCGAGGTCAAGCGCAAGGAGGAGCGCGCCGAGATGGATGCCCTCAAGGGCGACGGCGGCAGCTCCTGGGGTAACCAGATGCGCTCGTACGTCCTGCACCCGTACCAGATGGTGAAGGATCTGCGGACCGAGTACGAGGTCAACAACCCGTCCTCGGTGCTCGACGGTGACATCGACGGCTTCATCGAGTCGGGCATCCGCTGGCGTATGCGTGCAGAGCAGGAGTAACAGGTGAGCGCCTTCTGGCCACTGCCTCCCGATTTTGTCTTCTGGCTCCAGAACAACTTCCTCGAGATGATCCTGTGGATCCTCGGCGGCATGCTCGCAGCGCGGGCGGTGGGGTGGGCCGGCGGCAAGATCACCGGTCGCATCGACCGGACCTACCAGCAGACCGACGCGCTCGTGCGCACCGAGGCGGCGAAACACCGCCACTCGGTGGCGCAGGTCGTCACCTGGGTGGTCGTGGCACTCATCTACGTGCTGGTCGCCATCAGGGTCCTGCAGCGCCTCGGCTTCCCGATCACCAGCCTCGTGGCTCCGGCGACCGTGCTCGGTGCCGCGCTCGGTTTCGGTGCCCAGCGCATCGTCCAGGACATCCTGTCCGGGTTCTTCATCATCACCGAGCGTCAGTACGGGTACGGCGACGTGGTCCAGCTCGCGATCACCGGCACCGCGGGCGACGCGATCGGCACCGTCGAGGACGTGACGCTGCGCGTCACGCGGGTGCGGTCGGCCGAGGGCGAGGTGATCACCGTGCCCAACGGGCAGATCGTCAAGGCGGTCAACCTGTCGAAGGACTGGGCGCGCGCGGTCATCGACGTGCCGGTGCCGCCGTCCGCGGATCTCTCGCGCGTCACCGAGCTGCTGAAGTCGGTGGGCGAGGAGGCCTACCGCGACGGTCGGCTCACCGAGTTGCTGCTCGACGAGCCCACCGTCATGGGTGTCGAGAGCATCGAGGTGGACCAGGTCAACCTGCGCCTCGTCGCCCGCACCCTGCCGGGAAAGCAGTTCGAGGTGGGACGCGAGCTCCGCGCGCGCATCGCTCTGACACTGCGTAACGACGGCATCACCGTCTCGCCCGAACTCTCCGCCGACCGTCCCGTGGGAGGCGAACAGTGACCTCGAACGAACCCGAGAGCCCGGCGACCGAGCACCCGGACGCTCCGCGATCGACGTTCCGCCCCGGGTGGATGTCGCGCATACCGGCGCGCATCCTCGGCCGTTTCCGCACGACCACCGTGGTGATGGTGCTCGCCTTCCTGGCAGTACTGGTGCTGTGGAACAACGTGCGCTTCGACCCGACCCTCAACGAGAACTCGCCGGTGTACGTCCCGCCCGCGCCGTCGTCGTCCGAGGCGCCGCCCCCGGCGGAGACCTACGCCCCGACGACCACCACGTTCCGGTCGACCACGACGCCCGTGCCGACCACGACTGATCCGGCCTCGCCGCAGGACGGTGTCACGACGACCGCGCCGGCGCCCACGACCACCACCGGCACGACGACACGCGCGCCAGGGTTCCAGCTGCCGACCATCCCCGGTCTGCCGTTGCCGAGCGGAACGAACTGACCCGCGCGTCGCTGTAGCGGCACCGTCGGGACGCGCGGCTACACTGGCGACCCGTGATCAGCGTGGAGAACGTCTCGAAGTCCTACAAGTCCTCGACTCGACCCGCGCTGGACAAGGTGTCGGTGAAGGTGGAGAAGGGCGAGTTCGTCTTCCTCATCGGGCCGTCGGGCTCGGGCAAGTCGACCTTCATGCGCCTGCTCCTGCGCGAGGAGATGCCGACCTCGGGCGACATCACGGTGGCGGACTTCCACGTGAACAAGCTCGCCGGGCGGCGCGTGCCGAAGCTGCGGCAGAGCATGGGATGCGTCTTCCAGGACTTCCGCCTGCTGCAGAACAAGTCGGTGTCGGAGAACGTCGCGTTCGCCCTCGAGGTGATCGGCAAGCCGCGCGGGGTGATCGAGCGGACGGTGCCGGAGGTGCTCGAGCTGGTCGGCCTGTCCGGCAAGGCGGATCGTCTGCCGTCCGAGCTGTCCGGCGGCGAGCAACAGCGAGTCGCCGTGGCCCGCGCCTTCGTGAACCGGCCGCTCGTGCTGCTCGCGGACGAGCCCACCGGCAACCTGGACCCCGACACCAGCCAGGACATCATGTTGCTGCTCGAGCGCATCAACCGCACGGGCACCACCATCCTCATGGCCACTCACGACAACCACATCGTCGACTCGATGCGTCGCCGCGTCGTCGAGCTCGACAACGGCCGGGTGGTCCGCGACGAGGCACGAGGGGTGTACGGCGTGGGTCGTTAGATCCCGCTCTCGGCTCCGTCCTCTGCTCGCGCCTCGGCGCAACGACCTCTCGAAGAAAGTGTGTGAACCGTGCGCGCTAGTTTCCTTCTCGGCGAAGTTCTCACCGGACTGCGCCGCAACATCACGATGACCATCGCGATGGTGCTGACCACCGCCATCTCCCTCGGTCTGTTCGGTGGTGGCCTGCTGGTCGTGCAGATGGCGGGGAAGACGCAGCAGATCTTCCTGGATCGCGTCGAGGTCCAGATCTTCCTGACCGACGACATCTCGACCACCGACCCGGACTGCACCTCGGGCATCTGCGCCGGCCTCCGCACGGACCTCGAATCGACGCCGTCCGTGGTGTCGGTGCAGTACCTCAACCGGGAGGACGCCGTCGCCGACGCCACCGATCGCGTCTTCAAGGATCAGCCGGAGCTGGCGTCCCTGGTGTCACCCGAGAGCTTCCCCGCGTCGTTCAAGGTGAAGCTCAGCGATCCCGAGCGGTTCGGCGTGATCAACGACGAGTTCGGGGCGCGGCCGGGTGTGCAGAGCGTGCTCAACCAACGCGAACTGGTCGACCGGCTGTTCAGCGTCCTCGCGGGCGTCCGCAACGCCGCGTTCGCGGTGGCTGTGGTCCAGGCCGTCGCGGCGGTCCTGCTGATCGCCAACATGGTGCAGATCGCCGCGTTCACCCGTCGGACCGAGGTGGGCATCATGCGCCTGGTCGGCGCCACGCGGTGGTACACGCAGCTGCCCTTCCTGCTCGAGGCCATCGCGGCATCGCTGGTGGGTGCGGTGCTCGCCATCGCCGGACTGTTCACCGCCAAGGCGGCGTTCATCGACTCGGTGCTGGACGACCTGTACCAGGCCAACATCCTGGCTCGGGTGACGACGAGCGACGTCCTGTTGGTCTCGCCGATCCTGCTTCTGGTCGGCGTCGGCATGGCCACGATCACCTCCTACATCACCCTGCGCCTGTACGTCCGGCAGTAGCGCACCCGGCACCCGGAACAAACGGGTGGACGGAGTCCTTATGGTTGTCAGAAGTCACGTCCACCCGCGCCCGAAGGAGTTCCAGCTGTGAAGGAGAAAGGTCGCAAGGCGATTGCGACCAATCGCAAAGCGCGACACAACTACACGATCCTCGACGTCTACGAGGCCGGAGTCGCCCTCGTCGGCACCGAGGTCAAGAGCCTGCGTGACGGGAAGGCGTCGCTGGCCGATGCCTTCGCCACCGTCGACGACGGCGAGGTGTGGCTGCGCGGCCTGCACATTCCCGAGTACATGGCGGGAAGCTGGACCAACCACGCGCCGCGGCGCAACCGCAAGCTTCTGCTGCACAAGCGGGAGATCGAGGTCCTCATCGGCAAGACGCGTGAGGGCAACATGACGCTGGTACCGCTCTCCATGTACTTCAACGAGGGCAAGGTGAAGGTCGAGCTGGCCCTGGCGAAGGGCAAGCAGGACTACGACAAGCGTCAGGACCTGGCTCGCCGAACGGCGGAACGCGAGGTCACCCGTGAACTCGGTCGTCGCATAAAGGGAATGCGCTGACCGCGATCGTCCTCGCGCTGATCGCGGCGCTCGGGTACGGCGTCAGCGACTTCGTCGGAGGAGTCGCGTCCCGACGCGTCGCCGCGCTGCGCGTGGTGATCGTCTCGTACCCGGTCTCGGTACTCGTCGTGGCGGCGGTGATGCCGTTCGTCGGAGGCACTCTCACCGCGTCGTCCGTGGTGTGGGGTGCGTTGTCCGGACTGGCCGGCGGTGTCGCCGTGTGGTGGTTCTACCTGGCACTCGCCGCCGGGCCGATGGCCGTCGTGTCGCCGATCACGGCCGTTCTGGTGGCCGGTGTACCGGTCGGCGTCGGCCTCGTCCTGGGCGAGCGACCCGGCGTCCTGGCATACATCGGCATCGCGTTGGCGCTGGTGGCCGTGCTCATGGTCAGCAAGGAGTCACCCGACGACGCCGCAGGTGACGTGGCCGGCGGACGGACTCTGCGATTCACGCCCCGGGTGGCATGGCTGACCGTCGGTTCCGGTCTGGCATTCGCGTTGACGTTCATCTTTCTCGACCGGGCCGGGGAGGACGACGCGGGTCTGTGGCCGTTGCTGGCAAACCGGGTCACCGCCACCGCCCTCGTGTGGGCGGTCGCCCTCGGCACCGGCATGTTCTCGTTCCCCCGTGGCGGCGTTCTGAAGCTGGCCGCCTGGATCGCTCTTCTGGACGTCGCCGCCAACGCCGCGTTGCTCTATGCCTTCCAGGGTGGGCTGCTGTCCCTCGTCAGCGTGATCGCCTCGCTGTATCCCGCCGCGACCGTGCTGCTGGCCATGGTGATGCTGGGGGAGCGGGTGGCCAATGTGCAGATCGTCGGCATGGTCATCGCCCTGGGCGCGGTCGGGCTGATCACCGCGGGTGCCTGACCACCTGGCGGTGGTCGCGCTCCGGGTGGGCGCCACACTCGAGGTGCTTCTCTGCTACGAATGGAATGCATGAACACCGAAGCAGGCGCCCGTGTCGTGGTCACCGGAGCGACGGGCTACATCGGCGGTCGACTCGCCCCGCGACTGACGGAGGCCGGCTACCGGGTTCGCGTCCTCGCCCGGTCGCCTCAGAAGCTTCGCGACGTGCCGTGGGCTGCGGACGTCGAGGTGGTGCAGGGCGATCTGAGTGATCGCGAGTCGCTGGACGACGCGTTCCGGGACGTCGACGTCGTCTACTACCTCGTCCACTCCATGGGGGGATCCGACCACTTCGCCGAGGCGGAGCGTCGGAGTGCGGAGAACGTGGCCGAAGCGGCGAAGGCCGCCGGAGTGCAGCGCATCGTGTATCTCGGCGGCCTCCACCCGGTGACCGGCGCGTTGTCCCCGCACCTCGAATCGCGTGCCGAGGTGGGCCGGATCCTCATCGAGTCCGGCGTCTTCACCGTGGTGCTGCAGGCGGGTGTCGTCATCGGCTCCGGATCCGCGTCGTTCGAGATGATCCGGCACCTCACCAATCGACTGCCCGTCATGACGACCCCCAAGTGGGTGCACAACCAGATCCAGCCGATCGCCGTCCGCGACGTGCTGCACTACCTGATCGAGTCGGCGACCGCTCCGTTCGAGACGTCCCGTACCTGGGACATCGGTGGGCCGGACGTCCTGCAGTACGGCGAGATGATGAACGAGTACGCGAGTGTGGCGGGTCTGCGCAAGCGTCGCATGCTGGTGTTGCCGGTGCTGACTCCCCGACTCGCCGGTCACTGGATCGGGTTGGTCACGCCGATCCCACGCGGACTGGCCATGCCCCTCATCGAGTCTCTTCAGTACGACGCCATCGCCCACGAACAGGACATCGACACGGTCGTCCCTCCGCCGGAGGGTGGATTGACCACATTCGCCGATTCCGTGCACCTCGCGCTGCGGCGCATCGAGGACGGGGAGGTGGAGACCACGTGGTCCAACGCGACCGATGCCGGCGCCCCCTCCGATCCGCTGCCGTCGGACCCCGACTGGGCCGGTGAGGTGGTGTACGTCGACGAACGCGCACAGGACTGCAACGCACCACCGGAACTGCTCTGGGACGTCGTCGAGGGCATCGGTGGTGAGAACGGGTGGTACTCGTTCCCCGCTGCCTGGGTCATCCGCGGCTGGATGGACAAGATCGTCGGGGGCGTAGGACTCAAGCGCGGTCGTCGGGATCCGCGTCGGTTGGTCAACGGCGAGGCACTCGACTGGTGGCGCGTCGAGGAGATCGAGCGCGGGTCGCTGCTGCGTCTGCGCGCCGAGATGAAGGCGCCGGGCGGTGCCTGGCTGGAACTGCGCGTCCTTCCGCGCGACGGCGGGACCCGCTCCCGCTACGAGCAGCGCGCGATCTTCTTCCCGCGGGGGCTGGGCGGACGGCTGTACTGGTTCGCCATCATGCCGTTCCACGGTGTGATCTTCCGCGGCATGCTCGAGAACATCACGGGCAAGGCCGAACGCGCGGCCGACACCGGTGACAAACGGGATGAAACCCGCGTCGGATGACGTTAGACTGATGTGTCCACCGGGAAGACCGGTGGGACGAGACTTCGCCACAGCGGAGGAAAGGGGCTGAACGGTTTCGACTGTGTGCGTCTAGTCAGGGGAAGCGTGCCGGTGCAGGCGAGAGACCACCGCAAGCGTCATCGCAAAAATATAAGCGCCGATTCCAATCAGCGCGACTACGCACTCGCTGCCTAAGTAGCGATTGCGTGTCTGTCAGTCCGATCTTGCCCTCGGGTCGGGTACTGGCATCAGCTAGAGGGCTCACCTGGTCACTCGGTCACGGAGTGATGTGGGACATCAAACAGTGGCTGGGATCGTCATCCAGGCTTGTCTGCGAGATCTGGAGATCCGAGTAGAGGCTTAGCAGACTGCGCACGGAGAAGCCCTGGCAAACCGACACAGGACCCGGGTTCGATTCCCGGCAGCTCCACCGAACGGCCGGACACCATCAGGTGTCCGGCCGTCGTCGTGTCACCCCCCTGACGTCCGGCAGTGAGGGCGCGACGTTCGCCACTGCCAGGCATCCAGCGGCCGGAGCGCCCCGAATCAAGAACCATGAGTGTTGACGACGTCGCGGCCCCGACTCTGCACGGGCTCCGGTCCGGGCCCGCAGACTCCGCGGTGCTGGTTCTGCACGGCGGCAAGGTGACCAGCCACGACCGTGCCCGTCCGTGGCAGCTGTCGGCCCTGCGCATGGTCCCCTTCACTCGCATGCTCCGGCGCGCGACGGGGCCATCGGTCGCGGTGACCCAGTTGCAGTACCGGTATCGCGGCTGGAACGGCGCCGACCGCAGTCCCGTCGCGGACGCGTGGTGGGCGTGCGAGCAGATCCGCGACACGTACGGACCGGGGACTCCCATCACCGTGCTCGGTCACTCCATGGGCGGTCGCACGGCAGCAGCGATCGCGGGGCACCCCGACGTCGTGGCTCTCGTCGCGCTGGCGCCGTGGTGGCCCGATGGCAGGGAGACCGACACCCTGCGCGCCGATCAGCGCCTGTTGGTCCTGCACGGCACCGTCGACCGGTGGACCGACCCCGTCGCGTCCCGCGCCGCGACCGAACGCGCCGCCGCGCGCGGTGTCGACGCCTCGTTCGTTCCGATGGCGGGAGCGGGTCACTTCATGCTTCGATCACCGCGGACATGGTCGCGGCGGGTACGGGAGTTCGTCGTCGACCAATCGCGCGAGGTGTCGTCTACGAAACCCGAGTGACACTGCGAGCGGTCCGACGCACAGCGGCCGGCCGATCGCATCACGTAGGGAGAAGACACATGGCTCACGATGCTCACACCGACCGGCGCATCGCCGTGGTCGGCGCCGGCGTCGCCGGCCTCACGGCAGCGTACGTGCTGTCGAAGACTGCTCGCGTCACGCTGTACGAGGCCGACGGCCGTCTCGGCGGTCACGCGGACACCCACGTCGTGTCCACCCCGCAGGGTGATCTGCCCGTGGACACGGGCTTCATCGTCCACAACGACCGGACATACCCGACACTGCAGCGACTGTTTCGCGAATTGGACATTCCGACACAGGAATCGGACATGAGCATGTCGATCCGCTGCGACGGATGCGGGCTCGAGTACTCGGGTGGGCAGGGCCTCTCCGGGCTGATCCCCGGCCCCGGCAGCGTGGTCCGCGGTCGCTACCTGCGGATGCTGCTCGAGGTCACCCGCTTTCACCGTGTCGCCCGTGCGCTGCTCGCGTCCGGCGACGACGATGCGACGGTCGCCGATGTGCTTGCCCGGCACGAGTTCTCGCAGTACTTCGAATCGCACTTCATGACGCCCCTCGTGTCCGCCGTGTGGTCGTGCGAGCCGTCTCGGGCCCTCGACTACCCGGCCCGGTACCTCTTCTCGTTCCTCGAGCATCACGGGATGCTCGGCGTCGGAGGTTCGCCGACCTGGCGCACCGTGACCGGTGGATCCGCCCGCTACGTCGAGCGTGTCGCCGAGACGATCGCCGAGATCCGTTCGGGCACACCGGTGGCCGCCATCCGTCGGGGCGACCGGTCGGTCGAGATCGAGGACGCCTCCGGGCACACGGAGACGGTCGATGCCGTCGTCGTCGCGACGCATCCCCAGCAGGCGCTGAAGATGCTGGCCGAGCCCACTTCGACGGAGCACCTCGTCCTCGGTGCCATGCCATACTCGCCCAACGTGGCTCGGCTCCACACCGACGAGAGCGTGCTCCCGCGTCTGCGGCGTGCCCGCGCCTCGTGGAACTACCGCATGCCGGCGTGCGATGCGGCGCCGGGCGGAGTGGTGGTCACCTATGACATGTCACGGCTGCAGCGGCTGCCCGACACCGGCTCCCGGTACCTCGTGACGTTGGGCGACGAGGACGATCCCACGGCCGAGGGTGCCGCACTCGACCCGTCCGCCGTGCTCGAGACGATGCGGTACGAGCATCCCCTCTACACGTCCGAGTCGGTCGCCGCGCAGGCGCGACTCGGCGAGCTCGACACCGACCTGGTCGCTTTCGCGGGCGCTTACCACGGGTGGGGCTTCCACGAGGACGGTGCGGCCTCGGGCCTGCGCGCGGCGGAACGTCTGGGCGGGGTCTGGGCATGACCGCCGTCGACACCCGCGCCGCTGCCGGTACTCGCACCGCCATGATCTACGAGACCTCCATCAGGCACGTGCGGCGCGAGCCGATCGAGAACGAGTTCACGTATCGCAGCTACTCGTGGTTCGTCGACATCGACGCACTCCCGTCGCTGCCCGGCCCGCTCGCGCCGTTCGCGAAGATCGACGCCGCCGACCACGTGGGCGATCCGTCGGCGACGCTGCGGGCCAACCTCGACGACTTCCTCCGGGCACACGGCCGGGTACCCGTCGCGGGGCGGATCACGATGCTGACCAACGCTCGTGTTCTCGGGTACGTCTTCAACCCCCTGACGGTCTACTGGCTGCACGATGGCACCGGCCGCGTCGAGCACGTGGTCGCCGAGGTGCACAACACCTACGGCGAACGTCACCGCTACCTGCTGGACACGGACGCGCGCGGGGCGGCGCGCACGCCCAAGGAGTTCTACGTCTCGCCGTTCAACGACGTCAGCGGGGAGTATGCGATGCGGCTCCCGGAGCCCGACGGCTCCCTCGCCCTGTCGATCACGCTGCTCCGGGACGGGCACCCCCCGTTCGTCGCGGTCATGTCCGGCACCGGACGCTCCGCGACGACGGGCCGCGTCCTGGGCGTTCTCGCACGAGCCCCCCTCGCCCCGCACGTGGTCACCGCGCGGATCCGGCGTCAGGGGATCGGGTTGTGGGCGCGTGGACTCCGCACGGTTCCGCGTCCGCCGGTGCGCGGCGACGTACCCGCCGTGGTGGACCGGCACGGTCCGCTCTCCACTCCGCTCGGCCCGGCAGTACCCCCTCGATCAGAAGGCACCAGGATGACTCAGTACGCCGTGGCATCGACCGTCGACGCCGAACGTTGGCCCTCCATCGCGACGGCGCCGGTCACCGTCAAGGCGCGCCTCGCCGCGCCCGTCGCCGACGCTCTCTTCCGCAGGGCGGCAGAACATCTCGCGATCCGGGTCGAGATGCCGAACGGCGTCGTCATCGGAGGTGGCGCGAACGATCCCACCGCCCCGGTGATGACGATCCACCGCCCACGCGACTTCGCGGCGCGCGTGGGGGAGAGTGGGCTCATCGGATTCGGTGAGGCCTACATGGCCGGCGACTGGGACGCGCCCGACCTCACGGCGGCACTCGGTGTCTTCGCCGAACGCATGGCGACCCTCATCCCGAAGTGGTTGCAACGCCTGCGCGGCCTGTACATCCCCAAGCAGCCGGTCTCCGAGACCAACACCACGAGCAACACGCGCTCGAACATCTCGCGCCACTACGACCTGTCGAACGAGATGTTCGAACTGTTCCTGGACGAGACCATGACCTACTCGAGTGCGCTGTTCCCGTCGCTGACCCCGCAGCCCGGATGGGACGACATCGCCGCCGCGCAGCGGTCCAAGATCGATCGACTGCTCGATCGCGCGGGGGTGACCGCGGGAACACGCGTTCTGGAGATCGGCACGGGCTGGGGCGAACTCGCCATCCGCGCCGCCGAACGCGGTGCCACGGTGCGGTCGGTGACCCTGTCCACCGAGCAACTGGAACTCGCGTGCAAGCGCATCGACGCCGCCGGCCACGCCGACCGGGTCCAGGTCGATCTCCTGGACTACCGGCTGGTCGACGGCGAGTACGACGCGATCGTGTCCGTCGAGATGATCGAGGCCGTGGGACACCAGTACTGGGGCGAGTACTTCCGCACCATCGACTCGTTGCTCGCCCCCGGAGGCAAGGTGGCGATCCAGGCCATCACCATGCCGCACGAGCGCATGCTGGCCACGCGCAACACGTACACGTGGGTACACAAGTACATCTTCCCCGGCGGGTTCCTCCCGTCGATCCGCGCGATCGAGAGCATCACCGAGAAGGAGACGACGCTGCGCGTGCGAGAGCGTCTGTCCATCGGCGACCACTACGCCCGCACCCTGCGCCTGTGGGACGAGCGCTTCCACGCGCACGCCGAGGAGGCCCGGATGCTGGGCTTCGACGACGTGTTCGCCCGCATGTGGCACTTCTACCTCTGCTATTCCGAGGCCGGTTTCGGCTCCGGCTACATCGATGTCCAGCAGATCCTGCTCGAACGAAGGAGCGACCGATGACCGGCACCCCCACCGTGGCCGCACGGCTCGAAGACCTGATCGCCCCCTTCGTCGGCGGCGCGCTGCCGGTGCACCTGACTGCGTGGGACGGCTCGACCGCCGGCCCCACCGACGCGCCGAAGGTGACGCTGTACAGCCCGAACGTCCTGCGACGGTTGCTGTGGAGCCCGGGTGAACTGGGTGCTGCTCAGGCGTACGTCACCGGTGAACTCGACGTGGAAGGTGACCTCGACGAGGCGCTGACGCACGTGTGGGACGTGGTGCGCACCCGTCGGCTGACGGCCGTGCGGCCCAGCCCGAAGGCGATCGTCGAGCTCATCCGCACCGCGGCGTCGCTCGGTGCCGTCGGGATGAAGCAGGCCCGTCCTCTTCCCGCCCCCGCCTCGCAGGCGGTCATCAAGGGCCGACTGCACTCGCTGGTGCGCGATCGCGCGGCGATCAGCCACCACTACGACCTGTCGAACGAGTTCTACGAGATGGTGCTCGACCCGCAGATGGCGTACTCGAGCGGCTACTGGACGTCGGACTCGCCCGACTACGGCCTCGAGGACGCGCAGCGCGACAAGCTCGACCTCGTGTGCCGCAAGATCGGCCTCGGCCGCCCCGGAATGCGGTTCCTCGACGTCGGGTGCGGATGGGGGTCGCTGAGCCTGCACGCGGCGGAACACTTCGACGCGCAGGTCGTCGGCGTCACCATCTCCCGCGAGCAGAAGGCCTTCATCGACAAGCGCATCGCGGACCGCGGCCTGCAGGACCGGGTGGAGATCCGCATCCAGGACTACCGAGAGGTGCCCGACGGCCCTTTCGACGCCGTCGCCTCCATCGAGATGGGCGAGCACGTCGGCGAGAAGAACTATCCGATCTATGCGAAGGCGCTGCACGACAACGTGGTGCCCGGCGGCCGGGTGCTGGTGCAGCAGATGTCGCGCAAGGCGGGGGACAACCCTGGCGGCGGTGCCTTCATCGAGTCGTTCATCGCCCCCGACATGTACATGCGGCCCGTGGGCGCGACGGTCGCCATGATCGAGGAGTCGGGTCTCGAGGTCCGCGACGTGCACGCCCTGCGCGAGCACTACGTCCGCACCGTCGACGCCTGGTACGCGACCTTCGAGAGCCGCTGGGACGATCTGGTCGCACTCGTCGGAGACGAGGTGGCGCGGGTGTGGCGTCTGTACCTCGTGGGCGGCGGAATGGCGTTCCGCGACGGCCGGATGGGTGTCGACCAGATCCTGTCCGTCCGCCCCGACGACCGCGGCGTGTCCTCGATGCCGCTGGTGCGGACGCACGGATGACGGACTTCTCCTGGTCCGATCTGGCCGTCGTGTCGGCGTTCTCCCTGCTGGCGGTGGCGGTTGTCCTCACCGTCACCGCGGTCGTCGGCTTCCGTATCGGTCGGCACAACGTGGTCGACGTGAGCTGGGGGGCAGGCTTCGTCGCGGTGGCGATCGCCGCGGCACTGGCCGGGTCCGGCGACGGGTGGCGGCGAGTGCTGATGCTGGTGCTCGTCGGAGCCTGGGGCACCCGTCTCGCGGTCTCGATGTTCCGCCGCTCACGGGGCAAGGGCGAGGACCCGCGGTACGAGAAGATGCTGTCGAACGCGCCGGGCAGCCCCGCTGTGTACGCGATCCGCAAGATCTATCTCACGCAGGGTGTCGCGCTGTGGTTCGTGTCGCTGCCGGTGCAGGTCGCCGCCGTGTCCGACGGATCGTTCGGCGTCGTCTCTGCGGTGGGCGTCGCTCTGTGGGTCCTGGGCATCGTCTTCGAGACGGTGGGGGATCGTCAGATGGACGCCTTCAAGGCGGACGCGTCCCGCAAGGGCACCATCATGGACCGGGGCTTGTGGCGGTACACGCGCCACCCCAACTACTTCGGTGATGCCTGTGTCTGGTGGGGCATCTTCCTGGTCTCCGCGGCGCACTGGCCCGGTGTGCTGACCGTCCTCTCGCCGGTTGCCATGACGTACTTCCTCGTGTTCGCGACGGGTGCGCGGCTGCTCGAGCAGCACATGGCGGAGCGGCCCGGATATCGCGAGTACCAGCAGCGCACCAGCTACTTCGTTCCGCTCCCGCCCCGCAAGGCCTGAGCGGGCCCGACTTCCGGTCACGCACGCAGCCCCGAGGAGGGGTGGTCTGCGCGCGTGACCGGTTCACCTCGAGATCAGGTCACCGTCGGACGAGGAGCGCGACCGGGAGCGCGGAGAGCAGTGAGGACACGGTGACCGTTCCGCTGAACGACCCACCATTCACGAGGTCGGTCCACTCACCGTCCGGCAACGCCAGCGAGGTGTCACCCCATCCGGCCTCGCCGAGGCGCATCGACCACCGCGTGGCGACGGCGACGACGTCGGCGTCACCGTCGGCGGGTCCACGACCGAACGCCACGACGTGGTCGGCGGCGGCGCCGGTCGCGAACACCGGAACGTAGGACCCGCCCACGAAGCTGTCCGGACGGTCGCGGCGCAGCCGTGCGGCACACCGGGTCACGTGGAACTTGGCGGCGCCGCTCGCGTCGAGCGCCGGCGTCCCGTCGATGTCCAGGAGAGCCTTGCGGGCGTCGTAGTCCACGTCCCGGCGGTTGTCGGGGTCGACGAGAGAGTCCTCCCACAGCTCCGTGCCCTGGTAGATGTCCGGGATGCCGGGACCCGCCAGGTGGAGGAGCTTCTGTCCGAGCGAATCGCTCCATGCGTGCGGAGCGATCTGCTGGACGAACGTCGTGAGCGAGGGAGCCACCGCTCCGTCGACGATGCCGTCGATCCACGTGTGGACGGCAGACTCGAAGTCCTCGTCCACGTCGTTCCAGCCGGTGTACGAGCCCGCCTCGCGGATGGCCTTCTCGGCGTAGGCGTGCAGTCGCTCGCGGTACTCGTCCGTGACCACGCCGTCGGTCGGCCAGGTGCCGACGATGTTCTGCCACAAGAAGAGTCCGGTGGACCCGTTGGGCGACGGAGCCTGCTCCTCCCAGTCGCTCAGGCACGCGCGCCACAGGTCGGGCACCTGAGACAGCACGCCGATGCGCGCCCGGACGTCCTCGCCGCGCTTGGTGTCGTGTGTCGAGAGGGTCGTCATCGCGGCAGGCCACAGCCGGGCCCGCTCGGACAGGCGGAGGTGGAACTCCGGCACCGACCGACCGAAGCGGGACGGGTCACCGCCGACCTCCTGGAGCGAGACCAGCCGCGACGTGCGGTAGAACATGCAGTCCTCGACGCTCTTCGCCATCACGGCGCCCGCGACCTGCTGCAGACGTCCCGACGCCTCGCCGCGTGCGGCCACGGCGGCCGCGACGACATCGAGGGCGGGAACCAGTTCGGGGCGATCCGCGGCGACGTCGCCGAGCAGGCGGGGCAGCATGCCGGCCAGCGGCGCGTAGTCGGAGCGGTACACCGGCATGCGGGCGACGATCTCGGTCACGGCCTCGCGGGCGAGGTCGGCGTCGAACGACGTTCCGGTGTCGCGGGCGATCGCCGCTACCAGGCGCCGCACCTCGGGAGCGAGCTGTGTGCTCGCCGTGTCGGCCTTGATGGTCCGCTCGGCCTCGTGCACCCAGTGTGCGTCCCCCGCGTGGCCGGTGACGTCCGACGACAGTCGCGTCAGCGGCTCCTCGCCCGACGGGTCGAGGAACACCCCACCGAGATCGGCGAGAGCGTCGTACCCGGTGGTTCCGTCGACGGGAAGGGTGACGTCGAGCGGCTCCTCGGCGGTGAGGATCTTCTCGACGACGAGCCACGAGTCGGGTCCGACGACGCCCCGCAAGCGAGCGAGATACTCGGCCGGTGCGGTGAGCCCGTCCGGATGGTCGACGCGCACACCGTCGACGAGACCGTCGCGGAACCAGCTGCCGACCTCGGCGTGCGTCGCGTCGAAGACCGCGGGGTCCTCCTGACGGAGACCGGCCAGGTCGCTGACGGAGAAGAACCGGCGGTACCCGATGCGCCCGGAGCGCCATCCGACCAGTTCGTAGGACTGCTTGTCGTGCAGTGCTTTCGCGTCGTCCCCGCCGTCGTCGGTCGCAGGGTCCACCGGGAAGCGGTTCTCGTAGTAGGCCAGCGTGGCCTCGTCTCCCGACCGGTCGACCGAGAGTTCGTTCACGTCGGCATCGTCGCCCAGCACGGGGAGCGCGATGCGCTCCGCACCGGCCCAGTCGATGTCGAACCACGAGGCGTACTGCGATGCGCGTCCGTGTCTCAGCACGTCCCACCAGAACGGGTTCTCCCGCGCCGTGGCCACACCGAGGTGGTTGGGCACGATGTCGACCACGACGCCCAGGCCGTGGGACCGGCACTCGGCGACGAGGTCCTCGAGAGCGGCTCGACCACCGAGTGCCTCGGAGACGGTGCGCGGATCGGTGACGTCGTACCCGTGGGTGGAGCCCTCTGCCGCCGTCAGGATCGGCGACAGATAGACGTGGGAGACACCGAGTTCGGCGAGATAGGGAACCAGCGACGCGGCATCGCGGAGAGTGAAGCGATCACCCCGTAGCTGGAATCGATAGGTCGAGGTGATCGCGTGGCTCATGTCGCTTCCTTACCCCGTTTTCCGTAGCACCAACAGTGACCGTGCTTGCACCTCGACAGCGGTGCCGGCGACGATGACTCGATCGTCGGCTCCGGTGGCCGAGGCGGTGTCGAGCGCGACGGTCCACTCGTCGGCGTACTTGCCGTCCAGTGTGGTGAAGTCGATCGGCTCGTGATGGGCGTTGAAGCACAGGTAGAACGTGTCGTCGACGACCCGGTTGCCCCGGTTGTCGGGCTCGGGGATGTTCTCGCCGTTGAGGAACACCGCCAGCGACTTGCCGAAGCCGCTGTCCCAGTCCTCCTCGGTCATCTCCTCGCCGGTCGGGGTGAGCCACGCGATGTCGCGCGTCTGCTCCGCCTTGCGGATCGGCCGGCCCTCGAAGAAGCGTCGTCGACGGAACACCGGGTGGTCGTTGCGGAGTGCGATCACGCGGGACGTGAACTCGACCAGATCGGCGTTCGTCTCCGCCAGCGACCAGTCCATCCAGGCCAGTTCGGAGTCCTGGCAGTAGACGTTGTTGTTGCCCTGCTGGGTCCGGCCCATCTCGTCGCCGTGCGCGAGCATCGGCGTGCCCTGGCTGAGCATGAGCGTCGCCAGCATGTTGCGGATCTGACGGGCGCGCAGCGACAGCACCTCGGGGTCGTCCGTCGGCCCCTCGACACCGCAGTTCCAGGACCGGTTGTGGCTCTCGCCGTCGTTGTTGTCCTCGCCGTTGGCCTCGTTGTGCTTGTCGTTGTAGGACACCAGATCGTGCATCGTGAAGCCGTCGTGCGCGATGACGAAGTTGATGCTCGCACCGGGGCGGCGACCCGTCGCCTCGTAGAGGTCGGAGGATCCCGTGAGCCGCGACGCGAACTCGCCGAGTGTCGCCGGCTCACCGCGCCAGTAGTCGCGGACGGTGTCGCGGTACATGCCGTTCCACTCGGTCCAGAGGCCGGGGAAGTTGCCGACCTGGTAGCCGCCCTCACCGACGTCCCACGGCTCGGCGATCAGCTTGACCTGGCTCACCACCGGGTCCTGCTGGACCAGGTCGAAGAACGCGCTCAGCTTGTCCACGTCGTGCAGTTCGCGAGCCAAGGTCGATGCGAGGTCGAAGCGGAAGCCGTCGACGTGCATCTCGGTGACCCAGTAGCGCAGGGAGTCCATGATCAGCTGCAGGGTGTGCGGGTGACGGACGTTCAGGCTGTTACCCGTGCCCGTGTAGTCCATGTAGAAATACGGGTCGTCGTCGACCAACCGGTAGTACGCGGCGTTGTCGATGCCGCGGAACGCGATGGTCGGACCCATGTGGTTGCCCTCGGCGGTGTGGTTGTAGACCACGTCGAGGATCACCTCGATGCCGGCTTCGTGGAACGAGCGCACCATCGTCTTGAACTCCGACACGGCCGAACCGGCCATGGGGGAGGACGCGTACTCGTTGTGCGGGGCCATGAAACCGAACGAGTTGTAGCCCCAGTAGTTGCGAAGTCCCTTGTCCACCAGTGTCTGATCCTGCATGAACTGATGCACCGGCATCAGTTCGATGGCGGTGACGCCGAGCTTCTCCAGGTGGCTGATCACGGCCGGATGGCCGAGACCGGCGTACGTACCGCGCAGATCCTCCGGGATGTCCGGGTGGGTCATCGTCATGCCCTTGACGTGGGCCTCGTAGATGACGGTCTCGTTGTAGGGGCGACGCGGCGAGCGGTCGTTCTGCCAGTCGAAGAACGGATTGACGACGACCGTCGTCATCGTGTGCCCCAGCGAGTCGTGCTGGGGGAAGTGGTTCTCGGGCTCGGGCTCGGGCTCTGGATCAGGCTCGGGTGCAACGGTTCTGGCAGTCGCGACGTTGGCGCGGGTCGCGTCGACGGTGCGCGACGCGGTGGCCGATCCCGCGGGGCCGGCGACGTGCGCCTCGCCGGGATGCACTGCGTCGTCGTTCTCCTGCGCTGCGGGCACGGGACGTTCGGGGATGTCGATGTCGTAACTGAAGAGCGAGCGGTCACCGTCGAACGATCCGACGAACGCCTTGCCGTACGGGTCGAGCAGCAGCTTGCTCGCGTCGCACCGCTGTCCCGCTCCGGGATTCCACGGGCCGTGCACGCGGTAGCCGTACCGCTGGCCGGGCTGGACCTGGGGGATGTAGGCGTGCCAGACGTACCCGTCGACCTCTTCGAGGCGGACGCGGGTCTCGTGACCGTCGGCGTCGATGAGGCAGAGATCGACGGCCTCGGCGACCTCGGAGAAGAGCGCGAAATTGGTTCCGGCGCCGTCGTAGGTGGCGCCCAGGGGATACGCGCTGCCGGGCCATACCTGGATCGATGGTTCGTGTGCATGGTCGACGGACATGCTCGGAACCCTATCCCGGCAGCGGCGAAGGACACCTGTCGGCGAGGTCCGTCGCAGGCCGGAGCGTCGGTCGCCCGGGCTCAGCCCAGCCGTGCGATCAGCGCGTGCCCGAGGTCGGTGCCCGATCGCCAGGCGCTCTCGACGCGGGGCGAGCCCTCCGGGCACCACTGATCCCCGGCGAAGCCGACCAGACGGTCTCCGTGCGAGACGATGTCGTGGCTTGCGTCGTGCTGGGAGGCGGGCTTGGCGAAGGTCCAGCGGTGGGCGTGCGTCCAGATCGGAGTGCCGATGCCCGTGAGCGCGGCGACGGCGTCGACGACGGCGGGGATCGCACCGGCGGGATCGTCGAGGTGTCGCCGGGCGCGCTGCGCGGACGTGTGGGCGACCAGGACCGCGGCTCCGTCGCCCCGGCGTGCGCCGTCGCGCGCGAGGAACTCGACGTCCGCGTCGTCGGACACGAAGGCGGCGTCGGGGAAGGGGAGTCCGGCGGCGTCGTCGTCGGCGAGCCCGAGGACCACCGCGACGACGGGGTCGTAGTCGACGGCGTCGGGCACGGTCACCAGGCGGGAGGCCTGCGGGTCGGGCATGGCCAGGACCACGTGTCCGTCGGGCAACGCCCGAGCCTCGGTGGCGTCGACAGGGATGCCGGACAGCAGGTCCTTGACCAGAGATCGCAGGCCCGCCGGCGTTCCCCACCGCGTGGGTCCCGATTTCTGTTCCGGCTCCGCCCCGGCCCGCACCACCGTGAAGGTGTCGGTCCACTCGTGCACGAGACCGCGAGAGGCCCAGTCGGACACGACGTCCCGGAACCCGTCGTCGCGGACGGTGAAGTAGCCGGCGCCCACATCGACTCGGCGTCCGTGCAACTCGGGGGACGACATCCGACCGCCGACGGCGCGGCCCCGGTCACGCAGCACGAACGGGACACCGGCGTCGCGGAGCACGCGAACGCACGCGGCACCGGCGATACCGGCTCCGAGGACGGTGACGGGAGAGGTCGAGGAGGTCACTCGTTCAGCGTACGGACGCGGCTCCGAACGCCGTCGACGAAGAGTTCGAGGCCGAAATCGAACCGAGCGGTGGCATCTCGATCGAGGTCACCGTCGTCGAGGTGTCGATCCGCGGCCAGCGCACCCGCGGACTCCATCTGCAGCCGGGACTGTTCGTCGCTCGTTGCACCCAGCACGTAGTAGAGCAGGGCGTCCGCGGCGTGTCCGGCGTCCTCCGGGGTCAGCCCGGTGGCGCGGAGATCGTCGACGACCGTGGTCCGCACGGGGTGCGTCACCGTGCGGGCGGCCAGGCTGGAGGCGACCACCTCGGCGCCGTCCCGGTGAGCCAGGAGAGCGTCTCGAAGTCCGTGAGCGCGGCCGCGCACGGCGTCCAGCACATCGGAGGTGACGGCAGCGGGCACGGTGTCCAGGCGGCTCAGGATGCGATCGGACACCGCGCCGAGCAGCGCCTGCTTGTTCGCGACGTGCCAGTACAGCGCGCCCGGCGCGACACCGAGCGAGCCTGCCAGTCGGCGCATCGTGAGGTCGGCGAGACCGTAGTCGTCGAGAATGGTCAGTGCGCCGTCGACGACGTCGTCTCTGCGCAACTGCATTCCGCACCTCTCCCGACTCGTGTCGCGGGCCCGTCGGCCACGCAGCGACAGCCTAGGCTGGCCGACGTGAGTGATGTCGACACGACGGGGTTCGCCTCGACCGCACCCGGGATCGGCGATGCGGGTCGGCCGTCGCGCGGCGCGTTCACCCGGCGTTCGATCCGGATCGTGCTCGCGACCGCGGTGGTCGGTGCCGTCCTCGGGATCCTGTGGGCTCTGCTCGCGCCCGTGGAGCACGTCGCCGCCGTCGGTGACGGCCGCGCGATCGTGTTGACCGGCGAGAGCGATCATCGCTTCGACGCACTGGCTCTGTTCCTCTGCGTGACCGCCGCGGCCGGGGTGCTGACCACGGTCGCCGTCTGGGCTCGCGTGGCCGAGCGAGGACCGCGTCTGGTCCTCGACATCGTGGTGGCGTCGGCGCTGGCGTCGGCCGCGGCGATCGGTGCCGGCCTCGCCGTGGGCGCGGTGCGGTATCCGAGTGCCGACGGCGCCCTTCGCGGCGATGTCGTCGCACTCGCCCCCGGTGTCTCGACGTGGCTGGCTCTGCTCGCGCAACCTCTGGCTGCGGCGGTCACGCTCGTTCTCGTCACGGCGCTGTCGCCGTCGGACGATCTGGGTCGGGACGAGTCCCCCGAGGAGTGATCCGTTCGGGTCTCGGACGCCGGGTTCGTCTGCTTGAATGAGCGCTCTCAGGGCGGCCCACGACGGGCCGCGGGCGGGGGCCGACCTCTGCGAACGGCGAGGGTCTCCAGGACGTGGCGAACACCATTCGGCGGTGGTTGACCAGACCCGTCGATTACGCGTGGACCGTCCACTACTTCGAGACGAACACCGCGCTCGGCTCGACCCGCGTCCTCATCGGTCTGTCCTGCCTCCTGTTCTCCGTCCTGTACGTCGTCGCCGGACTCGCCCCGCCGACCGCGCCGACGGGAGCAGCACTGACGATCGTGCTCGTGAACGCGGTGGGGACCGCCGGCGTCGGGCTCGCCTGGATCCGCGGACCGTGGCCCTCACGCCGGATGTCGACGGCCTTCGTCGTGTACGCAGACGTCGGACTCTCCGTGGTGCTTCTCTCGCTGTCCGACCCGCTCGCCGTGCTGCCCTGCGCGATCCTGTTCGGCGTCGCGAGCAGTTACGTGGCGACGTTCCACACGCCGCGGGTGTTCGCCGTCCACCATTCCCTCACCGTGGTGGTGTGCGTCGGGTTGTTCGTCCGAGCGATCGGCTCGGAGTCCGTGCTCGGAGCGGCGCGCACCTCGCTCGCCGTCACCTACGGATTGCTCATCGTGATGGTTCTCTTCCTCGCACCGATCTCCATCTACCGCCTGCAGTTCCTGCAACGCGGCGACGTCACCGCCGCGTACGTGGATCCGCTGACCGGCCTGCGCAACCGGCGGGGACTCACCGTCGCGGCGGGCGAACTGCTCGGCACCCGGAACGGTCTCGTCGCGGTGGTCATCGACATCGACCGCTTCAAGTCGATCAACGACCGCTTCGGACACCACCACGGTGACCTCGTCATCCGTCGGACGGCGGACACCGTCGACGAGATGTTCCCGTCTCCGTCGATCACGGCCCGCACCGGCGGGGAGGAATTCGCCGTCGTGACCGCGCTGCCGATGGACGAGGTGCTCGACCGGGCGCGGCGGCTGCGCAGCGCCTACACGGCGCGGTCGGACCACGAGTCGAGTCTGAGCATCGGGGTCGCTCGCGAGGAGCGGGTCGTCACCTCGCACGACGTGGAGGTGCTCCTCATCTGTGCCGATCGAGCGATGTATTCCGCCAAGGCGGACGGCGGCGATGCCGTCGTCGGCTACGGCACCCTCACGTAGGTGGTCGGAGCGCGGCGAACTCGTCGGTCACACGTAGTGCGCTGTCCCGGAAGCGGTACAGCGCGGCGGGACGTCCTCCGGACGGGCCCGGGGGAGCGGTGTGGCCGGTGGACTCGATGACGCCCCGCCGGGTGAGCACCCGTTGGAGATTGGTGGTGTCGACCTGGTAACCCAATGCGGCGCAATAGATGTCACGCAAGGTCGACAGGCTGAACTCGACGGGCGCGAGCGCGAAGGCGATGTTGGTGTAGGACAGTTTGGCCGCCAGTCTCGCGCGGGCGTGCGCCACCATCGTGCCGTGATCGAAGGCGGTCTCGGGGAGCGTCGCGACCGGGTGCCACGCAGTGTCGACGGGAAGTCGCGGGTCGCCGACGATGGGGACCAGACCGAGGAACGTCGAGGCGATGCGGCGATCGCCGGGGACCCGCCCGGGATCGGAGAAGACGGACAGCTGCTCGAGGTGGCGTACCTCGCGCACGTCGACCTTCTCCGCCAGCTGACGTCGCGCGGAGTCGGTCAGGTTCTCGTCGCCCCGGAGGAGCCCGCCGGGGAGTGACCAGGTTCCGCGTGCCGGGGCGAGTGCGCGCTGCCACAGCAGCACGCACAGTTCGGCAGGCTCGCGGGGCTGCAGCTCGCGCACCTGGAAGACGACGGACAGCACTTCGTGCACCGGTCGGGTGGCCGGATCGGGGGCACTTCCGGTCGGTCCGTAGGCGGCGGTGCTACGATGAATCACGTTTTCGATCATAAGTCGAAAACCCCGTCGGGTCCATTCCGGCGGATCGGCACCGGCGCACGCGAGCGCTGGACGCACGCGAGGAGCACGACATGGCGATCACCACCACGCGATTCGGCGGGAACTCCGCGGTCGTCGACGGACCGACGGGCTACGCCGGCGTCGATGCCGGCCCGGAGTGGGCCGAGGAGATCCTGCGCCTGGCAGAGGCGAAGAACGCGACGATCCTGGCGCACAACTATCAGCTGCCCGCCATCCAGGACATCGCCCACCACGTCGGCGACTCGCTCGCGCTCTCGCGCATCGCCGCCGAGGCGCAGGAGGAGACCATCGTCTTCTGCGGCGTGCACTTCATGGCCGAGACGGCCAAGATCCTCGCGCCGTCCAAGACGGTCCTCATTCCCGACGAGCGGGCGGGCTGCTCTCTCGCCGACTCCATCGACGCGGCCCAGATGCGCGAGTGGAAGGCCGAGCACCCGGACGCCGTCGTCGTGTCGTACGTGAACACCACCGCCGAGGTGAAGGGACTGACGGACATCTGCTGCACCTCGTCCAACGCGGTCGAGGTCGTGCAGTCCATCGACCCGGACCGCGAGGTGCTCTTCCTGCCGGACCAGTTCCTCGGGGCCCACGTCCGTCGGCAGACCGGTCGCACCAACATGCACATCTGGGCCGGTGAGTGCCACGTCCACGCCGGCATCAACGGCGACGAGCTCACCGCACGGTCGCAGGCGTACCCCGAGGCCGAGCTCTACGTCCACCCCGAGTGCGGCTGCGCGACGTCCGCGCTCTACCTCGCCGGCGAGGGATTCGTGCCCGAGGACCGCGTCAAGATCCTCTCGACCGGCGGCATGCTCGACGCGGCGCGCACCACGGGTGCGAAGCAGGTTCTCGTTGCCACCGAGATCGGCATGCTGCACCAGCTGCGCAAGGCGGCGCCCGGTGTCGACTTCCAGGCCGTGAACGACCGCGCGTCCTGCCCGTACATGAAGATGATCACCCCCGCGGCGCTGCTCCGGTGCCTCACGGAGGGCAAGGACGAGGTGCACGTCGACGTCGCGACGGCTGAACGCGCACGCGCGTCCGTCGAGCGGATGATCGCCATCGGCTCGCCCGGCGGCGGCGAGTGACCACTGCGGCCACTCCGGGCGCACGTGTCGCTGCCGCTCCGGGCGGAAGTGTCGCTCCGGGCTGGGAGGCCGCGGCCGATCTCGTCGTGGTCGGCGGGGGAGTCGCCGGTCTCGCCGCGGCGATCGAGGCGACCCGGTCCGGGCTGAGCGTGCTGGTGCTGAGCAAGGACGCGGCGGGTACGGCGACGCAGTACGCCCAGGGCGGCATGGCCGTCGCGATCGGCGAGGACATCGAGGCCCACGTGCGCGACACGATCGTCGCGGGCGCCGGTCTGTGCGACGAGGCCGCGGTGCGCTCGATCGTCGGGGCCGGCGCCGACGCGCTGAGTGTGCTCACCGGCATCGGTGCTCGGTTCGACAGCGGCGCGGACGGCTCCATGGCCCGCACCCGTGAGGGCGGCCACTCGGTCGGCCGCATCGTGCACGCGGGCGGCGACGCCACGGGGCGGGAGATCCAGCGCGCTCTGTCGTCCGCGGCGCCCGCGACGGTGAACGGCGCGACCGTGCTCGACGTCCTGGTCGGCGACCGCGGTGTGGCGGGCGTGCTCGTCTCGCTCTCGCCGGACGATCTCCACGCGAACCTCGGCGTGGTGCACGCACCCGCCGTGCTGATCGCCACCGGTGGCACGGGAATGCTGTACTCGGCCAGCACGAACCCGTCCGGCGCCACGGCCGACGGCCTCGCTCTCGCACTGCGGGCGGGCGCGGACGTGGCGGACGTCGAGTTCGTGCAGTTCCACCCGACCGTGCTGTTCCGCCCCGGCGGCCGCGGGCGGCTCCCGTTGGTCAGCGAGGCGGTCCGCGGTGAGGGCGCGCGTCTCGTCGACGCGGACGGCCGCTCGATCATGGCGGGCGTGCACCCGCTGGGTGATCTCGCTCCCCGCGACGTCGTGTCCCGGGCGATCGCCGCTCGGCTGGCCGAGAGCGGCGCCGATCACGTCTTTCTCGACGCGCGGTCCGTGCCCGACATGGCCCTGCGTTTTCCCACCGTCACTGCGGCCTGCCTCGCTCAGGACGTGGACCCGACGGAGCAGCCGATCCCGGTGGCCCCTGCAGCGCACTATGCATGCGGCGGTGTCGTCACAGACGAGTACGGCCGCACCTGCGTCGCCGGGCTCCACGCCGCGGGCGAGGTGGCCCGCACAGGACTGCACGGAGCGAACCGTCTCGCGTCGAACTCGCTGCTCGAGGGCGTGGTGCTGGGGACCCGAGTGGCTCGCAGCGCCCGAGACCGGGTGTCCGTAGGCTCCCTGACGTCCGGCGATCCGTCTGCGCGACACCGGGCGCCCCGGCTCGACAGGGACGTCCTCCAGTCCGCGATGACCCGTCACGTCGGCGTCGTCCGCGACGACACAGGTCTGCGCGAGGCAGCGGCGATCGTGGGAGCCGCTGTCCCGCGCGAGCTCACGTCGACCCACGACGTCGAGGACGCCGCACTGACACTGCTGGCGTCCGCGACCGCGTCGGCAGCTCTCGCCCGCACCGAGACGCGGGGTGCGCACACCCGCGCCGATCACCCCCGGTCCGACGACGCACAGCGCCGCAGCACCGTCTTCCGGCTGGCCGACGACGGCAGCCTCGCGATCGTGCGGAATGCCCGCAGCGCCGACCAGGTCGGCCCGATAGGAGTCTCATGACCACACCCGCCGCTGCTCTCGACCCCGTCGATCGGGACGAGATCCTCCTCGTCGTGCGCCGCGCGCTGGAGGAGGACCTCCGATACGGGCCCGATGTGACGAGCCTCGCCACGGTGCCCGAGGGCGCGCGCACCCGCGCCGCGGTCGTCTCGCGGGCACACGGCGTCGTGGCGGGCCTCGACGCCGCGCTGGCGGTGCTCGACGAGGTGATCGGCGACCACGTCGTGCTCTCCCGGATCGCCGACGGCACCCGGGTCGAGCCGGGTGACGTGGTGCTGTCGGTGGAGGCACCGACCAGGGCCCTGCTCACCGCGGAGCGGACGATGCTCAACATTCTCTGCCACCTGTCCGGCATCGCGACCGCGACCGCGGCGTGGGTCGACGCGGTGTCCGGCACGGGATGCGTCGTACGGGACAGTCGCAAGACCTTGCCCGGGCTACGTGCACTGCAGAAGTACGCCGTGCGTGCCGGCGGCGGGCAGAACCACCGCATGGGCCTCGGCGACGCGGCACTGATCAAGGACAACCACGTGGTCGCCGCGGGCTCGGTGGTGGCGGCTCTGCGCGCCGTCCGAGCCGCGGCGCCGGACATCGCGTGCGAGGTCGAGGTGGACACTCTCGAGCAGCTCGACGACGTGCTGGCCGAGGGCGTCGACCTGGTGCTGCTCGACAACTTCCCGCTGTGGCAGACGCAGATGGCGGTGCAACGTAGGGATCGAGCAGCTCCCGCGACGAAGCTCGAATCGTCCGGCGGGCTGTCCCTGGACTCGGCCGCCGAGTACGCGGGCACCGGTGTGGACTTCCTCGCGGTCGGCGCGCTCACCCACTCCGTGACGGTGCTCGACCTGGGGCTCGACTTCGAGTGACGTTTCGCGTGAGCGGGATCCGGGCACAGGACCGCACATGACATCTGTGAGCACTGTGGACCGCGGCGATCGGGTCATCGCCCGCCGCGTGACCGTGAACGCCCCTGCCGACGACCTCTTCGCTCAGGTGGCGGATCCGCACCGGCACGGCGAGCTGGACGGCTCCGGAACGGTGAAGGACACGGTGAAGGGTCCGACGACGCTCTCGCGCGGAGCGAAGTTCTCGGTGGGCATGAAGCAGTTCGGCGTGCCCTACCGCATCACCAGCACCGTCACGGAGTTCACCGATACCGGGGACACCAAGGTGATCGAGTGGCAGCACCCGCTGGGCCACAAGTGGCGCTGGGAGTTCGTCGCGGTGGGCCCCTCGTCCACAGAGGTGACGGAATCGTTCGTCTACGGAACGGCGAAGATCCCGAAGATGCTCGAGGTGACCAAGCAGACGGCACAGAACGCGAACGGCATCACGAAGACGCTGGAGAAGCTGGCAGCCCGCTACTCCTGAGACCATGGTGCGGGCAGGCCGGAGGCCGGTCGGTGGGACCAGCTGGATCGTCCCCCTCGGGGCGCCGGTCGGGGCTCGAGCGATAATCGACGTGCGCCGACCGGCGCGCCCTTGCTCGACCCGAGAGGATCACCCATGACTGCCCGCACCGAGTTGCGACGCGTGGATCTACGCGGCAGCTCTCCGTCCACCGCCGAGCTGCGCGCGGTTCTCCCACGGGGTGGAGTGGACGTGAACTCGGTGCTGCATCTGGTCACCCCGGTGGTCGAGGCGGTGCGTGAGCGCGGCGCCGACGCGGCGCTCGAGTACAGCGAGACGTTCGACCGCGTGCGTCCCGACTCCGTGCGAGTCCCGGCCGCCGAGCTCGAGAAGGCTCTGGACCAGCTCGATCCTGACGTGCGGGCGGCACTCGAGGTGTCCATCGAGCGGTCGCGCATCGTGCACGAGGATCAGCGTCGGTCCGAGACCGTGACCACCGTCGTCCCCGGTGGAACCGTCACCGAGAAGTGGGTCCCGGTCGAGCGAGTCGGACTGTACGTACCGGGCGGCAACGCCGTGTACCCGTCGTCCGTCGTCATGAACGTCGTCCCCGCGCAGGTCGCCGGCGTCGGCAGCCTCGTCGTCGCCTCGCCGCCGCAGGCGGACTACGGCGGCCTCCCGCACCCCACCATCCTGGCGGCGGCAGCGTTGCTCGGCGTGGACGAGGTCTGGGCGGTCGGCGGTGCCCAGGGCGTCGCACTGCTCACCTACGGCGGCGTGGACACCGACGGAGCGCCGCTCGAGCCCGTGGACATGATCACCGGCCCGGGCAACATCTACGTCACCGCGGCGAAGCGGTTGTGCCGTGGAGCGGTGGGCATCGACTCCGAGGCCGGGCCCACCGAGATCGCCATCCTGGCCGACGACACCGCCGACCCGGTGCACGTCGCCGCCGATCTGATCTCGCAGGCCGAACACGACGTGCTGGCGGCGAGCGTGCTCGTCACCACCTCGGTCGCCCTGGCCGACGCCGTCACGCGCGAGGTCGCCGAGCGCACGCTCACCACCAAGCACTCCGAACGCGTCGCGACGGCGCTGTCCGGTGAGCAGTCGGGCATCGTGCTGGTGGACACGCTGGCCGACGGCATCCGCACGGTCGACGCCTACGCCGCGGAGCACCTCGAGATCCAGACCGAGAACGCCTCCGAGGTGGCGGGCCGCATCCGCAGCGCCGGAGCGGTGTTCGTCGGACCGTGGTCGCCGGTGAGCCTCGGCGACTACTGCGCCGGGTCCAACCACGTTCTGCCGACGGCCGGATGCGCCCGTCACTCGTCCGGGTTGTCGGTGCAGACGTTCCTGCGCGGCATCCACATCGTCGACTACTCGCGCGACGCTCTCGACGGCGTCGCGAAGCACGTCGTCGCCCTCGCGAACGCGGAGGATCTGCCGGCGCACGGTGATGCCGTCCGCGTGCGGTTCGAGAGCCGATCGTGACGGCCGCGCCCGGCGCCGGGACCGCACTGTCGGACCTGCCGCTGCGCGACTCGCTCGTCGGGAAGTCGCCGTACGGTGCGCCGCAGCTCGAGGTGCCGGTGCAGCTCAACACCAACGAGAACCCGCACCCACCGTCGGCAGCGCTCGTGGAGGACGTCGCCCGCTCCGTGCGGGAGGCGGCAGCGTCGCTGCACCGCTATCCCGATCGGGACGCCGTCGCACTGCGCACGGATCTCGCCGCGTACGTGGCGGCCCGTACGGGGGTGCCCGTCACCGTCGACAACCTGTGGGCCGCGAACGGATCGAACGAGATCCTGCAGCAACTGCTGCAGGCGTTCGGGGGGCCGGGACGCACGGCGCTGGGATTCGTACCGTCGTACTCGATGCACCCCATCATCTCGGCGGGCACCCAGACCGAGTTCCTCGATCTGCATCGGCGTGACGACTTCTCGCTGGACGTCGACGCGGCCGTGGCCGCGATCGAGTCGATGACGCCGGACGTCGTGTTCGTCACCAGCCCCAACAACCCGACGGGACACAGTCTCTCGCTCGACGACCTCCGGCGTCTCGCTTCCGCGACCACCGGGATCCTCGTCGTCGACGAGGCGTACGGCGAGTTCTCGGCGGCGCCCAGCGCGGTCGACCTCATCGACGAGTTCCCCAGCCGAGTCGTCGTCAGCCGGACCATGAGCAAGGCCTTCGCGTTCGCGGGTGGGCGACTCGGGTACCTGGTGGCCGCTCCGGCCGTC
The DNA here is from genome assembly GCF_019836065.1 of Rhodococcus sp. BP-332. Classification (NCBI taxonomy): domain Bacteria; kingdom Bacillati; phylum Actinomycetota; class Actinomycetes; order Mycobacteriales; family Nocardiaceae; genus Rhodococcus; species Rhodococcus sp. BP-332. The sequence goes on from NZ_JABUEC010000003.1 coordinate 800,861, forward strand.
GTGGACGCACTGCTGCTGGTGCGGCTGCCGTACCACCTGTCGGTGCTCACGCAGGCTGCTGCGCGCGCCGCACTGCGCCATGCCGACGACACGCTGGCCTCGGTGGCCGAGCTGGCGGCCGAGCGTGATCGCGTCGTCGCCCGGCTCGCCGTCCTGGGCTACCGAGTGGTGCCCAGCAGCGCCAACTTCGTGCTGTTCGGCCTGTTCGACGATGCGCCCGCGGTGTGGTCGCGGTACCTCGATCAGGGTGTACTCATCCGCGACGTCGGCATCGCGGGGCATCTCCGCGTCACCATCGGCACCGAGGCCGAGAACGATCGGTTCCTCGAGGTCAGCGCCGACCTGTCCGAGGACGTCGTCCACTCGTCCGCCCCCGCCACCTGAACCCCAACAGAGGATCCGACCAGTGAGCAGCATCATGACCCCGAACCGCATCGCGCGCATCGAGCGGACCACCAAGGAGTCGTCCATCACGGTGGAGCTGAATCTCGACGGCACCGGCATCGTCGACGTGTCCACCGGTGTGCCGTTCTTCGACCACATGCTCACCGCGCTCGGGACGCACGCGAGTTTCGACCTCACGGTGCACGCGAAGGGCGACATCGAGATCGAGGCGCATCACACGGTCGAGGACACCGCTATCGTCCTCGGACAGGCGCTGGGCCAGGCACTCGGCGACAAGAAGGGAATTCGCCGTTTCGGTGACGCGTTCATTCCGATGGACGAGACGCTGGCACACGCCTCGGTCGACGTGTCCGGTCGGCCGTACTGCGTGCACACCGGGGAACCGGAGCACATGCTGCACGCCGTCATCGCAGGGTATCCGGGCGCGCCGTACTCGACGGTGATCAACCGCCACGTCTTCGAATCGATCGCGTCCAACGCGCGTATCGCCCTGCACGTCCGGGTGCTGTACGGACGCGACCAGCACCACGTCACCGAGGCCGAGTTCAAGGCCGTCGCTCGCGCCCTCCGCGCGGCCGTCGAGCCCGATCCGCGGGTCTCGGGAGTGCCGTCGACGAAGGGAAGCTTGTGACCAGCAAGTCTGTCGCGTTGCTGGATTACGGTTCGGGGAATCTGCACTCGGCGCAGCGCGCACTCGAACGTGTGGGCGCCGACGTCACGGTGACGTCCGACCACCGCGTCGCGCTGCAGGCCGACGGACTGGTCGTGCCCGGTGTCGGCGCGTTCGGCGCATGCATGGACGGTCTGCTGTCGGTGCGCGGCGACGAGCTCGTCGACAAGCGGCTCGCCGGGGGTCGCCCCGTGCTCGGCATCTGCGTCGGCATGCAGATCATGTTCGACCGCGGCGTCGAGTTCGACGTGCCCGCCACCGGCTGCGGCCAGTGGCCCGGCACCGTGGAGAAGCTGCAGGCCGAGGTGCTCCCGCACATGGGCTGGAACACGGTGCGCCCGGGCGAGGACTCAGTGCTGTTCGCGGGCATGGACCCCGACACGCGCTTCTACTTCGTGCACTCGTACGGCGTGCAGGACTGGGAGATGGCACCGAGCGAGTCGCTCGCCGCTCCGGTTCTCACGTGGGCCGATCACGGCGGCGAGTTCCTCGCGGCGGTGGAGAACGGCCCTCTCTCCGCGACACAGTTCCACCCGGAGAAGTCCGGCGACGCCGGCGCCACGCTGCTCGAGAACTGGCTCCGCACCCTCGGATGAGCGAGCCCCGCGAGTTCTCACTGGGTCGCCACACCGGGCTCGTGCTCGGTGCGGCGACCCTGATGCTCGCCGCGACCACGCTCGTCCTCTGGCTGCTGCAGCCGAGTGGTCCGGTGGGGCTGCTGGTGGTGGCCGTCGGACTCGTCGCCACGGGCGTCTGCGCGTCGCTGGTGGCGAAGGCGTCCGTTCGCCGATCCTTCGGCGAGGAGCCCGACGGGTCCGAGCCGTCCGACTGACGCGCCGCCCTGCCCGGTGTCGCCGCGGATCGTGCCGGTAACCTCGTCGAACGTGAGCCTGGTACTTCTCCCCGCAGTCGATGTCGCCGATGGTCAAGCTGTTCGTCTCGTGCAGGGAGAGGCAGGCAGCGAGACCGCCTACGGCTCTCCGCGCGACGCCGCGCTGGCCTGGCAGAACGACGGCGCCGAGTGGGTGCATCTGGTGGATCTGGACGCCGCCTTCGGTCGCGGTTCGAACCGCGACCTCCTCGCGAGCGTGGTGGGGGAACTCGACGTGAAGGTCGAGCTGTCCGGTGGCATCCGCGACGACGAGAGCCTGCGGGCAGCGCTCGCGACGGGCTGTGCGCGCGTCAACCTCGGCACCGCCGCACTCGAGGATCCGGAATGGTGCCGCCGCGCCATCGGTGAGTACGGCGATCGTGTCGCCGTGGGACTGGACGTGCGCATCGTCGACGGTGAGCACCGCCTGCGCGGACGCGGCTGGGTGAGTGACGGCGGCGATCTGTGGGAGGTGCTGGAGCGGCTCGACCGCGACGGGTGCTCGCGGTACGTGGTCACCGACGTCACGCGGGACGGCACCCTCACCGGCCCCAATCTCGAACTGCTCGAACAGGTCTGCGCTGTCACCGAGGCGCCGGTCATCGCGTCCGGCGGAGTGTCCACCGTCGCGGATCTGGTCGCCATCGCCACGCTGACCGACAAGGGCGTCGAGGGTTCCATCGTCGGCAAGGCCCTCTACGCCGGCCGCTTCACGCTGCCGGAGGCCCTCGCCGCCGTCGCGGACAGCGCACCGTCGGCGACATGACCGCCGTGGACCTGGACGCTCTCGCGGCCACCGCGCGCACCCTGCTCGACGGCACCCACGAGCGGTTCGTCGCGGGCGCCGGCGCGCCCAGCGCCGTGGCCAAGGGGCCGGACGACTTCGCCACCGCGGTCGACCTCGAGCTCGAACGTCGGCTGGTCGAGGAACTGCAGGAGCAGACCCAGATCCCCGTGCACGGCGAGGAGTTCGGCGGGCCACCCGTCGAGTCCGGCACCGTGTGGGTGCTCGATCCGATCGACGGGACCTTCAACTACTCGTTCGGGCTGCCCACGGCGGGCACCCTGCTGTCGCTGCTCGTCGACGGGCGCCCGGTCATCGGTCTGACGTGGCTTCCGCTGATCGGCCAACGCTTCTGGGCGGTGGAGGGCGGACCCGTGCACCGGGACGGGGAGGCGCTCCCCGCGCTGCCCACCTCCGCACTCGCCTCCTCCATCGTCGGATTCGGTGCGTTCAACATCGACAGCCGCGGCCGGTTGCCCGGCGCTTATCGGGTACAGGTGCTCTCGGACATCAGCCGCGTCTCGTCTCGCATCCGGATGCACGGGTCGACCGGACTGGACCTCGCGTACACCGCGGCGGGAACACTCGGTGCGTCGATCGTGTTCGGCCACCATGCGTGGGACAACGCCGCCGGAGCGATGCTGGTCCGCGCCGCCGGCGGAATCGTCACCGATCTGGCGGGGGAGCCGTGGACGGTGACCTCGACGTCGGTGCTCGCCGCAGCCCCCGGCGTGCACGAGGAACTGCTGCAGGTGCTCGCCGGAGTCGGCGAGCCGTCCACGTACACACCGACATCGCGCGCGCGGGAAGGAGTCCGGAGATGAGTGTCGCCGTACGCGTCATCCCGTGCCTGGACGTCGATGCCGGTCGCGTCGTCAAGGGTGTCAACTTCGCCGATCTGCGCGATGCGGGTGACCCGGTCGAGCTCGCCGCGAAGTACGACGCCGAAGGTGCCGACGAGCTGACCTTCCTCGACGTCACCGCGTCGTCCGGTGGGCGCGCCACGATGTTGGACGTCGTCACCCGCACCGCGGAGCAGGTGTTCATTCCTCTCACCGTCGGCGGCGGTGTCCGCACCGTCCAGGACGTGGACACGCTCCTGCGAGCGGGTGCCGACAAGGTGTCCGTCAACACGGCAGCGCTCGCGCGACCGGAGTTGTTGCGCGAGTTGAGCTCTCGATTCGGATCGCAGTGCATCGTGCTGTCGGTCGACGCCCGGACGGTGCCCGAGGGCGAGGCGCCGACGGCGTCCGGTTGGGAGGTGACCACGCACGGCGGCCGCCGCGGTACCGGCGTCGACGCCGTGGAGTGGGCACACCGCGGGGCCGAACTCGGGGTGGGCGAGATCCTGCTCAACTCGATGGACGCGGACGGCACGAAGGCCGGCTTCGACATCGCCATGATCACCGCTGTCCGCGCGGCCGTCCGGGTCCCGGTCATCGCCAGTGGCGGCGCCGGCGCCGTCGAGCACTTCGCGCCCGCCGTGGCCGCGGGTGCCGATGCCGTTCTCGCGGCCAGCGTCTTCCACTTCGGCGAGATGACCATCGGCGACGTCAAGGGCGCTCTGCGCGCGGACGGTGTGGAGGTTCGATGAGCGCCCCCGTTCTCGATCCGGCGATCGCCGACCGTCTCAAGCGCACCGACGACGGACTGGTGTGCGCCGTCGCGCAGGAACGCGGCACCGGTGACGTGCTCATGGTCGCGTGGATGGACGACACGGCCCTGGCCATGACGCTCGCGACGCGCAAGGGCACGTACTGGTCGCGGTCACGGCAGGAGTACTGGGTCAAGGGCGAGTCGTCCGGACACGCACAGTACGTCCACGAGGTCCGCCTCGACTGCGACGGTGACACGATCCTGCTGACGGTCGATCAGACCGGCGGCGCCTGCCACACCGGTGATCACTCGTGCTTCGACGCCGACGTGTTGCTGAGCGAGCCCCCGACCGCCTGAGTACCGGCGGTCAGCCACCGCCGTCGCGGGCGATGCCGGCGTCGAGGTTGGTGACCATGACCTCGGCGAGCGCTCGCATCGTCTCGACCTGCTCGTCGTCCAGCCCGTCGAACACGAGTGACCGCACCGTGGAGACGTGGCCGGGAGCCGTGGCGACCACCTTCGCGTACCCCTCGTCCGTGAGAACGGCGTGGGAGCCGCGGCCGCCGCTGATGCTCTCCCGCCGGGCCCATCCGGCGCGCTCGAGCTTGGTCATCACGTGCGACAGCCGGGACAGCGACGCGTTGGCGAAGTCCGCGAGGTCACGTAGGCGCAGCCGACGATCCGGAGCCTCGGACAGCGTCGCCATCACGAAGTAGTCGAAGTGCGTCAGTCCGGAGTCGCGCTGCAACTGGGTGTCCAGCGCGGCGGGCAACCGGGTCACGAAGGCGACCAGCACGCGCCAGGCGTCCTGCTGTGCCGGTGTGAGCCAGCGCATCTCGTCCGGGTGCGTCTCGGACGGCGGTGTCGCGGTCATCGGGTGCGCGTTCCTCTCCTCGTGCCGGATCACGACCGACCAGTTCGGTTTCCGACTCGTCGAGTGTCCCACCGCCCGTGCGACCACCGCGTTCGGCACCTCCCGAACCCGGCGGGACGGCACCCGGGAAGATGACACCCATGGATTCGCAGAAGGACCCGGCACCCGGAACCACCACCCGGGAGCAGTTCCGCCAACTGGCCGCCGTCCATCGCGTGGTCCCCGTCGTCCGCAAGGTCCTCGCGGACTCCGAGACTCCGCTGTCGGCGTACCGCAAGCTCGCCGGTGACCGGCCCGGCACGTTCCTGCTCGAATCAGCCGAGAACGGGCGGTCGTGGTCCCGGTGGTCGTTCATCGGTGCGGGCAGCCCCAGTGCGCTCACGGTCGTGGACGGCGAGGCCGCGTGGATGGGGGAGACGCCGGCGGGTGCCCCGTCGGGTGGCCATCCGCTGGACGCACTCGGAGCCACCATCGAGCTGCTCCGCTCCGAACGGTTGCCGGACCTGCCCCCGCTCACCGGTGGGATGGTGGGGTATCTCGGCTACGACGCGGTGCGCCACATCGAGCGACTGCCCGACCTCACCGAGGACGATCTGCAGATCCCCGAGATGGTGATGCTCCTCGCGACCGATCTGGCCGCGGTGGACCACCACGAGGGTGCGATCACCCTCATCGCCAACGCGGTGAACTGGAACGGCACCGACGAGCGGGTCGACGAGGCGTACGACGACGCCGTGGCACGGCTCGACCGCATGACTCTCGCACTGTCGTCCGCCGCGGAGTCCACGGTGGCATCGTTCTCGCGACCCGAGCCGCAGTTCCGGCGCCAACGGACCTCCGAGGGATTCGGCGCCGACGTGCACCGCCTGGTCGAGGAGATCGAGGCGGGCGAGGCGTTCCAGGTGGTGCTGTCCCAGCGTTTCGAGATGGAGACCACCGCGACGCCGCTCGACGTCTATCGCATGCTCCGACGCTCCAATCCCAGCCCGTACATGTACCTGATGCACGTCCCCGGCGCGGACGGCGAGACCGCGTTCTCGATCGTCGGGTCGAGCCCCGAGTCCCTCGTGACGGTCGCCGACGGTGTCGCGACGACGCACCCTATCGCCGGGACCCGGTGGCGCGGCGCCACCGAGGAGGACGACCTCTTGCTCGAGAAGGACCTCCTCGTGGACGAGAAGGAGAACTCCGAGCACCTCATGCTGGTGGACCTCGGACGCAACGATCTCGGGCGAGTCTGCGAGCCGGGCACGGTCAAGGTCACCGAGTACCGCCACGTCGAGCGCTACAGCCACGTCATGCACCTGGTGTCGACGGTGACGGGTCGGCTCGACGAGGGCAGGCACGCACTCGACGCCGTCCGCGCCTGCTTCCCGGCGGGCACGCTGTCGGGCGCTCCCAAGGTGCGGGCGATGGAGCTCATCGAGGAACTCGAACCGACCCGCCGCGGCGTCTACGGCGGCATCGTCGGATACCTCGACTTCGACGGGGACGCCGACACGGCGATCTGTATCCGCTCCGCCCTCATCAAGAACGGCACCGCGTACGTCCAGGCGGGTGCTGGCGTGGTGGCCGACTCGGTCGCCGAGTACGAGGACACCGAGGCGCGCAACAAGGCGATGGCGGTGCTCAGCGCGGTGGCCGCAGCGGAGACGGTGACCACCGTCGGAGGCGCCGAGTGAAACGCGGGGGCGTCGGTCTCGCCGCGCTGCTCCTGGCTCTCGCGGCGCTGGCGCTGTGGGCGTCGTCGCGCATGACCTGGGTCCGGGTCGTCAGCTCGGACGGGCTGGGGGAGCAGCAGACGTCCTCGCTCGTCGGGGGTACGTGGGCCGCGGCGACCACGCCGTTGGCCATCGCGGCCATCGCTGCGGTGGCGGCCCTGTTCGCGATCCGCGGACGGTGGACGGTGCTGCTCGCGGTGCTCGTCGCGCTCGTCGGTGTCGGAGCCGCCGTCCCCGCGGTGCAGTTGATCGTCTCGGGCGTGGATCCGGAGCGCGCCGGCGCGCTGGCGGAACTACCCGGTCGTGCCGAGGTCCTCTCCGCGGAGGCGAGCCGCGCGCCCGCCGCACTCGCGCTCCTGGGCGGTCTGCTCGCGCTGGCCGCCGCCGTCGTGGTCGCGCGCACGCCCCGCTCCAAGGCCGGCCTGTCGGCCCGGTACGACAGTCCCGCGGTGCGCCGTGAGCGCGCCGAACAGGACGTTCGGTCTGCCGCCGTGGACGCCGACGAGGAACCGAGCGAGCGGGCCATCTGGGACGCGCTGGACTCCGGCGCCGACCCGACCGTGACCGACGACGCCACCGGTGTCGACGACCGACCCCGCGGCGGTGAGACCCGCTAGTCGGTGGTGTTACTCCGGCCTCTACTCTGAGCGCACCGGATGAGCAGCGCCACACATCCACTGCGATGTCGAGCAGACATTCACCACTCTGGCGGAAGGACGCGGGGGACACCGATGACCGTTCTCGATTCGATCCTCGACGGTGTACGGGCCGACACGCAGGCCCGTGAATCCGTGGTGGACTTCGCCTCCGTCAAGAAGGCCGCCGCCGCCGCGCGGCCGGCTCTCGACGCCGCCGCCGCGCTCATCGAGCCGGGCATCGCCGTCATCGCAGAGGTCAAGCGCGCCAGCCCTTCCAAGGGTGCGCTGGCCGACATTCCGGACCCCGCCGTGCTCGCGGGTGCCTACGAGTCGGGCGGAGCGCGCGTCATCAGCGTGCTCACCGAGGAGCGCCGCTTCCGCGGATCGCTGGACGATCTCGACGCCGTGCGTCGCGCCGTCGAGATCCCCGTGCTGCGCAAGGACTTCATCGTCGGGCCGTACCAGATCCACGAGGCTCGCGCCCACGGCGCCGACATGATCCTGTTGATCGTCGCGGCTCTGGAGCAGGACGCCCTCGCGTCCCTGCTCGACCGCACCGAGTCGCTCGGCATGACCCCGCTGGTCGAGGTGCACACCGAGGAGGAAGCGGACCGCGCGCTCGAGGCCGGCGCCAAGGTCATCGGCGTCAACGCCCGCAACCTCAAGACGCTCGACGTCGACCCGGACACCTTCTCCCGCATCGCGCCCGGCCTGCCGTCGGACATCATCCGGGTCGCCGAGTCCGGCGTCCGCGGCACCGCCGATCTTCTGGCCTACGCCGGAGCGGGTGCCGACGCGGTTCTCGTCGGTGAGGGACTGGTCACCAGCGGCGACCCGCGGTCCGCGGTGCGTGACCTGGTCGCGGCCGGAACGCACCCCTCCTGCCCGAAGCCTGCGCGCTGATTTCAGGCTCCACCCGGCTCGTCGTCCCGGTGTGTCATCGGGCAGACTCGACACCGTGACTACCAGCTATCTTCCGAACTCGAGCGACGGCATCACCGATCGCACCGATCACGACCCCGACCTCGGCGGACACTTCGGTAAGTACGGCGGCCGCTACGTGCCCGAGGCGCTCATGGGCGTCATCGAGGAAGTCACCACCGAGTACGCCAAGGCGCGCGGAGATCGAGACTTCCTCGACGAGCTCGATCGTCTGCAGCGCGACTACACCGGTCGCCCGTCGCCGATCTTCGAGGCGGCGAATCTGTCGAAGCAGGCCGGTGGGGCCCGCATCTTCCTCAAGCGCGAGGACCTCAACCACACCGGTTCGCACAAGATCAACAACGTGCTGGGCCAGGTGCTGCTCGCCAAGCGGATGGGCAAGACCCGCGTCATCGCCGAGACGGGCGCGGGCCAGCACGGCGTCGCCACGGCCACGGCCTGTGCGCTGCTCGGCCTCGAGTGCCTCGTCTACATGGGCGAGGTGGACACCGAGCGTCAGGCCCTCAACGTCGCCCGGATGAAGCTCCTCGGTTCCGACGTCGTCGCGGTGACGTCCGGCTCGCGCACACTCAAGGACGCCATCAACGAGGCGCTGCGCGACTGGGTGACCAACGCGGACGAGACCTACTACTGCTTCGGCACCGTCGCCGGACCGCACCCGTTCCCCATGATGGTCCGCGATTTCCAGCGCATCATCGGCATGGAGGCACGCGCACAGATGCTGCACGATCACGGCCGGCTTCCCGACGCCATCGCCGCGTGCGTCGGCGGCGGGTCGAACGCCATCGGCATCTTCCACGCCTTCATCGACGACGCGGACGTCCGGCTGATCGGGTACGAGGCAGCCGGCGACGGCATCGAGACGGGTCGCCACGCCGCGACCATCGGTGCGGGTTCGCCCGGCGCCCTTCACGGCGCCTTCTCGTACCTTCTGCAGGACGAGGACGGTCAGACCATCGACTCGCACTCCATCTCCGCCGGGCTCGACTACCCGGGCGTCGGACCGGAGCACTCGTACCTCAACGACATCGGGCGAGCCGAGTACCGACCCATCACCGACACGGAGGCCATGGAGGCCTTCACTCTGCTGTGCAAGACCGAGGGCATCATCCCGGCGATCGAGTCCGCGCACGCCATCGCGGGTGCCGTGAAGCTCGGCCGTGAACTCGGTGACGGCGCCATGATCCTGGTCAACCTCTCCGGTCGCGGAGACAAGGACGTCGACACCGCCGCGAAGTGGTTCGGCATCCTGGACGAGAAGGGCAACGTGACGTGAGCACCCCCACCCCCATCCCGGTGCACTCCGGTCCGTCGCGGTTGGGCCCGGTCTTCGACCACACCCGCGGTGAGCACCGCGCGGCCCTCGTCGGCTACCTGCCCGCCGGGTTCCCGACGGTGCCCGAGTCGATCGACGCCGTGCGTTCGCTCGTCGACAGCGGCTGCGACATCATCGAGGTCGGCGTCCCGTACTCCGATCCCGTCATGGACGGCCCCACCATCGCGGCCGCCGCAGGGCGCGCCCTGGCCAACGGCGCCCGCGTCCGCGACGTCTTCACCGTGGTCGAGGCCATCGCCGACGCCGGTGGCAAGGCCGTCGTCATGACGTACTGGAACCCGGTCATGAAGTACGGCGTGACCGAGTTCGCCGCGAATCTCGCGTCGGCGGGCGGCCTCGGCATGATCACGCCGGACCTGATCCCCGACGAGGCCGGCGACTGGCTCGGCGCCTCCGAGGAGCACGGGCTCGATCGCATCTTCCTCGTCGCACCGTCGTCGACGGAGGAGCGTCTCTCGCGCACCGTGCAGTCGAGCAGCGGTTTCGTCTACGCCGCGTCGACCATGGGCGTGACGGGTGCCCGCGATGCGGTGTCCTCGGCCGCGCCCGCACTGGTGTCCCGCATCCGCGTGCACTCCGACATCCCCATCGGCATCGGCCTCGGGGTGCGTTCCGGTGCCCAGGCCGCGGAGATCGCCGCGTACGCCGACGCCGTCATCGTCGGATCCGCGCTCGTCTCCGCCGTCGACCAGGGTGTCGGCGCCGTCTCCGCGCTCACCGCAGAACTCGCCGAGGGCGTGCGGTCGGCGAAGGCCGCGTCGTGATGCTCGCGGCGAACACCGCCGTGCTCGCCTACATCCCCAGTCCGCCGCAGGGCGTCTGGTACGTCGGGCCGCTCGCACTGCGGGCGTACGCCTTCTTCATCATCGTCGGCATCGTCGTCGCGATCGTGTGGGGTGACCGCCGCTGGGTCGCCCGCGGCGGCGACAAGGGGACCGTCCTCGACGTCGCCGTGTGGGCCGTGCCGTTCGGTCTCATCGGCGGCCGGCTCTACCACGTCATCACCGACGCGCCGACGTACTTCGGCGAGGGTGGCAATCCGATCGATGCCCTCAAGATCTGGCAGGGCGGTCTCGGCATCTGGGGCGCCGTCTTCCTGGGTGGTGTCGGCGCGTGGATCGCCTGCAGGCGACGCGGGATACCGCTCCCGGCCTTCGGCGACGCCGTCGCGCCGGGCATCCTGCTCGCGCAGGCCATCGGCCGCATCGGCAACTACTTCAACCAGGAGCTCTACGGACGCGACACCACCCTGCCGTGGGGCCTCGAGATCTACGAACGCGTCGACGCCAACGGTCGGGTCGACTCCCTCGCCGGCGTCTCCACCGGGATCGTCGAGCGGGTCGTGCATCCGACGTTCCTGTACGAACTGTTGTGGAACGTCGTCGTCGTCGTGCTCCTGGTGCTGGTCGACCGTCGCTACCGCCTCGGACACGGCCGCATCTTCGCCCTGTACGTCGCGGGCTACTGCGCCGGACGCTTCGTCATCGAGCTGATGCGCAGCGACTTCGCGACGCTGATCGGCGGCATCCGCGTCAACTCGTTCACCTCCGGCATCGTCTTCCTGCTCGCGCTGGCGTACGTCGTCCTCGCGCCCAAGGGTCGTGAGGAACCGGCCACGCTGCGCACCCGGACCGACGAGGTCGAGCCTGACGGCGAGGTGACGGACGAGGCGGACGCCGATGCTCCGGCGAAGGACGAGGACCGATCCACCGACGAGGTGACCACCCCGACGACGAGTGAGGACGAGGGACGTGACCGATCCGGACAAGCCTGACCTGACGAAGAAGTCGACCGGCTCGGACCCCGTGGGGTCCGACGACGTCACCGGGAGCACTCCCGGTCCGGGGTGGAACACCAACGCCAGTTTCGGCGAGGGTCCGGGTTCCGGCGCCTACCCGTCCTACCCGTCGCCGGGGACGTACCCCGAACCGTCGGCCGGTGACACGGCTGCCTTCGGCTACCCGGTCGGCGAGTACGGCTCCTGGAATCGTGAGCCCGAGTCGACGGACTGGTCCGCACGGCCGGCCGCGGACACCCCGTACGCCCAGCCGCAGTACGCCCAGCCGCAGTACGGGCAGCCCCAGTACGGTCAGCAGCCGCAGTACGGGCAGCCACCGTTCGCGGGCGGCCACGGCGTCGATCCGATGGCGCCGTTCGGTCGAGACATGGGGACGGGTGAACCGTTCGGCGACAAGTCGAAGGTGACGGCAGGTGTTCTCCAGTTGGCCCCGCTGCTCTTCGGTCTGCCGCTCGGCATCGGCCGGTTCTACATCGGCTCGACGGTGCTCGGCGTCGCGCAGCTCGTGTCGTTCATCGTGAGCGTCCTGCTGACCGTGACGATCATCGGCGCGTTGATCGGTATCCCGCTCTACGCGGCCGTCTGGCTGTGGTGCCTCGTCGACGGCATCGTGATGCTCGTGAGCAAGGTCCGCGACGGGAACGGCCGACTTCTCAAACCCTGAACGACCTCCCGGTTAACTACTGGCCAGTAGCCCAATTGTCAGGACATAGAGCGGCGTCGTCGATAGGAATCGGGTCCGGCGGGGACTAGGCTTGCGCCCGTGACCCGACGGACGAAGATCGTATGCACCCTGGGACCGGCGACTGCCACCGACGAGAGAATCAAGGAACTCGTCGAGAGCGGAATGGATGTGGCTCGGCTGAATTTCAGCCACGGCGACTACCCCGACCACGAGGCGAACTACAAGCGGGTGCGTGCGGCGTCGAACGCCACCGGGAAGGCCGTGGGCATCCTCGCCGACCTGCAGGGTCCGAAGATCCGGCTCGGCCGGTTCAAGGAGGGCAAGACCACCTGGGCCAACGGTGAGCTGATCCGCATCACGGTCGAGGAGTGCGAGGGCACCCACGATCGGGTCTCCACCACCTACAAGGAACTCGCGCAGGACGCCAAGGAAGGCGATCGCCTCCTCGTCGACGACGGCAAGGTCGGTCTGGTCGTCACCGGTGTCGAGGGCAACGACGTCCTCTGCCGCGTGACCGAGGGCGGCCCCGTCAGCAACAACAAGGGCGTGTCCCTCCCCGGCATGGACGTGTCGGTTCCCGCCATGTCGGACAAGGACACCGAGGATCTCGAGTTCGCTCTGGCCCTGGGAGTCGACTTCATCGCACTGTCGTTCGTGCGGTCGCCGGCCGACGTCGAGCTGGTGCACGCGATCATGGACCGGGTGGGCCGCCGGGTCCCCGTCATCGCCAAGATCGAGAAGCCGGAAGCGGTCGACAACCTCGAGGCCATCGTCCTCGCGTTCGACGCGGTGATGGTCGCGCGTGGTGACCTCGGTGTCGAGCTCCCGCTCGAGCAGGTGCCGCTGGTGCAGAAGCGCGCCATCCAGATCGCGCGCGCCAACGCCAAGCCTGTCATCGTCGCCACGCAGATGCTCGAGTCGATGATCGAGAACTCGCGTCCCACCCGCGCGGAGGCGTCCGACGTCGCGAACGCGGTGCTCGACGGCACCGACGCCGTCATGCTGTCCGGCGAGACCTCCGTCGGCAAGTTCGTCATGGAGACGGTGCGCACGATGGCACGCATCGTGGAGACCGTCGAGATGGAGGGCGACGCGGTTCCGGCGCTCACCCACACTCCGCGCACCAAGCGCGGCGTCATCTCCTACGCGGCTCGCGACATCGGAGAGCGGCTCGACGCACGCGCTCTCGTCGCCTTCACGCAGTCCGGTGACACCGTGCGGCGCATGGCGCGTCTGCATTCGCGGCTGCCGCTGCTGGCCTTCACGTCCATCCCCGAGGTGCGCAGTCAGCTCGCTCTGACCTGGGGCACCGAGACGTTCCTGGTGCCGTTCGTCGACACCACCGACGGCATGGTGCGTGAGGTCGACAAGTCGTTGCTCGAGCTCGACCGTTATCACCGCGGCGACCAGGTCGTGATCGTCGCCGGTGCGCCTCCCGGCACTGTAGGCTCCACCAACTTGATCCACGTGCACCGAATCGGAGAAGAGGACCGGTAAGTGACCGAACTGGGGGGAACGGTCGACAGACCGGAATCGGCGCGTCGGGGGGACGCGCCGATCGCCACGGCGGGGCGCTCACGCGACCTCGACGTGTTGCTGGACATCCTCGACCTCACGGAGGTCGACGAGAACACCTACGTCGGCCGTCACCCGGCAGAGGTCGGGAGCAGAACGTTCGGCGGACAGCTGGTCGCCCAGGCGCTGGTCGCGGCCGGCCGCACCGTCAGCGGGGCGAGGCCGATCCACGCCATCAACGCACACTTCATTCGCGGCGGAGATGTCAAGCGAGACATCACTTTCCGCGTGGAACGTCATCGTGACGGCCGCGCCTTCGCCAACCGTCAGGTGACGGCTTACCAGGGTGACGAGGAGCTGTTCGTCATGCTCGCCGCCTACCAGGACTCGCGCGGCGGCCTCGAGCACAGCGTCGAGTGGCCCGAGGTGGAGTACCCGGAATCGCTGCCGCCGCTGGGCAACCACTTCGACGGGTACGAGGACCGTCTGAAGATGTTCGTGGACGCGCTGAAGCCGATCGACATGCGGTACGCCAATGATCCGGCCTGGATCATGAAGGGCACCGGAGAACGGTCGAACCACAACAGGGTATGGATGAAGTCCGACGGACCGTTGCCCGACGATCCCGCTCTGCACGTCGCCACGATGGGATACGCGTCGGACACGACGGTGCTCGACTCGATCATCACCACACACGGTCTGTCCTGGGGTTTCGACCGCATCGTGGCCGCGACAGTGAACCATTCCATCTGGTTCCACCGTCCGTTCCGCTTCGACGAGTGGATGCTCTACGCCACCGAGTCGCCGGTCGCCGCGGGGTCCCGCGGACTGGCCACCGGCCGATTCTTCTCGCGCGGAGGAGAATTGGTGGCGACCGTGGTGCAGGAAGGGCTCATCCGCCATTTCCCGGCACGATGACGCGGTCGTCGGTCACCACGAAGACGTCGTCGAAGCGGTCGGTCCCGAACTCCGAGAGCAGGCCGGCGATGAATTTCGTTCCGGGCGCGCACTTCCCGCTGAGAATGCGGGAGACCGTGGCCGGGTCGACCCCGATGCGTTCGGCCAGTTGCCCGTCGGTCGTGATGTGAGCGAAGCGCCGTAGTCGTTCCAGCCCGTCGCGGTCCAGCTCGAGATTCGCCATCGATTCCCCCCGGTGATCGATCGTGTCGCGCTCGTTGCGCGCACGAGACGAAAGGTACACATGCACTGGCGGGCGGGCAATCGACACACTGCGCGTGAACTTGCGTCCGTGTCAGTAGTGTTCGCGCCATGGATCAGACGTCCGGGGTGGGGGAGACGTGGTGGGAGTATCTGAACCGCGTCACAGACAGAGCATCACAAGTGGAGATCGCGCGGGCTGCAGGGGTGGACCCCGCGTCGGTCTCGAGATGGAAACTGGGGAAGAACACGCCGAGTGCGGATCGCGTGATCGCGGTCGCACGGCACTTCGGTCGGAATCCGGTGGAGGCGCTCGTCGTCGCGCGCTACCTCGAGCCTCGAGAAGTCGACGCGTCGATCGAGTTGGCCGCCAGCGCCGCCGCGCTGACGGACGACGAGTTGATCACGGCCGTCCGACGTCGACTCGAGCTGGCGCGGGGCATGGTCGCATCGGGGTCACCGGTGAGCCACGACTGACCGGGGTGTTCAGGGCGTGCGCTCGTCGATGACGAAGATCGCGAGCGTCGCCGCCAACACCGCGGCCGGTATCCACGCGGCGCGGACGCCGACGGACCCGGTCGCGGCGGCGCCGGCCAGTGCGCCGAGGACGAACACGGCGATCACGGCGCTGTAGACACCGAACGCCCGTCGGCCGGCGGAGTCGCGGTCGACGATCGCAGCGAAGCCGGCCTCGGTCACGCGCATCAGATTTCCGGTCATCGCGATCGCGATGTAGTTGAGATCGCCGATGTTCCGGAACAGGGCGATCTGCAGCGCGGCGATGAACGAGATCGGCACGGTGACCAGCGCATTCGGCACCGTGGCGGGTACGAAGCCCACCACGGCGAGGATGGCTGCCTGCGCCGCGATGGACCACCGGATCGGCCGGTGCACTCGGCGTTCGGCGCGTCCCGTCTTGATGACGTTGGCGATCGAGACACCGACCACGAACGCGAGGATCGGCCAGAGGTGTTGGGCCGCGTCCCGCCAGTGCGTCCGAGACACCTCGATCGCCAGGAAGATCACGTTGCCCGTCTGCGCGTTGGCGAAGACGCCGCCTCGGCTGACGTAGGTGTAGGCATCGAGGAACCCGCTCGCGGCGGTGACGAGGAGCGCGAAGCGCAGACTCGAGGCCGTCGCGGTCACCGGTCTTCCCTCGCGACGATGCGCCAGGCGTCGACCTTCGCCGCCGTGCTCAGGGCGGCATGGGCAGGGCTGGTGGACGGCAGACGGAACGTCTCGACGGGCCGGGACAGCGCCACGTGGCGAGCGAACAGCCGCGCCGCCGCGGCGCCGTTGAACACGATGCGGTCCAGGGTGGGGTGGGCCGTGAGCAGCGCGTCGATGTCGTTCGGCACCACCGTGTCGCTCTCGATGGCCGAGTCGAGACTGCCCTCGCGAGTGCACAGTTCGAGAACGTCCCACACCGCGACGCCCGCGGCCGTGAGTGCGCGCACGCGCTCCGCGTACCCGGCATCCCCGGGTAGGTGGAAGAGATGAGTCATGATGGGCCAGAACGCATTCCGCGGATGGGCGTAGTACTGCTCGGCCGTCAGCGACGCGACCCCCGGCATGGAACCGAGCACCAGCGTGCGAGGCGAGTCGCCGACGAGCGGGGCGAAGCCGTGCACCACCGTCATGCTGCGACACCGGCGACGACGAACAGCACCGACGCACCCAGTCCCGCGATCACGCGGACGTGGTTCCACCGGGTCCACCGAGTGAGGTATTCGGGCCACACGTCCTCCGCGGCAGCGAGCCGAACGTTGAGCGGCACGTTGACGGCGACGGTCACGCCGAGGCAACCCGCGACGTAGAGCGCCGCCGCCGCTGCGACGAGAACGGCGGGTGTGCCAGGCTCGAGGAACGCGGTGACGGCGGCGAGGACCGATGCCGCCGCGGTACCGAACAGCAGGACCATGAAGACGGGAGCGACGATGACCACGTTCACGCGCGTCATCACCGCCGTGGCGGCGGACGCGGGCTGTACGCCCAGCGCCGGCATCACGGCGATGGAGAAGGCCAGCAGGACGCCGGCCACCGCAGCGGAACCGACACCCGCCGCGACGACGGCGGCGGAGAGCAGAACGGACACGACGGAGCCTTTCGATGATGCGGCGGTTCTGTCGTCCCATCAGATCACGGTGCCCACCGCCGGGGTCGTCCGATGATCGTCACGAGTGCCTTCTTCGCCGACTACGCGCGCCAGTCGGACCAGAAGCTCGACGTGCTCGGCGGCATCTGGGACTGGTGTGTGCTCCCGTCCCTCGCGCAGCCCGTCGAGGCCTACCTGGTGGTCCTGCTGCAGCGTGGCCCCGACGACGTGTCGGGTGAGCGGGTACGGGTGGAGATCACGGACGGCGAGGACGAGCCTCTGCACGTGTTCGAACTGCCCGTCGCCGGTCACCTCGAGGGGGAGCAGCAGGCTGTGGCGTTCCCGATCTCCTTCGCATGCCGACGGGTGGGGCGCCACGTGCTGCGCCTGACGACGGGGGCGGCCGATCCGGGATTCGCGTTGTCCCTGGATGTTCGGTCGATGACCTGAGAGCGACCGAACACGCCGGGACTGTCAGCCACACTCGAAACCGTCCGGTTTACTATCTACCCATGACAGAAGGTGGTGCGCCCGCGGGTTGGTTCGATGACGGGCACGGATCCGTTCGCTGGTGGGACGGCACACAATGGACTGAGCATGTACAGCCGGCCGCTAGGTCCGCAAACAGTTTCACTCAGAGTGCGGCACGGCTTGGCCGTAGTGTTCTCGCCAAAGATGATCCCTCGTCGGATCCGAATGCGCTGTGGTCGGCGGTGGGCAAGCCACTGTCTGGGATCGGGGGCGGGCGATACAAGCTGACTGCCGAGTATCTTCATTTCGAACGCGGAACAATCTCTACCAGAGCGCAGCAAATACGCACACACGAGATACATGATGTCGACGCGAGTCAGACCATGACGCAGAAGGCGCGTGGCGTCGGAACGATCGTTTTATGGGCCAACAGGACCGGAAGCGGGCAGAGCGAACGCGTCGAACTGGTCGACGTACCGAATTTCCGGGAAGGCGTAGCACTGCTCAACAGGGTTTCGAACGAGGCGAGAGATAACTTGCGGTTGAAGGAGCGCACGCAAACGGTGAACTACTCGTCCGCGGTCCCAGCCCGTGACCCCGCTCCCGTGAACTCGGCCAAGAACCCCGACCTCGACTTGAACTCGGAGATTGCAAAGCTGGCGGCTTATCGGGAAACGGGCATTCTGACAGAGGATGAATTTATCGCCGCCAAGAGAAAATTATTGGGCTTGGAATAGAGGCAGGGCAATTAATATCTCGTCACCCGAGTATGTTGTTCAGGTAGGCGAACGCCGCATTGTCGCTTCTATCACTGGTGTGCGGGCCCAACGATCTGGGCCGATTGAATCCATGGGCTGAGGTCGATTCTCGTGTGCTGCACCCCCATAGGCGCGGATTGCTCGAGGCTGACCAACGCGAGGGAGCGACCTGCCCTTCTGGTACCACGTCGCCGGATGGTCGCGGTCGATGGACATCCAGGTTGCACGCGGAGCCATGAGGAAGCGACAGTTGTCGAGTAGCGTCGCATCCTTCCGGTGCTACGTGCTCGACGACTTCGGCGGGCGCGCAGTCGGTAGCATCACGCCCCGGCAGTGCGAGAACTACCTCGCCGAACTCGTTGCACGCGGCATCGCTCCCAAAACCGTCAAACACGCGTGGTCGGCGTTCAAACGAGTGCTGAAAGACGCCCCGCAACACGACGCCATCGAGTCCAACTCAGCAGAGCGCGTGGAGTTCGGCGGCGGTCACGCGGTGCGACCATGAGAAGTTCGACATCACACACTGACCGGCGAGCAGGTGGGCCAGGGTTGCGGCCATCGTTGGGGAGCGCCACCCCATGTACGAACTCATGGGGTTGTTCTTGGCGTACTCGGGACTGCGCAGCGCGGAATGCAGCGGCCTAGAGATCGCTGATCTTGCGTTCACCACGGCACCGGGCGAGACGCGTTGCCTGGTGCACGTGCGACGGACCAAGGCTCGCCGCGCGGGAGTGTGGAAGGCGACTACGCCGAAGTCGCGGAGGAGTCGGCGATCCGTTCCGCTGCCGCCCTGGCTGGCCGAGCGGATGCGCGCGTACGTGGTTGACCGTCCCAACGCGGACGACCCCGCAGCGCCGTTGTGGCCCAGCCGGGGCGTGGGTGGTGCTCGCCGTGCCGGTCAAGCGGCGGTGGCCCCGTTGGACTGGTCTGAGCCGATTCACCTGAGCACGTTCTACAACACAATCCTGCGTCCGGCATATGCGGCAGCAGGCCTCCCGGTCAGCCAACCAGCGACAGGCACGCAACCCGCGCGGCTCGGCGTCCGGCTGCACGACCTCCGACACACGTTCGCCACGATGCAGCTCATGGCAGGTGTGCACTTCCTACAGGTGAGCCGATGGCTCGGCCACGGCCAGGCGTCGCTCACCCTCGACGTCTATGGCGATTGGATTCCGGCCGAAGACGGCGGCGCGGGTAAGCAACTCCCCGAACCAGCCGCCCCCTCAGTCGCTACACCGGCGGAGGAGAGGATCGCAAAACTAACGAACGTGGTGCAGTTATTCGGTCGGTGAGGTCTCGGGTCGCTTGATCGCTCGGAGGATAGCAAGATGCCGCAGCCCCTTGCTGGTCAATTTCAAATACTTATTGTCATCCTGAACGCCGCGCTTCTTAACACCCGAATCAATCAGTCCAAGCGCACGCAACTGAAACTCAACCGTTTCCCAATCAGCTCGTTCGAGTATGGATTCAGAAGACTGTGACTCCTCTGGAATTTCGTCGAGGTCTGCATCGGTGAGATGTTTCACAAGTTCGTCGTCGCAACGATCCTTCACTTGTTCGACCGTTGCCTCGTCTATCAGCAATGCTCCAATTGATCCGAATATTTCGTCCCATGTCAGTTTTACATTGAAGCTAACGTATTCCCATTTTCTCCCTCTAGGAAGAAAGTATTTCACTCTCAATGGAATTGATATTTCGTCCTCGCCTTGGGCTAGTTTCGTTGTGTCTTCAACGAGGGATCTCTCGGCTTCGGCCTGGGCGGTGCGTGCCGCATCCAATTCCTTGCGCAGATCCAGAATTTCTTTTTCTGTTTCGACCGTCATGGCTTTATCGCCACGAATCCAACCGACACGCGGTTTTCTCCTCGTCGCCTGTATGAGGCTTGTTACTACTAGTCCGCCCAGTTCTTCCGGTGAGCCGAAGAAGTTTACCGGACGGGACTTGACCTTTTCGCGGAACAATTCAAGCAATTCACGCGCGTCCTCTTTATGCTCGGTGTGACTATCAGGAATGCTCCCTGGATCCTTGTGGACAAAACCCAGTACCGGGATACCACTCTCTACGGCGTAGTCATACTCTTTTTCCGTATAACTAATTCCGTCAGCGTCGATGATGCTGCCGTAACGGCCAGCTACTACTACGACATAGTAATCGCTCTGGTCAATGACTTGCTTGATAAGCTCCCACTGGTCGTCATCTGCGGACGGAAACATCTCCATACCGGCAGGTAAGTGATCCATCCGCAGAATGCTTTGGATGACGGCTGCGCGCTCTTTCGTCAGATCCGTGTATGTGGAACTGACAAACACCTGGTATCGCTTTTCCTCGACCACGGTCAGATAACCTCAGCTTGAGCATCAATGGCAATTGCGGACCCGTCAGAAGACCCGTCGGCGCCGTTGTACAATTGCGCGACGTCCGCAAACGCGTTGTTCCGCTTTTCGCTCAAACTGCGCTTCCATGTGCACCTTCGGTCGTACGCATCGCTCGTTCTGAGCCACAACTGGGCCACCCAACCGTCCGAGTGTTCTGAAGCGTCTCCGGTCATATCGGGAAGTCTGACACAGCCGTCTTGTTGACACTGTGCCCCGCTGGTGACCGGGGTGGAGCCGGGTTGAGTGCGTCCACGACGCCTTGCGTGGCGTTATAAAACGCCCCTGCCTGCATGTACTGGTGCCCTCGGTGAGACTCGAACTCACACTGCACGGGTTTTGAATCCGTTTCCTCTGCCAATTGGGATACGAGGGCGAACCGCTCGCGGGGCGAGCTGGTGCGGTCACCGAGTGTAGAAGATCGGTGCCGGCTGCGGTGCACCGGTACCCTGACGACGGCCCGGGCGCAGCGTCGAGAACGGCGCCGCCGCGGGGGAGCAGTGCATCGAGGGAGGGCGAGTCAGCGTGAACACACCGGCACCGTCGCAGCCACGTCGTGTGGTGGTCGCGGAGGACGAGTCACTCATTCGGCTGGACCTCGTGGAGATGTTGCGCGAGGAGGGGTACGACGTCGTCGGCGAGGCCGCGGACGGTCAGGAAGCGGTGGACCTCGTCCGCGCCCTGGTTCCGGATCTGGTGATCATGGACGTGAAGATGCCGCGTCGAGACGGTATCGACGCGGCCTCCGAGATCGCCGCGGCTCGGTTGGCTCCGGTCGTGATCCTGACGGCCTTCAGCCAGCGCGAACTCGTCGAGAGGGCCCGCGACGCCGGCGCCATGGCGTATCTGGTGAAGCCCTTCACGAAGGCGGACCTGGTGCCCGCCGTGGAACTGGCCGCCAGCCGGTTCACCGAGATCTCCGCGCTGGAGACCGAGATCGCGGATCTCCACGACCGCCTCGACACGCGCAAACTCATCGAGCGCGCCAAGGGTCTGCTGATGACGTCCCAGTCGCTCTCCGAGCCGGAGGCCTTCACGTGGATCCAGCGGGCCGCGATGGACCGCCGCACCACCATGAAAGCGGTCGCCTCCGTCGTCATCGAGACGCTCGGAGACGCCCCCGTCGCGTGACACCGAGTGCCGTGATCCGGCCTCGAAGACTGTGCCAGGCTACGGCTGCGTTAAAACTGGCTGCGTAGACGTCACAGTAAGGTCACAGGGCTTGTTCCACGGGTCGCGAACCGTCGGGGAGCGATAGGTTCTCCTTCACGAGCGTCACGGTATCGGGTGCGTGACGCACATATTTCTAGGAGACGACAGATGGCAAGACGAACCATCGTTCGGACGGCTGCGGTGGTGAGCGTCGCTTCGCTCGCCCTGTTCGGCTGTTCCTCGAGCGACGATTCGAGTTCCGGCAGCGAAACCAGCGCTGCCGGCGGCTCTTCCGCAGCTGCGGAGGCCACCGTGGACACCGACTGCACACCCGAGCAGGCAACTGCCGGCGCGACGCCGGTGACCACTCCGCTCAAGCTCGGCACACTGCTTCCCGAGACCGGTAGCCTCGCCTTCCTCGGCCCGCCCGAGGTCGCCGGCGTGCAGCTCGCAGTCAACGACGTCAACGGCGCCGGTGGCGTTCTCGACCAGCCGATGGAGCTCATCCCCGGCGACTCGGGCGACACCACCACGGACACCGCGAACAGCACCGTCGACCGCGAGCTCGCGGCCGGCGTCAGTGTCATCCTGGGTGCAGCGTCGTCCTCGGTGTCCCTCAAGGTCATCGACAAGATCGCCAGCGCCGGCGTCGTGCAGATCTCGCCGGCCAACACCTCCGACCAGTTCGTCTGCTATGCGGACAAGGGCCAGTACTTCCGCACGGCACCGACCGATGTGCTTCAGGCACAGGCGCTCTCGCAGCTCATCGCCGAGGACGGCGGCCAGCGCGTCTCCATCCTCGCGCTCAACGACCCGTACGGTACGGGCCTGGCGAGCAACACTGTCACCAACCTCGAGGACGCCGGCATCGCGTCCGACCAGATCCAGAAGATCATCTACGACCCCAACGCGCAGTCGTTCAACGCCGAGGTGGACCAGGTGAAGAACTTCAACCCGGACGCCGTCGCCATCATCGGCTTCGAGGAGTCGGCGAAGATCATCACCCGTATGCACGAGATCGGCATCGGACCGTCGGACGGCACCGCCGTCTACGGCGTCGACGGCAACATGGGCAACGCCCTCGGCGAGTCGGTCGGACCCGGCCTGCTCGACACCATGCGTGGCACCACGCCGCTCACCGACGTGGGCGCCGGTTTCCAGGACCGTCTCAAGGCCGTCAACCCGGCTCTGGTCGACTTCAACTACGCCGGTGAGTCCTACGACGCCGTCGTGATCTCCGCCCTGGCCGCGGAGCAGGCGAAGTCCACCGCGGGTGTCGACATCGCGGCGAACATCAACTCCGTCACCAAGGACGGAACGAAGTGCACCACGTTCCAGGAGTGCCTGCCGCTGGTGAAGGCCGGAACCGACATCGACTACGACGGTGTCACCGGTGAGCTCGCGTTCACCGACGGCGGTGAGCCGTCCGTCGGCTCGTACGGCAAGCTGGTCTTCGGACCGGACAACAAGCTCACCACCGAGGACTACATCGTCGTCGGCGGCTGATCTGCAGTAGCCCGGAACGGGCCCGACTCCACTGGAGTCGGGCCCGTTCTGCTGTCGTGCTCGGGGCTCCCCGTCCGCGAGTACGTCGACAGTGCTGTGAATACGGCTCGTTGCACGGCACTTCGGACGTACTCGCCGAGGGTGAGGGGCCGCAGACAGCGAGAAGGGCGCCCCGAGCGAACTCGGAGCGCCCCTGTCGGTGTGCGCGGGTACTACTTCTTCTCTTTGCTCCCCGCCAACGTGCCGAGGTACAGCTCGATGACCTTGGGGTCGTTCATCAGGTTCGTGCCGGTGTCGGTGTACGCATTCTTGCCCTGATCCAGCACGTAGCCGCGGTCACAGATCTGGAGGCACCGGCGAGCATTCTGCTCCACCATGATGATGGAGACGCCCGCCGCGTTGATCTTCTTGCAGCGGATGAAGACCTCGTCCTGGAACATCGGAGACAGTCCGGCCGACGGCTCGTCGAGCAGCAGCACGGACGGTTCCATCATCAGCGCGCGGCCCATGGCGACCATCTGCCGCTCGCCACCGGACAGTGCGCCCGCCTTGATCTTGCGACGCTCCGACAGCAGCGGGAAAAGCTCGCTGACGAAGTCGAACCGTTCCTGGAACTTCTTCGGCCGCAGGTAGATCCCCATCTCGAGGTTCTCCTCGATGGTGAGCGAGGGGAACACGTTCTGGGTCTGCGGAACGTAACCGACGCCCTTCGTCACGAGCACGTGTGCCTCGGCGGAGGTGATGGTGTCGCCGCGCAGCGTGACGGATCCGCTGCGGATCGGGATGAGACCGAAGAGTGCCTTGAGCAACGTCGACTTGCCGGCACCGTTGGGGCCGATGATGCCGACGATCTCGCCGTCGTTCAGATAGAAGTTGCAGTCCTTCAGGATGTTCACGCCGGGGATGTATCCGGCCACCAGGTCGTCGGCACGCACGAGCGCGTCGGTGGCCAGGCGGCGGTGTTCGTCCGGTGTCGCCGCGAATTCTGCTGCGGTGAGCCCGGTTCCCCCGGATGTGGTCGCTCCGGATTCGGTCATGTCGTGGTCCTCTTGTCCGTCCCGATCTCGGGTTCGGCCGCGGAGAGATCTCCGCCCGACTCGAGTGTCTCGACCTCGGCCTGCTCGAGCGCCTCGGCCAGTTCTGCCGTGGCGCCCACAGGATTTCCGTCGGCGTCGAACTCGAGCGCCTGATCGTGGTGGCTTCCCAGGTACGCGTCGACGACGGCCTCGTTGTCCGCCAACTGCGCGGGCGCGGACTCGGCGATGACGCTGCCCTGAGCCATGACCACGACCCAGTCACTGATGTCGCGGATCACGTCCATGTCGTGCTCGACGAAGACGACGGTCATGCCGTCGTCGCGCAGCGACTTGATGTGGCCCAGAAGGCTCTGCGTCAGTGCGGGATTGACGCCGGCCATGGGCTCGTCGAGCATGACGACGGCGGGATCGGTCATGAGCGCTCGCGCCATCTCGAGCAGCTTGCGCTGTCCGCCGGAGAGGGATCCCGCGAGGTCCTCGGACTTCGCGTCGAGTTTGAATCGCGCGAGCAGTTCCCGCGCACGCTCGGTCACCTCCCGCTCCTGCGCCTTCCACGTCCACGGCATGAGCGTGTTGAAGATCCGCTCACCCTTCTGTCCCGTGGCACCGAGCCGGACGTTGTCCAGCACGGTCAGCTTCGACAGTGCCTTCGTCAGCTGGAATGTCCGCACCACACCGTGGCGCGCCACCTGGTGCGGCGTCATCCTGCCCAGCGACTTGCCGTCCATCGACCAGGACCCGGTGTCCGGCTGGTCGAACCCGGTGAGCAGGTTGAACAAGGTCGTCTTGCCGGCGCCGTTCGGGCCGATCAGGCCGGTGATGCAGCCACGCTGGATCTCGAGGTGTGCCACGTCGACGGCCTTGAGGCCACCGAAGGTCCGGGACACGCCGTCGACCACCATGGTCGGGTCGGGCTTGGCGACGCCGGGGGTGTTCGCGACGTCGGCGAACAACGCCGCGCGCACCTCGGCGCTGAGCGGCTTGCGTGCCGCGATGGTGTTACTTGGCATCGAGCTGTACCTCCCGCTTGTTGCCCAGCAGTCCCTGCGGGCGGAAGATCATCAGCACCGCGATGAGGATGCCGAGGAGGACGAATCGTGTGGCGCCGACCTGCTGTTCGGTCATCGGAATGAGCGGGTCGTCGCCGGCGGCGGCCTGACGCAGCAGCACGTCGGGGATCGACAGGAAGAACCAGAAGAGCATGGCTCCGACGACCGGACCGAAGACCGTGGCCGCACCGCCGAGGATCAGTGCGCCGAAGGCGAAGAAGGTCTGCGCCGTCGAGTAGAAGTCGGGGTTGATCGACTTGGTCTGCAGAGCGTTGAACACGCCGCCCATACCGCCGATGACGCCACCGAGGACGAGGGCCTGCATCTTGTAGACGAAGACGTTCTTGCCCAGCGAGCGGGCGGCGTCCTCGTCCTCGCGCACCGCCTTGAGGACGCGTCCCCAGGGGCTGTGCGTGAGCAGGTACACGAGTCCGCACAGGATCAGCACCAGTGACCATCCGACCACCATGGCCCACAGGTCGTCGCCGTAGAACTTCACGCCGACGAACGAGTACTGCTTGCCCGAGTCGAACGGGCTGAGGTTGGTGAACGGATCGGCGAAACCGAAGAGGCCGTTGGTCGATCCGGTGACACCGTTCGACGCGGTGGACCGGAAGACCAGTCGCAGGATCTCCGACGCCGCGATGGTGACGATGGCGAGATAGTCCGCCCGCAGTCGCAGGGTGGGGATACCGAGCACGAGCGCGAGGAGACCGGCTGCCGCGAGTCCGACGAGGATGCCGAGCCACAGCGGCTGTTCGTACGTGATGGTCATGATGCCGACGCCGTATCCGCCCAGCAGGGCGAAGCCGATCTGACCGAAGTTGAGCAGTCCTGCGTAGCCGAAGTGCAGGTTCAGTCCGATGGCGAGAAGTGCGTAGAAGATCGCGGAGGGCCCGACGAGCTGGGCCAGCGATACCTGGATTGCTCCGATGATGTCCATGGTCAGCCGATCCTTTGCCGCGAGCCCAGGATGCCTTGCGGCCGGACGATGAGGATGACGATCAAGACGAGCAATCCTCCGATGTATTTGAGGTCGGGGTTGATCACGAGCGTCGACCACTGCACCAACAGACCGACGATGACACAGCCGAGCAGGGCGCCGTACGCCGTACCGAGGCCACCGAGGGTGATGCCGGCGAACATGAGCAGGAGGAGCTTGAAGCCCATCTCCCACTGGACGCGTCCGCCGAGCTCGGAGAGCCCGAACAGCACGCCGCCCAGAGCGGCGAGACCGCCGCCCATGCACCAGACGAAGGTCACGACGCGCTCGACGTTGATGCCGGACGACGCGGCGAGATCGCGGTTGTCGGCGACGGCGCGCATGGCCTTGCCGATACGGGTCTTCTGCAGCATGAGCGCGACGAGCACGAGCACCACGACGCTGATGACGATGCAGGCGAGGTTGACGTCGGTGATGGCGAACGGCCCCCACTCACGCTGCACCTGCGCCTGGTAGTCCTTGTACGGCTCGGCGCGGTCGGAGAAGAAGATGAGGATCAGGTACCGCAGGGCGATCGCGAGACCGATCGAGACGACGAGTTGGCCGATGAGGCCCGTCTTGCGTCTGCGCAGCGGTCTCCAGAGTCCGGCGTTGTTCGCCCAGCCGACCGCCACACCGACGATCACCGCCAGGACGGTCGCCGGGATCAGCTGGATCCCGAGCTTCTGGTTGAAGACCCATGCCGCGACGGCGCCGAGCGTGACCAACTCGCCGTGGGCGAAGTTGGTGAGCCCGGTGGTGCCGAAGATGAGGCTCAGACCGATCGCGGCGAGCGCGATGACCAGTCCGAAGCGCAGCCCGTCGATGGTGGTGCGCAGGAACTTCTCGTAGAACGGGACGACCGTGGCGCTGCGTTCCTCACCGAAACTGAAGATGACGGTGTTGGCGCGACCTGCCTCCACGGTGCGTTCGACGTCGCCCTGCACGGAGACACCGTCGGGCAGGGTCTCGGGGTCGACGCGGAACGTGTAACTGCCGGGTGAGACCGGAAGTGTCCATCGCCCACCGGTTTCCGACGTGGTGCGAGCCACCTCGGACTCTCCGGAGTCGAGGGCCACGACGTCGACGCCGACGAGGCGTTCACCGGCGTTGTTCAGGCTGCCGCTGACGTTCACCGCGTCGGCGGGTGGAGCGGAGTCGGACTCGGAGCCGCTCGCGGGTGGGGAGCTCGAGCTCGGAGTGGGGGACGGAGTGGGTTCCTGGGCCAGGGCCGTTCCACCGAAGGTGGCTGCGGCGATGAGGCCGAGGAGTACGACGACGAGCGCGCGGACGAGGGCGGCGGTGGCCGTCGTTCGTCCGGGCCGTCGAGGACTCGAGGGGGGCACGGGGGTCCTCTCGGACGGTCGACTAACGCCGAGGAATCTCGGCTCTGCTTGCAATTGTCGGACTCTATCGGGCTCCGGGTATCGAGAACGGCCGCTTCGATTTCTTCGATGTTTCAGTCTTGTTTCGAAGCGGTCGACCGCCGACCACGCCCGTGTCGGTACGCCTCCCTAGACTGACCTGCGTGAGTCCAGTAACCGAGTCCTCGCCCCTCCTGATGCTGATCGACGGTCACTCGGTGGCGTACCGCGCCTTCTACGCCCTGCCCGCCGAGAACTTCAAGACCACCAGCGGGCAGACCACCAACGCGGTGTACGGGTTCACCTCCATGCTCATCAACCTGCTGCGGGACGAGTCGCCCACGCACGTCGGCGCGGCCTTCGACGTCTCTCGTCAGACCTTCCGGGCGGACAAGTTCCCGGAGTACAAGGCCAATCGCATCAAGACGCCCGACGAGTTCGCGGGCCAGATCGACATCACCAAGGACGTCCTCGGAGCACTGGGCATCCCGGTGATGGCGGAGCCGGGCTTCGAGGCGGACGACATCATCGCCACCCTCACCACGCAGGCGGTCGCGGCGGGGTACCGGGTGCTGGTGGTCACCGGCGACCGGGACTCGCTGCAGTTGGTCAACGACCAGGTGACCGTCCTCTACCCGCGCAAGGGCGTCTCCGACCTGACGCGGTTCACGCCGGCGGAGGTCGAGAGCAAGTACGGACTCACCCCGGCCCAGTACCCGGACTTCGCGGCGCTGCGTGGAGACCCCAGCGACAATCTTCCCGGCATCCCGGGGGTGGGGGAGAAGACCGCCACCAAGTGGATCCGGGAGTACGGCAGCCTCGAGGACCTGGTCGACAAGGTCGACACCGTGCGCGGCAAGGTCGGCGACGCGCTGCGCGCCAATCTCTCCAGCGTCGTCCTCAATCGCCAGCTCACCGAGATGGTTCGCGACGTCCCTCTGCCGTACACACCGGATCAGCTGCAGCTGGCGCCGTGGGACCGCGAGCGCGTGCACGCGCTGTTCGACGATCTCGAGTTCCGTGTGTTGCGCGATCGGCTCTTCGCCACCCTCTCGTCGACCGAGCCGGAGGCGGAG
This sequence comes from Rhodococcus sp. BP-332, assembly GCF_019836065.1. Taxonomy (NCBI): domain Bacteria; kingdom Bacillati; phylum Actinomycetota; class Actinomycetes; order Mycobacteriales; family Nocardiaceae; genus Rhodococcus; species Rhodococcus sp. BP-332. The sequence continues at coordinate 829,716 of NZ_JABUEC010000003.1, forward strand.
GAGGGCTTCGAGGTGCGGGGCCGCGCGCTCGAACCGGGCGAGCTCGCCGAGTGGCTCGAGGCGCACACGCAGGACGGTGTCCGCACCGGGCTCTCCGTCGTGGGGACGCGGTCCCCGTTCGACGGTGACGCGTCGGCCGTCGCGTTCGCGTCGGCGGACGGGGAGGGTGCCTACGTCGAGACCATCGGGCTCACCGCCGAGGACGAGCAGGCGCTCGCGGCCTGGTTCGCGAACGAGTCGCGGCCCAAGGCGCTCCACGAGGCCAAGTGGGCGTTGCATGCGCTGCGCGGTCGCGGATGGCCCGTCGCAGGGTTGACCAGCGACACCGCACTCGCGGCCTACCTGGTCCGACCGGGGCAGCGGAGCTTCGCGCTCGACGACCTGTCGCTGCGGTACCTCAAGCGCGAGTTGCGCATCGAGGACGCCGGCGACGCCCAGCTGTCCCTGCTCGACAGCGAGGACGAGACGCAGGCAGCGGTGGCCGAGGGGGAGATACTGCGAGCGCAGGCGGTGCTGGATCTCGCGGACGCGCTGGACCGTGAGCTCGACGAGATCGAGTCCGCGCCGCTGCTCTGGGACATGGAGCTGCCGCTGCTCGGCGTGCTCGCCACCGTCGAGAACACCGGTATCGCGATCGATCTCGATCATCTGCACGACCTGCAGAGCCAGTTCGCCGGGGAGGTAGGCGTCGCCGCCGAGGCGGCCTATGCGGTGATCGGCAAGCAGATCAACCTCGGGTCACCCAAGCAGTTGCAGGTGGTCCTGTTCGACGAGCTCGACATGCCCAAGACCAAGCGCACCAAGACCGGCTACACCACCGATGCCGAAGCGCTGCAGTCGATGTTCGAGAAGACCGAGCATCCCTTCCTCCGGCACCTGCTCGATCACCGGGACGCCACGCGGCTCAAGGTGACGGTCGACGGTCTGCTCAAGTCGGTCAGCGACGACGGGCGCATCCACACCACGTTCAACCAGACCATCGCCGCGACGGGTCGGCTGTCCTCCACCGAGCCCAACCTGCAGAACATTCCGGTCAAGACGTCCGCGGGCCGTCGCATCAGGGAGGGCTTCGTCGTCGGCGAGGGTTACGACTCGCTGATGACGGCGGACTACAGCCAGATCGAGATGCGGATCATGGCGCACGTCTCCAAGGACGAGGGGCTCATCGAGGCCTTCAACACCGGCGAGGATCTGCACAGCTTCGTCGGGTCGCGCGCTTTCGGGGTGCCCATCGACGAGGTGACGCCGGAGTTGCGCCGCCGGGTCAAGGCGATGTCGTACGGACTGGCGTACGGGCTCAGTGCCTACGGCCTCTCCCAGCAGCTCAAGATCTCCACCGAGGAGGCCAAGGAGCAGATGGAGGCGTACTTCTCCCGGTTCGGTGGGGTGCGCGACTATCTGCACGAGGTCGTGGAGGCGGCGCGCAAGGTCGGCTACACCTCGACTCTCTACGGACGTCGCCGCTACCTGCCGGATCTGACGAGCGACAATCGTCAGCGCCGCGAGGTCGCCGAGCGCGCGGCCCTCAACGCCCCCATCCAGGGCACCGCGGCCGACATCATCAAGGTCGCGATGATCGACGTCCAGCTCGGACTGGTCGAGGCCGGGCTCACCTCGCGGATGCTCCTCCAGGTGCACGACGAACTGGTGCTCGAGGTCGTCGAGTCCGAACGCGCCGAGGTCGAGGCGTTGGTCCGAGACAAGATGGCGCACGCCATCGAGCTGTCGGTGCCGCTCGACGTCTCCGTGGGAACGGGTCGCACTTGGGACGACGCCGCACACTGAGGCGACCACACGACGACGACGGCGGGCGACGGAATCTCTTCCGTCGCCCGCCGTCGTGGTGCGGGTGTCAGCCCGCGGTGGTCACTCGGCCGCGGCCTGCTGCTCCGCGATCTGCTTGCGGACGTCGTCCATGTCCAGGCCCTTGATCTGGCCGACCAGGTCCTCGAGCGCCGCCTGCGGAAGTGCGCCGGGCTGCGCGAAGACGAGGACGCCCTCGCGGAACGCCATGAGCGTGGGAATCGAGCGGATGTTCGCGGCGGCGGCGAGTCCCTGCTCCGCCTCGGTGTCGACCTTGCCGAACACGACGTCGGGGTGCTGCTCCGAGGACTTCTCGAACGTCGGGGCGAACTGCTTGCACGGTCCGCACCAGTCGGCCCAGAAGTCGACCAGAACGACGTCGTTACCGGTGACGGTCTCGTCGAAGTTCTGCTGGGTGAGGGTCTGCGTTGCCACGAGGATCCTTTCGTCGTGAGTGCCGACCCACCTCGTGTGGGCTCCGGCATGGTGTTCTGTCCACCGTCAACAGGCGGACCCGCGCCGTCATTCCCGAATTCGATCAGACCGAGACGGGCGCCGCCCGGAAGGTGCGCCGGTAGGACTGCGGTGTGGTGCGGCGTAGCCGCAGGAAGTGCTGGCGCAACACCGCCGCGGAACCGAATCCCACGGTGTCCGCGACGGCGTCCACCGACAGGTCACTTGACTCGAGGAGTCGCTGCGCCTCGAGAACGCGCTGATCGCTGATCCAGCGTGCCGGGGTCGTGCCCGTCTCCGCCTGGAATCGGCGAGCGAAGGTGCGGGGCGACATCGAGACGCGTGCTGCCAGGACGTCCACGGTGAGGTCCTCGCGCAGGTTCTCGGCGATCCAGTCGATGAGCGGGGCGAGGGTGTCCGAGTCGCAGGTGGGGACGGGCACCGCGACGTACTGGGCCTGGCCGCCGTCACGGTGCGGGGGCACCACCATGCGTCGTGCGATGCCGTTGGCCACCGCGGCGCCCTGTGTGGACCGCACGATGTGCAGGCACAGGTCGATCCCGGCAGCGGTTCCCGCGCTGGTGTAGACGTTGCCGTCCTGGACGTAGAGCACGTTCGAGTCGACCGTGGCGCCGGGAAAGCGCTCGGCCAGGCGCGCCGCATGGCGCCAGTGGGTCGTGCACCGACGTCCGTCCAGCAGTCCCGCCTCGCCGAGAACGAAGGCGCCGGTGCACAGGCTCGCGACGCGCGCGCCTCTCGCCACGGCAGCGCGCAACTTCTCGGCCAGCGGCTCGAGGTCGTGGCCGTCACCGGTGCCGCAGGCGAACGTGCCGTCCGGCGCCGTCGCGGTACCACCCGCGGACATGATGATCAGATCCGCGTCGTCGAGTCGATCGAGGTCGTACGGGACGTCGATGGAGTAGCCGAACCGAGTGCGGATCGGGTCGGGGACGGCTGCGATCAGCGAGAAGTCGTAGACCGGCAGTCCGTCGTCCGACCGGTCGAATCCGAAGACCTCGCACGCGACACCCAGTTCGAACGCCTCGGTCAACGGCAGGAGCGGGACGACCACCTTCGTCAGCATGTCACCCAGTATGGCAGGAAAACGACGAAATATGTCATTACTGCCACTGTTGGTGGAATCCGCTGCGACGGAGTATTTCTCGCATGACCTTCTTCCTCGTTCTCGCGACAGTCCTGCTCCTCCTCACTGTCCTGGCCGCCCTCGCACTCGCGGATCGGACACCCGACACCCATGCCGAGGTGACCCGCCACGGCGACTACCGTTTCTGATCGTGCTCGTACTGCAGTTCCTGGCCACCGCAGCGGTGTGGGGCGCGAGCTTCCTGTTCATGAAGGTGGGCCTCGAGGGGCTGAGCTTCGTCCAGGTGGTGCTGGCGCGACTCGTCCTCGGTGCGGCCACACTGCTGATCCTGTTGCGTCCCATGCATGTTCGACTCCCGCGGCGAGGAGTCGTGTGGCTCCACTCGACGTTCCTCGCGGTGGTGCAGTGCATCCTCCCGTGGCTGCTGTTCGCGTGGGCGGAGCAGGAGATCGACTCGGCCACGGCATCCATCGTCAACGCGACGACGCCGCTCATGACGACGGTGCTGGCCTTCGCCGTTCTTCCCGCCGAACGGCCGACTCTGCTGCGCGCCGCGGGCCTCCTGATCGGCTTCGCCGGCATCGTCGTGGTGTTCGCGCCGTGGGAGAGCGGTCTGAGTGGCAGCCCGCGTGCGCAGCTGGCGTGCCTCGGCGCCACCGCGTCCTACGGTGTCGCGCTGGTGTACCTGCGTCGGTTCGTCATCCCGCTGGGTGTGCCGTCGTTGGCGGTGGCGACGATGCAGATCGGTCTCGCCGCGATGATGATGCTGGTCGCGGCACCCGTGGTGGCGAGCGACGCGGTGCGTCTCGACGTGCCCGTCGTCGCGTCGATGCTCGCGCTCGGCTGTGCCGGCACCGGGCTGGCCTTCCTGTGGAACACCAACGTCGTGACGGGATGGGGACCGTCCGCCGCGTCGACCGTGACGTACCTCAGTCCCGTCGTCGGCATCGCGCTCGGCGCCCTCGTGCTCGACGAGTCGGTCACCGCGAACGCGGTGCTCGGTACCGCGCTCATCATCGTCGGGGTGGTGGTCACGACGAGGCGCCGAGCCGCCTCGGTGGCCGCGCCGCCTGTCACCCGATGAGCCAGTCGGCTCTCGCGTCGCCGTCCCAGCGACGGACGGCCGACACCTCGGCGTCGACGTCCTGAAGATCGGTCACGAGATGCGATGCTGCGGAACCGATGTCCTCGGGACGCGCGCGCATCGCCAGGGTCACGTGCGGAGTCCAGTGCCCGGGTTCGAGATGCGGGGGAATGCCGGGCGAGTCGGCGAGCGCCTCGTACACCCGCGCGTGCAGATCCAGGAGAGCCGCGGTCGGCACGACGGAGCGGGCCAGGACCGCCCGCGATCCGCCGAAGACCACCAACCCGCCGAGGCGTACCGACTCGGGGAACCGCCACGACCCGGCGTCTCGTCCGTCGGCGATCAGGGCGGCGAGCCGGCGCTCGGCGACGTCGTCGATCCTCGACGCGACCGCGATGGTGACGTGCGGACGGTTGGACGCCCCCGCGTGCCGAGCCTGACTCGGCAGGCCCAGCTCGGCGAGGTAGTTCCACTCGCGCCGGATCGCATCGTCGCTGCGCTCGTCCAGGAGGAGTTCCACCGACTGCACCATGATGGGTAATGATGGCGGCCATGACGAGTGCAGCGCATCCCGGGGCCTCACGGTCCGACGACTCCGGTGCCGGTTCGCGCCGCGCACCGCACCGCATCGGTGTCCTGCACGGCGACGGCATCGGCACCGAGATCGTGCCCGGGACCGTACAGATCGTCGATGCGGCCGTGCAGGCCCTGGGTGCCACGCCCGTCGAGTGGGTGGAGCTGCCCTTCGGTCGTGCGGCACTCGACGAGTTCGGCGACGCGGTACCGCCGCGCACCCTGAGCGCGTTGGCAGAGTTGGACGCCTGGGTCCTCGGACCGCACGACAGCGCGTCGTACCCCGAGGAGACGCGGGGGCAGCTGACGCCGGGTGGTCGCATCCGCAAGGAGTTCGATCTGTACGCGAACATCCGGCCGGCACGCGCGTTGCCGGGTGTGCGGGCGACGAGTCCGGACATGGACCTGGTCGTCGTCAGGGAGAACACCGAGGGCTTCTACGCCGATCGCAACATGGCCGTCGGATCCGGGGAGTTCATGCCCACTCCCGACGTCGCCCTGGCCGTGGCGGTGTTCACCCGTCGAGCGTGCGAACGCATCGCCGAGCAGGCGTTCGCCCTCGCGGAGACTCGTCGGCGTCACGTGACCGTGGTGCACAAGACGAACGTGTTGCGGTTGACGACGGGGCTGTTCAAGGACGTGTGCATGGAGGTGGCCGAGCGGCACCCGGACGTCGAGGTGGACCACGAGCACATCGACGCCCTCACGGCGAAGCTCGTGCGGTCGGGGGAGACCTTCGACGTCCTGGTGGCCGAGAACATGTTCGGAGACATTTTGTCCGACCTCACCGGCGAGTTGGCGGGGTCGCTCGGGACGGCACCGTCGATCAATGCCTCGGACACCAAGGTGATGGCTCAGGCCGCCCACGGCGCGGCCCCCGACATCGCGGGCCGCAACCGCGCCAACCCGACGGCGCTGCTGCTGTCGGTGGCCGCGATGCTCGAGCACCTCGCGGCGGGACCCGGGCCCGCCGATCACGCACGGGTGGGTGAGCGGATCCGCGCGGCGGTCGAGGCGACGATCGCCTCGGGAGTCGGTACCGCGGACATCGGGGGACTCGCGTCCACGAGCGAGTTCCTCGAGACGGTCGACGCCCACGTGGTGCGTGGTCTCTGACAGGTCAGGCGGTGCAGCAGAAGATCGCGGTGCCGGGGAAGAGCACTCCACGCAACGGCGACCACTGACCCCACTCGCGATCGAGCCACTCCGGCCAGTCGGGTTCGACGATGTCGACCAGAGTCAGCCCGGCGGCGACGATCTCGCGAACGCGGTCGCCCACCGTGCGATGGTGTTCGACGTAGGTGGCGGTGCCGTCAGGATCGAACTCGGCGTACGGCGTGCGGTCGAAGTAGGGGATGGTGGCGGTCAGCCCGGCCGGGCCCGGATCGTCCGGGAAGATCCACCGCATCGGGTGGTTGACCGAGAACACCCACCGTCCGCCGGGGCGCAACACGCGCCGGACCTCACGCATGACTCCGGCGGAGTCGGCGACGAACGGGATCGCGCCGAAGGCCGAGCACACCACGTCGAAGGACGCGTCGGCGAACGGCAGGTTCTCCGCGGAGGCCTGGATCAGTGCGGGTGACGCACTGCCGGGGGACGATGCCTCGCGGGCCGCGATCGCCGCAGCGCCGTGCGCCAGCATTCCGGCCGAGATGTCGAGGCCCGTCGCGCGGGCACCGTGACTGGCCAACCAGCGCGAGCAGGGTGCGGATCCGCATCCGATCTCGAGCACGTCGCGCCCCTCGACGTCACCGAGCAGGTGCACGTCACCCTCGTGCAGACCCTCGGGGCACCACACGAACTCGCCGGCCTCGCTCGTCACGCCGAGGAAGTCGCCGTGGGTGCGGTGGTACTCGTCGGAATCCTGGTCCCACCAGGACCGGGACGCCCGCTCGGAGGATCGGGAGTCGACGCGGCGGCGACCGGGCAGCGGCTCCGCGGGGGCCGCGTCGGCAGCGGGAGCGTGGCCGGGCGTGGACCCGGTCGGACGTGCCGGAACACCGAGATCGCCGGGGGTTTCTGTGGACACGCGCAACACGGTAACCGGGTTTGCTCGGTGCGCGGGGCACCGAGTAGTCTTCGATACGCGAATGTCTGTCTTCGCGTGCACGTGGTCGGACTCCCGCTCGTCGGCGAGGGTCCGTGGCGTGTCCGGGGGGACTGCGTCGTGTCTCGTCTCCCAGCGCTCAAGATACGGCAGCACGCGTGTCCTGTCCGCAGGAAGAACGAGTCTGTCCGACCGAACATCCATCCACCGACCCCAACCCGTCCGGAGCAACTCACCACATGGCCTCATCCACCGTCACCTCGCCGCAGGTAGCCGTCAACGACATCGGCTCCGCCGAGGATTTTCTCGCCGCGATCGACGCGACGATCAAGTACTTCAACGATGGCGACATCGTCGAGGGCACGATCGTCAAGGTCGACCGTGACGAGGTCCTGCTCGACATCGGTTACAAGACCGAAGGCGTCATCCCCTCTCGCGAGCTCTCCATCAAGCACGACGTCGACCCCAACGAGGTCGTCTCCGTGGGCGATGAGGTCGAAGCTCTCGTCCTCACCAAGGAGGACAAAGAGGGTCGTCTGATCCTGTCGAAGAAGCGCGCACAGTACGAGCGCGCCTGGGGCACCATCGAGGAGCTCAAGGAGAAGGACGAGGCCGTCAAGGGCACCGTCATCGAGGTCGTCAAGGGTGGACTCATCCTCGACATCGGTCTCCGTGGCTTCCTTCCCGCGTCGCTCGTCGAGATGCGTCGTGTCCGCGATCTCCAGCCGTACGTCGGCAAGGAGATCGAGGCCAAGATCATCGAGCTCGACAAGAACCGCAACAACGTCGTCCTCTCGCGCCGTGCATGGCTCGAGCAGACGCAGTCCGAGGTGCGCAGCGAGTTCCTGCACCAGCTCCAGAAGGGCCAGGTCCGCAAGGGCGTCGTGTCCTCCATCGTCAACTTCGGCGCGTTCGTCGATCTCGGCGGAGTCGACGGCCTGGTCCACGTGTCCGAGCTGTCCTGGAAGCACATCGACCACCCGTCCGAGGTCGTCGAGGTCGGCACCGAGGTCACGGTCGAGGTTCTCGACGTCGACCTGGACCGCGAACGTGTCTCCCTGTCGCTCAAGGCGACGCAGGAAGACCCGTGGCGTCAGTTCGCCCGTACCCACGCGATCGGTCAGATCGTCCCGGGCAAGGTCACCAAGCTGGTTCCCTTCGGTGCGTTCGTGCGCGTCGAAGAGGGCATCGAGGGCCTGGTCCACATCTCCGAGCTGGCCGAGCGCCACGTGGAGGTCCCGGACCAGGTCGTCACCGTGGGCGACGACGCGCTCGTCAAGGTCATCGACATCGACCTCGAGCGTCGCCGCATCTCGCTGTCGCTGAAGCAGGCCAACGAGGACTACAGCGCCGAGTTCGATCCGTCCAAGTACGGCATGGCCGACTCGTACGACGAGCAGGGCAACTACGTCTTCCCCGAGGGCTTCGATCCCGAGACCAACGAATGGCTCGAGGGCTTCGACAAGCAGCGCGAGGAGTGGGAAGGCCGCTACGCCGAGGCGGAGCGTCGCCACAAGATGCACACCGCGCAGATGGAGAAGACCGCAGCCGACGAGGCGCAGGAAGCTGCCAACGCAGCGGCCGGCTACTCCTCGGAGACCGGTACCCCGTCCGCACAGGGTGCACCGGCGGCAGCAGCTCCCGAGTCCACCGGCGGATCGCTCGCCAGTGACGCTCAGCTCGCCGCTCTGCGCGAGAAGCTGTCCGGCGGAGCCTGATTCGCCGACCCGGCGGAGCATGATCCGCTGATCGACCGCTGAACGAGAGAAGCCCCGAACCGCACAGGTTCGGGGCTTCTCCCGTTCGTGGCACCGGCACCCGACCGGCTCCACACACGAGAGAAGGCCCGATCCGCGCAGGATCGGGCCTTCTCTCGTGTGGTCGGTGGTGCGGTGGGTCAGCTCGCTGCGGCTGCACTCCAGCCGGTGCCCATCTGCACGCCGCGCTTGCGCATGGACGCGAAGCTGTGGCGGGCAGGGCTGATGAGCGAGGTGAACCAGTTGCGGCGATGTTCCGCCAGCGCATCGGCGACCTGAGGGATCAGGATGCAGTGGACGCCGTCGGACATGCCCAGGCGGTGCCGTCCGGACTGCATCCGACCGACTCCCTCTCCCGCAATGGTGTTCATGCCCGTCCTTTACCTGTCGAGTACCGTCTCGCGGAGCCTTCCGGAGAAAATACGAAAGCCTGTTGTGCGCCTCGAAGATAACCGACAGGTTGGGAAACATGGTGCATTTGAGACTGGTGATTCGCGGCGTGTTGATGCGCTGCGCGCCGGACTCGGCCACACTGGGTGCGTGTTGAGAATCGGATTGACCGGTGGAATGGGCGCGGGGAAGTCGACGGTGTCACGCACCCTCGCCGACCTCGGCGCCGTGGTGGTGGACGCCGACAAGATCGCGCGCGAGGTCGTGGAGCCGGGCACGCCCGGGCTGGCCGCTCTCGTCGAGCGCTTCGGCGGGGACATCCTGGCTGACGACGGCAGCCTGAATCGACCGGCGTTGGCGGCCAAGGCCTTCGGGGACGAGGAATCCCGCCTCGCCCTGAACGGCATCCTGCACCCCTTGATCGGGCAGCGCACGACCGAGCTCGTGAACAGCGCTCCGCCGGACTGCGTCCTGGTGCACGACATCCCGTTGCTCGTCGAATCTCGCACCGCCGCAGCCTTTCACCTCGTCGTGGTCGTCCACGTCGAGGCGGAGGAGAGGGTGCGACGGCTGGTGGCGTCGCGTGGGCTGAACGAGGACGACGCCCGCGCCCGCATCGCAGCCCAGGCGACGGACGAGCAGCGCCGCGCCGCCGCCGACGTGTGGCTCGACAACTCCGGGACACCGGAAGCGTTGGAGGCCACCGTCCGTGAACTCTGGGCCGATCGTCTCGAGCTCTTCGCGGCCAACCTCCGCTCGGAGACCGTGGCCCGGACCGCCCCCCGCGTGGTGCCGGCCGACCCGATGTGGCCCGCCGAGGCACAGCGCGTGATGGATCGTGTGCGTCTCGCCTGCGGCGACCGAGCGCTACGGATCGACCACATCGGATCCACCGCGGTTCCCGACTTACCGGCGAAGGACGTCCTCGACATCCAGGTGACGGTGGCGGATCTCGCCACCGCGGACGCACTGCGCGATCCGTTGACGGCGGCCACCTTTCCGCGCATCCAACACATCACGGCCGACGACCCGAAGCCGTCGGCGGTGCCGGGGGAAGCCGATCCTGCACTGTGGGAGAAGCGTCTGCACGGCGCAGCCGACCCGGGCAGACTGTTGAACATCCACCTCCGGGTCGACGGGTACCCCGGGCAGGTCTTCGCGCTCATGTTCCGAGACCGGCTTCGCGCCGACCCCGCCGCTCGGGAGGCGTACCTCGACGTGAAGACCCGTGCTGCCTCGCGAGCCGCGGAACACGGCGAGTACGTGGAGGCCATCGAGGCGTACGTGGGGGAGAAGGCGCCGTACTTCGACACTGTGTATCCCGAGGTCGTGGAATGGGCGGCTCGGACGGGGTGGAAAGCCGACTGATCGCTCCTCAGCGATCCGCCCAGTGGGTCGTCATGCCGAGAGCGGCGAGCCATCCGTCGACGTCGTGGTTCGCCGCCGCGATGCCGTCCACGGCGTCGGACGCCCGACGGATGGCGGCCTCCGTCGTCCGCGCGTCGAGCAACCCGGTGCTGTGCGCGACGAGCAACTCGTCGACGTCCAGGAGCTCGGCGTCGCGGCCGGTACGGACGACGATGTCGAGGTAGTGGTCGACCGAGTGCCACACGTTCCCGTCGCGGACGAACTCGCCGATGTCGACGTAGTGATTCTGGTCGCGGACATGCGTGGGCAGGTAGTGGAAGATCGACGCGCGGATACCCAGGCTGGGGACGATCCACGACTCCAGGTAGTCGAAGGACGGATGGTCCGACGGACGGGCCATGTAGAGCCCCCAGTCGGTCGTCTCGTACACGTCGACCGGGCGGACGACACCTTTCGGATCGGTGTTGGTGCGTCCCGCGACGTCGAACACCTCGATTTTCGGTGGGTGCACGTGTGCCAGACCCGTCATGGTCCGCACCGTACCGCGCACCGTCACGGAGCGGGCGGCGCGAACATGCTGCGCACGCCGTCGAGCGTGTCGGCGTCCGCAGCCACCTTGTCGTCGCGGTAGCGGACCACGCGCGCGAATCGGAGTGCGATGCCGCCCGGATAGCGCGAGGAACGCTGCAGTCCGTCGACCGCGATCTCGACGACCTGCTCGGGCCGCACGTGCACCACGTGCGAGGTCCGTCCCGTCTCGAGAGCCAGGAACCGCTCCGTCTGCCAGGCGAGCATCTCGTCGGTCATGCCCTTGAAGGTCTTGCCCAGCATCACGAACCCGCCGGCAGGATCCACTGCGCCCAGGTGGATGTTGGACAGCAGACCGGACCGGCGACCGGATCCCCACTCGACTGCGAGCACCACCAGGTCGAGCGTGTGCACCGGCTTCACCTTGACCCAGGCGGCGCCGCGCCGTCCCGCGTCGTACGGCGCATCGAGGTTCTTGACGACCACACCCTCGTGACCGGACGCGACCGCCGAGGCCGCGAACGAGTCCGCGGCCTCGAGGTCGGCCGTCACCAGCCGCGGCACCCTGTTGTCCTCCGGCATCAGAGCGTCGAGAACGGCCAGCCGCTCGTGCAGCGCACGGTCCAGCAGGTCCTCACCGTCCAGGTGGAGGATGTCGAAGAAGAAAGGCGTCACGGTCACACCGGTCGACTGCGCCGTGCGGGACGCCGTCTCCTGGAAGGCCCGCGGACGTCCCTGTTCGTCCAGGGCCAGTGCCTCGCCGTCGAGCACCACGGAGGTGAGCGGCAGGGCGCGCACGAACTCGACGACCTCGGGCAGGCGTGCGGTGATGTCGTCGAGACTGCGGGTGCTGACCGAGACGTCCTCACCGCGACGGTGGACCTGCACACGGATGCCGTCCAGCTTGGTGTCGAGCGCCACGGCGCCGGCGGCGCCGCCGGCCGCCTTCGCCACACCCTCGGCCACGGTGGGGGCGCTGGAGGCCAACATGGGGAGCACCGCTCGGCCCACGGTCAGTCCCAGCTCCGCGAGTGCCGCAGACCCGCCGGTGAACGCGGCCGTCGCGGCCGTCACCGTGGATCCCGACAGCATCGCGGCCCGGCGCACCTCGGGGAGCGTGACGTCGGCCGCGGCCGCCACGGCTTCCTGGACCAGCGCGTCGAGCGCACCCTGGCGGACCTCACCGGTGACCACGCCGCGCAGCCAGGTCTGTTCCGTGTCGGTGGCGCTGCCGAACAGAGCGGACACCGCCGCCGCGCGTGCTGCCTGCGATCCCGGACCCGCCATCGTCGAGACGGCGTCGAACGCCGCGTCGACGGCGGCGACCGTCAGCGTCGGTGCGTCGGCGGCCGGGGGGAGAGTGGCGACGCTGCGCCACCCCAGGCCGGTACGGCGTTGACGCAGAGTGCCGGACGCGTAGAGCGTCACCAGGGCGACCTCCTCGGGAGCGCACTCGGACAGCAGCGCGGCGAGCGCCAGGACCTTGGCCTTTCGGGACCGGGTGGCGGCCACCGTGGCCGAGGTCTCGACGACGCGTGCGAGCAGCATGGGCTCATTGTGACGCGCAGGTCCGACAGCGACGGTCGGTGTACCCGCGGCCGGGTCGTGTGACCCGCCGAACGGCGACTGTGTCGGTGGTCGGGCCTACTCTGGTGGTATGGCTTTTGCAGCTGAACAACCCGTCCTGGCGCACTCCGAGTTCCGTCCCGTGGGCGACATCGAGCGCAGCGATCGTCCCTTCGAGGTGGTCAGCGAGTACAGCCCTGCGGGCGATCAGCCGACGGCCATCGCGGAGCTGACCAAGCGGGTCCAGGCGGGCGAGAAGGACATCGTGCTCCTGGGCGCCACCGGCACCGGAAAGTCGGCCACCACCGCGTGGTTGATCGAGCAGGTGCAACGGCCCACGTTGCTCATGGCGCCCAACAAGACGTTGGCGGCGCAGTTGGCCAACGAACTGCGAGAGATGTTGCCCAACAACTCTGTCGAGTACTTCGTCTCGTACTACGACTACTACCAGCCCGAGGCCTACATCGCCCAGACCGACACCTACATCGAGAAGGACTCGTCGGTCAACGACGACGTCGAGCGGCTCCGTCACTCGGCAACGGCAAACCTGCTGTCCCGTCGCGACGTCGTGGTGGTCGCCTCGGTGTCGTGCATCTACGGTCTCGGCACGCCGCAGTCCTACGTGGACCGCTCGGTGCATCTCGAGGTGGGGCAGGAGGTCCCGCGAGACAAGTTCCTCCGGCTGCTCGTCGACGTGCAATACACCCGCAACGACATGGCGTTCACCCGCGGATCGTTCCGTGTGCGCGGCGACACCGTCGAGATCATCCCGTCCTACGAGGAACTCGCCGTCCGGATCGAGTTCTTCGGCGACGAGATCGAGGCGCTGTACTTCCTCCATCCGCTCACCGGCGACGTGGTGCGCCAGGTCGACAGCGTGCGCATCTTCCCGGCGACCCACTACGTCGCCGGGCCCGAGCGCATGGAGCGTGCGGTGCGGGACATCGAGGCCGAGCTCGAGGAGCGGCTCGCCGACCTGGAGGGCAAGGGGAAGCTGCTCGAGGCCCAGCGGTTGCGCATGCGTACGCAGTACGACCTCGAGATGATCAAGCAGGTCGGCTTCTGCTCCGGCATCGAGAACTACTCGCGCCACATCGACGGGCGACCTGCCGGGACTGCGCCGGCCACACTCATCGACTACTTCCCGGACGACTTCCTGCTCGTCATCGACGAGTCCCACGTGACGGTGCCCCAGATCGGTGCCATGTACGAGGGGGACATGTCGCGCAAGCGCAACCTCGTGGAGTTCGGCTTCCGGCTGCCGTCGGCCACCGACAATCGCCCCCTGACGTGGGAGGAGTTCACGCAGCGCATCGGGCAGACGGTGTACCTGTCGGCCACCCCCGGCAAGTACGAGCTGGGACAGAGCGGCGGTGAGGTCGTCGAGCAGGTCATCCGCCCGACCGGCCTGGTCGACCCCGAGATCGTCGTCAAGCCCACCAAGGGCCAGATCGACGACCTCGTGCACGAGATCCGCCAGCGCACCGAGAAGGACGAGCGCATCCTGGTCACCACGCTGACCAAGAAGATGGCGGAGGATCTCACCGACTACCTCCTCGAGCTCGGTATCCGGGTGCGCTACCTGCACTCCGACATCGACACTCTCCGACGCGTCGAGCTGCTACGTCAGCTCCGGCTCGGCGAGTACGACGTGCTCATCGGCATCAACCTGCTCCGTGAGGGTCTGGACCTCCCGGAGGTCTCCCTCGTCGCGATCCTGGACGCCGACAAGGAGGGCTTCCTGCGCAGCGGGACCAGCCTGGTGCAGACCATCGGCCGTGCGGCCCGAAACGTGTCCGGCCAGGTGCACATGTACGCCGACAAGATCACCGACTCGATGCAGTACGCCATGGAGGAGACCGAGCGTCGCCGCGCCAAGCAGATCGCCTACAACGAGAAGATGGGTGTGGATCCGCAGCCGCTGCGCAAGAAGATCGCCGACATCCTCGACCAGGTGTACGAGGAGGCGGAGGACACCGAGGCCACCGTGGACATCGGTGGATCGGGCCGCAACGCGAGCCGTGGCCGGCGGGCGCCCGGCGAGGCGGGACGAGCCGGCAGCAGCGGTGTCGTGGAGGGGCGCGACGTCTCGACCATGCCGCGCGCCGAGCTGGCAGACCTGGTCAAGCAGCTCACCGATCAGATGATGAACGCGGCGCGCGAACTTCAGTTCGAGCTGGCAGGCCGTCTGCGCGACGAGATCCAGGACCTCAAGAAGGAGCTGCGCGGGATGGACGCCGCGGGCCTGTCCTGACCCGTCCTCGCACACGAGAAGGCCCGGCACCGACGGACACGGTGCCGGGCCTCGTCGTCAGCTCGTGATGTCCTTCGTCGCGAATCGTCGCCACGCGATGATGCCGAAGATCGTGGCGTACGCGAGCGAGGAGAAGGCGCCGTCGAGCAGGTCGTTCCACGACAGCGTCGGTGACAGCACGCCCGTCCACGACGTCGAGTAGTGGCCGGGCAACAGGTTGCGCAGTGATCCCAGTGCCGTGATCTGATCGAGGATCTGGGCCACGATCGACACCATCACCGTGCCGCCGACCGCGCCCAGGGGCGCGTCGGTGGACACCGACAGGGCGAGTGCCAGCCCGGCCACCCACGTCAGATTGATCGCGATGAAGACGACGCCGATCGCGAGCCTCCCGATCGACAGCCCGAACGACAGGGCATCGCCGAAGGGTGACACCAGCGACCCCAGGCCGTACAGCACGCTGCCCAGGATGAGCGACACCCCCACGAGCGTGAGCAGCGCGGCGAGCGACAGGATCGCCGACACCAGGGCCTTCTGTCGCAGCAGCCGACCTCGCGGAACAGGAACCGCGAGCAGGTAGCGCAGACTCGACCACGATGCCTCGCTGGCGATCGCGTCGCCGAAGAACAGCGCCACCACCACGATCAGCAGGAATCCCACCGACACGAACAGGGCGAAGACGAGAAAGTTCACCCCGCTCTGCGTGCCCAGGTCGATGAGGCTCCCGCTGGCGGTGTCGGAGTCCGACCCGCCCACCGTGAACGCGATGGCCATGATGACGGGCAGCAACGCGAGGAAGCCCAGGGACAACTGGGTTCTCCGCCGCGTGAACTGCCGCGTCAGCTCGGTCCGTAGCGACAGCGTGCCCGCGGGGGTGTACCCCGCGACCCGGCCGTCCGGATGCGCCGCGGCGGTGGTCGTCGGTCGACTGTCGGCGCTCATGTGGTCGTTCCGTTCCCCGAGGATGCTTCCGCCGCATGACGGAGTCGGTCGGTGTCGTCGTGCACGAGGTCGAGGAAGACGTCCTCGAGTCGTGTCGATCGCGACGCGGAGGAGACGCCGATACCGGCGCCCACCAACGTCCGCACCACCATCGCGGGATCGAGCACTCCGAGCTGCGCCTTGATCGCGCCCTCCGGTTCCGCCTCGACGACCTCGCCCATGCCGTCGATGCCTCGCAGCACCGAGACGGCATCGGCGGGCCGATCGACACGGAACTCCAGCGGACCGCTCGCGCCGATCAGATCGTCGACCGTCCCGGAGCTGATGACGACGCCCTTGTTCATGACGACGACGTGCGTGCAGGTCTGCTCGACCTCTGCCAGCAGGTGGCTGCTGACCAGGACCGTGCGTCCCGTCTGCGCGTAGCGGATGAGGACGTCGCGCATGGTGCGGATCTGGGGCGGGTCGAGCCCGTTGGTGGGTTCGTCCAGGACCATGAGGTCCGGGAGTCCGAGCATCGCCTGCGCGATGGCGAGCCGTTGCCGCATGCCCTGGCTGTACGACCGGACCTTGCGGTGGATCGCCGTGCCGAGGTCGGCGATCTCGAGTGCCTCCTCGAGATGGGCGTCCTCCGCCGGTCGGCCGGTCGCCTTCCAGTACAGGTCCAGGTTCTCCATCCCCGAGAGATGGGGAAGGAATCCGGACCCCTCGACGAAGGAACCGAGTCGGGACAGGACCGGCGCCCCCGGAGAGACCAGGTGCCCGAAGACCCGGATCTCGCCGCTGGAGGGCGTGATGAGGCCCATCAGCATGCGCAGCGTGGTGGTCTTGCCGGCGCCGTTGGGGCCGAGGAGCCCGAGCACCTGCCCCGCGCCGACGCGGAACGACACGCCGTCCACCGCGCGGAAGCCGTTGGAGTAGCTCTTCGCGAGATCGGTGATCACCAGCGGGACGTCCACCAGCGACTCGTCCACCTCGGCGACGGTGCGACGCCGGGAGATGAACGATGCGAGAGCGACGAGGGCGGCGACCAGCACGGCGAGCCCCGCGATGCCCACGACGGGGACCCACGGGAACGTCGACTCCGCGTTCTCGGCGGGTACCTCGGGCAGCGCGAGCGTGGCGTCGGAGAGTGTGACCGACACCGCCGCGGGCTCGAGCGGGACGGCGTAGGCCTGGTCGGTGGTGGAGAACGCCACCTCGACGCGATTCCCGGCGGCGACCTGGTACGCCATGCCCGGCAACGTGACGCTCACCGTGGAGGGCTGGTCGGACGGGGGGACCCGCACCGCGGACACCAGGCCGTTGGGCAGAGTGCGTCGACCGTCGTCGGACACGTCGTACAGCTTGGCGAAGAGCACGGTGCCGCTCGGCGAGGTGGTCGGACCGACGGTGACGGACACCGACGACGTACCGACGATCGTGTACGACGAGTCGAGCGGCTCCGTGACGAACGACGCGGTCTGTCCCGGGATGTCGCCCGTCAGGAGTGCGCTCGCGGCCCCGCCGAGCCCGGCCGCGGCGCCGCCGAGGACCGAGGCGGAGCCGACCCCGGGCAGAGACGTGAGAGCAGCCGGGGACCCACCGGGCGGCCGGACGACGGTCTGAGTGTCGTTGCCGGTGGCCGAGGTGAGCGGGAAGTCCTGGCGTTCGGTCGGAGTGGCGTCCGAGAGCCCCGGATACGCGGCGGCGGTGAGCATGCGAGCCCGATCGCCCTGGTCGGTCGGATCGCCCGCCAACGCGTACGTGAACGCCGAATCGGCGCGCGGGGAGTCGGTCCCGTCCCCGATCAGATGCTGCACCAGGAAGTCCGCGACCGCACCGTCCGCGGTGGCGTCGGTCCCGCCGGCATCGTGGCCGCCGTCGAACCACCGCACCTGGACCGAGCCACCGGCCGCCGCGATCTGCCGCGCGGTGGCGTCGGCCTGGTCGAGTCCGAAGAGGGTGTCGCGCTGGCCCTGCACGAGCAGGGTGGGTGCGGTGATCGAGGAGGCGAACGACCGGGGCGAGCGCGCACGCAGCAGTTCGCTGGTGGCCTCGGACGGTTGTCCGCTCACCGCGGACTCCGCGTACGCGAGACACACCTGGAGGGCGAACCGGCCGCATGCTCCAGCGGGGGCGGTCGATGTCGGAGCGTCGCCGGCTCCACCGGGAGCGGGGGCCGCACCGGCGCCGAAGAAGATGCCGGCCCAGCCGCGCTTCAGGACGCCGGCGTCGCTGCCCTCGGACACGGCGGGTGTCGGTGCCTGCGACGACGGCTCGGCCACCGAGTAGTTGGGAAAGAGGGACTGGTTCAGGTCGTTCCACGTGATCGAGGCGGCGTCCGCGTCGATGCGAGGATCGGTTCCGGCCGCCATGAGCGCGAGCGCGCCGCCGTAGGAACCACCGGCGACGCCGACCCGAGGGTCACCCGGGGAATCGAGTTGCACCTCGGGGCGAGTGGCCAGGTAGTCGATCAGCCCGCGAGCGTCGGCCACCTCACGATCGGGATCGTTGAGGCCGATGCTGCCGGTGCTGAGGCCGAAGCCGCGCGCGCTGTACGCGAGGACTACGAGCCCTCGCGACGCGAGATCCCGTGCCTGGGCGGCCACCGAGTTCTTGTCGCCGCCGAAGCCGTGGGCCAACAACACCGCCGGTACGGGCCCGTCCGTGTCCGGCAGGTACAGCGTCGTGTCGATGTCGACGGTGGCACTGCTGCCCGGACTCTCCGGCAGTGTGCGGACGGCGTCCTCGGTCCGCACCGACGACGCGGAACCGTTCGAGTCGCGCAGAAGTGCGAACGACGCCACGGCGAGGGCGAGGACGACGAGCACCGCGACGACGACGATCACCGGTCGTCCGAGCGTCGAGGCGCGTCCGGGCAACCGGAATCGGGGTCGTGGCATTACTTCAATGTATGCGAGGGGAGAGACACGTGCTTTCGACCGGAAGCCGCGTCGGGCGGTCGCCGCTGCGACTAATGTCTCGAATCGACACTCGATGATCGTCGGGACATGACCACTGGAGGAATGTATGAGCGCTTACCGCAACGTCGTCGTCGGAACCGATGGCTCCGATTCGTCACTGCGGGCCGTGGAGAAGGCGGCAGCGCTGTCGGGCGATTCCGCCGCGACGCTCTACATCGCGTGTGCGTACTACCCGGCGGACTCGAAGGCGTCCTCGCAGGACGCGGACGCACTGAAGGACGACGCGTACCAGATCACGGGATCCGCTCCGACACAGGAGATTCTGCGTGTCGCGCGAGAGCGTGCGGTGGCGGCCGGCGCCTCGTCGATCGAGGAGCGTCCCGTGGTGGGCAACCCCGTCGACTCGCTGCTCGAGCTCGTCGGCGAGGTGAAGGCGGATCTGCTCGTGGTGGGAAACCGTGGACTGAACTCGCTCACCGGCCGCCTGCTCGGCTCGGTTCCGTCCGATGCGGCTCGCAAGGCGCGCTGCGACGTGTTGATCGTGCACACCACGCACTGACGCTCGAACCACCGCTGGATGCCGTCACGGCACGATCCGTTCGTGCCGTGACGGCATCACTGCGTCACGGGGGCGATGGGTCCCATCACGTCCGGTAGCGGCGATGTGTGGACGATTCCCAGCCGCTGTGTCGCGCGCGTGAGCGCGACGTACAGATCGTTCAGGCCGCGGGCCGAGTCGTCCACGATCCGTGCGGGTTCCACGATGAGCACCGAGTCGAACTCGAGTCCCTTCGCGTCGCGCACCGTGCACACCCGGACGTCGTCGGCCCCCAGGTGTGCGAGCCGCGCGGCGATGTCCGCGGGTGCCAGCACCGCCGACATCCCCGGGCGCGGATGCGCGGCGACGTGGCGTTCGACCGCCGACACCAGATCGTCCTCCGTGACTCGATGCGCCCACGGCGTCTCACCGTTGTCCCGCACCGACCGCGGGATCGATGCGGCCGGGTCGAGCGTCGAGAGAACTCGCCGGGCGATCTCCATGATCGCCGCGGGGGTGCGGTAGTTCACGGTGAGTTCGGTCAGCTTCCACCGTTGCGCCACATAGGGGCCCAGGACGTCCTGCCAGGACGAGGCACCCGCCGTGTCGCCCGTCTGGGCCACGTCGCCCACGAGGGTCATCCATCGATTGGGTATGCGGCGCATGACCATCCGCCACGCCATCTGCGAGAGTTCCTGCGCCTCGTCGACGATGACGTGGCCGTAGGTCCACGTGCGGTCGCCGGCCGCGCGTTCGGCCGCCGTCAACCGGCGTCCGTGCCCCTGACGCTGGGCGAGTCTGTCGGCGTCGATGAGGTCGTACGCCATGAGGATCTCCGGATCGAGTTCGTCCTCGAGATCCTGCGGTGCCGATCCGGTCAGGATGTCGAGAGCGCCCTGGGCGTCCTCGATCTGGGCGCGCCAGCGACGCTGTTCCCGTTCGCGTTCCGCAGCGTCGTCGATACCCAGGAGCTCGGCGAGCTCGTCGAGCAGGGGAGCGTCGGCACCGCTGAAGCGTCCGTCGTCCGACCGTTCGAGGGCGGCACGGTCCTCGGGGTCCCACCCCGGTGCGGCCGTCCGCAGCCGTTCGGCCGAGGCCAGCAGCCCGGCGAGAACGTCCTGGGCGGACAGCTCCGGCCACAGTGCGCCGATCGCACCCATCAGTTCGGGGCTCTCCCGCATCTCGTCGCGGATGTCGGCTATGTCGTCACGGCTCAGCAGATTCGACCCGTCGAGCACGTCACCGCCCACGATGGCGGCGAACTGGTCGGCGAGCAGATCGATCATGGTGGACACGAAGATCGGTCGAGCGAGGTTGTGGGGTCGACGCGAGGACCGCGCTCGTCCCCGCGCGCGCGTGACCATCTTGCGGTCGATCCGCAATGTGTAGGTGTCGAAGTCGACCGACACCGGCTCCGACGGAAGTTCCTGACGGTCGCGCACGGCGGCGATCAGGACGTCGACGATGTCGAGGGAGCCCTTGAGTTCCGCCGCGCGCGCGGAGTCCTCGCGGCTCGCGTCGACACCCGGGTACAGATCCCCGATGGTCGACAGCAGCACCCCCGTCTCGCCCAGGGAGGGCAGCACCTGGCCGATGTAGTCCAGGAAGGTGCTGTTCGGTCCGATGATCAGCACGCCGCTCTTGTCCAGCTGCTTGCGGTACGTGTACAGCAGGTAGGCGGCGCGATGCAGGGCCACCGCCGTCTTGCCGGTGCCGGGACCACCCTGCACCACCAGGACGCTGCGATGCGTGGACCGGATGATGTCGTCCTGCTCGCGCTGGATGGTCTCGACGATGTCGTTCATCTGTCCCGTGCGTGCGGCGTTGAGCGCGGACAGCAGAGCGCTCTCTCCAGCGACACCGTCCGATCCGGTGGCGACGCCGGCGTCCTGCGCCGTCCGGAGGTCCAGGTACTCGTCCGCCACCCCGGTGACGCGACGACTGCGCGTCCGGATGTGGCGACGGCGTACGACGCCCTCGGGGGCGGCGGGCGTGGCGAGATAGAACGGGCGGGCCAGCGGGGCGCGCCAGTCGTAGAGCAACGACTGGTAGTCGTCGTCCTCGTCGAGGATGCCGACACGGCCGATGTAGCGCGGCGCGTCGTCCTCGACGTCGATCCGGCCGAAGCACAGACCGTTCTCGGACGCGTCGTACTTCGCGATGTCGTCGTTGTAGAGAGCCGAGTAGGACTCGCGTTCGCTGCGCGCCTGCGGTGTCCCGCCCGTCTGGAGCAGGACGGCGCTCAGCCGGGACCGTGCATAGGTCCGCAGAGCGTCGAGGCGGTCGTAGAGCAGGGTGACGCGCTGTTGTTCCTGATCGAGGTCGGCGTCGTGCAGATCTGTCGGGGTGCCCTGATCCGGCACATGGTCTCCTGTACGCGAGTGGGGCGGGGTGACGAGGGCGGTCGTGCACCTCTCGGCGGCGCACGGAAGCGCCAGAAAAGTCTACGGGCTCCCGACGGCAACGGCCGGTGCCCCCGATCTCTCGGGAACACCGGCCGTGTGCTGCGGGGAAAAGATCAGAGGTACTGGTGCACCGTGCCCTCGACGCGGGCCCGTGCCTCCTTGGCGCGCTTCTCGGCGTCCTTGAGCGAGGCCTGCAGCTGCTTCTGCGCGTCCTTCCTGGTGGACTTGTACTGCTTCTTGTACTCCTTGCGCGCTGCGTCGAACTGCTTGCGCGCGTCCTTGCCGGACTTCTTGGCCTGCTTGCGGGCCTTCTTGCCGTACTTCTCCGCCAGATCGCTGCCGTCGGCCTTGGCCTTCTCGGCCAGCTCGGCACCGCGGGACGCGGCTATCTCGGCGTACTTGCTGCCGCGATCCTGGGCGACGTCGGCGAACTCGGATGCGCGTGCAGCGGCCAGATCGGCCCACTTGGCACTGCGCTCCTTCGCCAGCTCGGCGAGCTTGCCGCCGCGATCCTGGGCGACGTCCGCCAGCTCGGCGCCACGCTGCGAGGCGATCTCGACGAGCGGCTGTGCGCGCTCGGCGGCGACGCCCGCGAGCTCCTTGGCGCGCTCGCCGGCGTGGGCGAGCGTCTCGGAGCTGTCCGAGGAGGACACCAGCGGGAGGGCGCCGGCGACGGCGACCTTGGCCGACTTGGCCGCCTTGCGACCGCGCCAGGCGACGGACGGCTTGCCCTCGGTGTCGACGGCGGCGATGAGCAGGCCGCCGAGGAGGCTGACGTTCTTGATGAACTGGGTGCGCTGCAGCGCCTTCGCCTGCGGGTCCGTCTCGTTCCAGAAGGAGTGACCCGCGAGGGTCGTCGGGACGAGGCTGCCCGCGAGCACGGTGGACGCGAGGCGCGGCGCCCGACCGGTCGCGAGAAGGAATCCGCCGCCGATCTGCACCGCGGCGTTGATCTTGACCAGCGTCTCGGGGTCGGAGGGAACGTTCTGCGTCACCTCGTCGGGAAGGGCGTCCTGGCTCTTCTCGATCAGAGGCTTCGCGGCCTGAGCCCTTCCGGCGGGGTTGCGCAGCGCATCCACGCCTCCTGCGATGAAGATGGATGCGAGCATCGGTCGGGCGATCCGGCGGACAATCACTGAGCCTCCTGCGTTGCGGCTTGTGGGGGACTGCTCTGGCTGCACGAGTGCGGTTGTTCACGCCCATGACATGCATGTGACGCTCTCGAACTGTATCCATACCCCCCGCCCCGGCGATTGAATCGCGGGGCGGGCGGGGGACCGGATCGTGGTGACGGATCACCAGCCGCGGGTCCGCCATTCGTGAAGGTGAGGACGTTCCGAGCCCAGCGTCGTGTCCTTGCCGTGGCCCGGGTAGACGACCGTTCGATCGTCGTAGCGACCGAAGATCCGCGATTCCACGTCGTCCAGCAGCGACACGAAGTTCGCCTCTCCGTCGGTCTTGCCGACGCCGCCGGGGAAGAGCGAGTCGCCGGTGAACAGGTGCACGACGCCGCTCTCGGGGTCCGTGAGCGCCAGCGCGATCGACCCGGGAGTGTGGCCGCGGAGGTGGATCACGTCGAGGGTGACGTCGCCGACCTGCACGGAGTCGCCGTCGTCGAGCAGGCGGGTGGGGGCGACGGGGAGCGGTTCCGCATCGAGCGGATGTGCCGCCGACGGGGCGCCCGTCGCCGATGCGACGTCCTCGAGTGCCTGCCAGTGGTCGAAGTGCTGGTGCGTCGTGACGATCAGCGAGACCTCGGGTGCCACGTGGTCGACGACGGCGCGCAGCGTCGGAGCGTCGTTCGCGGCGTCGACGAGCAGCGATCGGCCCGTCCGGGAACAGATGACGAGGTAGGCGTTGTTGTCCATCGGGCCCACCGAGGTCTTCACGATCGTGGCGTGCGACAGGGTCCGGCGCTGCGAGCCCGTCCCCACGGACACCTCGCCGGTGTAGTCGTCGGAGATCGTCGGTGCATTCTCGGTCATGAGCGTGAGATTACCCACGATGACCGGTCGTGAGCCGGGCGCGGAGCCCGTCGGCCGGTCGAGTCTGTCGGACCTCGGGCATATGGTCGTCGAAGCCTGTCGTGTCCGAACACGACATGTCCGACGAAGAGTGGGCAGTTCACGCGGTCGACGAGAGAGTCGACGCAGCACGTTGCACGGCCGTGGGCCGTGACGAAGGAGAGGACAACCGTGGCGGATCGCCTGGTAGTGCAGGGCGCACGCGAACACAATCTCAAGGGCGTCGACATCGATCTGCCCCGGGACAGTCTCATCGTGTTCACCGGTCTGTCCGGGTCGGGCAAGTCGAGCCTGGCGTTCGACACCATCTTCGCCGAGGGTCAGCGCCGCTACGTCGAGTCGCTCTCGGCCTACGCGCGCCAGTTCCTGGGCCAGATGGACAAGCCGGACGTCGACTTCATCGAGGGCCTCTCGCCCGCGGTCTCGATCGATCAGAAGTCGACCAACCGCAACCCGCGGTCCACGGTCGGCACCATCACCGAGGTCTACGACTACCTGCGCCTGCTCTACGCACGCGCCGGCACGGCGCACTGCCCGCAGTGCGGTGAGCGCATCGCCAAGCAGTCGCCCCAGCAGATCGTCGACCAGGTGCTCGCGATGGAGGAGGGCCTGCGTTTCCAGGTGCTCGCTCCTGTCGTGCGCACCCGCAAGGGCGAGTTCGTCGATCTCTTCGAGCAGCTCAACACGCAGGGTTACTCGCGTATCCGCGTCGACGGCACCGTGCACCAGCTCACCGATCCGCCCAAGCTGAAGAAGCAGGACAAGCACGACATCGAGGTGGTGGTCGACCGCCTGACCGTCAAGGCGTCGTCCAAGCAGCGGCTCACCGACTCGGTGGAGACCGCGCTGCGCCTCGCCGACGGCATCCTGGTGCTCGACTTCGTCGACCGCGAGGAGAACGCCGCCGACCGTGAGCGCCGGTTCTCCGAGCGTCTGGCGTGCCCCAACGGGCACCCGCTGTCCGTCGACGAACTCGAACCCCGCGCGTTCTCGTTCAACTCGCCCTACGGCGCGTGCCCCGAGTGTGCGGGACTCGGCATCCGCAAGGAGGTCGACCCCGAACTGGTGGTTCCGGATCCCGATCTGAGCCTGGCGGACGGCGCCATCGCGCCGTGGTCCATGGGCCAGACGTCCGAGTACTTCGGCCGGCTGCTGTCCGGGCTCGCCGACGACATGGGCTTCGACATCGACACACCGTGGCGGAAGCTGCCGGCCAAGGTGAAGCGTGCCGTCCTCGAAGGCAGCGAGCATCAGGTGCACGTCCGCTACAAGAACCGGTACGGACGCACCCGGTCCTACTACGCCGAGTTCGAGGGCGTCATGCCCTTCCTGCACCGTCGGATGGATCAGACCGAGTCGGAGCAGATGAAGGAGCGCTACGACGGCTACATGCGGGAGGTCGACTGCCCGGTGTGCGAGGGTGCCCGCCTGCGCCCCGAGATCCTGTCCGTGACCATCGCCGCGGGCGATTTCGGGGACAAGTCCATCGCCGACGTGTGTGCACTGTCCATCTCGGAGTGCTCGAACTTCCTCAACACGCTGACGCTCGGTCCGCGTGAGGAGGCCATCGCCGGCCAGGTGCTCAAGGAGATCCAGGCCCGCCTCGGCTTCCTGCTGGACGTGGGACTCGAGTACCTCACGCTGTCGCGCGCGGCAGGAACGCTGTCGGGCGGCGAGGCGCAGCGCATCCGCCTGGCGACGCAGATCGGCAGTGGTCTCGTCGGAGTCCTGTACGTGCTGGACGAGCCGTCCATCGGCCTCCACCAGCGGGACAACCGCCGGCTCATCGACACGCTCACGCGGCTGCGCAACCTCGGCAACACGCTCATCGTCGTCGAGCACGACGAGGACACCATTCGCACGTCCGACTGGGTCGTCGACATCGGCCCGCTCGCCGGTGAGCGCGGCGGACGTGTCGTGCACAGCGGAACCTACGAGACGCTTCTCACCAACGCGGAGAGCCTCACCGGGGCGTACCTCTCGGGTCGCTCGGCCATCGATGTCCCGGCGGTACGTCGCCCGATCGATCCCAAGCGCAAGATCTCCGTGATCGGTGCCCGGGAGCACAACCTGCAGGACATCGACGTCAGCTTCCCGCTGGGAGTGCTCACCTCCGTGACGGGCGTGTCGGGATCGGGCAAGTCCACGCTGGTCAACGACATCCTGGCGACGGTGATGGCGAACAAGCTCAACGGCGCTCGTCAGGTACCCGGTCGGCACACCCGCGTCAACGGCCTCGACCAGCTGGACAAGCTGGTCCGGGTCGACCAGTCACCCATCGGCCGTACGCCGCGGTCCAACGCGGCCACCTACACCGGGGTGTTCGACAAGATCAGGACACTGTTCGCCGCGACGACCGAGGCCAAGATCCGTGGCTACCAGCCGGGTCGGTTCTCCTTCAACGTGAAGGGCGGCCGGTGCGAGGCGTGCTCGGGTGACGGCACCCTGAAGATCGAGATGAACTTCCTGCCGGACGTCTACGTGCCGTGCGAGGTGTGCCACGGTGCCCGGTACAACCGGGAGACGCTCGAGGTCCACTACAAGGGCAAGACCATCGCCGAGGTGCTGAACATGCCCATCGAGGAGGCGGCCGACTTCTTCGAACCGATCACCTCGATCCACCGGTACCTCAAGACGCTGAACGAGGTGGGCCTGGGCTATGTCCGTCTGGGGCAGCCGGCCACCACGCTGTCCGGCGGCGAGGCGCAGCGTGTGAAGCTGGCCGCAGAGCTGCAGAAGCGCTCCATGGGACGCACGGTGTACATCCTCGACGAGCCGACCACGGGTCTGCACTTCGAGGACATCCGCAAGCTGTTGCTGGTGATCAACGGTCTGGTGGACAAGGGCAACACCGTCATCGTCATCGAGCACAACCTGGACGTCATCAAGACGTCCGACTGGGTCATCGACATGGGACCCGAGGGCGGATCCGGCGGCGGAACGATGGTGGCCGAGGGCACTCCCGAGCAGATCGCCGCCGTGCCCGAGAGCTACACCGGCAAGTTCCTGCAGGAGTCTCTCGACGCCGCCTCGACCCCACCGGTCCCGGTCAAGCGGACCCGCAAGCGCAAGCCTGTCGCGGTCTCCTGACCGGGCCGTCGCGTGACGGTCAGTGGACGGGCCCGGTGTACTTCTCGCCGGGCCCGGCGCCGGGCGCGTCCGGGTGCGCCGACTGCTCGCGGAACGCCTTCTGCAGTGCCTGCAGCCCTTCGCGGATGGGGCCGGCGTGCGGCCCCAGGTACTCCACGGAGGCCGTGACCAGTCCGGCGAGTGCGGTGATCACGCGTCTCGCCTCGTCGAGGTCGAGGTGGGGGCTGTCGGACGGATCCGCGTCGGAGAGTCCCAGCTTCTCGGCGGCGGAGCTCATGAGCATGACCGCGGCGCGGCTGATGACCTCGATCGCAGGGACGTCGGCCAGTTCACGCACGTCCGGCTCGAGCTGCGGCGCATCGCCCTCCACCTGGGGAGCACCGGCCTGAACGGCATCATCGGGGGTCGTCATGACATCAGACGATGCCACGATGCGCCGACACCGACGTCCCCGCCCGGTGCGTGACCGGACGGATTCGGTCCGCGAGGGCACCTGGTGTTATTCTTCTTTCCACGACCGCCTTCAGGTGTGTCCGTGTCGGCGCGTGAGTGCCGGGCACGGATGCGGAACCCGGAGGCAGCAAGTGGAGTCCGACTCCCACCACCGCACGGTTCGCCGGGCAGTGGTTCCGGTCCTTCCCAGCCACATCGGGAAGTGGTGCGCTTCGTCGACGAGACGAGGTGGCCCGCGGATGGTGACATCCGTCGACCGGTCGGTACCGGACCCCGCTGCTCGCGATTTTGATCGTGAGCGACGGGGTTTTCGTCGTTCGGAAGGTTCCCGCGGGAACAAATCGGGTGGCCACGGTGTCGAGGTAGACGGAGAGCACGAGCGCCGGTGTGGAGCGCGTAGGACGGCGCACCGCATCGGGTCGAGCACCACCATCCGTCACCGCACTACCGAGGAGGCCCCATCAGCACTGAGACCCGCATCAACGATCGCATCCGAGTTCCCGAAGTCCGACTCGTCGGACCTGGCGGTGAACAGGTGGGGATCGTGCGTGTTGAAGATGCACTCCGCCTGGCTGTCGAAGCCGATCTCGACCTCGTCGAGGTCGCACCCGACGCCCGTCCGCCGGTCTGCAAGATCATGGACTACGGCAAGTTCAAGTACGAAGCCGCGCAGAAGGCTCGTGAGTCGCGCAAGAACCAGACGCTCACGGTCATCAAGGAGCAGAAGCTTCGTCCCAAGATCGACGACCACGACTACGAGACGAAGAAGGGCCATGTCGTCCGCTTCCTCGAGGCCGGGTCCAAGGTCAAGGTGACCATCATGTTCCGTGGACGCGAGCAGTCGCGGCCCGAACTCGGTTACCGCCTCCTGCAGCGCCTGGGCGCCGACGTCGCCGAGCACGGCTTCGTCGAGACCTCGGCCAAGCAGGACGGCCGCAACATGACGATGGTCCTGGCTCCGCACAAGGGCGCCAAGACCAGGGCGAAGGCAGCGGAGGCGTCCAACGCACCGCGCGCCACCGTGCCGCCGCCGGCCTCCGCGCCGACTGCTGCACCCGCCGCCGAGGCGACACCGCCGGCACCCGCTGCTCCGCAGACGCCGGCGACGCCGCAGGCACCAGCCACACCGAGCGCCTGAGCGCTCGGATCCACCAGCACCACCGACCGAAGTAACAGAACTGAGGACTCATGCCCAAGTCGAAGACTCACAGCGGCACCGCGAAGCGATTCAAGGTGTCCGGTAGCGGAAAGATCCTGCGCCAGAAGGCCGGCCGCCGCCACCTGCTCGAGCACAAGTCCTCGCGCGTGACGCGTCGCCTCGACGGCAAGGCCGTCGTCAGCCCCAACGACGTTCCCCGCGTCAAGCGGCTTCTCGGTCTCTGATCTCTTTCCCACCCGGGCCCTAGGCCCCTCTACGACAGGATTCACCAGTGGCACGCGTGAAAAGGGCGGTCAACGCCCAGAAGAAGCGTCGTTCGATTCTCGAGGCGTCCAGCGGATACCGCGGGCAGCGTTCGCGTCTCTACACCAAGGCGAAGGAGCAGCAGCTCCACTCGCTCACCTACGCGTACCGCGATCGCCGCGCTCGCAAGGGTGACTTCCGCAAGCTGTGGATCACGCGTATCAACGCGGCAGCTCGGGCGAACGACATCACGTACAACCGTTTCGTGCAGGGTCTGAAGATCGCCGAGGTCGAGGTCGACCGCAAGATCCTCGCCGAGCTCGCGGTCTCCGACGCTGCGGCGTTCACCGCACTCGTCGAGATCGCCAAGGCGGCACTGCCTGCCGACATCAACGCACCGGCCGGAGAAGCAGCCTGATCAGGCGCTTCGACGACACTCCGTCACGACCCGCGGCGCCGCTCACCGAGCGGACTCCGCGGGTCGTTTCGGCTGTCAAGCTGCAGCGCGGCGTCGAACGTCGGCGAACCGGCCTCTTCCTCGCGGAGGGAGAGAACGCGGTGACCGAGGCGGTCGCCGCCGGTGTCGTGCGCGAGGTGTTCGCCACCGAGCGCTGGTTCGACGAGCACCGCGGACTGCTCGAGGCGTCGGCCGCGGCCGGTGCGCAGCCGCAGCTGATGACCGAGCGCGCGGCGAAATCGCTGTCGGACACCGTGACGCCGCCGGGAATCGTGGCCGTGTGCACGTCCGTCGTCGTCTCCCTGGCCGAGGCGTTGGCCGCGAACCCGTCACTCGTGACGGTCGTCGTCGACATCTCCGAGCCGGGCAACGCGGGCACCATCCTGCGCGTCTCGGACGCCGCCGGCGCCGGCGCGGTGATCTTCGCCGGGGACAGTGTCGATCCGCTGAACGGCAAGAGCGTCCGCGCGTCCGCCGGAAGTCTCTTCCATCTCCCCGTCGCACGGGAGCGTTCGGTGACGGCGGTACTCGACGCGGTCCGTGCGACCGGCGCCAGTCTGCTGGCGACGACCGTCGACGGTGAACTGGAC
This sequence comes from Rhodococcus sp. BP-332, assembly GCF_019836065.1. Classification (NCBI taxonomy): domain Bacteria; kingdom Bacillati; phylum Actinomycetota; class Actinomycetes; order Mycobacteriales; family Nocardiaceae; genus Rhodococcus; species Rhodococcus sp. BP-332. The sequence continues at coordinate 859,454 of NZ_JABUEC010000003.1, forward strand.
CTCGACGACGCCGACGACGCGCTGGCCGGGCCCACCGCCTGGGTGTTCGGCAACGAGGCGCACGGGCTGTCCCGCGAGGTCGCGGCTGCTGCGGATCACCGGGTGCGCATTCCCATCCATGGCCGCGCCGAGAGTCTCAACCTCGCCACCGCGGCCGCCGTGTGTCTGTACGCCGGTGCGCGGGTGCAGCGCCGCGGGGGCACCGCCTAGGCTTTCCCCGCCGGGTTCTGCCCGGCGACCGTGAGGAGCACCGCGACAGAGGTGCTCGCCGATCGAGACGATGGAGTGTGTGGACGTGGAGCGCAACGAGGGTGAAGCGCAGGCCGATCAGGCCGCTGCCGACGCGGAGGCGCTGACCGACGCGGCGCTGGACGCAGCCGTCACCGAGGCCGAGTCCGCCTTCGCCGCCGCGTCCGACATCGACGCTCTGTCCGAGGCCAAGATCCACCACATCGGGAACAAGGCGCCCCTCGCGCTCGCACAGCGCGCGTTGGGCTCGCTGCCGAAGACCGAGCGGGCTGACGCCGGCAAGCGGGTCAAGGTGGCGCGTGACCGCGTGCGGATCGCGTTCGACGATCGTCGTGAGGTGCTGCTCGCCGAACGTGACGCGGCCGTGCTCGTCGCCGAGGCGATCGACGTGACCCTGCCGTCCGTCCGCCGCCCGGTGGGTGCCCGCCATCCCATCACCGTCATCGCCGATCAGGTCGCCGACGTCTTCGTGGCGATGGGGTGGGAGGTGGCCGAGGGCCCGGAGGTGGAGACCGAGCACTTCAACTTCGACGCGCTCAACTTCCTGCCCGACCATCCCGCGCGGACGATGCAGGACACGTTCCACGTCGCGCCCGAGGGGTCTCGTCAGGTGCTGCGCACGCACACCTCGCCGGTGCAGGTGCGGTCGATGCTCGAGCGCGACCTGCCGATCTACGTGGTGTGCCCCGGGCGCACGTTCCGTACGGACGAACTCGACGCGACGCACACGCCCGTCTTCCATCAGGTCGAGGGACTCGCCGTGGACAAGGGGCTCACGCTCGCCAATCTCCGCGGCACGCTCGACGCGTTCGCGCGTGCGTTGTTCGGCCCGGAGACGCGGACCCGGATGCGCCCCAACTACTTCCCGTTCACCGAGCCGTCCGCGGAGGTGGACGTGTGGTTCCCCCGCAAGAAGGGTGGAGCGGGCTGGGTCGAATGGGGTGGCTGCGGCATGGTGAATCCGAACGTGCTGCGCGCCTGTGGCGTCGACCCGGAGATCTACAGCGGGTTCGCCTTCGGTATGGGCCTCGAGCGAACGCTGCAGTTCCGCAACGACATTCCCGACATGCGCGACATCGTCGAGGGCGACGTGCGGTTCAGCCTGCCCTTCGGCGTGGCCGGCTGACGCTCGGCCCCTGCAGACAAGCATTCAGACAGAGAGAGTGGAGAAGTCGTGCGAGTGCCCCAGTCCTGGTTGACCGAGGTCGTCCGGAAGGCCGCTCCCGAGTGGAGCGTCACTGCTGACGAGCTCGACGCGGGGTTCGTGTCCGTCGGCTTCGAGATCGAGGACGTCATCCCCCTTCCGGAGATCACGGGCCCGTTGGTCGTCGGCCGTGTGCAGTCCATCGAGGAGTTGACCGAGTTCAAGAAGCCGATCCGCTTCTGCCTGGTCGAGGTGGGCGAGGCGGAGCCCCGCGGAATCGTGTGCGGTGCACGGAACTTCGCGGAGGGCGACCTCATCGTGGCCGCACTTCCCGGCAGTGTTCTGCCCGGCGGGTTCGCCATCGCCGCGCGGTCCACGTACGGGCGCACGTCCGACGGCATGATCTGCTCGGTGTCCGAGCTCGGTATCGGTTCGGATCACTCCGGCATTCTCGTGCTGCCTGCCGGCACGGCCGTGCCCGGCGACGACGCACTCGCTGTTCTGGGCATGGACGACACCGTGTTCGACGTCAACGTGACGCCCGATCGCGGATACGCCCTGAGCGTGCGCGGTCTCGGCCGCGAACTGGCGTGCGGTTTCGACCTGGACTTCGTCGATCCCGCCGACGCCCCGCAGCCCGTCGTGTCCGCGGCCGCCTCCGAGGGCGAGGCGTGGCCCGTCGACGTCCGTTCCGAGTCGGGTGCCACCCGTTTCGCCGCGCGCCGCGTCGTGGGCATCGATCCGGCCGCGGTGACCCCCTGGACGATCCAGCGGCGGCTGCTGCTGTCCGGGGTGCGACCCATCTCGCCCGCGGTCGACGTCACCAACTACGTCATGCTCGAACTGGGCCAACCGCTCCACGCGTTCGACGCCTCCGCGCTGTCGGGCGGGTTGGTGGTCCGCCGGGCCGAGGCGGGGGAGACGCTCCGCACCCTCGACGACACCGTGCGCACCCTCGACCCGGAGGACGTCGTCATCGCGGACGGGTCCGGCGTGGTGTCGTTGGCCGGTGTCATGGGTGGCGCGTCCACCGAGGTGGGCGACGAGACCACCGACATCCTGCTCGAGGCGGCCATCTGGAGCCCGCTCGCCGTGTTCCGCACCGCGCGCCGTCACCGGCTGCCCAGTGAGGCGAGCCGTCGCTACGAACGAGTGGTGGACTCTGCTCTCCCGGTGCGCGCGCTCGACCGTGCCGCCGCACTGCTGGCCTCGATCGCGGGCGGCCGGGTGGAGCCCCTGCTCACCGACATCGGTGCACCGACGGTGTCCGACACCGTGACCATGGATCTCGACCTGCCGGACCGGGTCGCGGGTGTGACCTATCCGAGCGGAACCGCGGTGCGCCGCCTCACCCAGGTCGGGTGCGAGGTCGTCGTGGACGTGTCCGAGGCCGGGCGCGGGGTGGCCGTCGTGACGCCGCCGACGTGGCGTCCCGACCTCCGTCAGGCCGCCGACCTGGTCGAGGAGGTGCTGCGACTCGAGGGACTGGAGTCCATTCCGTCCGTCCTGCCGCACGCTCCCGCGGGCCGCGGACTCACCGCCGCCCAGCGTCGTCGCCGGGCGGTGGGTCGGGCACTGGCCTACACGGGGCACGTCGAGGTCCTCGCGCCCGTGTTCCTGCCGGCCGGGGTCTTCGACGTCTGGGGACTCGACGCGGACGATCCGCGCCGGGTGACCACGCGGGTGCTCAATCCGTTGGAGGCGGACCGACCCGAACTGGCGACCACTCTCGTCCCCGGTCTCCTGGAGATCGCCCAGCGCAACGTCTCGCGCGGACAGCGGGATCTGGCGCTGTTCGCCGTCGCGCAGGTCGTCGAACCGGGCGAGGGCACGCGCCCGATCGATGCGCTCGCCGTCGACCGTCGTCCCACCGAGGACGAGATCGACGCTCTGAAGCAGTCGTTGCCGGTGCAGCCGCTGCACGCCGCCGTCGTCCTGACCGGTGCGGTGACGGCACCCGGGCCGTGGGGCGTCGGCCGTCCTGCCGACGCCACCGATGCCTTCAGCGCAGCGAGGACGATCGCGAGCGCGTCCGGTGTCGAGGTGGAACTCCGGTCCGCCCAGTACCTTCCGTGGCATCCGGGCAGGTGTGCCGAAGTCGTTGTCGACGGTGTCGTGGTCGGGCACGCGGGTGAGCTGCATCCCGGTGTCCTCGAGCGCGCCGGTCTGCCGCCGCGGACCTGCGCGGTGGAGATCGACCTCGATCTCGTTCCCACCCGCGAGCCGCTGCCGTCGCCGTCCATCTCGCCGTTCCCCGCCGTGCTGCAGGACGTCGCGGTCGTCGTCGACGAGTCCGTCCCGGCCGCCGCCGTGCAGTCGGCTCTGATGTCGGGGGCGGGCCCACTCCTCGAGGACATTCGTGTCTTCGACGTGTTCTCCGGCGATCAGGTCGGTGCCGGCCGGAAGTCGCTGGCTTTCGCCCTGCGGTTCCGAGCGGCCGACCGTACGTTGACCGAGGACGAGGCGAGTGCCGCTCGCGATGCCGCCGTCGCGGCAGCGGCGACGGCGGTGGGAGCCGAACTCCGACACTGACGGTGCGCCGCTTTTGAATGAGCTTGCACCGTCATGCATAATCATCGTATGGACAGTGCATCGACATCGACGGGCACCCGGGTGGCCGTCGCGGGCGCCAGTGGCTACGCGGGTGGCGAGATCCTGCGTCTGCTGCTCGGACACCCGGCAGTGCTCGACGGCCGGATGACCATCGGCGCCCTGACGGCCGGTGGAAACGCCGGAACCACGCTGGGGCAACACCATCCGCATCTCGTTCCGCTCGCGGACCGCGTGCTGGTGGACACGGACGCCGCGGCCCTGGAGGGGCACGACGTCGTATTCCTCGGGCTCCCGCACGGGAAGTCAGCCGCCCTCGCCGAACAGCTGTCGGACTCCACGCTGATCATCGACTGCGGTGCCGACTTCCGGTTGACCGACGCCGCCGCCTGGGATCGCTGGTACGGCGGGGAACACGCCGGACACTGGCCGTACGGCATGCCCGAGTTGCCCGGTGGTCGGGACGCCCTGGTCGGAGCGACGCGCATCGCGGTCCCGGGGTGCTATCCCACGGCCTCGTCGCTGGCTCTGGCGCCCGCGTTTGCTGCCGGCATGGTCGAGCCCCGCGTGACCGTGGTGGCCGTGAGCGGCACCTCCGGCGCCGGTCGCGCGGCGAAGCCGGACCTGTTGGGTTCCGAGGTCATGGGGTCGGTCCGTGCCTACGGCATCGCCGGCGCGCATCGCCACACGCCGGAGATCACGCAGAACTTGTCCGCCATCGCCGGCACCGAGGTGATCGTGTCGTTCACTCCTGTGCTGGCTCCGATGCCGCGCGGCATCCTGGCGACGTGCACCGCTCCGACGACAGTGTCGGCCTCCGAGGCGCGTGCGGTCTACGAGAAGTACTGCGCCGACGAACCTTTCCTCCACCTTCTCCCGGAGGGGCAGCTGCCGCAGACGGGGTCGGTGCTCGGGTCCAACGCGGTCCACCTGCAGGTGGCGGTCGACGAGGACGCGGGCTTGCTGGTGGTCCTCGCCGCCATCGACAATCTGACGAAGGGCACCGCCGGTGCCGCGGTGCAGTCGATGAACATCGCTCTCGGACTCCCCGAGAGCGCCGGACTCTCCACGGTGGGAACAGCACCATGACCGACCACAGCCAGTCCTCTCCCGGCGCCCCCACGCGCGCTCCCGGGGTTCTCGTCCGCACACAGGGTGTGACGTCGGCAGCGGGATTCCGGGCCGCCGGGGTCGAGGCCGGTCTCCGGGCCAAGGGGGGCCTCGACGTCGCCCTCGTGGTCAACGAGGGCCCCGATCTGGCAGCGGCCGGTGTCTTCACCCTGAACAAGATCAAGGCTGCGCCCGTCCTGTGGTCGCAGCAGGTGCTGACCTCCGGTCGGCTCCGCGCCGTCGTCCTGAACTCGGGCGGCGCCAACGCCTGCACCGGTGCGCCCGGATTCCAGGACACGCACCGTACCGCCGAGCACCTCGCATCGACCCTCAGCGACTGGGGAACCGAGACGGGCGCCGGCGAGATCGCCGTGTGTTCGACCGGACTGATCGGCGACCGGTTGCCCATGGACAAGGTGCTCGGCGGTGTCACCGAGGTGGTGCACGAGCTCGCCGGAGGCATTTCGGGCGGCACCGATGCGGCCTACGCGATCATGACGACCGACACCCGGCCGAAGCAGGCCGCGATCCACCACGAGAACGGCTGGAACGTGGGCGGCATGGCCAAGGGCGCCGGCATGCTGGCGCCCTCGCTGGCGACGATGCTGTGTGTCGTCACCACGGACGCCGTGGCGAGCGCCGATCAGCTCGATCGCGCCCTCCGGCACGCGACGGCACAGTCCTTCGACCGACTCGACGTGGACGGCGCGACCTCCACGAACGACACGGTGCTGCTCCTCGCGTCCGGTGCCAGCGGCATCGAGGCGACACAGGAGGAACTCGACGCCGCTGTCCTCGCGGTGTGCGACGACCTCGCGGATCAGCTGATGGCCGATGCGGAGGGCGTGACCAAGCGGATCATCGTCAGGGTCGATGGTGCCGAGTCCGAACAGGACGCACTCGTGGCGGCGCGAACCATCGCACGCGATTCCCTCGTCAAGACGGCGCTGTTCGGCTCCGATCCCAACTGGGGCCGCGTTCTCGCCGCTGTGGGCATCGCGCCGGTCGCGCTCGATCCCGATCGCATCGTCGTGTCGTTCAACGGCAATCCCGTGTGCGTCGACAGCATGGGTGTGCCCGGCGCTCGTGAGGTCGATCTCTCGGCCGTCGACATCACGGTCGAGGTGGACCTCGGTGTCGGCTCCGCGTCGGCGTCGATCAGGACCACGGATCTGTCGCACGCCTACGTCGAAGAGAACTCGGCGTACTCGTCATGACGTCGTCCGAGCCCGTGTCCGCACACGACACCGCACGCATCCTCGCCGGCGCCCTCCCGTGGCTCCAGCAGTGGACGGGCAAGGTCGTCGTGGTCAAGTACGGCGGCAACGCCATGATCGACGATCGACTCAAGGCCGCGTTCGCGGCCGACATGGCGTTCCTGCGCACCGTCGGTATCCACCCGGTGGTCGTGCACGGCGGCGGTCCCCAGATCACCGCCATGCTCACTCGACTCGGACTGGTGGGGGAGTTCCGCGGCGGCTTCCGCGTGACGACGCCCGAGGTGATGGACGTCGTGCGCATGGTCCTGTTCGGGCAGGTCGGTCGCGAGCTGGTCGGACTGATCAACGCGCACGGCCCCTACGCTGTCGGCATCTCCGGCGAGGACGCGCACCTGTTCACGGCGACTCGACGCACCGTGACCGTCGACGGTGTCGCCACCGACATCGGTCTGGTGGGCGACGTGACGACGGTGAATCCCGCTGCGGTGCACGACCTCATCGAGGCCGGGCGCATCCCGGTCGTCTCGACCATCGCTCCCGACGCGGACGGCGTCGTGCACAACATCAACGCGGACACCGCGGCCGCGGCCCTCGCGGAGGCGCTCGGCGCGCAGAAGCTCGTCGTCCTCACCGACGTCGAGGGGCTCTACACGAACTGGCCGGACCGCGGGTCGCTCGTCTCGGAGATCGAGGCGGACGTCCTCGCCGAACTGCTGCCCGGCCTGGACGCCGGCATGGTCCCCAAGATGGAGGCGTGTCTGCGCGCGGTGCGCGGGGGAGTTCCCAGCGCCCATGTCATCGACGGTCGACTCGAGCACTCCGTGCTCCTGGAACTGTTCACCGGCGAGGGCATCGGCACGATGGTGCACGACGGCAGTACGAGAGGACGGGCATGACCAGCACGGAGCAACTGCAGCAACGCTTCTCGAATGCGCTGATGAACAACTACGGCGTGCCGCGCGTGGCGCTGGTCGGTGGTTCGGGAGCCGTGGTGACGGACGCCGACGGCAAGGAGTACCTCGATCTCCTCGCCGGGATCGCGGTCAACATCCTCGGCCACGGACATCCTGCCGTCGTCGAGGCGGTCTCCGCCCAGCTGACGACGCTGGGCCACACGTCCAACCTCTACGCGGCGCCGCCGTCGATCGAACTGGCGGAGCACCTCCTCGAGCACCTCGGTCACGCGGCCGGCGGCGATGCTCGGGTGTTCCTCTGCAACTCCGGCACCGAGGCGAACGAGGCCGCCTTCAAGATCGCGCGTCTCACGGGTCGACCGAACATCATCGCGGCGGAGAACGCGTTCCACGGTCGGACCATGGGAGCCCTCGCGCTCACGGGGCAGGCGGACAAGCGGGCTCCGTTCGAGCCCATGCCCGCCGGTGTGTCGCACGTTCCCTACGGCGACATCGCCGCGCTCGAGGCGGCGGTCGACGAGAACACGGCCGCCGTCTTCCTCGAACCGATCATGGGTGAGGGCGGAGTCGTCGTCCCGCCGGAGGGCTATCTGCCCGCAGCGCGCGAGATCACTGCGCGCCACGGCGCCCTGCTGATCCTCGACGAGGTCCAGACGGGCATCGGCCGTACGGGGTGGTTCTACGCCCATCAGCGGTTCGGCATCGTCCCGGACGTCATCACCCTGGCGAAGGGGCTGGGCGGGGGACTGCCCATCGGCGCCTGCATCGGCATCGGCCCGGCAGCCGCCATGCTCACCCCGGGCAAGCACGGGACCACGTTCGGTGGCAACCCGGTGTGTTCGGCGGCGGCCCTGGCGGTGCTGCGCACTCTCGCGTCCGAGGATCTGCTCTCGCACGCCGACCGGCTGGGCAAGATCCTGCGACACGACATCGAGGCGCTCGGACATCCCCTCGTCGATCGCGTACGGGGTGCGGGCCTTCTGCTGGGCATCGTCCTCACCGAGCCGGTGGCGGCCGATGTCGAGACCGCGGCCCGTCACGCAGGCTTCCTGGTGAACGCGGCGCAGGCGAACGTCCTGCGTCTGGCGCCGCCCCTGATCATCACGGACGAGCAGGCAGCATCGTTCGTCCGTGCACTTCCCGCGGTCCTCGACGAGGCGCGGCCGACAGCAGAGGCGACCTCGTGACACTGCGGCACTTCCTTCGAGACGACGATCTCTCCCCCGAGGAGCAGGCCGAGATCCTCGCTCTCGCAGCCGAACTCAAGAAGGCACCGTTCTCGCGGCGCCCGCTGGAGGGTCCGCGCGGCGTCGGCGTCATCTTCGAGAAGAACTCGACGCGCACCCGCTTCTCGTTCGAGATGGGCATCGCGCAGCTCGGCGGCCACGCAGTGGTCGTCGACGGCCGCAGCACGCAGCTCGGACGCGAGGAGACGCTGCAGGACACCGGGCGCGTGCTGTCCCGCTACGTCGACGCCGTCGTGTGGCGCACGTTTGGGCAGAAGCGCCTCGAGCAGATGGCGACGGGGGCGAGCGTGCCCATCGTCAACGCGCTGTCCGACGATTTCCACCCCTGCCAGGTGCTGGCCGATCTCCAGACGCTCGCCGAGCGCAAGGGATCGTTGAGAGGTCTGCGCCTCTCGTACTTCGGCGACGGTGCCAACAACATGGCGCACTCCCTCATGCTCGGCGCCGTCACCGCCGGCGTCGACGTCACGATCGCCGCCCCGGAGGGCTTCGTGCCGGACCCGTCGGTGCTGGCGGCCACGCAGGAGCGCGGTGAGCGGACGGGAGCGAGCGTGACCGTCACGAACGATCCGATCGCCGCCGCGACCGGAGCCGACGTGCTGGTCACCGACACATGGACGTCGATGGGACAGGAGAACGACGGCCTGGACCGCGTCGGACCCCTCCGCCCGTTCCAGATCAACGAGTCGCTGCTCGATCGTGCCGACTCGGAGGCACTCGTCCTGCACTGCCTCCCGGCCCACCGCGGCGAGGAGATCAGCGACACGGTGCTCGACGGCCCTCGCAGCGTCGTGTGGGACGAAGCCGAGAACCGGTTGCACGCACAGAAGGCCGTCCTGGTGTGGCTGCTCGAGCAGGCGGCATCGGGACGACGGACGCCGTGACCGCCGAGTCGCAGGGCCCGGTGACGTCGTCGACGCGCGCCGGGCGCCAGGCGCGCGTCGTGGCCCTGCTCTCCACCCACCAGGTCCGATCGCAGCAGGAACTCCAGTCGCTGCTCGCGGCGGAGGGGATCGAGGCCACCCAGGCCACTCTCTCCCGCGATCTCGACGAGTTGGGCGCCGTCAAACTTCGCGCCGCCGACGGCGGTGCGGGCGTCTACGTCGTTCCCGAGGACGGCAGCCCGGTCCGAGGGGTCGCGGGCGGCACCGATCGGCTCTCCCGGCTGCTCGGCGAGTTGCTCGTCTCCACCGACGCCAGCTCCACGATGGCCGTTCTCCGCACGCCGCCCGGAGCCGCGCACTATCTCGCCAGTGCACTGGACCGGGCGGCACTGCCCGAGATTGTGGGAACGGTCGCGGGGGATGACACCATCTTCGTGATCGCCCGCGATCCGCTGTCCGGACGCGAGCTCGCCGACCGCATCGAGAATCTCGCGCGCTGAACCACCAGTCTCAATCCCAGAACGTCCGAATCACACGAAGGAGCACACACCCCATGGCCGAACGCGTCATCCTCGCCTACTCCGGCGGTCTCGACACCTCTGTCGCCATCAGCTGGATCGGCCGCGAGACCGGCAAGGAGGTGGTCGCCGTGGCGATCGACCTCGGCCAGGGTGGCGAGGACATGGAGGTCATCCGGCAGCGCGCACTCGACTGCGGCGCCGTCGAAGCCGTCGTCGTCGACGCTCGGGACGAGTTCGCGGACGAGTACTGCCTGCCGACCATCCAGTCGAACGCCCTCTACATGGACCGCTACCCGCTGGTGTCGGCCATCAGCCGTCCCCTCATCGTCAAGCACCTCGTCGAGAACGCGCGCTCGCACGGCGGCACCGTCGTCGCTCACGGCTGCACCGGCAAGGGCAACGACCAGGTGCGCTTCGAGGTCGGTTTCAACACGCTCGCGCCCGAGCTCGAGGTGCTGGCCCCCGTGCGCGACTACGCCTGGACCCGCGAGAAGGCCATCGCCTTCGCCGAGGAGAACAGCATCCCCATCAACGTCACCAAGAAGTCGCCGTTCTCGATCGACCAGAACGTGTGGGGTCGCGCCGTGGAGACCGGGTTCCTCGAGGATCTGTGGAACGCCCCGACCAAGGACGTCTACGACTACACCGAGGATCCGACGGCCAACTTCAACGCGCCGGACGAGCTGGTCATCACGTTCGACAAGGGACGCCCGATCGCCATCGACGGCCGCCCGGTGTCGGTGCTGCAGGCGATCCAGGAACTGAACACCCGTGCGGGCAAGCAGGGTGTCGGCCGCCTCGACGTGGTCGAGGACCGGCTCGTCGGCATCAAGAGCCGCGAGGTCTACGAGGCTCCCGGCGCCATGGTCCTGATCCGTGCCCACGAGGAGCTCGAGCACGTCACCCTCGAACGCGAGCTCGGCCGCTACAAGCGGCACACGGACCAGAAGTGGGCCGAGCAGGTCTACGACGGCCTGTGGTTCTCGCCGCTCAAGGGTGCACTCGACACCTTCGTCCAGCACACCCAGGAGCACGTGTCCGGCGAGATCCGCCTGGTGCTGCACGCCGGCACCGTCGTCGTGAACGGTCGTCGCAGCGGGGAGTCGCTGTACGACTTCAACCTCGCGACCTACGACGCGGGCGACACCTTCGATCAGTCGTCGGCCAAGGGCTTCGTGCAGCTGCACGGCCTGTCGTCCAAGATCGCCGCCAGCCGTGACCGTGGCGCGGTGGCGGCGCAGGGACAGTCGGACCTGTGACGTCACCCGCTCACGGCACCAACGCGGGCGCTCTGTGGGGTGGGCGCTTCGCGTCGGGTCCCGCGGAAGCCATGGCGGCGCTGAGCAAGTCGACCCACTTCGACTGGGTGCTCGCCCCGTACGACGTCCGTGCCTCCAAGGCTCACGCACGTGTGCTCAACTCGGCCGGCCTGCTGACGGCGGGCGATCTCGAGGCGATGCTCACCGGCCTCGATCAGCTCGCCGTCGACGTCGACTCGGGTGCGTTCGGTCCCGCAGAGTCCGACGAGGACGTGCACGGCGCACTCGAGCGCGGGCTGATCGACCGGGTCGGTCCCGAGCTCGGCGGCAGGTTGCGTGCCGGCAGGTCGCGCAACGACCAGGTCGCGACCCTGTTCCGGATGTGGCTGCGGGACGCGGTGCGGCGGGTGTCGGCGGGCGTGCTGGACGTGGTCGAGGCCCTCACCGGGCAGGCGCAGGCACATCCCGACGCGGCGATGCCGGGCAAGACGCACTCGCAGGCCGCGCAGCCGGTCCTGCTCGCGCATCATCTGCTCGCACACACCCATCCGCTGCTGCGGGACGTGCAGCGCTTCCGGGACTTCGACGGCCGCGCCGCGGTGTCGCCCTACGGTTCGGGCGCCCTGGCGGGCTCGTCGCTCGGACTCGACCCGGAGAAGATCGCCGCGGAGCTCGGGTTCGACGGTTCCGCGGAGAACTCGATCGACGCGACGAGTTCGCGCGACTTCGCCGCCGAGGCGGCGTTCGTCCTGGCCATGACTGCCGTGGACCTGTCGCGTCTCGCCGAGGAGATCGTGTCGTGGAGCACCCCGGAGTACGGCTACGTGACACTCGCCGACGCATGGTCGACGGGCAGTTCGATCATGCCGCAGAAGAAGAACCCGGACGTCGCGGAGCTCACGCGCGGCAAGACCGGGCGACTGATCGGCAATCTCACCGGTCTGCTCGCGACGCTCAAGGCTCAGCCCCTCGCGTACAACCGTGATCTGCAGGAGGACAAGGAGCCCGTCTTCGACTCGGTGTTGCAGCTCGAGATGCTTCTGCCTGCCCTGACCGGGTTGGTGTCCACCCTCACCTTCCACACCGACCGGCTGCGCGAGCTGGCGCCGGCGGGATTCACGCTGGCGACGGACATCGCCGAGTGGCTCGTCCGCAACGGTGTGCCGTTCCGGCACGCCCACGAGGTGGCAGGCGACTGCGTGCGACGTGCGGAGTCGCGCGGTGTGGGTCTGGACGAACTGACCGACGAGGAGTTCGCGACGATCGACCCGGCGCTCACGCCGGAGGTCCGCTCGGTGCTCACCGTCGACGGATCCATCGGCTCGCGGGACAGCCGCGGCGGTACCGCGCCCGCACGGGTGGCGGAGCAGATCATCGTGGTCCAGCGCACCGCGGGCGAGCTCAGGACGTGGATCACGGCCTGACGGGACGACCCGATCCGAGCGGTCGGAGTGGTGTGAGACGCTGTGTCCTCATCGGTCGACGAGTCGTGGACCACACCGACCGAATCGATGCCGCCTTCGAGGAGTGCAGTTGCTGGGAATCGACACCGGGTCGGTCGCGACGTCGTTGCGGCGTGTGGTCGCCACGGCGCAGAACGGGCTCGAGGTCATCCGTCTCGGGGGACTCGAGACGGATGCCGTTCCGTCTCCCTTCTCGGTGGTCGCGCGCGATCGTATGTACCGGCTGCGTCGGTACTTCCCGGAGTCCGAGCAGACGGGTCCGCCCGTCGTGCTCGTACCGCCGATGATGATGTCGGCCGACGTCTACGACGTCACCCGCGACCAGGGCGGCGTCGGCATCCTGCACGAGGCGGGGATGGACCCCTGGGTGGTCGACTTCGGTTCGCCGGCCACCGAGGAGGGCGGGTGGAACCGGACGCTGGCGGACCACATCGTCGCGATCAGCGAGATCATCGACATCGTCGCCGAGCGGACGGGTCGCGAGGTCCACCTCGGTGGGTACTCGCAGGGAGGCATGTTCTGTTACCAGGCCGCCGCGTACCGCTCGAGTCGCGACATCGCCAGCATCATCACGTTCGGCAGTCCGGTGGACACCCTCGCGGCGCTCCCTCTCGGGATCCCGGCGAACGTTGCCACCAAGGGTGCCGAGTTCCTCGCCGAGCACGTGTTCACGCGTCTCGCGGTGACCGACTGGATGGCCCGCACCGGGTTCCAGTTGCTCGACCCGGCCAAGACCGTCAAGTCGCGCATCGACTTCCTGCTCCAGCTCCACGACCGGGACGCACTCCTGCCCCGCGAGTCCCAGCGCCGGTTCCTCGCGATGGACGGGTGGGTCGCCTGGTCGGGCCCGGCGGTCGCAGAACTGTTGACGCAGTTCGTCGTGCACAACCGCATGATGACGGGTGGGTTCTCCATCCGCGGCAAGGTCGTCTCACTCGCGGAACTGACCATGCCGATCCTCGCGTTCGTGGGGGAGGTCGACGACATCGGCCAACCGCTCGCGGTGCGCGGCATCCGCAAGGCGGCTCCGCGGGCCAAGGTGTACGAAGCAGGGCTCCGCGCCGGGCACTTCGGACTGGTGGTGGGGAGCACCGCGGCCACGCAGACGTGGCCGAGCACGGCGGGGTGGATCCGGTGGCGCGAGGGCCTGGGGCCGCGGCCGGTCGAGGTGCACGCCATGGGGTACGACGAGCACCCGGCCTCGGAGAGCGGCGTGTCGGTGGGAAATCGTCTCGTCCACACCGCGGCCACCATCGCCGAGGTCGGCCTGGGTCTCGGTCGCGGCATCGCCTCGGCGGCGGCCGGGGCCGTGAAGGGGTCTCGTGAGATCTCGTCCGAGGCCGCTCGCACACTGCCCCGTCTCGCCAGACTCGGCCAGCTGCAACCTCATTCGCAGGTCTCCCTCGGTCGTCTGCTCGGTGAGCAGGCTCGGCGCGCGAGTGCCGGTGAGTGCTTCGTGTTCGACGACCGTGTGTACTCCTACGCCGCCGTGGACCAGCGCATCGACAACGTGGTGCGCGGCCTGATCGTCAACGGTGTACGCCCCGCGATGCACGTCGGCGTGCTGATGGAGACACGTCCGAGCGCACTCGCCGCCGTCGCCGCACTGTCCCGCATCGGCGCGGTGGCCGTCATGCTGCAGCCCACCAGCGATCTCTCGGCGTCGCTGCGACTCGGGCGCGTCGAACTGCTGATCGTCGACCCCGACAATCTGGCCGGGTCCGTCGACCACGGACTGGACGTGCTGGTCCTGGGCGGCGGTGAGTCCCGCTCGCTCGACATCGAGGACTCCGACCTGGTCGTGGATCTCGAGCAGGTCGACCCGTCGACGGTGGAGTTGCCGGGGTGGTACGTCCCCAACCCGGGGCGCGCACGGGAACTCGCCTTCGTGCTGTTCAGCGGGAACGACGACACCCTGGATGCCAAGTTCATCACCAACTACCGCTGGGCTCTGTCGGCCTTCGGTACGGCCAGCTCCGCAGGTCTGTCCCGCGGCGACACCGTGTACTGCCTGGCGCCGCTGCACCATTCGGCCGGATTGCTCGTGGCGGTGGGCGGCGCGTTGGCGGGCGGGTCCCGCATCGCGCTGTCGCGCGGTGTCGAGCCCGAGCGCTTCGCGGACGAGGTGCAGCGCTACGGCGTCACGGTCGTGTCCTACACGTGGACCATGATGCGGGACATCCTGACGTCGGAGTCCCTTCCGCACCGAGGACAGCACGCCGTACGGCTCCTCATCGGATCGGGCATGCCCACCAACCTGTGGCGGCACACGCTCGAACGACTGGCACCTGCGCGGGTACTCGAGTTCTACGCGTCCACCGAGGGCGACGTCGTCCTCGCGAACGTGGCGGGAACGAAGATCGGGGCGAAGGGTCGCCCGCTGCCTGGCAGTGCACGGGTGGAACTCGCGGCATACGACGCCGTCTCGGGTCGGTACCTCGTGGACGAGCAGGGATTCGTCCGACACTGCGAGACCGGCGAACCCGGCCTGCTGCTCGGCCGTCCCGGACTGGACGACTCCAGCGGCGCGTTCATGCGTGGTGTCTTCAGTGCCGGCGACGTGTGGACTCCGACCAACCTGCTGTTCCGCCGGGACGAGGGCGGTGACTACTGGTTGCTCGGGCACAAGCGCTCGGTGATCACCACCGCACGCGGACCCGTCTACCCGCAGCCGATAGCCGACGCGATCGGCGAGGCGGAGCCGGTGGACCTGGCCGTGGCGTACGGCATCGGGGAGCACGGTGACCAGTGGTCGGTGTGCGCGGTGACCGTGCGGGCGGGTCAGAACCTCACGGCGTCGATGGTGTCGGATGCGCTGTTGGTGTTGGATCCGGCCGAGCGACCCGACGTCGTGCACGTGGTCGCGGACATCCCGCTGAGCCGCGCGTTCCGACCACTCGACGACACGCTGCGCGCTGCCGGACTGCCCGGTCCGGGGGTCAAGACCTGGTATCTGGCGTCGACGTCCGGCGAGTACAAGCGCATGACGAAGGCAGTGGCGGCGGAGCGCTTCACCGCGCATCAGTAGGGTGAGACCGCGTCGGAAGACCGACGCGACGACGGAACGAGGAGTCCTCTTGAGCGTCGATGCTCGCTTGCACAGCATTCTCGCCTGCCCGCAGGACAAGGGTCCGCTTCTGCTGATCCAGGACGAGCTGCTCTACAACCCCCGGCTGCGCCGTGTCTACCCCATCGAGAACGGCATTCCGGTGCTGCTCATCGACGATGCGCGTGACGCCACCGACGCCGAGCACGAGGACATTCTGGCCCGGGCGACCGCGCCCGCTCCGATCGCGGAGTGACGGGAGCGACTGCGACTCGTCGATCGCCGACATGACCGGCCCCGTACTGCCGTCCGAACGACTTCTCGGGTCCGCGACTCCCGTCGACGCGGCGACGCGTCTGCTCGGCGCCAGTCTGACCTGCGCCGGCGTCACGCTGCGCATCGTCGAGGTGGAGGCGTACGGCGGAGATCCCGGCGGACCCTGGCCCGACCCCGCGGCGCACTCGTTCCGAGGCCCCACACCGCGCAACTCGGTCATGTTCGGGCCGCCCGGTCGCCTGTACGTCTATCTCAGCTACGGGATGCATCTGTGCGCGAACATCGTCTGTGGTCCTGACGGAACGGCCGGCGCCGTCCTGATCCGCGCGGGTGAGGTCGTCGACGGTCTCGCGGTCGCCAGGACGCGGCGGCCCCGCGCACCGGAGTTCGGTATGGCGCGCGGACCTGGCAACGTCGGGAGTGTTCTCGCACTGTCGTTGGCCCACAACGGTGTTCGTGTCTTCGTCGAGAGCGCGGAAGTGTCGGTGACGCTGTCGGACGAGACGGCGTCACCGGTACAGTCAGGTCCTCGTGTCGGCGTGTCCACCGCTCCCGACCGTCCGTGGCGTTTCTGGATTCCCTCGGTGGCCGTGTCTGCCTATAGACGGAGCCCGCGAGCTCCGACAGACCCCGCCGGGGAGCCCGGTACTCAGGCCTGAGGGCGCCGTCGGGTGACGTGCGTGCATGCGAAAGAATCAGCGGTGTGAGCATCATCGAGGACCTGACCTGGCGTGGACTGATAGCCCAGTCGACAGACATCGAGGCACTGACAGCGGCGACCACCGCGGACGGCCCGATCACCCTCTACGCGGGATTCGATCCGACGGGACCGAGCTTGCACGCAGGGCACCTCGTTCCGCTGCTGGTCCTGTCACGTTTCCAGCGTGCGGGTCATCGTCCGATCGTGCTGGCCGGCGGAGCCACCGGACTCATCGGTGATCCGCGTGACGTCGGCGAACGCGTCATGAACTCGAGTGACACGGTGGCCGAGTGGGCCGATCGCATCAAGGGTCAGCTCTCTCGCTTCGTCGACTTCGAGGGTGCCGGCGGTGCGGTCATCGCGAACAACCTCGACTGGACCGCGTCGCTGTCGGCCATCGACTTCCTCCGCGACATCGGCAAGCACTTCTCCGTCAACGTGATGTTGGCGCGGGACACGGTGAAGAAGCGCCTCGAATCGGACGGGATGTCCTACACCGAGTTCAGCTACATGTTGTTGCAGGCGCAGGACTACCTGCACCTGCATCGGCAGCACGGATGCACCTTGCAGGTCGGCGGATCGGATCAGTGGGGCAACATCGTCGCGGGCATCGATCTCACCCGACGTATGGACGGCGACGCCGTGCACGGGCTGACCGTTCCTCTGGTCACTGCGGCGGACGGCACGAAGTTCGGTAAGTCCACCGGTGGCGGAAGCCTGTGGCTCGACCCCGAGATGACGTCGCCGTACGCCTGGTACCAGTACTTCGTGAACACGGCCGACGCCGACGTCGTGAAGTACCTGCGCTGGTTCACGTTCCTCGATCGTGACGAGCTGGCGGAACTCGAGGCGGCGACGGCAGAACGACCCCAGGCCCGCGCGGCGCAGAAGCGACTGGCGGCGGAGATGACGACGCTGGTGCACGGCGCGGACAACACCGCGGCCGTCGAACTTGCCAGCTCCGCCCTGTTCGGCCGGGGAGAGCTTCGCGACCTGGACGCGGGGACACTGTCGGCCGCGCTGTCGGAGACCGACGTCGCCGAGCTGCCGGCAGGGGAGGAGCGCACGATCGTCGACCTTCTTGTCGACACGTCGCTGTGCGAGTCGAAGGGCGCCGCCCGTCGTGTGGTGAAGGAGGGGGGAGTGTCGGTCAACAACCAGAAGATCGCTGCCGAGGACTGGACTCCCTCCGCGGACGACTTCCTGCACGGTGAGTGGCTGGTGCTGCGTCGGGGTAAGAAGAACATGGCCGGCGTACGGCGCTCGGTGTGAGCCACGCGTGCGCGGGGTCACAGTCGGGGTTCGAGCACTCGAAGGCCCGCGAGGCGCCGGAGCGGCGCGCTGACCTGCATGGTCGCGAGCCCGTCGTGTGGCCGACCTGCGGATTTGACGCACTGTTATCCGTCGCGTAACTTTTGTCGAGTCAGAGCGACACGGACACGGACCGAGACCGCAAGGCCTCGATCACCGGCTCCGTAGATCATCTGACATCCTGGTCACCGAAGAGTTCGAGTCTTGACTCGGCTCCGTGCGGCTGGCTAGGCTGGAACGGTTGCCCCGGATCCTCCTGCTTCGTGTGGGTGGTGGTGGTGTGTGCGTGTTCTTTGAGAACTCAACAGTGTGTCGATGAATGTCAGTGCCAATATTTTGTTTTGGTTTGCTGGTTCTTCTCCTTCTTCCCGTCGGGGAGGGACCGGTTCTTTTTTGT